>NZ_JBHJYS010000030.1:62327-109819 GCF_042270245.1 Streptomyces sp. NPDC055955
GTCACCCGCGAAGCGGTGACCGGCCGTCCGGCATGTGTCAGGCGGCGACCTCCACGCTCGAGTGGTCGCCGACCACCAGCCGGTAGTGGTCGTCGAGCACGGCCGAGCTCACCGTGGCGTCGCGGCCGATCAGGGAACCCTTGACGCCGCTCACCCGGTCGACGGCGGCGCCGTCCAGCATGATCGAGTACTCCACGCCCGCCGCGCTGAGCCGGCAGTCGCGGCCGATGGAGGTGTGCGGGCCGACCCAGCTGTCCGCCACCACGGAGCCGGCGCCGATGATCGCCGGCCCGACGACGCGTGAGCGCACCACACGAGCGCCGGGCTCGACCACGACCGCCCCGACCAGTTCGCTGCTCTCGTCGACCGCGCCCAGCACCGACCGGTCTAGGCGGTCCAGGAGGTTGCGGTTGCAGTCCAGGACGTCCTCGACCCGGCCGGTGTCCTTCCAGAAACCCGGGTAGACCCGGGCCTGGACGTCGGCCCCCGAGGTGATCAGCCACTGCAGCGCGTCGGTGATCTCCAGTTCGCCCCGTGCGCTCGGCTCGATGGCGGCGACCGCCTCGTGGATGGCCGGGGTGAAGAAGTAGAGGCCGATCACCGCGAGGTCGCTCCGGGGGAACTCGGGCTTCTCCACGAGCCGCAGCACACGGCCGTTCTCGTCCACCTCCGCGACGCCGAACTCCCGTGGATCGGCGACCTTGCGCACCACGACCTGGGCTGCCGGGCGGCGGGCGCGGAAGTCCTCCGCCAGGTCGGCCGCGCCGTCGGCGAGCATGTTGTCGCCGAGGACCATCACGAAGTCGTCGTCCTCGCCGAGGAAGTCACCGGCGATGCGGACGCAGTGGGCCAGTCCCAGGGGTTCGTCCTGCGGGATGTAGGTGATCCGGACGCCCAGCGCCGAGCCGTCGCCGAGCGCCGAGACGATGTCCTTGCTTCGGTTGCCCACGACGATCCCGACCTGGGTGACGCCCATGTCCCGCAGCTGGTCCATCACATGGGCGAGCACCGGTTTGTTGGCGATCGGGATGAGTTGCTTCGGCATGGAGTGACTGAACGGGCGCAGCCGGCTGCCCAGGCCTCCGGCCAACACGAGTGCTTTCATCAGAGCCCTCCTCAGAGCCTCGCGGGGTCGTCGCGGGAGCGACGACCACCGTGCCGTGCGTCCCGGTGGCTCGGCGTTGCTGCGAGGGCGGAGCCGCACCGCGCACGCAGCTTGTGGGCGCGTGGTCGCGGATCGCTCAATCCCTGATGGGCCGGGGCCCCGACCAGGTGGCGCCGCCGCAGCGGCGCCCGCGAAGGCCTGCTCCACGCTGCGGCGAGCCGGAGTCGAGGGCAGTGCGGAACGCTTCCGTCCTGATATCTGTCTCTGCATTCCTAGGGGAAGAGGCCTCATGGACTCCGCTTCCGACGAATCTGTCGGCCAAGTGGCCGACCGCCGACGGTGGTTGGCTCTGGCCGTGGTGATGACCGCGTCCTTCCTGGACCTGGTCGACGTAACGATCGTCAACGTCGCCGTGCCACGCATCGAGGAGGACCTGGGCGCCTCGTTCAGTTCGATCCAGTGGATCACTGCCGGGTATGCCCTGGCCTTCGCCATCGGCCTGATCACGGGCGGCAGGCTCGGGGACATCTACGGCCGCAAGCGGCTGTTCCTCATCGGGATGGCCGGCTTCACGATCGTCTCCGCCGTCTGCGGTCTCGCGCCCGGCCCGGAGACCCTGGTCGTCGCACGCTTCCTGCAAGGGGCGATGGCCGCCCTGATGGTGCCGCAGGTGCTGTCGATCATCCACGTCACCTTCCCCGCGGAGGAGCGCGGCAAGGTCTTCGGCATGTTCGGCGCGATGATCGGCCTCGGCGCCGTCGCCGGCCCCATGATCGGCGCGCTGCTCACCGAGTGGAACCTCTTCGGGCTGGAGTGGCGTCCGATCTTCCTCGTCAACCTGCCGGTCGGCATCGCCGGCCTCGTGCTCGGACGGCGCTACATCAGTGAGTCCCGGGCCCCGCAGGCGCTCCGCCTCGACCTGGTCGGCGTGGCGCTGGCCAGCGTCGGACTGCTGTTGCTCCTCTACCCGCTGATGCAGGGCAGGGAGCTGGGCTGGCCGCTGTGGGGCTTCCTCTCGATGGGCGCCGCCGTGCTCGTGTTCGTCGTCTTCGTCCTGTACGAGCGTGCCAAGAAGACGCGCGACGGCTCACCGCTGGTGGAGCTGTCGCTGTTCAAGGTGAAGAGCTTCGCGGCGGGCATCGGCGTACAGCTCACGTACGGGGTGATCTCCGGGATCTTCTTCCTGATCTGGACCCTGTACATGCAGCTCGGCCTCGGCTGGTCCCCGCTGCACGCCGGTCTGACCGGTGTGCCCTTCTCGGTCGCCGCCTCGGTCTCCGCGGGCGTGTCCGTGCAGATGCTCGTGCCGCGCTTCGGGCGGAAGGTGTTGCAGGCCGGAGCGCTCGTCAAGCTCGTCGGCGTGCTGCTGTACATCTGGGAGGCCGATCAGCAGGGCAGCGCCATCACCAGCTGGCAGATGCTGCCGCCCCTGGTGGTGATGGGGCTCGGCATGGGCCTGATCATCGCCCCCATCACGGACGCGGTGCTGTCGGAGGTGCCCACGGAGCACGCGGGGTCGGCGTCCGGGCTCATCAACACCATCAACCAACTCGGGCTGGCACTGGGCCTCGGCCTCGTCGCCGTGGTGTTCTTCTCCGTCGTCGACTCCGGCCAGGCGGCCCGCAGGCCCGTCGGCGACGTCTTCTCCGACGCCTTCACCCATGCCCTGTGGTGGGTGGCCGGGGGCCTGGCGCTGGTCTTCGCGCTGATGTTCGCGCTGCCCAGGTCCGTGAACCGGGGCGAGACGGCGCCGGCTGCCGGAGTGGAGGAGCTCGCCGTCTGAACCACCTGACCCGAGGCCGCCCACCGACCAGGTGGGCGGCCTCAGGCGTGCGCGCCGGGAGGCGCGGGGGGTCCGGCCGGGCGACTCCACAGATATTCGAGCCGGTATCCACAGTCCTGGGGGACGTTGTGGCTCCGGCTTTCCGCCCACGACGTCGGACGCCGGCCAACCCAACGACGCTCGGCAGTGAAGGAGGCGCTCCATGTCAGCGTCACATGTCCCGTCCACCGGGGCCGGAGAACAATCCCGGCTCCCCTCTCTCACCGGTCTCCGCTTCGTCGCCGCGCTCCTCGTGGTGCTGTCGCACGCGGGCGGATTCCTGCTCGTACGCATGGGGGGCTCCGGGGAGAGCTATTCGCAGTACCTGTTCGGCGCGGGCAACAAGGGAGTCTCCTTCTTCTTCATCCTCAGTGGGTTCGTGCTCACCTGGGTGGCCCGGCCGGGAGACACCCGCATGCGGTTCTGGCGCCGCCGAGTGGTGAAGATCTTCCCCAACCACCTGGTCACGCTGACGGCCACGGTGCTTCTGATGCTGTACGCGGGAATCGCCGTCACGGTCGCCAACACCGTGCCCACCATGTTCCTGGTGCAGAGCTGGATACCGGACTTCGACGTGATCCAGGGCCCGGGCACCAACACCCCCAGCTGGTCGCTCGCCTGTGAGGTGCTCTTCTATCTGGCGTTCCCCTGGCTGCTGTTGCTCATCCGGCGCATCGAGCCGGCCCGCCTGTGGCGCTGGGTGGGCGCCATCACGCTGGCGATCATCGCGGTGCCGTTCCTCGCCGAACTGCTTCCCAACGCACCGCGGATGCAGTTCGATCCCATTCCCTGGTGGAAGTACTGGTTCGTCTACTACTTCCCCCTCACCCGGCTCCTCGAGTTCGTGCTGGGCATCCTGATCGCCCGCGTCGTGCTGACCCGACGCTGGATCAACCTGGGCCTCGGCTGGTCGCTGCTCCTGACCGTCGCCGCGTTCGCCCTCGCGTCCCAACTGCCGGGCGAGTACGGCCGGGTGGCGCCGACCGCGCTGCCGCTGGCGCTGCTGATCGCCTCCGCCGCCACCGCGGACCAGCGCGGCCGGCGCACCCCGTTCGGGGGCCGGGTCATGGTCTGGCTGGGCGAAGTGTCGTACGCCTTCTACATCGTGCACTTCCTGGTGGTCACCTACGGGCCGATCGGAACCGCGTACCCCGAGTTCTGGATGGAGAAGTGGAGTGGTCCACAAGCGCTGCTGGATGTCGGTCTCACGGTCGCGATCAGTCTGGTTCTCGCCTGGGCGCTGCACGGCCTTGTCGAGCGGCCGCTCATGCGCAGGTGGAGCCGCCCCGCCTCTTCGGCGGCCGTGCCGGTGACGCCGGACGCGCCGGGGCAGGAGACCGCGCCGCAGGGCGCGGGCGTCAACTGACCGAGCGGGCCAGGGCCCGGCCACGCGTCCCCCGGGACGCATGGCCGGGCCTTCCGCATGTGGCGCGGGTGGTGCGGACAGCGCGACGGCCCCGCCCTCGTCTCCCGTGGGGGACGAGGGCGGGGCCGTCGCGGCCGGGGTTCAGGCCCGGGTGGCGTCCTCCGTGACGGGCACCGTGGCCGTCAGGGTGTCGTTCACGTCGTAGACCTTGGTCTCACCGGAACCCGTGAAGGTGTCGCCGCTGACCACGATGTTCTGCTTGACGTCCAGACGCCCGAGGTAGGTCCCGTTCGCGTCGAACATCGGCTCCGCGAGGCGGTACGAGTAGTGGTTGGTGCTGGTCTTGACCCAGGGGCCCGAACCACCCGACGAGGCGGCGAACGCGATCCCGCCCGGGGTGAAGTGAATGTTGGTCACGACGTCCGGGCTGCCGGGTATGTGGACGTGTACCGCCCAGGTGCCCGCCACGTTGGCCGCGGCCTGCGTGGCGGCGGATCTCGACGTCCCGCCCTGGGCCTGTGCGGTGGTCGCGCCGACGAGGGGGAGCACCAGCAGGGCCGCGGCGGTTGCGGCAGCCAGCGCCCGGGACCTGCTGCCCTTGATACCTGTGCGACTCATTGAATTCCTCCGTTGGGTGCCGTGCGGATTCTCTGTGGGAGCACCCTGCGCCAGCGGGCTAGACGCACTCTTGAGCCCCGCTGCACACACCGCGTACTCCAGTGCCGGTCGAGGCTGCCCTCGCACCCTGAGACCCCCGACCCGGGCCCGCGACCAGGAGGTGGCAGGCGGATGGCAGACACACCGGTGTCCGAAACGGTGGCCGGTGCCTGGACGGCACAGGTCGAACGACCTTCAGGGACGGCGTCGAGCACGTTCCACTTCACCCCGGGCGGCCGGGCTTTTCTCGTCTCCGGGGGCGTCGGCGCGGGAACCTGGACCGTCACCGGGCCGGACCGGTTCTCGTACCGGATCGCCGAGCTGCTGCTCGACGGGAGCGGGGCCCGGATCGGCTGGGTCGACATCGACCAGCGGGCCGTCCGTTCGGGAGACACCTTCACCAGTACGGGCGTGACCGTCGTCTACGACATCGACGACGTCAGGACGCACAGCGCCACGGTCGGCGTCTCGGCCGTACGGGCGGACGCCCCGGGGATGCACCGTCTCTCGAGGAAGCGTCCAGCGGATCCGGCCAGCATGAGCGAGGCCCACGCGACCACCGGTGCGCCGGCGCGGCCCACCGACAGAGCAGGAAAGGAAAGGTGACCGGACCCGTGCGTGTCGAAGAGACAGCAGTCCCCGGGGCGTACGTCATCACCCCGGAACAGATCAGGGACGACCGAGGCAACTTCTACGAGTCCCTGCGCGCGGACGAGCTGGAACGGGTGCTGGGGTACCCGTTCGTGCCGCGCCAGATCAACTACTCGGTCTCCCGCCGCGGCACGCTGCGGGGCATACACAGTGTGAGCACACCCCCTGGGCAGGCGAAATACGTCACCTGCGTGCGCGGCGCCCTGCGTGACATCGTGGTGGACCTGCGGGTGGGCTCGCCGGCGTTCGGCCGCCACGCGGTGGTCGAACTGGACGCCGAGTCAGGACGGTGCGTCTACGTCCCCGAGGGCGTCGGCCACGGATTCCTGGCGCTCGCCGACGACACCTGCATCAGCTACGTCGTGTCCAGCGCCTACGTGCCCGGCACTCAGGTGCACATCCAGCCGCTCGACCCGGAACTGGCCCTGCCGTGGGGGTTTTCGGAACCACCGGTGATGTCCGAGAAGGACGCGGGCGCGCCCACTCTGGCCGAGGCCCGCACGGCCGGGATCCTCACGCCGTGGCAGCTCGACGGACGCGTCCCGGCCGGGGTGGGCGCATGAGGATCCTGGTCACCGGCGCCGCCGGCTTCATCGGCTCCCACTACGTGCGCACCATGCTGGCGGGCGGGTACCCGCAGTACGAGGACGCCCGGATCACCGTCGTGGACAAGCTCACCTACGCCGGAAACCGCGACAACCTTCCGGACACCCACCCCCGCCTCGACTTCGTCCGGGGGGACATCTGCGACCTGCCGCTCCTCCTCGACCTGCTGCCCGGCCACGACGCCGTGGTCCACTTCGCCGCCGAATCGCATGTCGACCGTTCCATCGACTCGGGATCCGACTTCGTGCGGACCAACGTGGCAGGTACCGAGAACCTCCTCGCGGCCTGCCTGCGCACCGGTGTCGGCCGGGTGGTCCACATCTCCACGGACGAGGTGTACGGCTCCATCGAGGAGGGGTCCTGGACGGAGGAACGGCCGCTGGAGCCCAACACCCCCTATGCCGCGTCCAAGGCGGGATCCGACCTCATCGCCCGCTCCTTCTGGCGCACGCACGGCCTCGACGTGTCCATCACCCGGTGCTCCAACAACTACGGGCCCCACCAGCACCCCGAGAAGCTCATTCCGCTCGCCGTCACCAACCTCCTGGAGGGCCGCCCCGTCCCGCTGTACGGCGACGGCGCCCATGTCCGCGAGTGGCTGCACGTCGACGACCACTGCCGGGCGATCCAGCTGGTCCTCACCCAGGGCCGGGCCGGCGAGGTCTACAACGTGGGGGGCGGCAACGAGCGGACCAACACCGAGGTCGCCGGCCGCCTCCTGGAGCTGCTCGGCGCCGACCGCTCCGCGCTGCGCCGGGTCGCCGACCGCAAGGGTCACGACCGGCGCTACTCGCTGGACGACACCAAGATCAGGGAGCAGTTGGGCTATCTGCCGTCGACCCCCTTCGAGCAGGGGCTCGCCGACACCGTCGACTGGTACCGGGACAACCCGCACTGGTGGAAGGCGGCGAAGTCCGCGGAGGGCGCACGATGAGGGCGGTGGTCCTCGGCGGAACCGGCTTCCTGGGACGTCACATCCACGGCGCGTTCCAGGACGCCGGGGCGCGGGTGGTGCCGGTGTCACGGTCCGACGCCACACACACCGACCTCACCGAGGACTCCGGGCTGCGCAGCCTCGCCGCCCTGCTGGCGCGTATCCGGCCCCACGTGGTCGTCAACGCCGCCGGACGGGCCTGGCGGGCCGACGAACGGCAGATGGCGGAGGGGAACGCCGAGCTGGTCGACCGGCTCGTCGGCGTCCTCGCCGCACAGGACCACCGGCCGCGACTGATCCATCTGGGCAGCGTCCACGAGTACGGGCCCGGCCGTGCCGGGACGAGCACGGCGGAGGAGCACCCGGCCGCGCCGAGTACGCCGTACGGACGGACCAAGCTCCTCGGCACCCGCTCCGTCCTGCGCGCCGTCGCGGTGGGCGAGGCGGACGGGGTCGTGCTGCGCCTCGCCAACGTGTCCGGGCCCGGGACCCCCCGGGGCAGCCTGCTCCGGCAGGTGGCCGACCACCTCGTGGAGGCGGCGCGGGCACAGGACCGGGGGGAGACCCCCGCGGCCCTGAGGTTCCGGACGCTGGCCGTCCGGCGTGACTTCGTGGACGCCCGGGACGTGGCCGACGCGGTACTGGCGGCGGCGGCCGCCCCGCTGTCCGCGGTGAACGGACAGATCGTCAACATCGGCCGGGGCGAGGCGGTGCGGATGCGGCACCTGGTCGCCCGCATGGTCGCGCTGAGCGGTCTGCCCGTCGAGGTCGTCGAGGACGCGGACGGCCGCTCACTGCGTGAGGACGCGCAGTGGCAGCGGCTGGACGTCTCCAAGGCCCGGCGCCTGCTCGGCTGGCAGCCACACCGTGATCTGGACCGATCGCTGCGAGACCTGCTCGACACGGCATGCGTACCAGTACGCGGAGAAGAGAGGGAAGAGGCACAGACATGAGCGATCACAAGGCATCGGTCCTGGACGCGGTGCGGGCGTACCACCAGGCAGCAGCCGACTCGGCCGAGCCGTTCACTCCCGGCGTGACGGAGATCTGGCCGTCCGGCGCGGTGCTCGAGGAGGAGGACCGGCTTGCGCTGGTCGAGGCCGCGCTGGAGATGCGGATCGCGGCGGGTCCGAGCTCACGCACGTTCGAGTCGGCGTTCGCCAAGAAGCTGAAACGCCGCAAGGCGCACCTGGTGAACTCCGGGTCCTCCGCGAACCTCCTGGCGGTCTCGGCGCTGACCTCGCACCTCCTGGAGGACCGCCGGCTCCGGCCCGGCGACGAGGTGATCACCGTGGCCGCGGGCTTCCCCACCACGGTGAACCCGATCCTGCAGAACGGCCTGGTCCCGGTCTTCGTCGACATCGAGCTCGGCACGTACAACACGACGGTGGAGCGGGTGGCCGAGGCGATAGGCCCCCGGACCCGCGCGATCATCATCGCCCACACCCTGGGGAATCCCTACGCGGTCGCGGAGCTCGCCGAACTGGCGACCCAGCACGATCTGTTCCTGATCGAGGACAACTGCGACGCGGTCGGCGCCACCTACGACGGGAGGCCCACGGGCACCTTCGGTGACCTGTCCACCGTCAGCTTCTACCCCGCGCACCACCTGGCGATGGGGGAGGGCGGCTGCGTCCTCACCTCCAACCTGGTGCTGGCCCGGGTGGTGGAGTCGCTGCGCGACTGGGGCCGTGACTGCTGGTGCGAGCCCGGTGTGAGCGACACCTGCCTCAAGCGGTTCAAGTACCAGCTGGGCACGCTGCCCGCCGGTTACGACCACAAGTACATCTACTCCCACGTCGGTTACAACCTCAAAGCCACCGACCTGCAGGCGGCGCTCGGGCTCACCCAGCTCGACAAACTGGACCGCTTCGTGGACGCGCGCCGGCGCAACTGGCGACGGCTGCGCGAAGGGCTGGACGGGCTTCCGCACCTGGTCCTTCCCGAGAGCACGCCGCGCAGTGACCCGAGCTGGTTCGGCTTCGTGCTCACCGTCGATCCCCAGGCACCTTTCGGCGCGGCCGAACTGGTGGCGTTCCTGGAGGAACGGAAGATCGGCACCCGTCGGCTGTTCGCCGGCAACCTGACCCGGCATCCCGCCTACGCGGACCAACCGCACCGAGTGGTAGGGGAGTTGACCAACAGTGACATCGTCACCCTGGGCTCCTTCTGGATCGGCGTCTACCCGGGTCTCACCGACGAGATGCTCGACTACGTGATCTCCTCGGTCAAGGAGTTCATCGCGGCCCGGCCCTAGAGCCGCACGGCGGGACCGCTCCCGCCCGAAGTGCTGTCAGCGCCGCTCGGACCCGCATCCGGGCGGCGTCGGCGTTGCTGCCGGAAGCCGGAAGCCGGAAGCCGGAAGCCGGAAGCCGGAAGCCGGAAGCCGGAAGCCGGAAGCAAAAGCCGAAAGCCCGACAGTCGCTTTCGGCCCCGGCCCCGGCCCCGGGCATGGCCACGACGCGGCCCGCCGCCGGTGTGCATGGCGACGGGCCGCGTCGGGTCCCTGGTCACTACCGGCGGCGATACCGCGCGGTCAGCCCTTCCAGGACCGGGACGACGTCGTGCGGGCTCGGTGTGGCGAGCCAGTCGGCGTGCAGTGTGTCCGCACCGGCCCGGAACCGCGGCTCCTGGAGGACCCGCTGGATCCTGGCGCGCATCTCCTGAGGGGACTGCTCCTTGTGGTCGAGGGTCAGGCCCGCGCCGCGGTCGGTGAGGTACCTGGCGTAGGCCGGCCCCTCCACCCCCTCGTCACGCAGGACGAGTTGCGGCACCTGGTGGGCCACGGCCGCGGACAGCGTGCCGCCACCGCCGTGGTGGATGATCGCCGAGCAGCTGGGCAACAGCTGGTTGAGCGGCAGATAGTCGACCGTACGGACGTTGTCCGGTACGTGCTGACCGGCCAGCTGCGCTTCGTTCAGTGTGGCCACCACCTCGGCGTCCAGACCGCCGACCGTCTCCAGCATATCGGCGATCATGGCCGCGTTGGTGTGGAACAGCCGGCCGGACATCCCCAGGGAGAGCGCCACCCGCGGCCGCTTTGGCGCGCGGTGCAGCCATTCGGGCACGGCACCGACGCCCGTGTACGGCACCCTGCGCACCGCGACCGTGCGGGCCCCGGTGCGCAGCCGCATCGACGCCGGCGTGGGGTCGACGCTCCACTGGCCGAGGAGCAACTCCTCGTCGACGTCCAGGCCGTAGTGCTCGGCGATCGGCCGCACCACGTCGACCAGCGGGTCCTCCAGGCCCAGTGCGGGGGCCCCGCCGCGTTCGAGGAACCGGGCACGGGCCCAGCCGCAGTAGTCCGGCCCCCAGAGCGTGCGGGCCTGGGCCGCGCCGCAGAGCCGGGCCGCCACCGCCGCGGCCGGCCACTGGTCCCAGAGCACCAGGTCCGGCTGCCAGCTGCGGGCCACGTCGACCAGGTGCTCCACGCCCGGGGCGAGAGCCGAGGAGCCCTCGGGCGTGTGGAAGATGCGCAGGGCCGCCAGGGCGTAGTCGCTGAACATCTGCCACGCGTCCTGGTCGCCGGGCCCGATGGCCAGCGCCTCGGCGAGCCGGCCACGCTCCTCGTCGTCGATCATGAAGCGGCCGACCGCCGAGAGCGCGGGCATGGTGTCCGCGTCGGACAACGGCACCGCGGTCAGACCCGCGGCGGTGACCGACTCCGTCAGCGCGGGGTGGGAGGCGACGCGCACCTCGTGCCCCGCACCCTGCAGGGCCCAGGCGAGCGGAACGACGGGATACAGATGCGCCGACATCGGCCACACGGTGAACAGGACGCGCATCGTGAGCTCCTCAGGGATCAGGGCTGAGCTGTCTGGAGAGTCACGAGCCTTTCGCCGGTGACTCGTGCGGATCTGGAGCGCTCCTGGACACGGGCCGTCGGCGCCCTGGAGCAGCGGCTTCCGCTCCAGCGCCCCTCGAGCGCCGTGCGTTACCCATGAGGGAGACAGGGGCCCGCCGCGTCGGCGCTCAGGAACCATCACGAGGAGAGAGATGACCACCATTCCGAAGACGGCCCGGGAAGTCCGTATGGCCTCGCACGTGCAGGGGCGGCCGGTCCTCGGCAACTTCGACCTCGTCGAGGTGGAGGTGCCCGAGCCGGGCGAGGGAGAGGTCGTCGTCAGGACGGATCACCTGAGCCTCGCCGCGGCCTACGCGGACTTGATGAAGGCCGACTGCAAGCTGCCGCTCCCGCCGTGGAAGGTGGGCGACCGTCTGGGCGGCGGCGCGGTCGGCACCGTGGTGCGTTCCAACAGCCCCGACCTGGCCGTCGGCGACGTCGTCCAGGGCATGAGCGGCTGGTGCGAGTACTCGGTCGGTCCGGCCCAGGGTTACTTCAAGCTGCCCGTCGGTGCCTTCCCGAGCCCGGTGTACTTCCTCAGCCAGGGCCCCACCGCGTACTACGGGATGGCCGAGATCGCCAAGGCGGGCAAGGACGACGTGGTGTTCGTCTCCGGTGCGGCGGGCGGGGTGGGCTCGCTGGCCGGCCAGATCGCCAAGTGCCGTGGCGCCGCGCGGGTGATCGGCAGCGCCGGAAGCAAGGCCAAGGTCGACTACCTGGTCGACGAGCTGGGCTTCGACGCGGCCTTCGACTACCACGACGGTCCCGTCGTCGACCGCCTGCGCGAGCTGGCACCCGACGGCATCAACGTCTTCTTCGACAACGTCGGCGGCGAGCAGTTCGAGGCGGCCGTCGAGGTGGCGGCCCCGCACGCCAGGTTCGCGCTCTGCGGTGCGCTGTCCGGCCAGATCGGTGACACCGAGGCCGGCCGGCCCCGGCTGGACCTGATGACCGCGATCACCAAGCACCTGGAGCTGCGCCCGTTCGCCTGCTACCACACGCCGGAGCAGATCTGGGCCTGGGCGGAGCACTTCGGGACCTGGCTGGGCGAGGGGCGCTTCGTCTTCCCGCACACCGTGGTCGAGGGGGGCATCGAGGAGGCCCCCCGGACGATGCTGTCGCTGCTGGACGGTGCGTACCGGGGCAACGTGTCCCTCACCGTCTCGGGCTGACCGCGCCCGCCGCACGGGCGGCTACAGATGCTTGCCGGCGTCGACGACGCCGACGGTGAGCGTCGGGGTGCCCTCCAGGATCTCGCCGATCCGGTCCACCTGGGCGGTCAGTTCGGAGCGCCGGGCGGCGGAGAGCGGGGTGAAGGGCTCCACCCGGACGTCGAGGCGGCGCCCCGACCGCCGCTGGTGCCACACGCCGGCGACGACTCCGTCGATCAGGACCACAGGTACGTTCCCTGCCTGGCCGCCGGAGAGTGCCCGGCCGGCGGCCGGGCCGGGGAACACCGCGTCGCGCGGGTGGCAGCCGATGACGTAGGGGTCGAAGTACGGCAGCAGCCTCAGGCCGCTGCGGGGGCTGGGTGCCGTGGGGGCGGCCGGTTCGGTCGTCCAGGCCGGCGTGCCGTCCAGATCGACCGGAACCAACTCGTCCGTGATCGTGTCGAAGAGGTCCGCCGACCACCTTCTCGGGGCGCCCAGCCACTGCGCGAACTGCTGGGAGGTCGCCGGCCCGTAGGCGTGCAGATAGCGGCGCAGGACCTCGGCCGAGGCGGCGGCGCTGTCCATGGGGCGAAAGCCCGGGACCCATCGGCGCGGACTGGTGTAGGTGACCTTGCGCCCCCGGTTCGGCCCGAAGCACAGGACACCCCGGTTCGCGGCGGTCTGCAGGGCGGCCCGCCACCGGGGCCAGGCACCGGAGAAGGCGGGCAGCGCCAGGTCCGCCGCCCAGGGGCCGGTGCGGCCGACGACCTCGTCGCCCAGTTCCTCGACGGTCAGCTCGCCGTCCTCGACGGCGGACTCGATCGCCTCCAGCACCTCCTCCACCTGATGGTCTGTCAGTAATGCGTGGGGCAGGGCGCTCGGGGGCCTCGGGACGCACGACAGGGCGCCGACCCACATGGGGAGCTCCTCGGCCGCGAGGAGGTGCACGGTGCCGCGGGGCCCGTAGCTCTTCACGAGGCTGCGGTCCTTCCAGAGCGCCGACTGCACATCGGTGCGCGTCGTGCCCGGGACGCGCAGCCCGAGCGACATCTCGGCACCGGACATGACCTGCGCATGGGCGCCGCACATGGCGCTCGCGGCTTCCGTGATCCCCCCGCCCGGCGCGGTCTCCGCCAGGAAGTGCCGGCTCACACGGCGGGCACACGCCTCGGCCCAGGACATCCGTAGTTCGTCGGTGGTGCGGTCGGTCATGGAAGTGCGCTCCGTCCGGTCGTGATGATCTGCCGGATTGTCCCGTGCCGTGCTCGACTCCCGCTGGAGAACGACGCGGTGACGTTCCAGCGGTGCGCGATCCATGGTCGAGGGGCGCGGCCGAGAGTGGTGCGCCCGCGCTCGTGACGCGCGCACCGACGAAGGGGATGCACCGTGCCGCACCGATCAAGTTCCGCTCCGACCCGGGTCTCGGCCGAACTCCACGTGGAGGTCCAGGCGTTCTACGCGTTCCAGCTCCCTCTCCTGGAGGACCGGAAGCTGGAGGAGTTCGTGCTCACGTTCACCGAGGACGGAAGTTATGCTCAGGTCAAGGACGGCTGGGAGCTGGCCGGCCGGGAGAACCTGCTCGCCGCGATGTCCCGGGCGATCCCTCATTACGGCAACAAGATCTTCCGGCACTGGTTCGACAAGTTCGTGATCGAGCAGGTGGCCGAGGACGAGATCAGCGTCGTCTTCCGCTCCCTGGTCAGCGTGACGGACGAGACCGGCGCCGTGATCCTGGAGCCCAGTTCGACGGTGGAGGACGTCCTGGTCCGCCGCGACGGCCGGCTGTTCACCCGCTCGCGTGTGGTCCGGCGGGACGTGGCGGCCCCGGACGGCGCAGCCGACGCCGACTAGCCAGGTCGCCCACCGAGGCGCACCGAACGGGCACGAACCGGCCCGCGACACGAGAAAGGGCCGACATGTCCGTGCTCTCCAACCTGGTGCTCAACCGGACGCTCCTGCAGAGGCAGTTGCTGCTGCGCCGCACCGACGGCACCGCGCTCGAAGCGATCAGGCACCTGGTCGCGATGCAGGGACAGGAGTGCAACGCGCCGTACGTGGGCCTGTGGGCCCGTGTGGCCGGTTTCGCGCACGAGGACCTGACGGCGCTGCTGCACGATCGCAGCGTGGTGCGGGGAGCGCTGCTGCGCACCACCCAGCACCTCACGGCCGCCGAGGACTTCGCGCTGCTGCGGCCCCTGGTCCAGCCGGTGCTCGACCGCTCGCCGCGGCAGGGATTCGGCAAGGAGATCGCCGGACTCGATCTCGCCGCCCTCGCCGCGGCCGGCCGGGAGCTGCTGGCCGGACAGACCCTCACCCGGCCCCAGTTGGGCCGGTTGCTCGCGGAACGGTTTCCCGGCCGCAGTCCCCAGGCTCTCGGCGGGACGGCCCACTTCCTGCTGGCCCTGCTCCACCCGCCGCCCAGCGGCACCTGGGGCAAGTGGGGCAACCGCAAAGCCGTTCCCTGTGTGCTGGCCGACGAGTGGACCGGTCGGCCCCTGTCGACGGCACCCCAGGTGGAGACCATGGTGCTCCGCTATCTCGCGGCCTTCGGGCCGGCCGGCGTCATGGACGTACAGGCGTGGTGCGGACTCACCCGGCTCGGGGAGGTCCTCGACCGGATGCGGCCGCGGCTGCGGACCTACCGCGACGAGGGGGGCAGGGAACTCTTCGACCTCCCCGACGCGGAGCTCGCCGATCCGGACCTGCCCGCCCCGGTGCGGTTCCTGCCGCCGTTCGACAACGCCGTCCTCGGACACAGCGACCGCAGCCGGGTGATCGACGACGGCGACCGCAAGCAGGTCATGCCGGGGATGTCACAGGTCAGGCCCACGTTCCTGGTCGACGGCTTCGTCGAGGGCACCTGGGCGCTCAACGGCTCGACGCTGCTGCTGAGCCCGTTCCGCCAACTGTCCGACGAGGACACCCGGGACGTCGTCGAAGAGGCCGGGAAGCTGGCGGCGTTCGTCGGCGAGGACGGGAAGGCCGGCGACGTCGCCTTCGCCTGAGAGGGCGCCAGGAGGGCCTCGCCGCGGTCCGGGAACGTTCCAGTGCTGCTCGAGGAGACAGCGGGACGCTGGCCGTCTGACGAGAACGGAGGTTCGCCGTGGTGAGCGAGTTCCACACACAGCGGCCCACATGGTCGCTCGCACCGGGCGACGACCAGGCCGAGTACGCGACGATCGAGGTCCCCCGCGACTACGCCGACCCCGGGGGTGAACGCATCACGCTCGCCCTGAGCCGCCGCCGCGCCACCGACCCGGCGCGACGGCGCGGCATCCTGCTGGCCGTCAACGGCGGCCCCGGCGGCGACTGGGGACACGGCCGGGACCTGCCCGCGAAATTCGCCGGCACCCCGCTGAACGAGGTGTACGACCTCATCGGCTTCGACCCGCGCGGCACCGGTGAGTCCACCCGGCTGTACGCCGAAGTGGCCGTCCCCACCGCGCAGTTCGACTCCCGGCCGCCGGACGGCGCCTTCGCCGAACTGGCCGAGGACATGCGGCTGCGGGAGGAGGCGTGCGCCCGGGGCGGCGGTGCACTGCGCCCGCACATCAGCACCCGCAACACCGCCCGGGACCTGGACGTGATCCGGGCGGTTCTCGGCGAGGACCGGATCAGCTTCGTCGGGTACGCCTACGGCGCCTACGTGGGAGCCGTCTACGGCAGCCTCTTCCCGGCCGCTCTCGACCGGCTCGTGCTGGACTCCTGCGTCGGCCCCGACTGGACCTGGCGCGAACAGTTCCTGTGGCAGGGCGACGCGGTGCAGCGCAATGTCGACCTGTGGGCCCGCTGGGCCGGCGAGCGGCACGGCCACTTCGGGATCGGCGCGTCCGCCGGGGCGGTGCTCACCACCGTCGAGGAGGTGGTCGCGGCACTGGAGAAGCTGCCCGAGGACGCGGTACGGCTGCGGACCCTGTTCGACGGCGCCGTCGGCAACCGCGCGAGCGACCGCGGCCAGTGGGACACACTCGCGGTCGTGGTCGCCGGCCTGCGCGAGAGGGCGGTGGCGGGCGACCTCGACGGCTGCCGCGAACTGCTCGCCGCGCAGGGCACCTGGCGGCCCGCGGACAGCGAGGGCGATCTGCGCGTCGGCGTCCTGGAGGCCATCACGCTCGAGCACGCCTGGCCGTCCGACCTGGAGGTCTACTACCGCGACATGAGGGAGTTCAGGAAGCGGTTCCCGTACGGCTACGGCGTTCTGCGCGCCCAGCCGTGGGTCGGCGCCTTCCGGGCGTTCGAGGCCCCGGAGGAGCCGGTGGTGCTCACCAGGGACGGCTACGGCGCCGGCCTGATCGTGCAGGCCGACGGCGACCCGATGGACCACTACGCGGGCGGCGTCGCGATGGCCGAGCGGCTCGGCCACCACCTGCTCACCGTCGAGGACTCGGGCGAGCACGAGGTGTACGTGCTCGGCGGCAACCCGCTCGTGGACGCCGTCGTCCACCGCTATCTCGTGGACGGCGAACTGCCGCCCGCCCGCTCCTCGGTCCCGGGACGCACCCCACGCCCCGACATCGCGGCGGACACCGCCTGAGCCCGCACATCCGACAACCGCCCGGCCGGGGAGTCCCGGCCGGGCGGTTCTCTGTCGGCGTGCGGCCGTCCGGACGTCAGCGGGCGGCCACGTCCATGCCGCCGTCCAGGGTGAGGATCTGGCCGGTGACGAGCGACTCGGTGTCCCGGGTCAACTCGGTCACCCAGCGCGCGACTTCGCCGGCCTCCGCGATCCGGCCGAGCGGCACCGACTGCGCGACCCCGGCGAAGAGGCCTTCGGCCTGTTCGGGCGTCAGGCCGTTGGCCACATAGGCCTCGGTCCGTACGAAACCGGGGGCGACGGCGTTGACCCGGATGCCCTGCGCGGCGAGTTCGGCGGCCCAGCTGCGGGTGAAGCTGTGCAGCGCGGCCTTGCTGGCGGAGTACAGGGAGCTCTCCGGGCCGGGGTTGTGGCCGCCGCGGCTGGAGATCAGCACGATGTTCCCGCCGGGGGTGCGCAGCAGCGGGAGCAGATGGCGGGTCAGCACGACCGGGCCCAGGACGTTGGTCTCCAGCACCTCGCGGGCGACGGCGGTGTCGACGGACGCGAGCGGGCTGAAACGGAAGATGCCGGCGTTGTGCACCAGGACGTCCAGAGCGCCTCCGCGCTCGCG
Source organism: Streptomyces sp. NPDC055955 (assembly GCF_042270245.1). Classification (NCBI taxonomy): domain Bacteria; kingdom Bacillati; phylum Actinomycetota; class Actinomycetes; order Kitasatosporales; family Streptomycetaceae; genus Streptomyces; species Streptomyces sp. NPDC055955. Next base: position 79,611 of record NZ_JBHJYS010000030.1, read on the forward strand.
GACCGCCGCGACGACCGTCTCCGCTCCCGTCTGCGTGGTCACGTCGGCGGCGACGGGGACGATCGACGGGTGTTCCGTGGCGACCTCTTCGAGCCGCTCCTTGCGGCGGCCCGTGATGATGACGGCGGCCGCGCCGAGCCGGGCGAAGGCCAGTGCGGAGGCGCGGCCGATGCCGGTGCCTCCTCCGGTGACGACGACGGTCCGATCGGCAAAAGGCTGGTCCGACATGGGAGTTCCCTCTCTGGGCCGGTGAAGGCGGAGTGACTGGGGCAGGCCCGGGGGCCGGGCGGCCAGTACAGCGAAACCGGCTGGGGCCCCGGTCGAGTGGACACGGAGCGTCCCGGGCCGCGCCGTACGGAGCGGGCTGTACACGCGGTCAAGCGGGCTTTGAGCCCCTGCGGCCAGGGTGTACGCGTCAGTTGCCCCGGCGAGACGCGCCCTGCGCGGGAGGAACACATGAACCGATCGGGTACCGAAGGCGCCGGACCGGCGGCCAGGCTGCTGCTCGTGGCCGCGGCCGCCGCGCTGGCGGCCGTCCCGGCGACGGGCACGGCGAGCGCCCGGCCTCGGCACGACCACGTGGTGCAGACCCCCGTCGGCACGTGGAGTCTCAAGGTGAGCTTCGGCGGGCAGACGTTCGACAGCACGGTGCAGTTCACCAGGAACGGCCGGGCCTTCCTCGTCAAGGGCGGGGCGGGGACCTGGTCCCGCACCGGGGACGACCGTTTCACCTTCCGGATCGCCGAGCCGATCTGGGACTCCCAGGGCCACTACCTGGGCCGGGTCGACGTCTCTCAGCGTGCCGTCCAGACGGGTGACACGTTCACCAGCACCGGGGAGTCCAGGCAGTACGACGCGGACGACAGGCTCGGCCGGGTGGTGCACGCCGAGGACAGGGGCGCCCGGCTCTGACCCGTACGTCATGCGCGTCGGCGGCCGTCCGTGAACCGTGGTTCGCGGACGGCCGCCGAGGTGTGCGCGGCAGCTGCGGGGCCCTCGTCAGGACGGGTTGTGGATCTTGTCCGCCCAGTCGGCCGCGTCGTGGGTGACGACCCGGGAGCGGGTGAGGAGCCGCCCGGCGCGGCGGACGAGCACGTCCTCGACGACGGTGGTCGGTTCGAAGCTCACCTTGCCCCGCCGGTCGGTCATGCTCACGATCGCCTGGTACCGGACGTGCAGGGTGTCGTCGCCGGCCGTCGTGATGCGCATCCGGTCGAACCAGTAGCGGTACACCAGTCCGTCGTAGTACGGAATGTTCTCCTCCCGCGCGTTCCGCGCGGAGGTCTCCTCGGCGAGCGGCCGGTCCGGATCGCCCCGGCGGGCCCGCATCTCGGTCAGGAGCTGTGCGCGGCCCTCCAGCTTCCAGCCGTTGGGACGGTGCTCGATCGAGCCGTCCTCGGTCATGGTCTCGAGGAACTCCTCCAGCCTGCGTTCTTCGAGGAGCGGCATCTGCCGTGCGTAGAACTGCTGGACCTCCACGTAGAGCTCCGCTCCGACACCTTCCCGGACCTCCGGCAGTGTTTGCGACATCTCATCCTCTTCCGGTCATTGCGCACCACCTCGCCCGGTGATGCCAGCGGCGCTGCCAGCGTGCCGAACGGGACTGGAAGTGCCCTGGAGAGGCGCTACACCGCCGGGACGCGGGAGCGGGCTGCGTGTCCTGGCTCCGCAGCGGAGCGTTGTTCCGTTCGCCGGCGTCGAACGGCGACGCACGAGCGCGAAGGGAAAGGCGGACCCGTGGTGAGGCCGGTGGCCGGAGAAGTGGACGAACGAGACCTGCTGGTGGCGGCGTGGGACGCCCAGCGACAGGCGCTGCGGCGCGCGGTCGACGGCCTGACCGACCAACAGGCACGCGACACCCCCAGCGCCAGCGAACTGTCCCTGGCGTCCCTCCTCAAGCACGCCGCCCTCGGGGAACCCCCCTGGACCCCCGTGCTGCACGGCGAGGGGGCGGACTGGAGCGACCGCGACGGCGCGGCGGAGTTCGAGGTCGGTCCCGAGGAGACCCTGGACGAGTTGCTGCGCGCCCACGCGGAAGTCGCCGCGCGCACCGACGACGTCGTACGGGCCCTGCCGGATCTGGACCGGACGGTCCCCATGCCGGTGACTCCCTGGGGGCCGACCGCGCCCCCGCGCCCGGTGCGGGCGATCCTGCTGGACCTGCTCGTGGAAGCGGCTCGGCACGCCGGACACGCCGACATCATCCGTGAGTCCATCGACGGCGCGACGGCGCCCAAACTGGCCGGGTACTCGGTTGATCCGGGCAGCGGCACGCCCTAACCGACGGCCTCGATCGTCACCTCGGTCCGTGGGCAGCCGGCCGCGGCGAAGGAGAGCAGCCGGGCGCCCTCCGCCTTCAGCTCCGTCCGTGCGCCGCGGCCGAGCGGGGACCAGGGTTCGACGACCAGCCGGGCCGTGTCCCGGTCCCGCTCGATACGCCACCGCCCGTGGACGAAACCGTCGACCAGGAACGTGGACCGGATGATCCCGTTCCTGGTGAACACGAGGCGGCGCTGTTCCTCGGTGAGGATCCTGGACCGGTCGGCGTGGGAGAGCAGGATGTTGTCGAACTCCGGCAGGAACCGCACCGGCACCGGGGTGCCGCCCGGGGGACGGGGCGCGTCCGGAAGGTCGTACAGCCGCTGCCCCCGTTCGTCTTGGAACACCTCCAGCCGGGGCCCGAGTCGCCTGACCACGGCGGCGAGACGGGTCATCCCCGACCAGGTCTGCATGTCCTTCACCGTGGCAGGCCCGAACGCCGCCAGATACCGCTCCACCAGCGTCTCCGGGTCGGCGGCCGGTTCGGCCGCCGCGCCCAGCCACGACTCGGCCGTCGTGTGCCGGGCCTGTCCGCTCTCGCCCCACAGTCCACGCGGCGGAACCTGGATCAGGGGCACCCGGTTGCGTACGGCGTTGGCGAGCGCGAAGGCGTCGTGCTCCGGCCACCGCCCGGCCAGAGCGGCCCCCAGCGCGCCCAGCGTCAGCGGCTCGTGCTCCACCAGCTTCCGGCCGCGCGCGCTCACCGCGTCGAGGTCCGCGCCCGCCAGCTTCCGTCCGAAGGTGCCGATCAGTGAGCGCTCCAGCGACTCACTCAGCACCGGCCGCAGCCGCAGGCAGTCCCGCGCGGACACGAGATGGATCGTGCCGCGCATGAGGACGATCCTGACCACCTGCCTGGCCCGCACCGCGGCTGCGAGCTCCTCGATCGTGAACCCCGCCAGGCGGGTCCACAGCCCGATGTACGGCGGATTCGGCGCCTGGGCCTGGAGGCCCACCAGATGCTCCACGGCCTCGACGGCCGTCAACGGCGAGCGTTCCAGCAGCAGCTGACGGGCCAGCAGCGCACGGTTGAGTGCCCTGCGGTCCAGGGTCTGCGGCTCCGGTGCGGCCATGCTCCTGCTCTCCTCGTTCCTCGGCTCGCGCGGACTCTGACCGTGTCGCTCAGCGCAAGGTACCGAAGAACGACCGCAGTTCGCCGACCAGCAGCTCGGGCTGCTCCAGCGCGGGGAAGTGACCGCCCTGCTCGTGGTCGGTCCAGCGGCGCAGGTCGGTGAAGCGGTGCTCGCACCAGGCGCGTGGCATCCGGGCGTCCTTGGGGAACACGGCGCAGGCGGTCGGCACGTCGACGCGCCCGAGGGCCATCTTGTTGTGGCTCTCCCAGTAGATCCGGGCTGACGAGGCACCGGTCCCGGCCAGCCAGGCGAGCGTCACCGCGTCGAGCAGCCGGTCGCGGGGGATGACCTTCTCCACGTCACCGCTGTGGTCGCTCCAGGCCCAGTACTTCTCGATCATCCAGGCCAGCTGTCCGACGGGCGAGTCCGCCAGACCGTACCCGAGCGTCTGCGGGCGGGTGGCCTGGAGGACGGAGTACGCGCCCTCGTCGGCCTGGAACTGCTTGAGCGCGGCGAGGCCGGCGAGATCCCGCTCGTCGAGCTCCACCTGCTCCTGCGGCGGCCGGGCGAAGGGCATCGCCAGATGGATGCCGATCAGCCGCTCGGCCTCGGTCTCGCCGAGGATGGCGGTGAGGAAGGAGCCCCAGTCGGTGCCGTGGGCGGCGAACCGTTCGTAGCCGAGCCGGCGCATCAGCTCGGACCAGGCGGCGGCGGTGCGCTCCACGGTCCAGCCGGTGGTCCGCGGCTTGTCGCTGAAGCCGAAGCCCGGCAGCGACGGGCAGACCACGTGGAAGGCGTCGGCCGGGTCCTCGGGGTCTGTGAGCGGGCCGATGATGTCCAGGAACTCCACGACGGAGCCCGGCCAGCCGTGGCTGAGCAGCAGCGGCGTCGCCTGCGGGTGCGCGGACCGCACGTGCAGGAAGTGGATGCCGAGCCCGTCGATCTCGGTGCGGAACTGCGGCAGGGCGTTCAGCCGGGCCTCGGTGGCTCGCCAGTCGTACGTGCTCTGCCAGTACGCGGCCAGATCCTGGAGGTAGCCCGCGGGCACCCCCTGCGACCAGTCGTCGACGGTCTCCTTCTCCGGCCAGCGCGTCCGGGAGAGCCGCTCGCGCAGATCGGCGAGATCCGTCTCGGCGAACTCGACACGGAACGGCGTCACTTCGGTGCTCATGCGTCCTCCTCCTGGGCTGCCGAGGCCGGGACTGCGGCGTCGGGCGTCACGCTGTGTACGGCGGCTCGGACTCCGGTGGACCTCACCACTTCACGGGCAGTTCCCACAGCCCGTAGATCACGGCCCCCTCCTTCCGGGGTATCTCCAGGAAGGGCTTGGCGAGTTCGAGGGTCGGGATGCGCTGGAACAGCTTGCTCCACACGATCTCCAGCTCCAGGCGGGCGAGGTCCGCGCCGATGCAGTGGTGCACTCCGTGCCCGAAGCCGAGGTGCTTGCGGCTGCCGCGGGTGATGTCGAGCTTCTCCGGCTCGGGGAAGACCTCCGGGTCACGGTTGGCCGCGAGACCGAGGCAGAGGATGCCGTCGCCCTTGCGGATGGTCTGGCCTCCGATCTCGATGTCCTCCAGGGCGACCCGCGGCACCGCGGTGTCACCGATCGTCGCGAACCGCACCAGTTCCTCGACGGCGGGCTTGACCAACGACGGGTCGGAGAGCAGGAGTTGCAGCTGGTCGGGGTTCTCCAGGAGGCAGGCGGTGCCCAGCGAGATCTGGCTGGCGGTGGTCTCGTGGCCGCCGTTCATCAGCAGCCGCACCATGTTGAACAGATCGCGGTCGGTGTACGACTCGCCGGACGCCTCGTAGTCGGCCATCGCCCGGCTCAGCAGGTCCTCGCCCGGCTCGCGCTTCTTCAGCTGGATGAGGTCGCTGACGTACGCGTTCACCTCGACGATCGCGGCCTGCCGCTCCTCGGTGGAGCTGTGGCCGCCGAGCAGCGCGGTGCCGTGCTTGATGAAGAACTCGTGCCGGTCCTGCGGTATCCCGAGGAGCTCGCAGATGACCGTCATCGGCACCGGCAGGGAGAACGCGTGGTGGAAGTCCACGACGGGCGTCATCGCGAGGAGCTTGTCGAGGTGGTCGTCGACGATCTCCTCGATCCGCGGCCGCAGCCTGCGCACCTGTCGGCTGGTGAACGTCAGGGCGGCCTTGCGGCGGGTGTCGCTGTGCTCCTTGCCGTCGTATCCGATGAACGACGTCTCGGTGCGGTACTCGGGCGGAGCGATGAAGTAGAAGGGGAAGTTGTCGTGCTTGCGGGACGCGCTGACCCGCGGGTCGGTGAGCAGACGGCGGATCGTCTCGTAACCGGCGACCGTCCAGATCCGCAGGCCGGATCCCTTCAGCGTGACCTGGGAGACGTCCTTCCCGACGATCTCCTCGTACTCCTTCGGGGGCGTGAACGGGCACTGCCGGGCGTAGGGAAAGGTCTTTGTCTCCGCCTCTGCGGCGCCCTGGTCCGTGGCACTGGTGGTCACAGTGGATCCTTCCTCCTGGGGGAGTTACCTCATGAAGAACCGGACAGTCAGCAGTTCCCGGAAGACGGTGCCAGCGCGCGCTCGGGCACAGGTGGAGTCGCCGCCGACCGCCGTCCAGGAGTGCTCGAGCGGGCCCCTGGCGCGGCTCCCTAGTCTCGCGGGATGGGCATAGCGACGACACAGGGCCGGCCCCGCGGGACCGGCCCGTTGAGCGGGCTGCGGGTGGTCGAACTGGCGGCGATAGGGCCGGTGCCCTTCGCCTGCATGATCCTTGCCGATCTCGGCGCCGAGGTGATCCGGGTCGACCGGGCCGACGGCCGGCGCTCCTTCGCGGAGTGGCACCGGGAGCTCGACCGGGGCCGCCGCCGCGTCGCCCTGGATCTGAAGAATCCGGACGACGTCGCGGAACTCCTGGGTCTGCTGGAGAGTTCGGACGTCCTGGTCGAGGGCTTCAGGCCGGGAGTGGCGGAGCGACTGGGCATCGGGCCCGAGGTGTGCCTGGCGCGCAACCCCGCGCTCGTCTACGCCCGGATGACGGGCTGGGGCCAGGACGGCCCGCTCGCCACGTCGCCCGGGCACGACATCAACTACCTCGCCCTGACCGGTGCCCTGGACGCGATCGGGGAGGCCGGCGGCCCGCCCGTCGTCCCGGTGAATCTTCTCGGGGACTTCGGGGGCGGCTCCATGTTCCTGCTCACCGGCGTCCTCGCGGCCCTGTACGAACGCGAGTCGACCGGGGCCGGCCGGGTCGTCGACGCCGCGATCGTGGACGGGGTCGGCGCGATGCTCGCCATGATGGTCGGGATGCGGTCGGCCGGACAGTGGCGGCACGAACGCGGTACGAACCTGCTCGACGGCGGCGCCCCCTTCTACACCTGTTACGCGTGCGCCGACGGAGGACACGTCGCGGTCGGGGCCCTGGAGGAGCGCTTCTACGCGGCGCTGCTCGACGGCCTCGGACTCGACGCGGCAGCGCTGCCCGACCGTGACGACCCCCGTAACTGGCCGGCTCTGCGCGGGACGTTCGCGCACCGCTTCGTCGGCCGGGGCCGGGACCACTGGGCACGGCTGTTCGAGGGAACCGAGGCGTGTGTGACACCGGTGCTGAGCGCCGCCGAGGCCGCCTCACATCCGCACCACCAGGCACGCGGCAGCGGACCCGCCACGGTGGCCCCGCGCTTCGGCCGCACTCCGGCGCAATTCCCCTGACCCCGGCGTCGGCCCCCGGTCCATCACCGCTCGAGCCGTTCTCCGGGCCACCGTCTGACGGTGGGTTCAGCATCCGGAGGCCGGTACCACCGGCGCACACAGGACAAGGGAGGGGCGATGGCCGAGCAGAGCTTCCAGCTCTACGACACGACCCTGCGCGACGGCGCCCAGCAGGAAGGCATGGTGCTGACGGTCGAGGACAAGCTCGCCGTCGCACGTGAACTCGACGGGCTCGGTGTGGGATTCATCGAGGGCGGCTGGCCCGGGGCCGTACCCCGGGACACCGAGTTCTTCCGCCGGGCCCGCACCGAACTCGACCTGAAGCACGCCGAGCTGGCCGCGTTCGGAGCCACCCGCAGGCCCGGCGTCCCCGCCCCCGTCGACCCGCAGGTGCGAGCCCTGCTCGCCGCCGAGACCCCCGTGGTGACCCTCGTCGCGAAGAGTCACACGGGCCATGTCCGCGACGCGTTGCGCACCACCCTCGCCGAGAACCTCTCCATGATCGGCGGAACGGTACGCCACCTGGTGCATGCAGGGCGACGGGTCTTCGTCGACGCGGAACACTACTTCGACGGCTACCAGCTCAACCGTGAGTACGCCCTCGCCGTGGTCCGTACCGCGGCCGAGGCCGGCGCCGAGACCGTCGTCCTGTGCGACACCAACGGCGGCTCGCTGCCCGACGAGGTGGCGGCCGTCGTCGCCGAGACCCGCGCCCTGACCGGCGTACAGCTCGGCATCCACTGCCACGACGACACCGGTTGCGCCGTCGCCAACACCATGGCGGCCGTGGACGCCGGCGCCGTCCAGGCCCAGGGCACCGCCCACGGCTACGGCGAACGGTGCGGCAACGCCGACCTGTTCACCGTCATCGCCAACCTCGTGCTCAAGCGCGGCCGCGAGGTCGTGCCGCTGGAACGCCTCGCGGGCCTGGCCGCGACCGGACGGGCCGTCGCCGAGCTGACCCAGCTCCCCGGCAGCGCCGCCGCGCCCTACATCGGCGCGTCGGCGTTCACGCACAAGGCCGGACTGCACGCCTCGGCCCTGCGCGTGGACCCCGATCTCTACCAGCACACCCGCCCGGCGCTGGTGGGCAACACGATGCGCACGCTCGTCTCCGACATGGGCGGTCGCTCCTCGATCGAGCTGAAGGCCCGCGAGCTGGGCTACGACGTCGAAGCGGGCTCCGACGAAGTGGCCCGTGCCGCCACCCGCGTCAAGGAACTGGAGAGCGTCGGCTACAGCTTCGAGTCCGCCGACGCCTCCTTCGAACTGCTGCTGCGCGAAGAGCTGGCGGGCGCCCCGCGGTCCCACCCGTTCGAGGTCGAGTCCTGGTCCGTCGGGGTCGTAGGGGCGCACGACGAAGAGGTCCGCACCGACGCCACCGTGCGCCTGTCCGTCCAGGGCCGGTCCATCACCGCGACCGGACACGGCAACGGCCCGGTCAACGCCCTGGACACCGCGCTGCACGCCGCCCTCGACCCCTGCTTCCCGGCCCTGGCCCGGCTCCGGCTCGTCGACTACCGGGTCCGCGTGCTCAGCGGCGAGACCGGCAGCAGTGCCAGCGCCCGCGTCCTCATCTCGTACCAGGACGGCGCCCGCCGCTGGGGCACTGTCGGTGTCGACGCCAACACCACCGCGGCCAGCTGGCAGGCGCTCCTCGACGCCGTGCACTACGTCCTGCTCGACGAGACGCCCGGCCGGGACGGGCCCACCGCACTCGGCGTCACCGAGCCGCTCGAACCGTTCCGCCTCTGACCCGCCGGACAGGCCCCGGCGAACGCACCGGCCGAGCCCCGACCCGACTTGGAGAGACAGTGCGTCTGGAAGACGTCTACATACGGGGGACCGCCACACGGCTTCCCGCTCGCCTCCCGCTCGCCGACGCGGTCGCCTCCGGGGCCTGCCCGCCGGGGACGGCCGCGGCCACCGGCATGGAGTCGGTGGCGTTCTCGCCCGACGAGTCGGCCGCCGAAATGGCCGCGGCCGCCGCGCGGACCGCCCTGAGCCGGGCCGGCAGCGACGGCGGTGACGTGGACCTGCTGCTGCACGCCGACACCTACCACCAGGGCCAGGACCTCTGGCCGGTCGCCTCGTACATCCAGCGCGAGGCGCTCGGCAACACCTGCCAGGCCGTCGAGATACGGCAGATGTCCAACGGCGGGCTCGCCGCGCTCGATCTGGCGGCCGCCTACCTCACCGCGGGCCACGGACACCGTGACGCCCTCCTCACCACCGCCGACCGCTTCTGCGCCCCGGGCATCGACCGCTGGAAGACCGACCCCGGCACGCCCTACGCCGACGGAGCCACCTCGCTGGTGCTCTCCCGGCGCGGCGGCTACGCCCGTCTCGTCTCGCTCGCCCTGCACGCGGACCCCGACCTGGAGCCGCTGCACCGCGGCGACGACCCGTTCACCAAGGCCCCGTTCGGCCACCGCATCCCCGTCGACTTCGAGGCGGCCAAGCGCGCCTTCGTGGGCCGTGCCGGAATGTCGTACGCCATCTCCCGGGCGCACAACGGCCAGCAGACGGTGATCAAACAGGCGCTCGCCGACGCCGGATCCGAACTCGCCCAGGCCGACTGGGTGGTCCTGCCGCACTTCGGCCGGCGGCGCCTGACGTCGATCTACTACAAGCCGTTCGGCATCGATCCCGCGCGCACCACCTGGGACTACAGCCGCACCGTCGGGCATCTCGGCGCGGGCGACCAGTTCGCCGGCCTGGACCATCTGACCGTCTCAGGGCGCGCGGCGCCGGGAGACCGGATCGTCCTGGTCAGCGTCGGCGCCGGGTACAGCTGGGGCTGCGCCGTGATCGACATGCTCGAACGGCCCCGCTTCGCCTAGGAGTTGTGCCGGACGGCGGCCCGGCGGCCCGTGTCCGCGCGGGACACCGCCCGACGTTCCACCGGTTCTCCAGTTTCGCTTGAGCACACCATGCCAACCTTGTGATCCGCCCTGCAGCGGACAGTCCGAAGGGAATTGCCGTGGCGCCGACCACCTCCACTTCCGAGACCGCAGCGCTCCACGTCGCCGAGCACTCCATCACCGTGGCCGCGTCCGCCGCCACCGTCTACGCGCTGGTGGCAGATGCCGCCGAGTGGCCGCAGGTGTTCGGCCCCACGGTGCACGTCGAGGTGCTCGAAGAGGCCCCCGCCGAAGGCGGCGAGCAGCTCCTGCGCATCTGGGCCGTCGCCGGCGACAAGGTGCGCACCTGGACCTCGCGCCGCGTCCTCGACCCGGCGGCCCGCACCATCACCTTCCGCCAGGTGGTGACGGCCGACCCCGTCGCCGAGATGGGCGGTGAGTGGCGCGTCCGGGAACTGGAGGACGGCACCACCCGCGTGACGCTGCTGCACGACTACCGTGCCGTGAACGGCGACCCGGCCGCCGAGGAGCTCATCGAGCAGGCCGTCGACCGCAACAGCCGCGCCGAACTGCTCGCCCTGAAGAACACCGCCGAGCTCGGCGACGCGCGCGAGGAACTCCACTTCACCTTCAGTGACTCCGAGACCGTCTTCGGCGCGGCCGGTGACGTCTTCGCCTTCCTGGACCGCGCCGACCTGTGGCCGCAGCGACTGCCGCACGTGGCCCGCCTCGACCTCACCGAGGACGAGGCCGGTGTCCAGCACATGGACATGGACACCGCGAGCCCCGACGGCTCGACCCACAACACCACCTCCGTCCGCGTCTGCTTCGAGGACCGCAAGGTCATCGTCTACAAGCAGCTCAGGGTGCCCGTCGCGATGAGCGGCCACACCGGACGCTGGGTCATCGAATCGCTGGGTGACGGCACCGTCCGGGCCACGTCCTGGCACACCGTGACCCTGGACCCGGGCGGCGTGCGCACCGCACTGGGCCCGCAGGCCACGCTCGCCGACGCCCGCGCGCTGGTGCGCAAGGCGCTCGGGACCAACAGCTCCACCACCTTGCGCCACGCCAAGCAGTTCGCGGAGGAACAAGCACGTGCACAGTCGTAGTCAGGACACACCGCTCACCGTGGTCAACCGGTTCGAGGTCAAGGGCGACACCGCCTGGTTCGAGCGTGAGTTCCGCGATCACTCCCAGTACCTGCGCAGACGCGAGGGCTTCGACTTCCTGGTGACCGTCCAGCTGGTCGAACGGCCCGACGTGTACGTCCACCTCGGGCACTGGCGGACCATGCGGGGCTTCCTCGACACGGTCCACGACGACACCTTCCAGGCCCACGTCAAGAAACTCGGTCCGTTCGTCGACACCGAGGTGGACCAGGCCGTGAGCGTGGGGCGGGTGCTCAAGGAGAACGCCGTCGTGGGAGCCCGCAACGTCATCCTGACCCGGGCCAGAACCCTCGGCGCGACGTCGTCCTCGTTCGAGCGGCTCTTCGCCGAGACCAGCGAGCACTTCGGCCGGCTCGGCGGCTTCGGCGGCAGCGACCTGCTGCGCTCGACGCTCCGCCCCGACACCTACACGGGCATCCAGTGGTGGCGGGGCACCGAGGACTGCGAGCGGGCCCTGGCCGACCCGGGTCACCGTTCGCAGGCCGAACAGCTGCGCCGCGTCGCCGACATCGAGGTGGAGCGGACCCGGCACGTGGCGTACGAGCGCGTCGTCGCCTGACGCGCCCGCCGTTCCACCCGCACCGGAGCCGAGGGCCATCAGGTCCTCGGCTCCGGCGCGTCCGGGGCGCGAGCCCGCTTCGAGCGGGTGGGCGCAGGCTGTCCTCATGGTGAACCAGATGCGTATCACTGTGGTCCGCGGCCGGCCCGACGAGGCCGAACTGGCGGCCGTGACCGCCGTGTTGCTCGCCCTCGTGCGACGCGCGGGCGAGCCCGACGACCAGGCCGAGGCCGCGTACGCGGGCTGGACCGTCAAGGGCGGCGGCCACGGCCTCGGGGCCGTCGGGAACGCGCCGTGAACGCGAGTTCGCCGTACATCCACCGGCGAGGCGGAGGATCCCCTCAGGGGCACCCTGCCGTCCCGCCGACAGCAGAGCCGGGCGCCGGCCGTCCCCGGGGACGGCGTCACGGCAGGGGAGGGGGAGACGTGAACGGTCAGCGGACCTTTACGGAGCACATCCAGGACCGGGCGGCCAGGACGCCGGACCGGGAGGCGTTGATCCTCCTCACCGAGCACGACGGCACCCTGAGGCCCGAGACGATCACCTACGGCGAACTCGACCGCTCGGCCCGCAACCTGGCGTCCGTGCTCGCCCGGCACGTCGGCCCGGGGGACCGGGTGCTGATCGCCCAGCGCTCGCGCGCGCTCTTCGTCACCAGCTTCCTCGCCTGCCTGTACTCGGGGGTGATCGCCGTCCCCGTCGCCCCGAGCGGCGGGCGCGGTCACCACGACGACCGCCTCGCCGGGATCGTCAAGGAAGCCGCCGCGGCCTGTGTGCTCACGTCCACCACGGAGGCGCCCGACGTCTCCCAGCTGCTCGCCCGCACCGGACACGGCGACGTCGTCTGCCTGCCGGCCGACGGCCCCGCCGCGCGCGCCGGCGCCGGACCGCGGGAGCCCTTCGTGCCCGGCCCCGACACGGTCGCCTACCTCCAGTACACCTCCGGCTCGACCCGCGACCCGCGCGGCGTGATCGTCACCCATCGGAGCCTGCTCGCCAACCAGCGCGCCATCCAGGAAGCACTCGGAACCCGCCCCGGCACACGGCTCGGCGGCTGGCTTCCGCTGCACCACGACATGGGCCTCGTCGGCCAGTTGCTGCACGCCCTGTGGCTCGGCGGCACCGCCGTCCTGCTGACCCCCACGGCGTTCGTCAAGCGCCCGGCGAACTGGCTCGAGACCGTCTCGCGGTACGGCCTGACCGTCAGCGCCGCCCCCGACTTCGCCTACGAGATGTGCGTGCGCCGCGTCAACGACGCCCAGATCGCGGGCCTCGACCTGTCCGGCTGGGAGACCGCGGTCAACGGGGGCGAGCCCATAGACCCCGCGACACTGGAGGCGTTCGCCGAACGGTTCGCCCCCGCCGGGCTGCGCCCCGGTGCCCTGACGCCCTGCTACGGCCTGGCCGAGGCCACCCTCATCGTCTCCGGCACGCGCACCGCCCCGGCCCCGGCCGGGCGCGCCGTGGACGCGGCCGCACTGGAGAGCGGCCGGCTGGCCGATCCCGTCGGCGCGGACCGCACCGTCACCCACTGCGGCCCGCCCGCCTCCGCCGACGTACGCATCGTGGACCCGGACACCCGCGCCGAGGTGCCCGACGGCCGGATCGGCGAGATCTGGGTCCGCGGCGAGAGCGTCGGACCCGGCTACTGGGCCCGCCCCGCCGAGACCGCCGCGGCGTTCGGCTGCCGGATCAGCGGCGGCGGCAGCGGCTTCCTGCGCACCGGCGACCTCGGCGCACTCCGCGACGGCCTGCTCCATGTCACCGGCCGGCTCAAGGACATGATCGTCATCGCCGGACGCAACCTCTATCCACAGGACCTGGAGCGCACGGTGCAGCAGGTCAGCGGCCTCTTCGGCGCCGCCACCGCCTTCGCGCTCCCCGGCGTGAGGGAACGGGTCGTCATCATCCAGGAGCTGCGCTCCGGCAGCCGCTACGACATCGACCTCGCCGGGCTCGCGGCCGCCGTCCAGCAGCGGATCAGCGAGGAGTACGAGATACGGACCGCCGGCGTCGTGCTGGTCCGGCCGGGCACGGTCCGCCGCACCACGAGCGGCAAGGTGGAGCGGGCGGCCATGCGACGGCTCTTCCTGCGCGGCGAACTCACCCCGCTGCACCAGCGGATGGAACCCGAGGTGGAACAGCTGACGGCGGCTGGGGGGCGGCGATGACGACGGCAGAGGACCGGATCGATGCCCTGGAGCTGGCGTTCGGCTCCCTCGACGACCCGGACAACCCGCTCGGCGCCGCCGCCCTGCTCGCCGCCGACGCGGCCGGCGCGGTGCTGCCGGAGGCCGAACAGGTCCTTGACGCCTTCGGTCTCAACGCCGAGTTCGTGCCCGCCGACGTCGGGGGCAGGCTCGAACGGATGGACCTGCTGGGCCGGCTCCTGCGCCCGGTGTTCCGCCGGGACGCCTCCCTCGGTTTCGGCTACGGCCTCAACTGCTTCTTCGCCGCCACCCCGGTGTGGACCGCGGGCGACGACGCGCAGCGCCGCCTCGCCGCCCGGCTGCTCCTGAGCGGCCGTCGCCTCGCCGTGGCCCGCCACGAGGTCGCCCACGGGAACGACTTCGTCCGTGACGAGTTCGCCGCACGGACGGTCCCGGACGGCCTGGTCATCGACGGCAGCAAGTCCGCCATCGCCAACGCCTCACGCGCCACCGGCCTGGTCGTCTTCGCCCGCACCGACGGGGCCGCCCGCGGGCGCAGCCACACCGTCCTGCTGCTCGACCGCGACGAGCTGCCCCCCGGCTCCGTGGAGACCCTGGCCCGCCGCACGACGACCGGGATGCGCAGCGCCGAGTTCGGCGGACTGCGGATCACCGACTGCCTCGTCCCGCGCAGCGCCGTCCTCGGGGACGTCGGTGACGGCTACGAGCTGTCGCTGCGCTCCTCCCTGCTCATCCGTGGCCTCATCCCGTCCATCGTGCTCGCGGGCGCCGACACCGCGCTGCGCACAGTGGCCCGCTTCGCCCACCGCAGCCGGGACGACGGCCGTTCGTCCCTCGACGTGCGGCACGTGCGGGACGTGCTCACCGGCGGCTTCCTCGACCTGCTGATCATCGACTGCCTCGCCCTGGTCGCGACCCGGGCACTGCACCTGCTGCCGCGGCAGATGAGCGCCTACGCGGCGGCCGCCGCCTATCTCGCCCCGAAGCTCGTGGCCGAGAGCCTGAACGAGATGTCGTCGGTCCTCGGTGAGGAGACGTTCGCCGAGGACGGCGCGTACGCGATGTTCCAGAAGCAGCGGCGCGACCTGCCGGTCACGGCCCTGGGACACGCGGGCAGCGCGGGCCGCCAGGTCAGCATCCTGCCCCAACTCCCGTACTTCGCGCGGCACGCCTGGTTCGCCGACCCCGAGCCGCCCTCGGACCTGTTCCGGCCGGACCGCCCGCTGCCGCCGCTGGACCTGTCCCAGCCCGCGCTGCTCGGCGACGGCGACCCGCTCGCCGCGACCCTGGTCGCCTGCACCGACCTCCTCGAGGCCGCGGAACCGCGGGACGAGACCGGCCTGGGCGGCCCGGCCCTGCGCTTTTTGACCCGAGTCCTCACCGGTGAACTCGCCGAGCTGAAGAAGGCGTTCGAGAAGGTCGCGGAGGGCGACCGCGAGGCCCTGTCCAGCCCGCAGAGCTTCGGCCTCTCCGACCGGTACACCCTGGTCCTCGCGGCGGCGGCCTGCCTCGGCGTGTGGCGCGAGCAGCGCTCCGCCGCCCACGGCCACGCCGACGCGTTCCTCGCCGCCCCCGCCTGGGTCACCGTGGTCCTCTACCGGCTGGTCGCCCGGCTCGGGCTGCCGCTGCCCGACCGGCCCGTCGAACCGGAACGGCTGGTGCTCGCCGAGGTCGTCGCGCGGCTGCAGGACCGGCGCAGCTACGACCTCTACGCCTCGCCGCTCGCCTGACCATCGCCTCACCCCCCGCCCGACAGGGAGCACACCCATGCAGGAGCAGTCCCCCAGCGCCCAGGAAGACTTCGCTGTCGCCCACCGCGAATGGCTGACCGAGAGGGTCGCCCACTATCTGGGCCACCCCGTCGACGACACCGCACGGCTGACCGAGGAGGGCCTCGACTCGGTGGCGGTGCTCAGCCTCTACGGAGACATCAACGAGGAGTTCGGCCCGCTGATCGAACCGGACGACATCTGGGCGTTCCCCACCGTGCGCCAGCTCGCGAACCTGCTGGTGATGCGTGACGCGGGCCGGCGCGCCGGCCAGGTCAGGGCCGCGTTCGTCTTCACCGGCCAGGGCTCCCAGCACCCCGGGATGACCTCCGGTCTCTATCTGAACTCCACCGGGTACCGCGCCTTCCTCGACGAGGCCGACGAGGCGATCCGCCCGTGGATCAGGCGGTCCGTGGTGGAGCTGATCCTCTCCGACGACCCGCGCATCCACCGCACCGCGCTCACCCAGCCCGCCCTGTTCGCCGTCGAGTACGCCCTGGCCCGGACCCTGGAGGAGGCCGGGGTGCGCCCGGCGGCCGTCCTCGGTCACGGAGTGGGGGAGTTCGCCGCCGCCACGATCGCCGGCGCGCTGACCCTCGCCGACGCCGCGAAACTGGTGTCCATGCGCGGCGCCTTCATGCAGTACCTGCCGCCGGGCGGCGGCATGATGGCCGTCTGCATCACCCCGTACGAGGCCGCCGAACTGGTCGGTGCCGAACCGGCCGTGGGCATCAGCGCCATCAACGCCGCCAAGGCGATCGTGCTCTCCGGTGACCGCAGCGCGCTGAACCGCATCGAGGCCCGCCTCGCCGAGCGCGGCATCCGCTGCCGCCACCTGGCCGTCTCGCACGCCTTCCACTCGCCGCTGATGGCGCCGGTGGTCCCCAAGTTCGAGGCCGTCGTGCGCAAGATGCCCGGCGGCACCGCCCAGGTGCCGTTCTACTCGACGGTCTACGGCCGGCTCGCCACCGAGCCGCTCTACGCGCCGTACTGGACGGAGCAGATCACCGCCCCCGTCCGGTTCGCCGACGCGGCGCGCAGCCTGCTCGCCCAGCAGGCGCCGACCCACGTCGTGGAGATCGGACCGCAGGCGGTCCTCACGCCGTATCTGCGGCGGATGGGCGGCGGCCTGCGCGGGCCCGCCTGCATCCCGGTGTGCCAGGGTCCGGCGAGCGACGCCGTCGACCTGGCGGGTGTCATCTCGGCGCTCGACGCGGGACCGCTGGCCGCGGCCCTGCCCGGAGCCTGAGGTGGGGGAGCGGGTGGGACGCCCGTTGCCCGCGCCGGGGCCCGCCGGACCGTGGGGCGACGTCCACGGCGAACTGAGCCGCACCGGCAGCGTCGTGCTCTACGCGTCGATGCCCGACTGGCGGCCCGGAGACGGCACGGAAGCCGAGCTGCGCCGTCGCCTGGGACGCGACTGGCGGCGCTACGAGAGCCTCGACCGGCCCCGCGCGCGGGAACGGTTCGTGGCCTCCCGGCTGCTGCTGCGCTATTCGGCGGCCGCGGTCCTGCGCACCGCCCCCGACCTGGTCGACCTGGCCTACCAGCCGGGCGGGCGCCCCTACGTCCGGGGCTGCGACCAGATCGATGTGAGCCTGAGTCACACCGACGAGATGATGGTCGTGGGGATCACGCGCCGGGGCCGGATCGGCGTGGACGTGGAACGGGCGGACCGGCGACTCGCCCACACCGGCTCGGAGCGCCAGGCGTGCACGCCCTACGAGAAGGCGTGCCTGGACGCGGGTGGCGAACAGGCACGCAACGACACCATGGTGCAGCTGTGGACGCTCAAGGAGGCGTACAGCAAGGCGGTGGGGCAGGGACTGCGCTTCCGCTTCACCGAGTTCGGCTTCGCGCTGGACGACGGGGAGCCCCGGCTGACCAGACCCGACGGCTCCCGGGTACCCGGCGGCGAGTGGCAGTTCGGCACGTACCCCGCCGGGGCGGGGTACGTGCTGAGCGTCGCCGTGTGTGACGCGGGCTTCGGTGAGCTCGCCGACCTGTCCGTCGGGACGACGCTGGACGACGGCATGTTCGACGCGTTGCTCGGCGCGCCCGGTCCGGCCCGGGGCCCGGGTCCGTCAGGGCAGCCAGCCGGCCTCCTCGGCGATGCGGATGGCGTCGATGCGGTTGCGCGCGCCCAGCTTGCCGACGATGGCCGTGAGGTAGTTGCGGACCGTGCCCTTGGAGAGATAGAGGCAGCCGGCGATCTCGGCGGCTTCGGCGCCGCGGGCGGCTAGGCGCAGGACCTCCAGCTCACGCGGCGACAGCGGATTCTCCGGAGAGTCCCAGGCGGACAGCGCGAGCTGGGGGTCCACGACCCGCCGCCCCGTCGCCACCGACCGTACGGCGAGGGCGAGTTGGCTCGGTGGCGAGTCCTTGAGGAGGAAGCCGGAGACCTGGGCGGACAGGGCGCGCCGCAGGGTGCCCGGACGTCCGAGCGAGGTGAGGATCAGCGTGCGGCAGCTGGGCAGCCGTTCATGGAGCTCGGCTGCCGCGGTCAGCCCGTCGATGCCGGGCAGATCGATGTCGATCACGGCGACGTCGGGCTTGGACTCGAGTGCGGCCGCGACGATCGTGTCGCCGCGGTCGACGGTGGACACCACGTGCAGATCCGGCTCCAGTTGGAGCAGCGCCACGAGTGCGCCCTGGATCATGTGAACATCCTCGGCGAGGAGGATCCTGACGGACAACATCTTTACCCCCGGTGAGATGTGTCAGGCTACGGCGGTTCTCTCCGGGCGCGTCGGCTCGAACACCAGCAGCTCGTTCTCGTCATGACCTGTGGGCCTGAGCGGTGCCCAGACCTCCAGATGGAATCGGCCGTCCTCCCGCAGCCCCGCGGAGAGCCCTCCGCCGATGGCGGCGAACCGGCACCGCAGATTGTCCAGGCCCGTGCCGCCCGAGCGGGCCGAGACGAGGTCGCTCGGTGTGTGCGGATTGTCGTTCGTCAGGCCGAGCCGGACCGTTTCCTCTTCAACCTCCGCCTTGATGGTGCAGACGCGTACCTGACTGTGCCTGAGGATGTTGGTGACCCCTTCCCGCAGTGCGGTGGCGAGCACGGTGTCGACCACCGGATGCAGCCGCCCGCACTCCACCTCGACCTCGGCACGGATGTCGGCGGCGCAGAGCACCGTCCCCGTGGACTCCGCCTCCTCGATGAGTGACATGTTGCGGTACCCGCTGGACACCAGCCGTACGTCGGCCAGGGCCTGCCGCGCCACCTGGAGGACCGAGTCGGTCTCCTGGCGGGCCTTGTCCGGGCGGGTGCTGATCAGGCGCTGGATCAGCTCACCCTTGAGCGTGATCGCGGAGAGGCTGTACCCGAGCAGGTCGTGCAGGTCCCGGGCGAACCGCAGGCGTTCCTGCGCGACGGCCATCCGGGCCAGCTCCTCACGGTTCTCGTGCACCTCGCTGACCAGGTCGGTGAGCCGGGTCAGGCCGTAGATGACGAGGCCGGTGAGGGTGCTGGCGATGGTGAAGTAGAGGATCAGGTCGACCGATGCCCCCGCCAGCACGTTGTACACCGGGATGAAGGCGATCAGCAGCCCGTAGCTCGGCCAGGCGAACCGGGCCGGCAGCGTCAGCAGCAGCGAGGCGGCCAACGGACCTTCCATGCTGCCCCAGCTGACGCTGAACCAGGCGAGAGGCGCGAAGGTGAGCACCGCCTGGAGGAGCAGGACGAGCGCCTTGCGCCGGGTCGGCCACCGGCGGGCCTGCGGCGAGGAGACCGCCAACTGCGTGCCGAACAGCGCCAGTACGAGTACGACGCACAGGACGAGCTCTCCCGTTCCGGGCCGTGTCCGCACCACGTTCAGTACGGTCATCGTGGCGTAGCAGGCCAGGGCGGCGACGATGATCGCTTGAGCCAGCCGCGGGGCCGGCGCCTGGGAACGTGGTGAGAACGGAGCGACGTCCCTCGTCGGCATTGCCGCCTCCTCGCGAAGGATCAGTGTGGGCGGACGCATGCTATGTCGATTCGCTGGCTCCGAGCCAGCGAATCGAACCGACGGCCGAACTCAGACGAACAGGGGAATCGGGTTGATTTCCTCGTACGGAAGAGGGT
This sequence comes from Streptomyces sp. NPDC055955, assembly GCF_042270245.1. Lineage (NCBI taxonomy): Bacteria > Bacillati > Actinomycetota > Actinomycetes > Kitasatosporales > Streptomycetaceae > Streptomyces > Streptomyces sp. NPDC055955. The sequence continues at coordinate 99,297 of NZ_JBHJYS010000030.1, forward strand.
GCGTTCGGTGTCCGAGCGCCACCGGTATATCGAAGAGGCGGCCCGGGGCGAACCGTGCCCAGAAGTGGCGCATTCCCGGAATGATCACCTTCACAACGGGAAGTCCCACGTCGGGGCGTGTTTGGTCAAGGATCAACAATTCCATGCCACGGCCACGTACAAGGGTTTCGGCCAACTCGATGTCGTCCAGCAGGTCGTTGTGGACCGGAAAGGAATAGGACTCCGGGGTCCGTGGAGCTTCGGCCGGATCCGCGCGAACGTATGGCTGATTTTCCACCGTCGCCCCCTGCCACCAGGCAGAAAGATCACGGTCTGCGGACCGGAATTCACCCGCGTTCCCTTCCGGGGGAAGGAGTTGGGCCATTTCCGTGACCGCCCGTCGCAGTGCGAGCCGGGGGTCGAAATGAGCCCCGAACCCGAACGAGATCGCCTGTCCCGGCCCGTCGGTGCGCCGGGACAGGGCCACCACAACCGGAATGCCGAAATCCGAAGTGAGGTCGAGCGCCCAGACATGACGGTGGAGCCGTTCGAACGTCTGCCGGGTGCGGGCCAGCCACGGCTCGTCGAAGGCGTCGAGGTCCACCGCGGGCCGGCGCGTGCGGTTGTACCACCACAGCGCCACCGCGTCCCGTTCCACCAGTTCGAGGAAGCCCTGCACGACGGCGTCCTCCGGGCTGCTGCCCGCCGCGTTGCCGTTGGAGTCGGCCCACGGTGTGGCCGGCACACCGTCGGGACCGGGGCCGAAGTACAGCATCGACGTCGGCAGGAGCCGTTGCTCGCCGGACGTGAGGGACCACACCGGCGTCCAGTCGGCCGGCGCCTGGGCGTCGAACGGCGGCGGGACCTGCTGGAAGCGCGAGTGCCGCGGATTCCACCGGTCCCGCTCCCGGAACTGCCGGTCGGCGAACAGCTGGCAGAGATTGGGATGCAGGGCCGCGTCACCGAGCCCCGCCAGGGTGTCGCGCACGGTGGGCTCGTCGCCCTGACGGGTACCGCAGTAACGCTCCAGCGCCTCGCACAGCGCGCTGACCTCGGCCTCCTGCGGAGTGGTCCCCTTGCCCCCGCTCTGGCCGCGCAGGCCACCGCGCAGCCCGGCCAGGGAACGGCTGTCACCGAGGGCCAGATTGCGGCCGGCGACGTACCGGTTCAGTCCGTCCGGCGCGCCCGGGGCGGGACGGAGTTCGGACACGACGCCGGTGACCGGGTCGGCCAGATGCCGGTAGCGGGACAGCACCGTCTCCGCGCTCTGCGACCGGTGATTGCCGCCCACCGTGCGGACCTTGGGGCTGGAGCGCGGGGTGAAGGGTGCGCGTACCCGTCGTGCGACGAGCTCCGGATCCCCGCACGTGGAGCACTGCGGACGACGGATCACCGGGTGGCGGCGGGTCGCGAGGGTACGGGTGTCCAGCGTGCAGACGGCGCCCTGGCCCTCGTACCGCATGCCGGCCACCCACTTCGTCGCCTCCAGCACCGCGGTGTGCAGCCCCAGGGCGCGCACGGTGGCGAACGAGGCCTCCGGCACGGGCAGCACGGCCCCCAGCCCCAGGGCCTGCCGGACCGGCGCCGTCGAGGACCGGTGTCCGCGCAGGCGGTGTGCCAGACACTCCCAGCACGCGCTGTCCCCGCCCCCGTACACCGGCCCCACCCAGGGCTCCGCGCCGCTCGGTTTGGCGAGCAGCCAGGAGCGGCCCGAGGCCCGGTGCCGGGCGTCGACCTCGGCCAGCCGGGGATCCAGGTAGTCGTCGCACAGGACGAGGGACAGTTCGGCCACGTCCTCGTCGCCGGGGCCGGCCATCCGCAGGCCCGCCGCCAGGCACTCGGCCCGCACCGCCGCGGGATCCCCCTTCCCCAGGTGCACGAGCGCCACCCGGGTCTCCCGGAACGAGGCGGAGGCGCTGGGCCCGTGCAGGCCGGCGATCTCCCAGTACGCCTCCGTCGAGGCGTCGGCGGCCGGGTCGTGATAGCCGACCAGATCGGCCCGGGCGAGTTCGGCGATCATGCGGGCCGCGGTCGTCGGCGGCAGGGTCGCCGCCGCGTCCCGGAGCACGCCCGCCAGCGTGCGGGTCCCGTCCAGCAGGGCCGCGAGGTGCTGAACCTCACGGCCCTGCAGGGCAGTTGTCTCCCGCTCGGACAACAGGTAGACGGCGTCCCCTTCGATCGCCTCGACCCGCAGATGTCTCTTGAACCCCACCAGGAGTTCGGTGGGTACCCCCCCGGATATGTTCATGCACGCGCCGCTTCGGCCTCTTCGCCGGGCAGGGGCGCCATGCCGGTGGCGCAGCCGTAGAGCATGACGGTGCCGGGCCGGTCCAGGTGGTCGATGACCAGGCCCCGGTCGGCGCTCCCGCTCTTGTACACCTCCCCGAAGAGGTCCGCGACGTCGTCGCCGTACACCGGCTCCACGGCGGGGAGACCGAACTCGACGAGTACGGAGACGGGGTCGCTCGTGTAGCGCTGGGCCAGGTCGGGCTCGAGGCCGGCCCGGGCGGTGAGGAGTGCGAACTGGTGATCCGAAGTCAGCTGAACCGTAGCGGTGTCCATGGAGAGCCCCCTGCTGAGTCGATCGTGCGAGACGTTGTTCGCTTGCCGAATTCCTGGATTCTGCGTCCCACCACGTCGAACGGCACAGTGCCACTGTCACCATCGGGACATGACATTTTCATGCCCGGTCACGTGACCACCTCACTGGGACCGTGATGCCCCGGGTGCGAGGGTCGGTGCAGACTCCGCGAATCCGTGCAGGCCCGCCGACGGACCTGCCGCATCAGCGCACGAAGGGGAGGGCGCCATCATGGAGATCAATGTCCTGGGGCCGTTGACGGCCCGTGAGAACGGGGTTTCCGTCGTACCCACGGCCGCCAAACCGCGCCAGATCCTGTCCCTGCTCGCCCTGCAGTCCGACCGCGTCGTGACCGTGGCGACGCTCATGGAGGAGATCTGGGGAGAGGACATCCCGCGCAGCGCGGCCACCACCTTGCAGACGTACATCCTCCAGCTGCGCCGCAAGATCGCCGCGGCGCTCGACGGCGACCCCGCCCGCCAGGCCAAGGACGTCCTGGTCACGCAGCACGGCGGCTATCTGCTCCAGGTGCAGCCGGGCCAGGTCGACGCGCACGAGTTCCTGCGCGTTACCGCGTCGGGCCGGGCCGCCCACGAGGCGGGGGACCACCTCGCGGCCTCCGAACTCCTCGGCCAGGCACTGAAGATGTGGCGCGGCCCCGCCCTCGTCGACGTACGCGTCGGCACCGCGCTGGAGCTGGAGGTGCTCCGGCTGGAGGAGGACCGGATGGCCGCTCTGGAGAGGCGGATCGACTCCGATCTGAAGCTCGGCCGGCACAGCGAGATCGTGCCGGAGCTGCGGGTGCTGGTCGCCCGGCACCCGATGCACGAGAACTTCTGTGCCCAGCTGATGACCGCACTGCACCGGTCGGGCAGCGCCTGGCGGGCGCTCGAGGCCTACCAGCGGCTGCGGGTGACGCTCGTCGACGAGCTGGGACTCGAGCCCTCGGCCCGGTTGCAGCAGCTCCATCAGGCGGTGCTGTCCGCCGACCCGGCCCTGGACGCCCACGTCCCCGCGACCGGCTGACTGGCCGGGGTTCCCTCCAGCACCTCTCTAGCCGGCGTTCCTACGTTCGGCCGATGACGATCCTCGACGACATCACCGTCAGTCCGGCAGCCCCCGACCTCCGCCGTGCCACCGCTGAACTGCGGCGGCTCAAGGAGGAGGTGAGTCGCGGGCCCGATCCCGCGGCGACCCGGCGGCAGCACGAGAAGAACAAACTCACCGCGCACGAGCGCCTCGAACTCCTCTTCGACGAGGGCACGTTCACCGAGATCGAGCCGCTGCGCAGGCACCGGGCCACCGGGTTCGGCCTGGAGGACCGCAAGCCGCACGGCGACGGTGTCGTGATCGGCTGGGGCCTGGTCCACGGCCGGACGGTCTTCGCCTACGCCCACGACTTCCGCGTCTTCGCCGGAGCGCTCGGCGAGGCGCACGCCGCGAAGGTGCACAAGGTGATGGACCTCGCGGCGGACGCGGGTGCACCGCTCGTCAGCCTCAACGACGGGGCGGGCGCGCGCATCCAGGAGGGCGTCACCGCGCTCGCGGGCTACGGCGGCATCTTCCGCCGCAACGTCGCCTCCTCGGGGGTCATCCCGCAGATCAGCGTGATGCTGGGCCCCTGCGCCGGAGGCGCGGCCTATTCGCCGGCCCTGACCGACTACGTCTTCATGGTCCGCGAGACGGCTCAGATGTTCATCACCGGACCCGACGTGGTGCAGGCGGTGACCGGCGAGAAGATCACCCACAACGGTCTCGGCGGCGCCGACGTGCACGCCACGACCTCGGGTGTCTGCCACTTCGCCTACGACGACGAGGCCGACTGCCTGGAGGACGTGCGCTTCCTCATCGCGCTGCTGCCGTCCCACAACCGTGAGTTGCCGCCCGCGGTGCCCTGCGACGACCCCGCCGACCGGCGCACCGACGGCCTGGTCGACCTGGTGCCGGCCGACCCCGGGCGCAGCTACGACATCCGCGCGGTGATCGAGGAGATCGTCGACGACGGCGAGACCTTCGAGGTCCACGAGGCGTGGGCGCCCAACGTCGTGTGCACCCTGGCCCGCCTCGACGGCCGCACGGTCGGCATCGTCGCCAACCAGCCCGCGGCCCTCGCCGGCGTGCTGGACATCCACGCGAGCGAGAAGGCCGCACGGTTCGTCTCCACGTGCGACTCCTTCAACATCCCGCTCGTCACCCTGGTGGACGTCCCCGGCTTCCTGCCCGGCGTCGACCAGGAGCACAACGGCATCATCCGGCACGGCGCCAAGCTCCTGCACGCGTACTGCAACGCGACCGTGCCGCGGATCTCCCTCGTCCTGCGCAAGGCGTACGGCGGCGCGTACATCGTCATGGACTCCCGTTCCATCGGGGCCGATCTCGCCTTCGCCTGGCCCACCAACGAGATCGCCGTGATGGGCGCGGAGGGCGCCGCCAACGTCATCTTCCGCCGCGAGATCGCCGCGTCGGACGACCCCGCGGCGGTACGCGCCCGCCGCGTCGACGAGTACAGGAACGAGCTCATGCACCCCTACTTCGCGGCGGAGCGCGGCCTGGTGGACGACGTCATCGATCCCGGGGACACCCGCCGCGTCCTCATCAGCTCACTCGCGATGCTGCGCTCGAAGCGCGCCGAAGTGCCGTCGCGCAAGCACGGAAATGTCCCGACATAGACCAGCAGTTCGGCAGGTCCACGCACACACGAGTCCAGTTCTAGGGCACGGACGTTCCATAGCTTCACCGGTCAGGGCAGCACGCTACGAGCGAGCCGCAGACCGGGACAGGCCGGCCGGGGGGGTTCCCACCCCGAACCCCCTCCGGCCGCTGCCACCGACCCATGATCAGCACGGATGAAGGGATCGACAGTGACCCCCAGAGTGCCAACCGGCTGGTGCGCAGCGACGCCCCAGGCCCCGTCGAAGGCCAGGTAGACCATGCGCAGAGTCGCCATCACCGGCCTGGGCGTCGTGGCCCCGGGTGGGGTCGGTGTCAAGGAGTACTGGGAGCTGCTCACGGCGGGCCGCACGGCCACCCGCCGGATCTCCTTCTACGATCCCTCACCGTTCCGCTCGCAGGTCGCCGCCGAGGTCGACTTCGACCCCTTCGCGGCCGGGCTCTCCCAGCAGGAGACCCGCAGGCTCGACCGGGCCGCGCAGTTCGCGGTCGTCTCCACCCGTGAGGCCCTCGCCGACAGCGGCCTGGAGATCTCCGCCCTCGACCCCGGCCGCGTCGGCACGGCGGTCGGCAGCGCGGTCGGCTGCACCACCAGCCTGGAGCGCGAGTACGCCGTCGTCAGCGACGGCGGCCGCAAGTGGAACGTCGACCACGAGTACGCCGTACCCGAGCTGTACCGGCACTTCGTGCCCAGCTCGCTGGCCGCCGAGGTCGGCAGGGCCGCCGGGGCGGAGGGGCCGGCCGCGGTCGTGTCCACCGGATGCACCTCCGGCCTCGACTCCCTCGGCCACGCCGTGGAACTCATCCGCGAGGGCACGGCCGACGTCATGATCGCCGGTGCCACCGAGGCGCCCATCTCGCCGATCACCTCGGCCTGTTTCGACGCCATCCTCGCCACCACACCCCGCAACGACACCCCGGAGAGCGCCTGCCGGCCCTTCGACCGGACCCGCAGCGGCCTCGTCCTCGGTGAGGGCGCCGCCATCCTGGTCCTGGAGGAGCTGGAGAGCGCGAAGCGGCGTGGTGCCCATGTGTACGCCGAGATCTCCGGATTCGCCTCCCGCTGCAACGCGTACCACATGACCGGCCTCAAGCCGGACGGCCTAGAAATGGCGGAGGCCATCGACGCCGCCCTGTCCGAGTCGCGGCTCGCCCCGGACTCGGTCGACTACATCAACGCCCATGGCTCCGGCACCAAGATGAACGACCGCCACGAGACCGGCGCCTTCAAGCGCAGCCTCGGCGAGCACGCCTACCGCACCCCCGTGAGCTCCATCAAATCGATGATCGGCCACTCGCTCGGAGCCATCGGCTCCCTGGAGATCGCCGCCTGCGCCCTCGCGATGAAACACGGCGTCCTGCCGCCCACCGCGAACCTCCACGAGCCGGACCCCGAGCTCGACCTCGACTACATCCCGCTCGTCGCCCGCGAGCAGCAGACCGACGTGGTGCTCAGCGTGGGCAGCGGGTTCGGCGGATTCCAGAGCGCCATGGTGCTGGCCCGCCCGGACAGGAGGACCGTATGACCGCCGTCGTGACCGGCCTGGGGATCACCGCCCCCAACGGCCTCGGCACCGAGGAGTTCTGGAAGGCCACCCTGGCCGGCGAGTCGGGCCTCGGCCCCGTCACCCGCTTCGACGCCGCCCAGTACCCGTCCCGGGTCGCCGGCGAGGTGTCCGGATACGTCGCCGAGGAACACATCCCCAGCCGGCTGATGCCGCAGACCGACCACATGACGCGCCTCGCGCTGACCGCGGCCGACTGGGCGCTGAAGGACGCGGGCATCGACACCGACGAACTTCCCGAGTACGGCATCGGCGTGGTCACGGCCGCGTCCGGTGGAGCCGTCGAGTTCGGCCAGCGCGAACTCCAGAACCTGTGGAGCAAGGGCAAGGAGTACGTCAGCGCCTACCAGTCCTTCGCCTGGTTCTACGCGGTCAACACCGGGCAGATCTCCATCCGGCACAAGCTGCGCGGCCCCAGCGGTGTCCTGCTCACCGAGCAGGCCGGCGGCATCGACGCCATCGGACACGCCCGCCGCCACATCCGCAAGGGCTTCCCCGCCGTCATCGCGGGCGGCGTCGACGCGGCCATCTGCCCCTGGGGCTGGGTGCCGCAGATCGCCTCCGGCCTGATGAGCACCGTCGACGACCCCACCCGGGCCTACCTCCCGTTCGCCGCCGAGGCCGGCGGATACGTCCCGGGAGAGGGCGGCGCCATCCTGCTCGTCGAAGAGGCGGGTTCGGCCGCCGCGCGCGGCGCCGGGCACGTCTACGGCGAGATCGCCGGATACGCGGCGACCCTCGACCCGGCCCCCGGCACCGGCCGCCCGCCCGGACTGCGCAGGGCCGCCGAGAACGCCCTCGCCGACGCCGGGATCACCGCCGGCGACATCGACGTCGTCTTCGCGGACGCCGCCGGCGTACCGGACCTGGACCGGGCCGAAGCCCTGGCACTGACCGAGCTGTTCGGGCCGGCCGGCGTCCCCGTCACGGCCCCGAAGACGATGACCGGCCGCCTCCTCGCCGGGGGCGCCGCCCTCGACGCGGCGACCGCGCTGCTCGCCCTGCGCGACGGAGTCGTCCCGCCCACCGTCCATGTCACCGCTCCCGCCCCGGAGCACACCATCGACCTGGTCACCGAAGCACGCGAGGCCGATCTGCGCACCGCACTTGTCCTCGCCCGCGGCCACGGCGGCTTCAACGCCGCACTCGTGGTGCGCCGCACCGCCTGAACCGTTCCCCAGTCGCCACACCCCGCCGCATCAGCGAGCCCAACCGAGAGGACGGCACCAACCATGACCATCTCCACCGCCACCGTGACCCTGGCCGACCTGACCCGCATGCTCCGCGAGAGCGCGGGTGAGGAAGAGGGCGTCGACCTCGACGGCGACGTCATCGACACGCCGTTCATAGAACTCGGCTACGACTCCCTCGCCCTGCTCCAGGTCATCGGCGAGATACAGCGCGAGTACGGCATCAGCATCCCCGACGACGCCGTCGTCGACGCGGAGACCCCGGGCGCGCTCCTCGCCCTCATCAACTCCGGCCGGACGCCCGCCGCCTGAGCCGGACACCCCGCGGCCGCCCTGCCTTCGTTCCCCCGGCAGGCAGGGCGGCCGCTCCGTGCCCCGATCCCTTGACATCCATGGGGCCGAGCCACGGTCCACGAGGAGGGAACCATGTCACTCACGTCTCACAGTGCGGTGGTCCGCCGGCTGATCGTCAGCCCCGGCGCGGCTCCGCAGGAGCACGCTCCGGTCGTGGCCTCGGCCGCCGCCGTCTCGGCCGTACTGCGCGCCTTCGGCCGTTCCCCCGAGGACCTGCCGGCCCGAACCGTCGTCCTCATCGGATCCTCCGCCGTCGACCCCGGACTCGGTGCCGAACACGAGGGCTTCACCGTCCGCACGGAGGCCACCGCCGGCCTGGCCCTGCGCCGCGCCCACCACGAACTCCACGAGGGCGCCGCCGACCTCGCCCTCGTCGCGGGCTTCGGGGAGCCCGACGCTCAGACCATCACCGTCTACGCGGTGAAGCGCGCCGCGGAAGCGGTGGCCGACGGGGACGCCGTCCTCGGCGTACTCGATGTGGCGGCCCCGCACCGCCCGCAGGACGCGCCGCCCCTGCGGCCCGTGCGCCAGAACCCCCGCGGCACCGACCCCGACCGCCACCGCCTGATCCTCTGGTCCGGCCGGACCGCGGACGACGAGGTCCGGGTGCGCGCCGAACTCCTGCCGATGCTCGGCGGAATCCACCGGGAGGCGTACCCCGCGCTGCCGACCGCCGTGCCCTGCGGCACCCCGCCCGGCCCGGTACGCGGCGCGGCCGTCGCCGTGTCCACGCTCGCCGCCCGCGCCGTCCACCAGGCCCGCGCCGTCGACGTGTCCCGCAGTCGTCCCGTCGTCCTGCTCTTCCCCGGCCAGGGCTCGCAGCACGCCGGCATGGCGGCCGGCCTCTACCGCCGCGAGCCCGTCTTCACCGCGGCCGTCGACGCGGCCCTGTCCCACCTGGGCGAGGAGGGCTCCCGGGTACGCGCCGACTGGCTGAACCCGCAGAGCGCCGCCATCGGCATCGACGACGTACGCCGCGCCCAGCCGCTGCTCTTCGCGATCGACTACGCGCTGGGCCGCATGATCCTCAGCTGGGGTGTACGTCCCACGGCGTTCCTCGGCCACAGCGCGGGCGAGCTCGTGGCGGCCACCTTCGCCGGCGTGGTCTCCCTGCGCGACGCCGTCGCCATGGTCCAGGCCCGGGTCAGGGAGGCCGTGAAGATCCCGGCCGGCGGCATGCTCGCCGTCGCCGCGAGCGAGGAGCGGCTGCGCCCCTACCTGACGGACGGGGTGGGCATCGCGGCCGTCAACGCCAACCAGCAGGTGATGCTGGCCGGTTCGGACCAGCCCCTCGGCGAAGTCGCCGACCGCCTGCGTGCGGACGGACTCACGGTCGTCGCGGTCCCCGCCACCAGCCCCTTCCACTCCCCGGCGATGGCACCCGCCTCCGACGCGATCGAGACCGACTACCGCGGCATCCCGCTGCGCGAGCCGAAACTGCCCCTCTACTCCGGCTACACCGGCACCCTGATGAGCCCCGAGGCCGCGCGCAGCCCCCGCTTCTGGGCCGATCAGATCACCGACACCGTCCACTTCCGCGACGCCCTGGACGAGCTCCTCGCCGCCGACGACGTCCTCCTCATCGAGGCCGGCCCGCGTCAGACGCTCACCGCCTTCGCCCGCAGGCACCGCTCGGTCCGCCTCGGCGCCGGCGCGGTCTGCCCGCTCCTCCCGGCTCGCCCGGGCACCCAGGAGGCCGACCGCCAGTCCGTGCTCAACGCGGCCGCGCGCCTATGGACCGAGGGCCACGACCTGGACCTGAACGCGATCGCCCGCCTGTGGACGTGGAGCGACGACGACGCATTCGCGGCGGCCGGCACCAGGACGCCGCCCATACCGGCAAAGGCTCTGGTCGCATGAGAATCGTCTCCAAGGCCCTGCGCGAGATCTACCACTGGCTGACGGCCGCGGGATGGATCTGGCTGGGGATGTCCACCCTGGGCCCACCGCCGGTCGGGCCCGAGCCGGGTCTGGACGAGCCGCCCCAGGGGCACCCTGAGCGGCTCCGTCCGGACATCGCGCTGACGTCGACCGAACTCGCGCTGCAGAGGCAGCTCATGGAGCCGATCAGGGAGCAGCGGTGAACGTGAAGGACGTACGGCGTCTGGAGCGGGTGATCATCCGGTTTGCGGGTGACTCGGGCGACGGTATGCAGCTGACGGGTGACCGGTTCACTTCGGAGAC
>NZ_JBHJYS010000031.1:0-102914 GCF_042270245.1 Streptomyces sp. NPDC055955
CCAAGGGCCTCAACGGCGCGTGCCGGGTCGACGACGCACCCGAGGATGCCCTGTGCGTCCACGGTCCACACATGGCTGCCGTCCAAGACGACGTCTCGCGGAGCGAGTTGGTGACCGCCGGAGCACTCGAAGGCGCCGTTGGAAAGAGCGCGAAGCGGCCGGGGGTCGGTGGCGCAGGTGCCGCACGTGATCGCGTGCATCAGACCCCCTCGAACGCCGTGACGGTGGCGCCCGACCGCCTACATTGACGGTGCATCACGAAAGACTGAGGCTAACGTCGTCTGATCCAGGGCGCGTTGAGGTTGGGGCGAATGGCTAACTATCATGACGTTTCTACCCGTATTGCGGTTGTCTCGCTTGTCGGCGTGGCAGTGGCCGGGGTTAGCGGGCTCCTGATGACCAGCACGTTCGACTCCCTTTTCTCGAGCCGTAGTGCTGCTGAGGAGGAAGCGGCGAAGCACTACGACGACGCGGTTGCCGGCGGCGCCAAGAGTGGTGCGACGAGAGTGGTCACCGTCTCTGATCCGGTGCCAGCGTGGCTGTGGCCGGTGATCCTTGGTGCGCTCGCCGTGCTGGTTCTGCTTGTTGTGTGGGCGTCCATTCGTCTGGCTAAGGCTCGCCTGGCCGAGGCAGCGGAGGAGCGGCGTGTTCTCGAATCCGCGGCAGACCGGCTTCGGGAGAAGATGGAGCTGCCCAGCATCGTGGACTTCAATCGGATCCTGCTTGAGCGGTACCACAGCATCGCCACGGATCAGGCGACGAAGGCGTATCTCAGCAGCCGCTTTGCCATGGTGGTTGGGCTGGTCATCATGATCGTGGCCTTCTTCGCCGGCTGGCAGCTCAATGCGCAAGGCGACAGACTCTTCATTGGTTCGGTTGCGGCCATCGGTACGGCCTTCACCACCTACCTGAGCCGCACCTTCATGCAAACCTATGAACGCGCTCTGCAACAGCTCAACCAGTACTTCAACCAGCCGGTCTTGAACGGGTACTTCCTCTCGGCAGAGCGCATCGCGGCGTCGCTGCCGGCGGAGCGGCAGGCAGACGTGCTGGAACGCGTCGTGCAGGACGTGCTGGAGAGCGCGAAGGAAATGCACCGCAATACAGCAGCTGAGAAGGCTGTGACAGCTGCCGCCAAGCCCCCGCGCCGCCGCAGCCCCAAGGGCCAGCACGACACTGTCCCACAGCAGCAGCCTGGGGCGTAGCCGCATCGGAACGCCTCTGCGTCCGCTTCGCCACGGTGGGTCAGTGCGGCGGGCGGGCGCCGGGCCGGTCTAGTACTCCAGCCGTAGATCGTGATCTTGCTGCTGGGGATGCCGACAGCGGTTCGTGGAGTGTAGGGGCATCCCGCCAGCTCTCGCGACGGTCGGTTCACAACCTTCTAGCCAAGGGTTCGTTGATCTCTCCGAAGCGCAGCCCGTGACCGGAAGGTGTTGTCGTGACCAGTGCTATCTCGGTGGAAGACCGCTGTATCGACGCATTCGACGACCTCAAGAGGAGCCGGCACATCACCACCGTGCTGTACCGGCTCAATGACAGCCTGGACACCCTCACCCTGGACTTCGCAGGGAACCTGACCCACGACGAGCTGCTCAACGTTCTGCCGTCCGATCCCCGCCTCGTGGTCTATGAACTGTGCTTCGCCGACCGCAGCGGCAACCGCCAAGAAGCGATCGTGCTGATCGCCTGGTCCCCTCAAGACATCAGTCCCGAGCAGGGGACAGCGCAAGCCGCCTGTTACGCCGCCCTCAGAAGTCAGTTTGAGGGCATCGACATCTCCCTCGAGGCCACGAGCCGGTCCGACCTGGAGTACAACCACCTCGTCCGCGTCGCTCAGTCCTAACCGCGCAGCCCAAGGCATGGGCGCCGCGCCCTCCTTGCCGCTCTGCGGTCGATGGCGCCGGAGGCAACACGACAGGTTGGGCCGCTCTTCGGTGTCGTCACACTCGGCGCCGTACTTCTTGATCCGCTCAGTCTCGGTGATACCCAGCCTCGCTGGGTGCATCGAGGGGTCATTGGCCGTCTGGGCGCAGAGCACCACCGGCAAAGAAGTGCGCGGCTGGCCGAAGGGAAAGAAGACGCCGCTAGTCCCCTGTCGTCTTCCTCTCTGACTCGATGAGCTCGTTGGCCATGTCCTGCGAGCTCGGCTGTTCTGCCAGGCCGCCCATGACGTCGGCCACGTCCACGTCGGTGCTGTCGAAATACCGTCCGGCGATCTCCTTCTGCTTCGATAGTGGCTGGTCCTTCAGCCATCGCCCGTTGTCCGCGCTGATCAGGTGCATCAGGGCGCTGACCGGGTCCGTGTTGTGACCGAGTACTTCGGTCATGGGATCTCCTTTCGTGGAAGGGGGCGGGCCCCGAAGGCGTTGGGTGATGGCCGCCGGCCCTCTAACCCAAAGTTCTGCCCGCGGTGACCGATGCCGCGGGCCTGCCGCTTCGGACGCGCGTGACAGGCCGACAGTCCGTGACGAAACCTAATGCCGATCCATGGGGCTCGCCGTGACGCACCGGCCCTGCGCCAATCCCACCGGCTCGGCCGGCTGTGGTCAGTCGGTGGACAGTGCCTCGAGGAGTTGTCCGACCTCCAGGTCGGGCAGGGCGCGGGCGACGTCGGCCTGCGCGACCATGCCGATCAGGACGTGGCCGTCGATGACGGGCAGCCTGCGGACCTTGTGTGCGGTCATGGTGCGCAGGATCTCGGCGGCGTCGTCGTCGGCGCCGATGGTCACGGCTTCGCCCTGAGCCAGTTCCCCCGCTTCGGTCTTGGCCGGGTCCTTTCCCTCGCCCAGGACCTTCACCACGATGTCGCGGTCGGTCAGAACGCCCTTGAGTCGCTCGTCGCTGCCGCAGATGGGCAGCGCTCCGACACCAAGACCCGTCATCTTGCGCGCCGCGGCCAGAACACTCTCGTGCTCACCGACGCACTCTGCGTCTGCGGTCATGATTTCCCGTGCGGTGGCCATCATGACCTCCCTTCGGATTGCGGTTGTTTACTGGTTGCGGCCGGTCAGCAGGTCCCGGGCGCGGTCGACGAGTCCGATTCCCGCACCGACGATCTTGTTGCCGGGAGGAGTGGACGGCGCGGAAGGGTGCGGGCGGGTCGGGGCCGTCTTCTTGGCCTTGCGGACCTTGTCCCCCAGCTCCTCCAGCTCCTGCGGTGTGCAGGCGGCTGCCAGCAGCGGGAAGAGCCGTACCTCCTCGTCGCGGATGTGTTCGGTGACCTCGGACTTCAGCTTCGCCACGAGCGTGTCGAACTGATCGTCGCGGGCGTCGCGGCCCTCGAGATGCTTGAGCAGCCGCTCCGCGCCGGCATGGTCCTCAAGCTCCTTGTCCGCCAAAGCGTCGCCGCCGTCGACGTGCTCACGCACCGCCGGATAGAGGTACTGCTCCTCGGCGACCGAGTGCCGCACCAGCTCCACGGTCAGCTCATCAGCCAGATCCCGGCGCAGGGGGTCACCAAGCGGCAGCGCCTCGATCTTGATGAACAGTTCGTCCACCTCGCGATGGTCCACGGTCAGCTCCGCGATGACGTTCCCTCCGTGCCCCATAGCGGGGGCCTCCCCTCAATGCGGTCGCCGAGGCCGAGCAGCCGGGCTCGGCCTCTCGGCGGCCCGGGTACCCGAAGCTCACATCACCACACACCCTGCGACCCGTACCTGACGCCTGGGACGGCAGCAACACGCTTGGCCTACTGCTGTCGCGCATCGCGCCCAACCGTCATGAAGTGGGAAGGCAGGCCGCCGGAGCAAAGGCGCTCCCTACGGCGCATGCACGCCAATGCTCGGTACTCGGCTCGGTGTGCGCATGCACGTCACGTGACGACTCGCGCCAGAAAGGCACAAAGTCATGCCGGCAGGATCAAGTTCCAAGCGGGAACGGCAGTACGAGCACATCAAGGAAGGCGCTCAAAAACGCGGGGCTAGTGCTTCGCGTGCGAAGGAGATCGCCGCGCGCACCGTGAACAAGGAGCGAGCACGCTCGGGCGAATCCAAGAGCACCAGCAAGACGTCCACCCAGGACAAGAAGTCCGCCTCCCAGCGCGGCGGCGAGCACTCGCACAGCGGTTCGCAGGGCCCCACCAAGGACCAGCTGTACGAAGAGGCCAAGAAGCGCCACATTGATGGGCGCTCCTCGATGAACAAGCAGGAGTTGCGCAAGGCCCTTGGCCGCTGACGAAGAAGGATGGGGGTGCCACGATCCAGACGGGCCGATGTTGACCGGCTTAGGCGGCTTCTGGTCGGCGGCCGCGTGTGCCTACCTGCTGCCCGAGCACCGCGGCCAGGGCATCGGCTCAGCCATGGGCGAGGCGTGCGAGGGCGTAGACGCCGGCGAGGCGGACGGCGGCTTGGTCGTGGCCGAGCTGTTCGGCGGCGCGCTCTCCCCCAGTCGGGCACCGAGATGTCGGCGGCCGCGCCGCAGACCGTCCCGGTACTGCTGGGCCCCTGACGCCGGTTGGGCATCCAGCATGCGGCGCCCGCCTGCCGGACGGGAGTGATGGCGGGAGTGCACGGCGCGCACAGCGACCCAGACGGCGGGCGGGCTCCTGACGTGGCAGTCTCATTCCGGCGTGATCGCGAGTTCTCTCCAGGAGCGCACCGGATGAGCCCGGCTTGATCGCCCGGACAGGTCCTCGTGGGCCGCGGAGCGGTCCGGGCCGCCGACGGCGATTCGTGGGCGGCTTTGTTTGGGCGGACAATGGTGGGCAGGCGTACCAGAACGGTGCTTCGGACCGGAGGCATCTACCCGCGAGCGGCGAAACGCTTTCTGGTCGAATGGCCCCCCGGCGCATCGCTCCTCGCGGACGGACCGACAGTCCCGACCGTTGAGGAGCGTTCTCATGCTCACCGACCAAAGGCCCCGGCGCCACAGCCCGTCCGGTCGCGTTCACGACGACAGTCCGGACACGGCGGACGCGTTCGCTCACCTTGCCGGCCTCGATGAAGGACCCGAGCGGGATCTGTTGTGTGAAGAGGTCATCGAGGCGTGGCTGCCCATGGCGCACCGCATGGCCGGCAGTTTCCAGGACAAGGGCGAAAGCCTCGAGGACCTGCGCCAGGTCGCGGCCATGGGGCTACTCAAGGCCGTCCAGAACTTCGACCCGCAGCGTGGCAGGTTCGAGCCATACGCCGTCCCCACCATCAGGGGCGAGCTGCGCCGCCACTTCCGCGACCACATGTGGGACGTCCACGTCCCCCGGCGCGTGCAGAACTTGCGCAACACGGTCCGCCTCGCCCGCCGCGAACTCACCCAGCAGCCCGGCGGCAGCTCAGAACCCAGCGTGACCGCCATCGCCACCCATGCCGGCCTGAGCGAGGGCGAGGTCCGCGACGGCCTCAAAGCCATCGACGGCTTCAGCGCCCTGTCCCTCGACGCGGGGCTCGTGTCCTCAGGCGACGCCGCTTTCAGCCTCGCGGACGCGCTCGGCGCCTCGGAGGCCGCCTACGACGTGATCACCGACCGCGAAGCCGCCAAGGCCGGCCTCAAACACCTCCCCGAACGCGAACGCACGATCCTCTACCTACGGTTCTTCGAGGACATGACCCAGAGCCAGATCGGGGAACACTTCGGGATCTCACAGATGCACGTCTCCCGCCTCATCCACACCAGCTGCCAACGCGTACGCGACGAAGCCACCCGCGACCAGCAACCTGGTCAAGGCGCACCGGCAGCCTGACCGCAAAGAAGACCGGCGGGGTAGGGCACCTGAAGCGTCCCGGCCCCCGCGGCGGAGTCGTCGCGGGAGGCGGACCTGGACTGCTCGGGGTGGAGCGCGAGGGCGAGCCGACGAGATTCAGACGGCCGCCGGTCGAGAGGGCAGGAAGTGGGGTGGCTTTCGGAGTGGTTGTGGGCGACACGTACCGGCTAGGGTCGCGGTAAGCGATCGCTTAGCCGGTTCCGGGGCAGGGCTGCCCGCGGCCCAGAGCAGAGGCAGGAATCTGATGCCGGTCATCGACGTGTGGATGCAGCACCCCACGCTCCGTCACTCCAACCACGAGATGTTCGAGTCGTTGCGCCGCTGGACCGGGCGGGGCCTGCTGGAGGAACCGTTGCCGGTCAAGGCCACCGTGGCCGCCCTGGCCGCCGCTGATGTCGAGATCGGCCTTTCGGCGGCCTGGTACGGCCCGCAGGGGCCGCTGATCAGCAACGATGAAGTGGCCGAGTTCGTCGCCCAGTCCGACGGCCGGCTGCGTGGGGTGGCCGGCGCGGACCTCACCCGGCCGGTCCAGGCCGTGCGCGAGCTGCGCCGCGCCGTGGAAAAACTCGGCTTCGTGGCCCTGCGGATCGTGCCCTGGCTGTGGCAGCTCCCGCCCACCGACCGGCTGTACTACCCGCTGTACGCCGCCTGCGTCGAACTCGGCATCCCCTTCTGCACCCAGGTCGGACACACCGGGCCACTGCGCCCGTCCGAGACCGGCCGCCCCATCCCCTACATCGACCAGATCGCTCTCGACTTCCCCGAGCTGACCATCGTGTGCGGACACATCGGCTACCCGTGGACCACGGAAATGATCGCGGTGGCCGACAAGCACCAAGGCGTCTACATCGACACCAGCGCCTACACCGCCCGCCGCTACCCCCACGAGCTGGTCGACTACCTGCGCGGCCGGGGCCGCACCAAGGTGCTGTTCGGCACGAACTACCCGATGATCACTCCAACGAAGGCGTTGGAGCACCTCGACGACCTCGGCCTGGACGAGGAGACCACAGAGCTGTTTCTGTCCAGCAACGCACGACGAATCTTCAGCCTCCCCCGCGACAAGCAGCCGGGCGAGGACGCACAGGCCACCTGAAAGCTGAGCCCCGAATCGTGCGTCGCGCCCGCGCGTTCACGTCATCGGGCTGAGTCCCCCGACGCGCAGAGCCCGGCCCGGCCTTCGCCGAACCCGGCCGGGCCACCTGCTCTTCGCACGCCGCCGTGACCGACAGGTAAAGGAGCCACGGCGGGCAGCGCCGGGACATCCGGTTGCCGGCAGTCTTCTGGCGAGAACACGCGGGACGACGAGCACGCGTAGGCGTCACCGGAGGCGCCTCAGGCATCCAGCGCACCAGCTGGCGCATGAAACTGCGGGCGGCAGGGTCGACGCTCGGGCCCACGAGCACCAGGCCAGTAATGCGCTCCGGATGCCGGACGGCGGCGTCGACGGCAACCTGGCAGCCGAAGGATCCGCCAAGCAGCACCGCCCGGTCCAGGCCGACAGCGGTCAGCCACTCGGCGAGCGCGTCAGTCAGCGCCCGCAACCCCAGCGGTCGCAAAGGACTGCCGCTGGCACCGTACCCGGGGAGGTCGACGCTCCACGCGTCGTGGCGACGGGCGAGGACCTCAAGGAAGGGCCGGAATTCCCGACTGGAGACTCCGGCGCCGTGCAGGCACACCACCGGCGGTCTCCGTCCGGCAAGCCGCCAGGCCACCATCGGCCGGCCGCTCACCACCGCCGTGATCCGTTGCATGAACCATCCCTACCCCGCAATCCAGCTACCGCGTCCTGCCGACGGGATGAACGCAAGGACACCGTTGCCGTCTCGACCTACATCCCCGGCCTGCCTCACCACCCTGATGTCGGGACAGCGGGCTGTTCCTGACAACGTCGGCGCCCGCGCCCCCGTTCGCGCCCCGCGGGCGGTGAGCATGCGGCGGGGAGCGGGGGCGCTCGGCCACGTCTCAGCCGCCGGATCGGTGGCACATGTTCGGAGCCCGCTCCAGCCATCCCCGCGTACCCAGGGGGCTGAGAGTCAGCGACCGAGGGCCTTGCGCAGTTCCTGCTTGTTCATGGTCGAGCGGCCCTCGACATTCTTCTTCTTCGCCTCTTCGTACAGCTGGTCCTTGGTCGGGCCGCCCGGCCCGCTGTGGGAGCGTTCCCCGCCGCGCTGGTAGGCGGATTTCGGGTCGCGAGTGGAGGACTTGCTGGCGGTTTCGGCCTCCCCGCTACGCGCACGCTCCTTGTTGACGGTGCGGGCGGCGATTTCCTTGGCCCGCTTCTCCGAGGTGCCACGTTCCTTGGCCTGTTCCTTGATGTGCTCGTACTGTCGTTCCCGCTTCTTGCTCGATCCTGCAGGCACAGTCCCTCATCCCTTTCACACTTTCGGGATCTGTCAGGGCCCTACCAGTGCACGCCCGAACCCTCGGCGCCGCCAGTCAACGGCGTCGGCCGGCCTCAGTCGCCCCGACGTCGTGACTGCGAGGAAAACGAGGGCGGCGGCTACTGGCCGCGGCCGGAGAGGTAATCGCGCACCCGGTCCACCATTCCCAGCCCCGGGGCAAGCAGCTTGTTCGCCGGTGGGGTGCTCGGGGCGCCGGGGTGCGGACGGGTGGGCGCGGACTTCTTCGCCCGCCGCACCTTGTTGCCCAGCTCCTCAAGGACATAGGAATGAACACCGTTGCGCAGCCGGGGGAAGAGGTGGCTCTCCTCGTCGTACACGTGGGCGGTCACCTCGGTGTACAGCTTCACCACCAGCCGGTCGAAGTCGAGATCGGCGGGTTCGCGCTGCTGGAGGGCGGCGAGAAGCCGTTCGACGCGGGCGTGCTCGGCGAGCTCCTTGTCCGCCAGGGCGTCGCCGTCCTGCAGATGCTTGCGCACGGCCGGATAAAGGTACTCCTCCTCGGCGACGGAGTGCCGCACCAGTTCGATCGTCAACGCATTTGCCAGGCGCTTGCGGTCCTCGCTCCCGGGGAGAATGTTCGAGAACTGCTTGAAGAGGTCTTTGATCTCACGGTGGTCGGTGGTGAGTTCCGCGATCACATCACCGCCATGCCCCATGGCGCGCCGCCTCTCGATGCGCAGCCAGCACGTCCGGCTGTCCCCCTCCACGGGTTCCCGAAGCCGTGAGGGCATAACGCCCCGGTGGCGCACCTGCGCACGTGCCGGCGGTGGGGGCGCCGAGCCCAGGGGCGCGCCAGTGGGAAGCACAGGCCCGTCCGTCCGAGGGCCGGCGATCCAGAGGAAATGCGACTTCTTGCGGGCCTGCCGGTGTGACCTACCCAGCTGCCATGTCCGGACCCGGCAGGAGCGTTTCGTCCAGGTGGTATCCGAGCTCGCGCAGGCCGCGCGCCACGGCCACCGCGCGCCGGTGCCGCTCCGCTCGTTGCGGCGACGGGACGGACTTCTCCACCGGGCCCGACCGAGGTGAGGGCGGGGGTGGTGTGACGTCTTGGACCGCGTCCCACGCCGCACGCGCGACTTCCTCCGCCACTCGGTCATCGATACGACCGCTGTCCTTCCAGCGGGCCAGCTCCTCGTCGGTGCCGGCACGGCCCATGTGCTCGTCAATAGCCCTCCGCGCCTCGCGGACGTCAGCCGATTCCGCCGGTCCATGTTCCGGTTCTGCCGTCATGCAGCGCAACGTATCCGCGGTTGGCCCAGCGCCAACTGCGCCATGCTCGACCGTCACGCTCAGGGGCTGTGGCTCACCTGAGTACTCGCTGCGTCTGCCATAGGAACTGTGCACGATCCGAGTGCCGGAGGTTCTCCGCTCTCGGCCTCAGGCCCTGTCATGTCGTCAGTTCCGCGGCTTGCCTGCTCAACAGGTCCGGCGGCGTCAGTGCACGGCGCGAGGGCAGAGGTTCGAAGACGTCGTAGAGGGCGACATGCAGGGCGGCGGCCAGCCGTGGCCTGCCACCGCGCACCCTCCACAGGGGGACGCACCGCGTCGCAAGGCGTCTCCACCTGTCTCCTGGGAGGGTGCTGGCGACCCTGCGCGGGGAGATCCACGGCGGGCTCAAGGACGTGGAGGACTGGAGCAACGCCAACACCGTGCTCCACTACGGCAAGGTCGGCGCCCTGACCGGCCAGGGCCAGGGGCACTCCAGTCCGCGCTCGCGCGCGTCAAAGTGGCTCACTCGTTCGAATAATGCTGCCGGGCCCGGAGGCCAGCAGGGAGGGCGGTCCGCAGACCCCACGGCGCGTGCGGCAGGTCGGATGCGGGCGGCCAAAGGGGGCACGCCCGTGACACGCCGCGCCGGGAGCGCCGCCGCCGTATCCGGGACGGGCACATTGGCACGGTTACTCCAAGCGCTCCCCTTGGAGTGGCTGGCCGATGTCCCCGCGGTACCCGCGCCCTCGCCGCGGGGCATCTGTTCCCTGCACCGCAGCCACGCTCCCCGTCCCGCTCATGCGCCGCAGGGCTCTCCTCTCCACAAGGGACAAACAGGAGGTTGAGGGAGGGGCCCCTCTGCGGCCTGCGGGAAGGCGCAGAGGGGCCCGACGTCGGGCAGTCGCCGCAGGTGTGCACCGCCATCCCCGCTGTTCGCCCCCACACACTGTCGACGAATAGCGCGAAGCCCCGAGAGCGGCTGCCCTGCCTGCCACAACGACACTCCCGCCCATACGTTGCGGGTGTGGCAACCAGCCCGCATCTCACGCCGGCCCCTTGGGCTGCGCCCGGGCGTTCACATCGTCGGGCTGCGGCTCCAACGGAGAAGGGCCCGGCCCGCCTTTCGCCGAACCGGGCAGGGCCACCCGTTCTTCGTACGCCGCCGTGACCGACAGGTAAAGGAGCCACTACACGGGCGGCGCCGGGTCATTAAATGCGCAGTTGGAAAAGCCCTCCCAGCGGCCAGATCAGGTCGCAG
Organism: Streptomyces sp. NPDC055955; assembly: GCF_042270245.1. Classification (NCBI taxonomy): domain Bacteria; kingdom Bacillati; phylum Actinomycetota; class Actinomycetes; order Kitasatosporales; family Streptomycetaceae; genus Streptomyces; species Streptomyces sp. NPDC055955. Next base: position 10,568 of record NZ_JBHJYS010000031.1, read on the forward strand.
TGATCGACTCGGCCGAGGTGCACCCGCAGCGGTGGCGATGGAGGCTTGAAGGCATGAGGGCCCTGTGGTCGGGCGTGCTCCAGTTCGGGCTGGTCGTGCTGCCCGTGAAGCTGTTCTCGGCGACCGAGGAGCACCGGGTGCGGCTGCGGGAGGTCCATGCCGCGGACGGCGGCAGGGTGCAGCACCGGCGGTTTTGTGAGGCCGAGGACCGTGAGATCCCGTATGAGGAGGTCGGGCGCGGCTGGGAGCTGCCGGACGGGCGGCTGGTGCCGCTGGGCGATCAGGATCTGGCGCGTCTGCCACTGGCGAGCCGGCACGTCGTGTCGGTGCTCGGTTTCGTGCCGTGGCAGGACATCGACCCGATCTCGTTCAGCCGGCCGTACTACGTCGGTCCCGACGGGCCGCCGGCCGAGCGGCCCTATGCGCTGCTCGTCGAGGCGCTCGCGCGCAGCGGGCAGGTGGGCGTGTGCAAGGTCGCCGTCCGCTCGAGGGAACGGATCGCACTGCTGCGGCCACGCCACGGCATCCTCATCCTCCACACGCTGCTGTGGCAGGACGAGCTGCGCGATCCGGGGGACTTGGCCCCGTCCGCGCCGGTCACCGATCGGGAGCTGGAGCTTGCCGAGGTGCTGATGCGTGAACTCCCGGGTGTCGGGGTCGGCCAGCTGCGGGACGAGTACCGGCAGGCGCTTGAGGAGCTGGTCGCAGCGAAGCTGTCCGGCGACGAGCTGGCCGCGCCGCCCGAGCCGGTGCCGGCGGTGGACTTGATGGCCGCGCTTCAGGAGTCGGTGCGGGCCGCACGCGCCCACCAGGGCGGCTGAGTGGCCGGCGGCCGTGCCTAGCGGTACTGCCGGGAGTACTGGAGCGAAGAAAAGCAGTGACCGGCCGGGGGCCTCTCGCGGGCCCGGAGAGCCACGGAGGTCGGCCCCCGGCCGGTGGTCTGTGCTGGGAACTACCGGTGGGACGAGACCGTCGGGTCGGTGTCGGTCGTGCGCGTACCGCCTGCGTGCTCGCTCTGCTCCTTGAGGTGGCGGGCCTTGTCCTTCAGACGCTGACGCTCCTGCGGGTCAGTGGCGCGTTCCGCGGCCTGTTCCAGGTCCTGGACCCGGGCACGCATCTGCTGGGCACGACCGGCCTCGCCTGCAACGCTCATGATCACTCCTTGGGTGATGGGGAAGAGCGGGCCACATCAGCGAAACAGGCCCCGTCACCCTCTGCATGTCGATCAATCACCCACTGTTAAATGCGCAGTTGGGAAAGCCTCCAGCGCGGTGGGCGAATGTGACGCGCTGGCTCAGTGGCCCCGGTCCCATGGGATCGGATACGAGACGGTCGGCGTCGGCCGGGGCTGCGGCCGGTCCCAGTCCGGGAACTTCACCGGATACACGGCCGTCGACCGGGGCCGGGGCCTGTGCTTGTTGGAGCCGTCTGCGCTGCCGCTGCCCGTGGTGCCGGCGAAACCGACGACCACCAGGACAATGACGGCCACGGCGCTCATCTCCCGCCGCGCGCCGGGCGCCCAGCGCGAGTGCGCCCGCACCCTCGTGCCGTCCGCGCGGACGTACTTATTCACGTGCACCACTTGGCTGCTCCCCCGTCCAGATCCGGTGCGCCCCTCGCGCACGGGACCCACCAGGAAAGCACCCGCCACTGACAACACGTCAGGAATGGTGGCCAGTTGTGGTGGTGAGGGGCCACATCCGGTCACGGTCTGAGACCTTGCGCCCCGCGGCGCTTGACGTGCCCGGGGTCGCCGAATGGTCGAACTAATATCGGGCTATGGCCACAGATTTCCCCAGCGATCTTCTTGCCGCCCGGCGCGATCTCGACGCCGCGTACGCGGCTCTCGCGGCACTGTCCAGGACGCTGCCCTGGTCGGTGGAGCCGGACGAGAACGGCATCGCCGCGACCGGCCACGGCCCCCACGACATCGCGCGGCCGCCGACCCCGGGCTACACGGAGCAGGACGCCGTCGAGGTCGCCCGGCTCAAGGCCGACGTCATGCGCCTCGCCACGATCGTGACCGGACACGAGTTCTGGGGCAGCCTCTCCGGCCCGGACCTCGTCGAGGCGCGCATGGGCCTGATCAACGCAGCGAAGGCGTCTGCGGAGCGGCCCGACGTCGTCGAGGCGGCCTGAACGGCGCCCCGCGCGTGCTCATGACCCTTGCCGTGGACCAGATCGGCGGCGCTCGCCCGAGCGAAAGCGGGCGTAGCCTGAAGGAGTAGCCGTAGTCGAGCGCAAGGTGCTCCGACCAGGAAAAACCGCAGGGAAAGCCCCCTCGCCCGTGGGGGCTTTCCCATGTTCCAGGCCACCCCGGTCAGAGGTCCAGGACGGAGCGCAAAGCCTGGTCGACGCGGGCCATGGTGGCCGCCTCGACGGCGCCAAGGTGACTCGCCCCGGCGAAGCAGGCGGCGCGCAGCTGCTGGAGGTTCCCGGCAACCGCGGTGCACAGGACCGGGTCGGTGAGGGTGACGGACAGGGCGGTGTCGGGGTAGCGGCCGGCCGGGTGCAGCACGAGGGTGAGAACGGCCCCGTACGCCTCGTCCAGGCCGGACAGGGAGACGACCAGGACGTGCCGGCCGTCGGACAGGGACCACACGTCCCCGCGCTTGAGCTCTCGGGTCACAGACTGTCGCCCTCGCCCGCCAGGTCCTCGCCCAAGCCGAGGCCGGCGAGCTGGCGGGCGGCATCCAGGGTCGCGGCGCGGCGGGCGGCCCGCACGATGTAGGCGTTGACGCTCAGCCCGGCCGCCTTCGCCGCCTGCCTGATCGCGGGAGCGAGCTCGTCGGGGACACGCAGCGTCATCGGCGTGATCGACATGGCACCAAGGTAGCCACCACAAAGTGATGGCGTCAGGCCGTGTCAACAACATGCCGGCCCCGGTACCTGCGCCCGCGGCAGCCGGCCCTGGCGGTCACAGGATGGTGCCGTGCAGGGCGCGGCGGTCGTCGGATATCGCGTAGCGGCGGGCGGCGAGGCCGTGGTCGAGGGGTTTGCCGATCGCCTCGCACAGCGGTGCCAGGACGTCGGCCGCGTCGGTGTCGGACAGGTGCGCGGGGGCGACTTCGAGCATCAGCTCGCCGAGCGCGTGCTCGTTGGCGGCGAGGTCGTCGACGACGCGGGTGAGTGTGGGATCCGCCGACGGACCGGCAGGCGCCGGAAGCGAGGGTGAGCTGGTGCGGACGTCGCGGACGGGCTGGCGGACCACCGTCGGCTCGTCGAGGGATCTCAGGCCGCTGTGGACGCGCGTGGCGAGGCGGCGGGTTATCAGCTCCGCCACGTCGCCCCTGCGGGCGGAAACGGCGATCAGGGCGCGCTGGGACAGGCCGTAGTCGAGGGCAGCCGCGGCGGCCGGGTCGCTGTCTCGCACGCGAGACATCTCGGTGCCGGCGGCGGCGCGGTGGATCGCGGCCAGCGAACGGGCGACGTCCAGGAACCGGTACGCCTGGGCCCGGGAGATGCCGAGCTCCGCGTGGCAGTACGACTCCCAGCTGGTGAAGCCCAACGGGAGCCAGACGCGGGCGGCGTGGGCGTCGCGGACCCGGGCGGCGAGTATCGCCACGCAGCACCGGACGTCGTCCATCGCCGCGCGCAGTCCGGCCGTCATCTCCCGGGCGCAGGCCGCGGTCAGCGGCGGCCGCGCCGGTTCGGCAACGACGTCGTACTGGTCGTGGTCCTGGTCGCGGATGCCCATACCTCCATCGTCCTGCGCACCGGCAGGCCAGGCCAGGAGGTCAGCGGTCGCTTGCCTTGGGGTGGCCCGTGGAGGCACGGTCGATCCAGACCGTGCGGCGCTCGACGTCGAGCAGATACCAGATACGGCCGCCGGCGGTTACCTCGATCTGCCAGCGGTCCATCGCCTCGCCGTGGTGCACGCCGCGGGCCAGCTCGCCCTTGAGCCGGTGATGGCGCTCGGTGCGGGCGGCCGGGGCCGGGTCGGTGCGCATCAGGTGCCAGGCGGCGCGGGTGTTGCCCGCGGCCTGGGCACTCAGCTGCTCCCATCCCTTGGCGGCCTCGCCATTGGCGAAGCGGATGTCCCACTCGTCGGGGCCCGGCGGCGGGGCGGCACGCTCTCCGCGCTTTGGGCTCACGCGGCGGTTCCGGGCTCGGGCACCGGTCCGTAGTCCTCGCCCGAATCGGTGGTCAGCGCGGCGTAGAGCTCGGGGTCGGCGTGCACCTCGGCGGTGTGCCGCCACTCGGTGAGCAGCTGGGCGACGCCTGCGGTGTTGTCCAGCGACGTTGCGGCGCCGAGCGCCTCGACCAGCTCGACGGAGAAGGCGCGCACGTCGTGTGCGGGGAGGTAGCGCACCCACGGGAAGGTCGCCGGCAGCACGTCCAGGACCAGGGTGCGGCCCTGGGGGGTGCGCATCATCTCCACGAACATCCGGCTGGTTGCGCCCATCACCTCCAGGTCCTGGTCGGCCCGCGCGGCGGTGGTCAGCACCAGGTCCTCGTCATCACGGCGTCGGAGCACTATCCGCCGCGTGCCGCGCAGGTTCGCCAGCGTGGCCTTGGGCTTGTTCAGCAGCTCCGAGAGAGTCAGCTCCAGCACGCTCATGAGTTGAAGCTTAGTTGACAAGTCCGGGTTTCGCGCGGTCACGGGAACGGGTCGGCGAGGCTGACCTCGGCCGCGGGAAGGCTGTCCTGTGGCAGCGAACTTTGAGCGCGTTCCACCGAACCTTGATCGACGTGAGTCTGCGTGTCGTCGAAGAGGACGTCTCAGCGGCCGGCCTTCTTTTGGAGGACCCAAACGTAGTGCCACTTTCCATGTGTGCGTTTGAGCTTGGTGTCAGCGAACGCCTGGATGGTCGGCCACAGGCCAGTTGCCCCGGCCGCGAGCGTCGCGCTGATGCTGAGCGCACCCTGTAGGGCCGCGGGGCGGACTGCGGCAAGGACCGCGCTCGTGGTGCCCAGTACGGCGCCGGCGCGGCTGAGGGCCCGGGACCGGGCCGCGCTGCTCATCTGCGCGGCAGCGGCGTTCAGCTCGTCACGGATGGAGAGCGCGATCCGTTCTAGGGCCGGGCCACCTGAGAATCGACCGCTTCCAGCGCGTCATCGAGTTCGAGGAGCCGGGAGCGCATGAAATCGCGGTACAGGCGGTATGAGTCGAACTCCTCCCTGGTGACCTGGGCGAAGTCGGTGAGGCTGAGCCCGTCGATGAAAGGCAGATCGATCTCCAGGACCGGACGGACCACCCGGCTGGCAAGAGGTTTGGTCCCCGCCAGATCTACAGCACGGCCATGCTCCACCATGAAGTCGATGGACCGGTCACTGAACGAGGGCAGAGGACCGGGACTGCTGGCAGCCAGCCTGTCTTCGTTATCCCTCCACCCCGCGCGTCCTTGCGTGTAAACCGGCAAGTACCAGGCAAGCCCGCTGCGTAGGAGGGGTTCCGCGTCCAGCAGCCACCGCCCCACCTGGGCAAGATCATTGGTCACCATTCCGTAGCGATATGTCAGGGTTGATACCGGTGTCAGGCGCTCCCCTCCGTTCTGATCCATGTTGCTGCCGTAAGTACTCCGAGAGTGCTGCCCGATCTCGTGCACCGATCCGATGCCGTGGTCGGACAACAGCATCGTGTCCGCGACCAGGACTATCCGCTTGGTGACATGTGTGAAGCTCCCCAGCTCCGAGGAGAGACCGACGTAGTACGGGTAGGCAGCGGTGGACTTCGCGCTCAAGAGGCGCTCGTGGTTGGGGTAGAGCGTGCGGGCGTAGTGGTGGGCAACGTCCGAGAGAGCGGCTCTTCTCGGCGCCGGAAGTGAGTCGAAGAACTCGTTCATCCGGACGGCCACAGCCCGGTTCTGGTACGAGCGGCGATCCCGCCACGCTCGCCATCCACGTCGAAGCATCCGTACAGCATTGCCGGTAGCCGAACCCGCCGTCCAGAAGTTCACATCCCAGCAAGGTCAATGCGAACGGCGCCCCGTGTCGGCCCATCGGGCCCGTCAGCACCTCAGCTGCTCCGACCGACTGGGGCAATCAATTCGGTGACACAGACTCGCGTCGCTCAACGTTCAATGGCACGTACTCAAGCTCCGATGACACAGGACAACCACGCATGCCGGACTCTCGCCTGTTAACTCGCCCAAAAAATCGAACACGTGCTCTAATCAATCTATGAGCACCACGGCCCCGGACACCCTGACCGACCGGCAACGCCGCATCGTCGCGTGCGCGCGGGAGTGGATCGCCGAGCATGGCGAGGCGCCGTCCGTGCGCGAGCTGGGCGCGGCCGTGGGACTGACCAGCTCCTCCAGCGTCGCCTATCACCTGCGGCGGCTGCGGGAGCGGGGCCTGGTCGTGGAGACCCGGGGCCGCCGCAGCGACCGGTGCCCGCACTGCGGGCGGTGATCCGTCTGTTCGTCCGTGATGCCGCCTCACGGCAGAGGCAGAGTGTTATGAGCGGGGCTTGCCGCGCACGGCGCCGCCGCGTCCGCGCAGGGTGACGCCCGCCTCGGTGAGGATGCGATGGACGAAACTGTAGGAGCGTCCGGTGCTCGCCGCGATGCTCCGGATCGAGGCGCCGCCCTCGTAGGCGGCCTTCAGCTCGGCGGCGACCTTGTCACGTGCCGCACCGGTGATCCGCTTGCCCTTGTCCATGCCCGTCTCCCTCCCGGTTCGAAGGGGATCATCGCGCACCCTGCGGCGGTCTGTTAGGGAAACAGCCTGGTTCGCCCGCGGCCGGTACGTCGTCAGGTGGTGGGGGGCACGGCGCGGGACAGCGGCTCGAGGTCGCCGTAGAGGGCGGCATGCAGGGCGGCAGCCAGTTCCCGGGCCCGTGGCTCGTTGTCCACGTCGTGCAGGGCGAAGTCGACGGCGCCGGCCAAGGAGTCGGGACGGATCTCCCAGGTTCGGATGAGACGGATGACGGCCGCGCGCACCGCCTTGTACACGGTGGGGGTGATGGTGTGCTGCGGCGCGGTGAGCGCATCGGCCTTGACCGTCCACAGCGAGCTCCCCTGCTGCTCGACCGCGATGAACACGACGCCCTGATCCTTGGCCGCCTTGCACGCGGCCTCGAACGCTTCCAGACCAGTCGTGTCCGGGATCCGGTCCGCGGGACAAGGCGTCGGCAGCGGCTCCATGACAAGCATCCTCCCAGCAGACCGGCGCAGGCGCTGTTCGGTGACGCGGAGCGTGGACGCGCAGCGTGTGCCGACGGGAAGGGAGATAGTTGAGAGGGGTGCGCGACAGCGGCCCGCTCCCTTCCCGGGCCGCGTGAAGAACAGCCCTGGCCCCGCCCGTGCGGGGGCATGGCCAGGGCTTTTCGCTGGGGGCGGTGTTCATGCCAACCGACCGAAATGATCCACTGATGGGGCTGCCGTGCCGGGGCCCCACGGGGGAGGCCCCGCCACGGCAGCCTGGAGCGCGGCGCCGGCGGGCGCCTCGCGGCTCCACGGGGGAAGCGGTGCGGGCGCGGTGGGGACCACGCCCGCACCGCGCGGACAGCATCACCGCACACGAGCGAACAGCCACCCCTCGGCATCCGGATCACCGGCCCCGGGCGGCCCGGGAGTGCGAAGCGACGTGCCGAGAGCGGCCGTGAACTGCGATAACGCCGCCCCGACTGTCATCCTTGAAGACCGGACAACCCCCCGGCCCACCGGGACGGCCTGAAGACACGCGAGCGGAGGCCATCATGCTGATCAGTCACCGCGTCGACGGCGACACCCTGCGCGTGACCCTGCACCACAGCCTCGATGTCCACACCAGGGCCGCGGCCGCCGCAGAGATCGAGGACCTCGTCCACACCCACCGGCCCCGCCGCGTCTCCGTCCAGGTCCCCGCCGGCGAACCCACACCCGCGACGCTCAGCGTCGTCGTCCGCGCCCAGCGCATGTGCCAGAGCCTCGACATCCCCCTCAACCTGACCGGAGCCACCGCGGCCGCCCAACGCCTGTTCACCACGAACACCGCCTGAAGGCCTCCCCCGGCCGGCACGTCCCTTGACCCCGCCCGCATGGTGCCGGCGCGTCAAGGGAGGTGGCGGCACTGGACCGGCCGGCCGACAGCCTCGGGTTACCGGGCAGGTCGGCGAGGCTGCCGGCCGGTACAGCGGGTGCGCGGATGGGGGGGGAGAGGGACCCGCACCCGCCGGCCTAACGGGTGGGCCACGGACACCTGGCCAACCTGACCCACTCCCCATCCACCTGCCCGGGCACGACACGCCCCTCCGCCTTCCAGCGGGTGGCGAGTGCCGCGAAGATCGGCTCACCAGACGAAGGAGGAATCGTTTCCCCGCGGCCGGTGACCGCAGCGGGCCGGGGCTTCGTCATGGTCACACAGGTCTAACGCGCGCATCCGGCTGCAGTCACGCCGGGCAGCACCAGCGCTCCCCCGGCCCGGACGTGCCGCTACGCCGAGAGAAGGCGCGGGGCTCGACCCGGCACGCCATGGTGAGCGTTCCCCGGGTGCCGGGTGAAGTCGGCCCGGGGCGCGGTGCTGCTCCTTCGACCAGTCCGTTTCCCCGGGCCGACTTCGACGCCCTGTCGCAGTGAAGGTTGAGCCGCGAGGGCCGTCGGCGGCGTCAGCTCGTAGCACCGCCCGTGAGAAGCCGGAGGCACCCCTACCGCAACGACACTTCGGCGTGGGACAAGCGCTGGCCGTCCGCCGCCCGGCGGGTCGCGATCTCCCGGATGCAGTACATCGCGATGGCTAGGACGGCAGGCGGGACCGTGCCCGGTTCCGGGTGGACGAAGGCGATGTAGGGAGTGACGGAGACAGGGATGTCCAACGCCTCGGCGGCGGTGTCGAACAGTGCGATGGCGTTGAGGGCCACGAGTGCGTAGCCCACTCTGCGGGCCCCGAGTCCGGTCTGGGCTGTAAGAGCGGCGGTCAGAGCCAGCAGGCTCGCCAGAGCGACAGTGGAGATGCCCAGCATCCACCAGTACCCCACATAGCTCCCGTCGACCGTAAGCGCGATCACCGTGCCATACATGCCGAACAGCAGCAGCGGCAGGGCGAAGCGGGACACTTTCGTCACCGCCGCACGCCAGACCGGACGTGCCATGAGGACGAAACGGCCGATGAGGAAGGCAGTGACGAGGGTGACCACGAGCGCGCCTGACGCTGCGTCACGGGCGTCCTCTTCGCCGTCCAGATTGATCGAGACCAGAACTGCGCTCGCCACCACCGTCAGGAGCCAGACCGCGCCGGACAGCCAGAGGCCTCCCACAGACGTGCTCCTGGCGGTCGAAGACGGGGAGACCTCGTCCTGCCGCGTGAGCACCTGGGTGGAGGCCGCCCGGTCGAGCTGCCGCAGGGCACGGGAGACGTCAGCGGCGGTTTCGTACCGTTCGGCGGGGTCCTTCCTCATGAGTCTGCGGACGAGACCGTCCCACGCGCCGGGGATGCCGGGCCGCACCGAACTCGGGGCGGGTGGTTCCTGGCTGAGGTGGGCCGTCAGATAGCCGACACTGTCGGGTGCTTGGAAGGGCAGTCGGCCGGTGATCAGCTCGAACAGCAGACACCCGAGTGCGTAGAGGTCGCTGCTGGGCTCCGGGTAGCCGCGTGCCTGCTCGGGGGCCATGTACGGCGGCGTGCCGACGATGAACCCGGTCTGGGTGAGACGGTCGGCGGTGGCATACGGGTCGGCCGCCCGCGCGACGCCGAAGTCGAGGACCTTCACCGTGCCGGTGTGCGTGATGAAAATGTTGGACGGCTTGATGTCCCGGTGCATCACGCCCGCCGCATGCGCCTCGGCGAGGGCGTCGCAGACCTGCGCGCCCCACCGGGCCGCCTCTTCCAGACTGACCTCACCCCGGGCCAGCTTGGCGTCCAGGCCCTCGCCCCGGACCAGTTCCATCACGAGAAACGGGGCATTGCCGTTCTCGGGCCCGCTCTCGCCGAGGTCGTGGACGGTCACGATGTGCGGATGCTGCAGACGAGCCGTGATCCGGGCCTCACGCAGGAACCGAGCGCGCGCCTCACTCCCGCGGCTTCCGCCCCCGGCGAGCAAAGAGATCACCTTGACCGCGACGTGCCGGTCCAGCGTCTCGTCCTGCGCCTCCCAGACCTCACCCATGCCGCCCTCACCGAGTTGCCTCACCAACCGGTAGCGGTTTCCCAGGAGTTGATCCCGCACGGTGGCCCCCTCAGCCTCGGCTTCACCACGCCCCGATCATGCCACGGCGCTCAGGGCTGGGGGCCGGGCATCGGGACTCGGCCGCCTTCGCCCGCTCCCACGCGGTCAGTGCTGCCAACCGGCCGGGCAACCCGCCGCCCCTGACGCCGAAGAAGCATCGGAAGCCCTGGCACCTCACGCTGCGCTCGGGCAGGGTGACGCCATGTCGGACGCACTGTATGGATTGATTGGCGCCCTCGCCGGATCAGCGATTACCGCCGCAACCGCCTATGCCGGGCCCTTGCACCTTCAACGCCGGGCCCTTGCGGAGGCTCGACAAGAGGCGGCGCGCGCCCGACAACGTGAAGAGGACGCGCGCGAAGCCGCTCGGCTGCGGGAAGCGGAACAAGCACGCACAGTCGAACAGCGACAGGACGAAGAGCGGCGCCGCGCCGAGCGGGCTGAAGCCTTCATGCGGCTCACTCGTATCCGCTCCACAACCCGGGAATGGGATGCGCTCCTACACCGGTACGAGCAAGACCTGACGTGGCGGCGAAGCCCGTCCGTAGAGAACTTTGATCAAGAAATGGAGCAAGTGGCACGAGATGCTCGCGCGGCCGTCGACGAAGCGGCGCACGACGGTGTGCGGGTGCCGCAAGGGCCGGGAAGCCCCAGCTACCACCCTCCGGGATGGCACGAGCCACTAGAGCCAGAAGTGATCGCAGCCACTGCTGCCCTAGCCGCCGCTACGAGTGTGGTGCGTGAACACCTCCTCGCGGACGAGGCGCCGTCCCCGGAGCGCCTGACAGAACTGCGCCAGTCCCTGGCTAAGGCTGAGAATGCTCGACACGCACTGAACTCGTTCCTGATGGACCTGGTCGAGCGCAACACACTCGCTCAACCACCAACGTGAGGCGAGGCGTTCGTACCGCCTCGCCCCAGGGGCCGCCTCGATCACTCAGACTTCGATGGCACACGCTCAAGATCCGCTGTCACAGGACAATCAAGGTGCGTCCGGACCTGGGGCGAGGGGGCCACCTTGCCGAGAAAATCGGACACCTGATCGGTGTTCTGGCATCACGCGCCGATGCCGACGGAGGCCACGTAGGCGTAGGCGGCGTAGTCGCTGTCGAGGTCGGTGATGATGTCGTCCCAGATTTCGTCCATCAGGTCGGCGTTCTGGGCGGCCCAGGCGTCGACCATGTCCGTCCACACGTAGCGGACCGTGATCGAGCGCTCGGTGATGTTCGATCGGGCCCGGGCCTGGGGGACGGCGTTCTGGTCGACGGGGTAGATCTCCACGCGGCGGCCCTGGCCGTCGTTGTCGAGGTGCCGCTTGAGCCAGCCGGAGCGGATCAAATTCTCGCGGCGGCGAACCCAGTAGGCACTGTCGAGGCGTTCCAGGTTGGCCTTGCCGGGGCGGGACTTGCCCCGAAACCACGAGCGCATGGCGCGGTCGCTGACGCCCTGGGCGCGCAGCTCGGCGCGGCCGGCCTTGCTGTCGAGGTAGCGCAGCCGGGCGTTCTGGCCGCGCGTGGAGGTGATGGGCGAGGAAAAGCCGGACTCGTAGACGATGCGGTTGAGTTCCAGGATGAGGGCTTCGCCGCCCTTCAATCCCCTCGCGTCGTATTTCTTCCACTCGCCCCAGCGTGCCCACAATTCCGGCGACCCGCCCATTAACGGTTACCCCCGAGCGTATAGGTGTTCTTCGCCTTGACCTGGTTCAGTGCGCGGCCCTGAGGGAAAACCGGGCGCCAGTCTCCGGCGACATGCAGTTCGTCGGTGCCGGAAATCTCGATCACACTCAGGCCCGCCTTATTGGCTTTATAGGCCTTGCGCCACAGGTTCGTGAACGCCTTCGACCGGATGATGTGCATCCAGTCCGGGCGGCGAATATCCGTGTTCGCGCTGGATTCACCGATCGTGGACACGAACTTAGAATACATGGCCTTCACGTACTCCACGACGATTTCGTCGTTTTCCGTGATCGCGGTATCCCTGGTTTCCGCGAGGGCGCGGCGGAGCTTTTCCAGGAGGCTTTCCGTACCGCCGGACAGCATCGCCCGGTGGATCTCGGGCGCCTTGCACAGGCCCCATTTCGCGCAGTCGAGCAGGAGGCGGACCATCGAGTCCGGGACCCAGACCGGGCCGGGCTCCTTGCGGGCGCCGAGCGGGTTGGGCAGGTCCGCGTGCTCCCACACCGGCGGGGTGATCTGGTAGACGCCGGACCGCCTCGGGTCATGCACACCGGTGGTGTCCTCCACCAGTTTTCCGATCGGCAGCCAGCATTTGAACGCGGACAGGTAGGCCGCGTTCATGTCCAGCGCGGTCACCTCGAACTGTTCGCCTTTCTTCACCGCGTCGTACGCGGTTTTATTCCGCCACTTCGGACGGCCCTCCCAGATTTCGTCCGCGCCCTTCTGTGTTTTCTTCCGCAGAATGTCATCGGTCGGCGGGAATTTCGAGTGCGCGTACCGGCCGCCGACCCGGGAACGCTCGAACAGCGCCATCACGTCCGGGATCGCCGTCTTGATCAGCGCGGCCTGTGCCGCCTCGATGTCGCCCTGCGACCACGCCAGGACATCCCGCACCCGGGCATGGATCTGATCGACGAGCATCTCCGAGGCGTAGCCGGGCGCCCGGCCCGCAGCCGACGTCGTCGCCTGGCCGGCCGCAGCAGCCGGAGCGGAGCCCGGTTCTTCGGCGGCGGGTTCCGCGGCTTCTGCGGCGGGGGCGGGCTCCGCCTCGGGCGCCTGCCCGGCGGGCTCACGCGCAGCAGGAACCGGCACGACCACGTCCACGCCGTCATCCACGGGCACAGGCTGCGGGGCGCCGGGTTGCGGCACCACGGGCTCTCCCGGGCCCGTCGGCGCGAACTCCCCTTCCTGGTCCGCGCCTTCGGCGTAGTCGGCGATCGGATCAGCAGCATCCAGGGCTGCGATGCACTCCTCGCGCGTCAGGTGCTGCCACATGCCTTCGACCGCGTCCGTAGCAGGCTCACCGCACAGCACACACGGCCCACTCAAGGCCTCGCTGCGCGGCACCGACACAGCCGTCGGGACGGAAGCTGCGGGCGGCGCAGCGAGCGGGAGAGAGGCCTGCCCGGGGCCGGAGCCGAGGGAGGACAGGACCGTGACCGCGTGCGTCGGGCCGGCCAGCAGATCGAGCACCCCGATCCGGTAGTGCGCCGCCAGCCGGTCGACGTCCTCCAAGGTCCAGTGCTGCTTCCCGCTCTGCTTGCGCGACACCTGCGCCTGGGCCTGCCCGAGCGCCGCCGCGAGATCCCCCTGCCGCTCACCGGACCGGCTCATGAGCGCCGTCACCGTGAGCCTCAACAGTTCTTCAGTACCGAGCGTCATGCATAACACTCTAGCACTCCAAATACGATTTCTGCATAGAGAATGCTAGATTCGCCCACTCGTACACTCGAAAGTGTCCCTCCAAGGGACACTTTTACGACGGCCCTGGCCCCCTGCCGCAGAGCGCGAGATCAGTCGCAGGGGGCCAGGTGGTGCCCGCGCCCACGGGGGAGAGCGACGGGCAGTCGATGAGCAACCCGTTGTCCAGGTCGCCGTCCGCGATGCGTTTGTCTCGCATACGGGTCGCGCTGCGGTTACTCGGTCGGCTACTCTCCCTGGCTTCGATGTCGCCCTGCGCGACGTCGTGCAGGGCGGGCCACTCCCACCGCTTGCCATCGAGCGGCCCGCCCTGTCCCGCCGCCGGGCACCTCCAGGCACCGGCGGCGGGAGCCTCAATCGGCCTGCGTCTCGCCGGGCCGACGCGGCCAACTCGTGCCGACACGGAAGCCGTTGCGGAGCTCCCCGCTGTAGAAGTGCCTGTGCTTGTCGCCACCGTGGCCGGCCGACAGGGTGCAGCGCCGTACGCCGTCGGGCTGACGGATGAAGCAAATACCGGGGATCTCGACGTGCTCGGCTGCGGCAGTGCGCTTCGGACTCATCGGTCGCCTCCCGCGAACTGTTCGAGGCCGAGCAGCGCGCGCCCCAGGGCGCTCACCGTGAGGGATGCTGCGAGGCAGCTCGGGCGCGTGATGCCATGCGGCATCGCGGGCCTGGCAGGCGGCGAGGACTTCGGCCGGGTCCTCGGTCACGTACACACCCAGGGTGGTGTCGTCCTCGTCGAACGCGAAGCGGGCGACGAGGCGGGAGTCGAAGAGCCACGGTCGCTGCCGGATACGACGGGCTGAACGAGCCCGCCGAAATCCGGGTGCATCCCGGCGGCGAGTTGCTCTACGTCAACAACCGGGGCGAGGACTCCCTCGCCTGGTTCCGCATCGCCGGCGACGGCAAGCTCACCCGGATCGCCGACGTGAAGCTCGCCGCGTCACTCCATCCCGGTGTGGCGGCCCGCAGCTTCGCCTTCGCGCCGCCATCAGGGGAATTCCTCCTGCTTGCCGACCGGCCCGCCGACCTGGTGCGCTCCTACCGGGTCAACGCCGGCGACGGCTCGCTCACCCCGTTGGCGGAGGAGCGTGTGGCCCAGGCCGGGTTCGTGGCCTTCGCCCTGCTGCCCGATTGAGGGGTGTCATAGCGGTCCCGCATTCGCAAGGGCACACATGCACGCACGGTGGGGGCCGGTGGCCGACAGGCCCCCACCGTCTGCGTCGGCCGGGACAGGGAACGGCCCTGAGGCGCTCCTCTCCTGCGTCACCCCCCTGGGGCGGGAGCCGTCCAGGAGCCGCTAGGCATGCCCGCCCGTAGACCGCCGAACCAGCAGGGGTCACCCGAGAACCATCGCGAGCCCTGTACAGAACTCCTCGCGTGGTGTTTGTACAACCTGTGGTCGTCCTCAGCGGTCTGGTCTGTGCAGGTCGACGCTGTGCGTGGCGTCGAGGCTCTTCGAAGGCGGGGTGTGATGGCCGAGGTCATCTACTTGGATCAGAACCACTGGGTCACGATGGCTCGGGCACGTGTTGCACCAGAGAAGATTCAGGGCGCCGAAGAGCGCCGGGCAGCCGAGGAGTTGTGGGAGCTCGCCGCAAAGAAGGCGGTGCGCCTTCCGCTGTCCAGTGCCCACCTGGTCGAGACGGCACACGCCGGTACCAAGGAGCGTCGCCATGACCTCGCGAGGGCCATGCTGGAGGCGTACGACGGGTGGCACATGCTCAGTCCCCTGGTCGTGCGCCTGCATGAGTTTGCCGGTGCCTTCAGCGGACGGAAACTGACCGCGGAGCATGTCTTCACGAACGCGCCACAGTCGCCCTTCTCCAACTACCCACTCGAAATCGACAGTCCGGACGCTGCAGCCCCGACGGGGACAGCCACACTGGGAATGACGGACGTCGTCTGGCGGGCTACATGGGCGAGTTTGCTGCTCGAGGAGAGCCTCCCGCAGGACGAACAGGAGGCCATTAACACGGTGGTCGCGGGGTGGGCGGATGCCGCGTCGCAGCTGGCCCAGGGACTGCGGGAGCACCCGGCAGAGCGGGACATGCGTCTGGTCGCCGCTGCGTACATGCTGAACGATCTCAAAATGGAGCTGGCCCAGGCAGGCCAGCTGGCAGGTCATCATTCTCCGGCGGAGACACTGACATTCCTGCAGCCCGAGAAGGTGGTGGAATTCTTCAGTCGCCTTCCCTTCACGGGCAGAGTGCTGGAGGTCCTCCAGGCTCGGCTCCGCAACGCCTCGGATGTGTGGGTCAACAACGACCTCAACGACCTGTACTTCCTCGCCTGTGCCGCGGGCTACGCGGATCACGTCGTCGCCGAGAAGAAGACCGGCACCTTCCTCCAGAGCGCCGACAAAGCGCTCGGTGCGCCACGCGCATCGGTCCACCTCAATCTTCGATCGCTCGTGGGCGCCTTGAAGAGCTCGACAGCCGGCATCTGACGCACCGCATCGGCTGCACGGCACAGAGCCGCCACGTCGCTACGTCCTCGCATGACGCAGTCGCAGGACAGGACTGTCTGCTGCCGTTCAAAAGGGCATGTGCGCGAGCAGAGGTTCCGAACTGCCCAGGCAGTGGACCGCACAGGACCACCCGACGTTGGCGCCGTTGTCGCGTTCCTGCTGTCGAGGCAGCGCAGAGGCCCGCGTCACTGGTCTGCGCGAGGTCCCGGTGGTCCCCCGGCCACAGGCCTCGGCTCAGCACAAGAGGGGCAGCGGGGTGCCGTTGGTCGAGTGGTCGATCCAGCACAATCCCCCACGGTCCAAACGGGTCCGGGTGCGGGTGACGGCCACGTAGGCCAGGCGTGCCTCGGCGTCGTCGACCGCGGGTGGCGCTGCGGGCTGCTGCGGACCGTCTGCGGGCGGTGCGGGGGGGGACCGAAGTCGTCGGCGATGCGTACCGACGTCCATTCGCGTCCCTTGGCCTTGTGGGCGGTGGAGACGGTGATGTCAGCGCTGTTTTCGGGGGCAAGACCGGCGACGGCGGCCAGGATGGCGTCCGGGCCGTGGGTGTCCACGAGGTCGACGAGCGGCTGCAGGTCGCGGCCGCGGGGATCGTGGGTCGCGTAAACCTGCAGGTCGCCCCACGAGGTGAACAGCACCAGTTCGGGATGGTTCGTGCGGCGGCCCTCTTTGAGGTCCTGGCGGCCCGGGCGAGGAGATTGAGGCCCTGACCGCCGCCGACCAGGGCGCCCTCGAAGCTGCTCATGACGTTTTTCGCACCACGCCACTGGTAGATGGCCACGCGCCCGGCCGCCACCTTCAACTCGCCCTGAACCGCGGCGCACCGTCGCGCGCTACTGCCACACCGCCGACACCACCCTCACCAAGCACGCCGTCCGGTGGCTGCGCCAGGGGCTCGACGCCCACCTGCCCATCGACGTGATCACCTGCTCCAGGCGGGGGCGGCGGCCCGCGATCGTCGCCTACTTCTGGCGCCGTAACACCCCGGCGAAGGGGAGGCGAGACCGTCGAAGCACTCGCCGCCAAGACCGACGTCAAGACGCCCTGAACGGTGTCCCCCATGGCGCCCTCCGTCGGTGGTCAAACCGTGTTCCAGCCCCCATGCTCATGCCTGGGCACCAGGCTGAGAGGGGATCGTATCGGCGGGGCACGTTCACTGGAAGATGGCCTTGCAACCGTCGTTCAACAGCCGCAGCACACCGCCAGCCAGCTGGCTTCCGCCCCTGTTAGCCACCACAAAGTGGTGGCGTCAGGCGGTGTCAGCACCATGCCCGGCCCGGGTGCCTGTGCCTGTGCCTGTGGCAGCGGGCACAGGCCGCGACGTTGAAGGGCCCCGCCGTGAACGGCGGGGCCCTTCAAGTTTTCGGTCTTCCCGTGACTTGTTCGATCAGGGGTTCAGGGTTCCTTCCTTCACCGAGGACAGGCTGTCGGTGAGGGCGAAGGCCGCGACCCACATGGACACTTCGAAGACGAGGAAGACGGCCAGCAGGGTCCACAGCAGGATGCGCGCCCAGCGGGGCAGGCGGAGGTTGATGCGGCCGGGGCCTTCGGGGGTGACGCGGTGGCGCCACAGCCATACGAGGACGCCGGCCCGGACGGCCACCGCGAGGAAGGACAGGGTCACCTCGGCGGAGTGGCCGAGGTCGAAGGCCTGGTCGACGACGCGCAGGAACAGGTTCGGCAGGATGAACCACGCGACGGTGATCCACTTGCGTGCGGTGGTCCACGAGGCCGACATGGCCAGGGAGACGAACCCGAGCGCTGTGACGACGAGGATGGGGAAGTTCAGCACGTCGGAGTGCGGCGCCACGGCGAGCAGGCCCATCACTGAACTGGCCGCGAGCAGTGCCAGAACGGTGCGCGGATTGCCGCGCCGCTGGTCGGGGTCGTCGTACTCGGCGTCCTCGCGCACGGCGGTGGCGGCGATGTCCTGGGGGTCGCCGAGCTCGGCGAGGATCTGGTCGAGTTCGCCGGGCCGCTCGGCCAGAGCGACGTCGATGTGCTCGGAGAGGTCCGCCAGTAGCTCTTTGCGGGGGCCGGCGGGCAGGGCGGACGCGGCACGGTCGACGGCAGCCAGGTAGCGGCGTATCTCGGGGCGGGTGGCGGTGCTCTTCACTGTGCTCTCCGGTCGGCGTGCTGGTCGGGGGTGATGAGGCGGTCGACCGCCTGAGTGAACTCCGCCCAGACAAGGGCAAAGTCCGTGAGCGCCGTACGGCCCTTGACCGTCAGCGCGTAGTAGCGCCGCGGGGGGCCATTGGGCGACTCGCTCCAGTCGGTCGTCACCAGTTCCTCGCGTCGCAACCGGGTCAGCAGCGGATACACCGTGCCCTGGCTCGTCGCCAGCGCGCCGGTGTCCGCCAGCTCGCCCAGCAGCTCCGTGCCGTAGCGCGGACCGTCACGCAACAGGGACAGCACGCAGTACTCGAGGACCCCCTTGCGGAGCTGGCTCAATGTTTTGCCAGGTTCCATGCAATGCATAGTAGATGGCGGTGCCATGTATCGCAAGGTAGCTCTGACCAGCTGTTCAGTGGTGTGTGACCAACCACGTGACAACGGCGATGAACACCTGCGGACGAGCATGGACCTCTGCGGACTATCACGCAGGCAGGAGGCTCACCGGCCCAAGGCAGAGCCCCCCAGCTTCGTTGGCTTTCAGCAGCAGCGTTCGCCTGATTGCTTGAGCAGCGGTGGCCCGTGAGCCAGGAGTGTGGGTAGTGGAGACTGCTTTGCGCCCTGGGTGATCGGCATGGATGCTGGCTCGCCGGAGGTACTGAAGATGATCAACGTTGTGTTGAAGCTGTCAGCCCGTGATTTGGTGCATGCGGACCTGGCCTCGTGCGGGTGGGCAGGGTCTGACCGCCACCTGGCCGGCGTCGCAAAGCAGTTGGAACGTGCCCGGATCGGCGAGGTCGACTACCTTGCGGTCTGCCCCGCAACGGACATCCCTGTGGCGAAGGGCGGCGTCGACTACCAGGCCAAGGAGGGCGTCGGGACTTTGTGGCAGCTGGCAGTCCACCCCGCATTGCAGTCGTGCGGGATCGGCACGTTCCTTGTTGAAGCCGCAGAACTGCGGATCAGGAACCGCGGTCTACGCCAGGCCGAGCTCGGTGTGGAGGAAAGCAACCCCCGGGCACGTGCGCTATACGAAAGGCTGGGTTACGTCGCGTACGACCGTCAGCCGGACTCGTGGGACGAACAAGCCCCTGATGGATCGTTGCGCCGCTACGAAACGATGTGCACGTTGATGCGGAAGGAACTCACGTAGCCTCAGTCACCTTCGCAGGATCTGTCAGCGGACGCGTCGTCCTTCGACCCGCACATGCATGCCGAGGCACGTGCGTGCTCGATGGACCCAACCGGACCCTGAATCAATCAGAGCGGAAGCGTTATGCCCAGCTCCCGCATCGCGGTGGAGGGCGGTCCGCCCTCGGAGCGTTCCGTCTTGTAGCCCTTGGTGCCAGCGGCGAGGGTGCGCGGGTCGACAGCTTCTGCAGGGGCGCCGGTTTCGTACAGGCCATCGGGCTGGGTGTCACGGTCGTGGGGCAGCAGCCAGAACACGCGCCGGCGGAAGGTACCCGAGGAGCGGGAGGCCTTGGCCTGGGGGGCTAGGGTCGCGTAGCCGACCATGCGTCCATCGCGGTGGTAGGCCGGTTTGCCGCGGCGGGTGGGCAGCCGGTCCAGGCTCTGGCGTACGTAGTCGAGGTCGGTGACGTCCTCGAGCCAGACGAGGTCGCTCTCGTGTCGGATCTCGTCTTCGGTGATCAGGGAGCTCATGCTCTCTCCTCGTCGGCGAGCAGTCCGATGCCCGGGTAGTACTTCCTAGAGTTGGACAGGATCATCTCCTTCGGGGAGGCCAGTCCGACCAACTCGCGGGCGCGTGCGGCGAACGCGCGCGATGAGATGACAGGGGCGCCCTCATTTTGGCACCACGTCTTGTACTCGGCATACAGGCGGGCCTGCTCGGCGCGTGAGTCGGGACTGAGGACGCAGCACTCGTCGAAGAACCGGCCGATATGGTCCTCGGTCTCCGCATAGGCGGTAGTGGCGATGCGTACGCGGGCGGGGCCGGTGAGGTCTTTGTCGCCGGCGAGGTAGCGCCGGGCACCTTCGATGAGCCAGCCCAGGATGCCTGGGCCTTCCTCGGTGACGAGGACGTCAGCCAGATTGTCGATCTTGCGGTCGTCGGAAACGACGCGCTCGAAGGGGATCAGACGCATACGGCGCCAGAACGCGAAACCACCAGTGCCGACCTCAGGTCGGTGATTGGCCAAGAGCCACAGCTTGTGGGTGGGTTCGAAGCTGAAGAAGTCCTGGCGCATGCGGCGAGCCTTGATGCGGTCGCCGCCGGTCAGGAGCTTCACGCGGGCCTCGTCGAACTTGTCACCGGGCTTGACCTCGGAGCACACGATGACCCGACGGCCGTGGAGCTCGGCCAGGTCGGTGGGGTGCCCTTCGAAGGGGCGGGACATGAGGAAACCGGGAGGTGCAGCGTCCGCGTAGTCGCCCAGGAGTTTCATCAGCACGTCCAGGAGGACACTCTTCCCGTTCTTGCCGGAGCCGAACAGGAAAGGCATGACCTGGCCGCCCACGTCCCCGGTGACGGAGTAGCCGAGCAGCAGCTGCAGGAAGCCGATCATCTCCTGGTCTTCGGGATTGCTGCCGAATGTGTCGGTGAGGAAGCGCTGCCAGCGCGGCGTCGGTGTCTGCTGGGGGCCCACGGTGGTGGAGCGGGAGTTGAAGTCCTTGCCCGGGTCCGGGGCGCGCAGCAGGCCCGTACGCAGGTCGACGATGCCTTCCGGGGTGCACAGCACGTAGGGGTCGGCATCCAGAGTCGTCGCGTTGAGGACCATGCCTGGGGCGGATTTGGCCTGGGTCAGCATCGCATTGATGCCGGAGGTGCTCATGGAACGCTTGATGTGCTGGTTGAGCGCCGAGGCGGTGAATACGCCCCGCGGGTCAGAGGTTGCGAAGGCTTCAGCGAGGTCACCGGCGGCCCACATGACGGTGTCGTCCTCGTCGAACTGCCAGCGGGTGCCCTGCCAGCGGTACCAGCCCAGACCTGGGACGTGGCGGTAGTCGCTGCCGTACAGCTTCACGAACAGCTTTGCGTTGCCGCGGTCAGTGAGCGTGTCGGGCAAGAGTCCGGCCGGCGTCGCTCCTCCCGTCATGGCAGGAGGCGCAGGGCTGGTGACTTGGGCGGGCAGGGATGCGGGCGCCGTCTGGGCTCGGATCTGTGCGGCGACGGCCTCGGGGTCGAAGTCGAACAGCACGCTGGGCTCGTCGGGGTATGTCACGGGCGCCTTCCCGGGTGGAGGGGGCGCTGCATGCCGGCGCTCAGCCCGCTGCGGATGATCTGTGCTGCCCGGTGGTCCTGTCCGGGGCGGGCAGTGACTGCGGTGTCGAGCAGGGCGCGCTCCGTGGCGTCGTGGGGCAGGTATTCGGCTGCGATGAGCCCTCCGAGGGTGTACGCGGCCCGGTTGAGCCGGTCGGAGAATCCAGCGCCTTCAGCGACTTGGCCGCAGGCAGCCACATCGGCAAGGGCCGAGGTGAGCGTTCGCTGGATGTGGTCGCGGCCGCCGCCGGCGGCCAGGACCGCCTGGCGGGCGCGCGGCGGGACAGGCCTGGGTGCCGGAACGGCAGGCGTTGGCCGGTGCCCGGTGCGCTCGAGCTCTTGGGCCAGCCATGCGGGGAGCTCCGCTGGCTCCTGGGCGCCTTTGAGCGGGATGTACGTGCCTGAACTGGTGGTGGTGTGTGGGGCGATGATGTATCCGCCGTGCGCGCGGACGTCTACCTGCCAGGCCAGTGCTCGGCCGTGGCTTGAGCCTGCCGAGCACTGCCATCCGGCTGCGGGGTCGGTCCGGTACCAGACGTGGAGTCCACCCGAGGGCGTGCGGACGCGCAGCGTGGACGGATCGGTCGCTGGATTAGGCTTGCCGCGCAGCGCGGCGAGAACGGCCAGGGTGTGGAATCCGGATGCCAGGCCCCTGAGGTCGATGTGCTCGCCGATGTGGATGCCCGGCAGTATCCGGCCCCGGTCCGGCACTTGGACCTGGTGGGCGTCGATGTCGATAACCACCAGCCCTGCGCGACCGCACGCAACCCCGACGCCGAAGTCAGGACGGGGACCCCACCACTGGGCGATGCGCTCCGGATCCAGCGTCGCGGCATGGAAGCCGTGGCACCAACGCCCTGCGGACAGGCACGGGCAGCCAGCACGAGAGTGACCGGGCTGTCGGCAACGCGCACAGTTTGCTGCCGGGGTCTTGCGGCCCCGGCCCAGCGGGTGAACGGGCCACCCTCGGGATGCACACTGCTGTGCTGTGGCTAGCGACTGCACAGCGACTGAGGCCTCCAGGGACAGATGCTGTGAGTCGCTGCGAGAAAACCGCAGCTCAGCAGGCATCCACTTCCCCTATCAGCGACCCAAGCGACTCAACGACGGACATAGATTAGCGAAGGATCTAGAACGGGGGGCGGAGCCCATGCGGATTGCCCTCGTCCGTGTCGATGATGAGACCAACACCCAACCATGAACCAGCGACCGGAGAAGCTACCCAGCGACTGGACGCGCTTCAGTCGCTCGCGCCCGCCACCCGGCAAAAGACCAGGTCAGAGCCCATGACCAGTCCAGATCAGCGACTGAAGCGACTCAAGCTCCTTATATATGACACAGGCGCGCGCACGGGAATGTCTCCACATACTCGAACTCCGGTCGCTTCAGTCGCTGGGGAGCAACATCCAAGCCCCTGACCTGGGAAAACTCGAACATGGGTCCGCAGCTACCGAGCTGCTCCCTCAGTCGCTGGCTCTTCAGTCGCTGTTACATCTGGCCCGCTGCCTCTGGCACCGCAACTGGGTGTAGCGACTGAAGCGACTCAGCAGCAGAACAGTCCCCACCTCGGAAGACGGATCGCACCGGGTCTGCTGCTGAGTCGCTACAGTCGCTCCGGCTCTGCTCGTTGCCGTGTCGGCCGTCCGGTCAACCGTCGTCCCCAACGGCGGGATGCTGTCGGTTTGAACAACGCCGTGACGGTTCGAGCTCCTCCGAGCCGGATCCTCGCCCAGCCATGCACCTCGTCCTCCCTTGTCGCTGTCGCGTGGGTGGCCCATGGGGCTGCGCATGGCTTGTCCCGCACAGCTTTGCGCTCGGTACAAGCCACCGGCCGGCCTGCTGTCAGGCGGCCTCGGGTGCGGCGAGATCGGCTGCGGAGAGAGCGAATCGGACGGCTTCCTGGAGGGTGAACAGGCATTCCGCGTCGGTCAGGTCGTCCTCGTCGGGGATGCGGGCCGCATCCCGCAGGGATCGCAGCGCGCCAGCCGCGAGGGTCGCGACCGGGTCGGTGGTGGTGTACACCGGCTCCCCCATCCTCGGGGCGGAAAGCCAACCGGCCGCCCGCACCCCGTAAATCGCGGAGTTGAAGATGTAGTTGTCGTAGCCGACGAGGCGGTTCAGGACGTCCGCGGCCGCGCGCAGCAACTGCGGCGGCGCTGCCTCATCGGCAGCCATCTCCAACACCAGGTGCACGACCTTGACGAGGGGCGCGTCGTGCACTGCGATCTCGTCCACCCGGTGCGCCTTCAGGACGTCGCCGGCTCGGCGGCGGGCCTCAGGGGCGCTATCGGGCGTCTCCCACAGGACCCAGAGCAGCTCGCGATCCTTGAGCGCCCAGGCCAGGGCGTCGTCGACGAAGCGCGCAGCCTTCTGCGCCGCGTCCCCCTCAACCGCGCGCAGGTGGTCGGCGAGACGGCGTGCGGAGTCAGCGTGGACGGGGTCCTTACGGATGAAGGGCGGGGCGGCGGCCGCGCGCAGGAGTGCGGTGTACTTCCGGCTGCGGCCCGTGGCCTCCTGGGCGCGACGGGCCCGTCGGGCGGCGCGGGACTGGTGACGTGGCATGAGGTCGTCTCTCCGGGCATCCCGCGCCTGCCCGCAGTCGTGCGGGTGGATGTCACGGGCCCGGGTGGGGACCTTGGCCGCCAGAGCTGACCCGGCGCGGGCGGGGATACAGCGGCGGCGTTCGGCTTTGCGCGTCCTGCCGGACGGCATCGTAGTCGACTCGGCTTCGTCCGCTAGCGCTTTTGGCAATGCCCGCGGCGGCAAGGTTTCTGGATGTGTGGATCCCCTGCTGCCCCCTCGTCCCCTGTTGCCCTCTCCTGCAATGGGGAGCATGGGGTGTGGGGCAGGATGAGCAGCGTTGTAGTGCTCCTTTCTGTGAGTGCATAGAGGCCGAGCTCTTCCGGTGTGGACGAGTTCGGGTGATGTGAAGGACACACGTATGGCCAGCGGCACCGTGAAGTGGTTCAACAGCGAAAAGGGCTTTGGCTTCATCGAGCAGGACGGCGGAGGCCCCGACGTCTTCGCCCACTACTCCAACATCAGCGGCAACGGCTACCGCGAACTCGTCGAGGGCGAACAGGTCACCTTCGACATCGGCCAGGGCCAGAAGGGCCCCCAGGCGGAGAACATCATCCGCGGCTGACCACGCACGCGCCATGAAGGTGTGGGGTGCTCGCCGGCAACGGCATGCACCCCACACGGGTTGAGCGGGCAGGCACGCCGCAGCGTACGTCAGTGACTGCATACACGCCCTGCTCGCGATCCGCCCAACGTACGTCCCGGCACAACTCCCTGTCGGCTGGTGGGGCGTCGGCAGGTCAGCGCCGGGCATGGGGGCAGGTCTCCGTCCGGTGGTTGGCGAGCTGTTGGAGGCGGCGCAGCAGGAGGTGGCAGTTGGCGGCGGCGTCGTAGCGGCTACCGAGCTTGATGTGGCGGTAGGCGTGGTACCGGGTGGACCACAAGCCGGTCCAGGCGGAGATGGGCGGTATGGCGTCGTGCCAGTGGCTGCTGTTCAGCCATGCGCTGACCCGGACAGGGTCGCTGAGGTGGCGGTGGAGCTCGCGGGCGATGACGGTGTGGTCGTAGGTGTTGTAGGCGACGAGGTGGCGCCCGTGGAAATGCTCGGTGAGTACGGGTAGCAGGTCGTTGAAGGTGGCGGCGTTTCGGGTGTTTTCCTCGGTGAGGCCGTGCAGCGCGCTGGCTTCGAGTTCGAATTCGGCTTGTGGGTTGAGGAGTTCGTTCAGCATGAGCGTCCCGCTGCCATCGACCGCAGCGATCTGGGCGGCGAAGGGGTTGGTGAGGCCGGTGGTCTGGACGTCAATGATGAGCAGGGCCGGGTCGGCCAGCAGGCGGCGAGCCCACCATGTGGCGCGGGCGCGTTCGCGGGGCCAGGTGGGTGGGCGGCGCAGGGTACGAACGGCGTCGGCGAATGAGGCGTGGCGCTCACCGGTGGCCTGGACGTGCCAGAGGCCGTCGGTGTCTCGGGCGTGGAGGGTGCCGAGGTAGTCCTCGGGCTGGTAGCTGCCTGGTGGGTAGATGCCCCAGGTGGGCCGGTCGGTGTCGCTCGGCCGGATGCATTCGACGGGGACGGTGTCGATGGTCGTGATGAAGCTGTCGCTCCAGGTCTGTGGGTCGGAGCAGGCCATGTCGGTGCTGGGGGACGGCAGGGATGGCGGGGGGTAGCGGGGGTTCATGTGCCGGGACCCCTCCGTACGGGTGCGGATCGACGCGGGAGCTGTGAGATCGCCGGCGTGATGGCTAGCGCCATGTCGCGGAGCTGGGGAAGCAGCGGCGCAGTGGGGGTGAGGAGAGAGCGGAGCTGGGGAAGTGGGAGGGCTTCGTGGCGTAGGACCAAGCCTTCGGTGAGCAACTGTGCTGCCGGAGCGGCGAGTTGTGGTGGCAGCCAGGTGGTCGCGGCATGGGCGTCGTCGGCCTCGACGGGCGGGTGGGCGCGCGGTGGGCGGGTGAGGAGGGCCTGGTAGAGGCCGGCGGCGGGCTGCAGCGGGGGAAGGCCGGCAGTGAGGGCGCGCTCACTGGCCTTCTGGGCGCAGCACAAGCCCTTGAGGTCGAGGTCTGCGTAGAGCAGCAGGGTGTCCACGGGGTGGTCGCGCTCGCGGAAGGATGCCTGGGCGGAAGGAAGGGAGGCGATGAGGTGGTCGCCTTCGCCGAAGCCGAGCCAGCCGACCTGGCTGCGGTCGGGCCAGGTGCCGAGGATGTCGCGCAGACTGGTGAACGCGGCGGTGTTCTCGACGATGAGGAGCCAGGGCGCCGGCCCGAGTTCATACATCGCCAGTGGGGCGGGTGTGGGCCGGGCTCGGAGGTGCTCGGTGAGGTCCAGCAGTCCCTTGGTGACGAGGTGGTGTCGCTCGATGTTTTTGAGGCGTTTTTCGTCGCCGTACAGCTCGTAGGAGCGGTCAGCGATCGGGATGATCTCGGCGTTCGGCTGGTCGCGCAGCAGCGCGTTGACGGGGCCGAGCAGGGCGTGGTCGCCTGCCGTCAGGCGCAGGGTGGTGGCGAAGCGCAGCTGCTCGACATAGGCGTGGGGGGCGGGCTGGTGGCGGGGCTGCCGCGCGGCGGGCGGGCGTTTGACCCAGCGGGGCAGGGGCGGGTGGGCGCTGTACTCCCAGCCTTCCCTGCCCTTGGGCAGGGTGGCCAGCCCACGGTGGGCCAAGGTGCGGGCGGCGTCGGCGAGGATGCGGCGGCGCCGGGGCGAGGCGGCCAGGCTGGAGTCGCCCGCGTCGGCGGCACCCGCCAGCGCGTCGAAGTCGACGCGCTGGCGGGGCTGTCGGGAGAGGAACGCGGCCATGTGATCGGCGGCGGTCACATAGCCTCCTGCTCGGGGGCCTGAGTGTCTGTTTCCGTCTCGGTGCGCAGCACGGCGCGGCGCAGGAGATGGGCGGTGGTGATGCCGTCGTCCTGGGCGCGGGTGACGCCAGCTGCGACGGCGTCGCCGTACCGGTCGAGGATCTGGACATAGCGCCGTTTGGTGCGCAGGTCCACGCCGTTGCGCATGCGGATGATGAGGGGGAAGCGGCCCAGGGCGGGCAGATCGTTGGATCCGGTGGTGTAGACGAGTTGGATGCCGTGGGCGTCGGCGACGCGGCGCTGCAGGTCGACGAAGGGCCTGTAATTGGCCTTCCCGAACGGGTTGTCCAGCACCAGTGTGCCCACTCCGCCGGGGATGCGCCGGTCACGCTGGGCGGCACGCATCCGGGCAAGCGTGCAGTACAACAGCACGGACACGGTCAGCAGTTCGCCGCCGCTGAATTTCTGGATCTCGGTGACAGATTCGCGTTCGACGGTGTCCAGGTTCTGTGTCGGCTTGATGATTTTCGCAACGATGTTGCCCCGGCCACCGAGGGCTGCCAGGACCAGCCGCTTGGCCAGGGGAATCGCCTCGGGCAGGGCGCTGGCTCGTCCGGCGGCGCTGGCCGGCAGAGCGGTGATGAGACGGTCGATCTCGGCGGACAGTCTGCGGGCCAGTTCGTCGCCTGTGGCACGCTGGCGCAGCTCCAGCGACAGGAATCGCTGGCTGGACCAGCTCCCCAGATTCTTGGGAAGACGGGAGTGGCGGGCGACTTCTTCCACGCTGTCCAGGACCGCTTCGACTGTGCTCGTACAGGCGTCCACGACGCGGGCCTGGTCCTCGGCGGACTCGGCCAGAAGTGCGACGACCTGCCGTTCACGCTCCTCGATGTCCTCCAGAAGTGTGGCCAGCCGGGTGGGTGTGGTGAGGTCTTGCTGCAGGCGTTCGCGTAGCCGTCCGTCGACGATCTGCACGTACTCCGGCTGTTGTGCGAGCCGTTCCACCTTCTGCACGTCCTTGCGCAGCACGGTTCTGGCTCTCTCCAGGGCTCGGTCGGCCTGAGTGACCTCGCGGACGAGGGCGTCCTTGATCTGCTCGGCGTCGTGCGGCTGCAGCGACTGCGCGGTCACAGCGGACAGCCCGTGCCGTTCGAGCAGGAGCACGTCCACGGTCATCTCCGGGGCGCCATCAGCACCCTGGGCGGGGGCTGGATAGTCGCTTGCCGCACGGAGGGCGCTGACTGATTGCCGAAGCTGCGCGTCGTGGCTGGCAGCCTGGTCGGCGCGCCGGTGGATCTTCTCGGCGTCCAGATGCCGCACCTGGGCGAAGGTCCCGTCCTGTTCCAGTAGCTGCCGTGCTGACTGCAGTTGCTCCTGCGCTTCCTCGGTGCTGTCGAAGGCCGGAACCTTGGCATCGGGGAAGTCGTCGAGGGCAGTGGCCGCCTCTTCGTGGTCCTTGGTGACCTGCCGCAGCAGCAGTCCCGCTTCCGCCTCTGCACGCTCAGCGTCTTTGAGGGTTCTGTCGGCGACGGCGATGCGGGCAGCAAGGTGTTCGGCGTCCATGGTCTCGGCTTGGTCCACGAGTTTTGTGGCCCGTCTGCGGGCCACCGAGCCGGCCTTGGGCAGCTTCTGGTTGAGGTGCTTGATAGCGGTTTCGGCAGCGGTGAGCCGCTGCTGCAGGACGGTGTCGCTGATGCCGTTGAGCCAGTCCCGGCGGGCCTGTGCCCAGCGCTCGCGCAGGGCCTGCACGCTGCCCTCGGGCACGGCAGCCGGGCGGGCAGCGTCGAGGACGTCATCGGACAGTTCCTGCTGGATCTCCTGGGTCCACCCCTTCCAGCGCTCCGCGCGGTCCTGGCAATGCCGCAGCGCTGCTTGCGCGGCCAGCTCCTGCTCCTGGGCGATTTGCCACCCGTCTTTGCATGCCTGAGCGGCCACGCGGTGCTCCCGGGCCTCGGCCTGAGCATGCTGGCGCTGCGATACCCAGTGCTCCACAGCTCGGGCCGTCGCCACCAGCGACTGGACCTGAGGGAGCGCTGCGGCGAGTGCCCGTAGCGCAGCTGTGTACTGGGCCAACCGGTGTTCCGCCCGGCGTCCGGCGTCCTCGGCGTCGGCGGCCTGGCGGACCAGGACGCTCGTCCGTTCGGTGAGTGTGTTCACCTCCTCGTCGAGCTGCCCGAGGAGTCTTTCCAGACCGGCCCGTGTCTGCGCGTCGAACGTGTCCAGATGGTTGCGCAGTCGTCCGCGAAGAACGCGATCGGCCTCCCGCCGCTGGACGATGGTCGTGCAGCGCTCGTCCACGGTGGCCAGACGGGCACTGACGCGGTCCAGTTCCTCCTCGCCGGCCTCGGCATCCAGTACTGAGGGGCGCAGCGGCAGCACCGCGATGTCACCAAGTGGCTGGGACAGCAGGCTGCTGGCCTGGTCGTCGGTGGAAAGAGAGATCACCGTCGGCAGGGCGACATCGGCCCGCCGGGCCAGCGCCGCCAGATCGCCGCCGGGCACTGGTCCGCAGATGACCACGCCACCGATCAGGTGGGGGATGGCCGCGAGGACGGCGTCGTGCTGGTGGGCGGGCACGGTCTCGCGCAGGAATTGCACCCCTGTGACCGCCGGGGCGCCCTGCTCCCGCAGCGCGGTGACGGCCTGCTCGACCTCGCGAGGCGGCGGGCAGAACCCGTCGCGATCCAGACCCTCACGCAGCCGCTCGTCCTCGAGCGCCTGGGCACGTTCGGCGGCCAGTTGCCCATCGGCGGTCACCAGTTGGTCCGTGAGCATCGCGACGAGGTCAACTCCGGCCCCGTCCAAGTCCAGCTCACCAGCCGCCTCCCCGATCCCGGCCAGTTCCCTCAGGCGGGGATCGGCAACCAGGTCGCGCCGGTCCTGGGCCAGGGCGTTCCACTGGTCCCACACCTGGTCGTGCCGCTGTCGCGCGGTACTGAGGCGGCCGGCGCAGGAGACCCGCTCCGCCGCAATGGCGGTGGCCTGCTCGCGGGCTTCTTCCACCTGGCGCCGCGCCTGTTCAGCCTGCTCCGTGGCTGCTTCTTCCTCGTGCACGAGCCGCGTCAAGGCCTCGGTGGGATCTTCCTGCTTGCCGAGGAGGCCGGTACGGCGGGCAGCCGCCAGCTTTGCCTGCTCCTCCTTGCGGGCCTCCTCGGCAGACGCCGCCCGGCTCTCGGCCCGGACGGTCGCAGCCCGCGCTTCCTCGTACCCCCGCTCACCCGCCTGGGCTTGCGCGGCGGCTGTCTCGAGCGCGGCACGGCTTTGGTCGGACTCGACCGCAAGCCGTGCGAGAACGTCTTCGAGCTTGGCGTACAGTTCGGCCCCGGCGTGCTCTACGGCCTCGCGCAACGGGGCCTGCTCGCTTTGGGCGCAGGCCAAGAGCTGCTTGGCCTCGCGGCGTTCGGTCTCCTGGTCTTCCAGGTCCAGTAGCCAGGGGACTGCCTCCCAGGCTGCGGCCTCCCGTTCCGCGCGGGCAACCGCCTCGACCTGAGCGGCATGGTCTCGCCGGTGGTCAGCCATCCGCAGCCGTTCGGTCACCTCCCTAACCTCGGCCACGCGTTGCTTCCGCTCTTCGACCCGGCCCTCGGCCTCGCGCGCCTCATGTTCGGCGGTGTCCGCCTCGCGGCGCAAGGCGGTTGCCTGCTGGGCCTGGCGCTCGGCCTGGGCCTGGATGTGTTCGCCCGCGCGCCGGGCGATCCGGGCCTGCTGGTAGAGCGTCTGCTCGGCGACAGCGACCTCGGCCGTGCTCGTCTGCACCGGCTTCAGCCGCAGAACAGCTTCGGCGAGGAAGCGTTCCTCCATTTCCCGCGCGGGGCGGGCGGCCAGCTTGTCGGCATGCTTGGACAGGGCCGCGCGCGCCGCGGTGGGCGCGGCCGCATCAACGACCATGTCGATGAGGAAGTCGACGAACTCCTCGGCAGTGCGGAACTTGAACAGATCAGTGATCCCGCCCTCTTCCTGGTTCATGGTCTTCTGGATCTTGAAGACCTGGGGGTCCAGGCCGTGGCTCCCCAGATACTCCTCCCACTCGTACTGTTCGTCCGCGACAGCCAGTTGCAGCCGCCGCTCCGACTTGTTGGCCGCCTCCAGCGCCTTGACGTACATGCTCATGGTGAGCTGGCCGTCCTCGGTGCGGACCGGCAGTGAGTCCAGTTCCAGTCCGCCGGGCTGGGGCCGCAGCAGGTACCAGCGGCGCTCCAGGCGTTCCCAGTTGCTGCTCGGGTCCGCCGGACACTGGCGATCGCGCCACTGGTAGACCCCTCCCGTGAGTAGGACGGCGCCGGATGCGGGGCGGTCGGAGTCGCCCCACTCGGCGATCACATGGGAGACCTGTCCGTCGGGGACATACTCGGCGAGCGACTTGGCCTTGGCGGCTCCGATGAAGTCCTTCTTGGCCGGCAGCAGCAGGCTGAAGAGTAGCGAGAGCAGGCTCGACTTGCCGCCGCCGTTGCGCAGCCACAAGATCACATCGACCGGCTGCATGGGGCGGCCGTCGACCGAGCAGGGGCCGCCGGTCAGGTCCAGCACGAGTGACTTGAAGCCGGCAGCGCGGTGGCCGATGTTCTCCAGACGAAGGCGTCGGACTTGGAGCATGGGTCAGTCCTCCTCGGCGAGGTGGGCGCGGCGCAGGTCGCACAGCGCGGTGAATGCCGCCGAGGCGGCGGCTTCGCGTACCTGGACGCGGAAGCGGTGGGCGAGCCGGTAGGTCCCCGGCCCGAGCTCGTCGGCGCGATAGGCCATGCCCTGATCCACCAGCCAGTCCAGCGCCTCCTTGATCACCCGCTGGGTGCTCGACTGCGACAGTTGCCCCTTCTTGCGTGTCAGCTGCGAGGGCGGGAGCTTGCTGTACAGCTGCCAGGCGGCCTTGAGCTCGGGGTGCGGCACGGGCAGGCCGTCCGCGTCCACGGCCGCATCGCGGAGCTTGGCGGTGAGCCGCCGCAGAAAGTCGTCGACATCCGTGAGCGAGATCCGCTTGACGGTCTCCTCCTCCAGATCCCCGGCCGTGGGGTAGGCCCTGGCGGCGATGGCGACATGGGCGAGCCCGAGGACGAGGCGGTCGTTGACCCCCAGCTTCGGGTGGTCCTTGAGGCGATAGGACAGCCAGGAGCCCTCCCGGGGATGCAAGATCAGCCCTTCGACCGTGTGCGCCTCCATCACGTCCAGGTCCAGACCGTCCGCACCGGCGTCCACCGCGTCGCGGAACGCCCCGTCCATCCGGTAGCGCTGCAGGAGGTCCCGGTACTGCGGGAACTGCAGGGGCCGAAGACGCGGCTGACATCCGAACCGCACCAGTACCGCCGCGTCCGCCAGGTCGGCGGGGGAATAGGCATACGTGCTGGTGGTCATACCAGGACCTCCAAGTCGTCCTCGGCGTGCGTGGGATCAGGGATCAGGGACTGGGCAGGGACGAGCAGTAGGTCACTGCCCGCGAGCGGTCCGAGGTCGAAGGCGGCGCCGTCATCGAGCACCACCACGAGTTCACCGAGCAGGTCCGCCAGCTCGTCCGCGACGTCGTCCACCTCGTCCTCCTCGGGATCGGGGGCATAGGCCCGCAGCGCGGAGACAGCCAACAAGTCCGCGGCCTCCACCGTGTAAACCAGCGCCTGTTCAAGTAGCTGGGACAGCCGCACCGGAGTACGCAGAGCCTCCATGAGCACAGTGCGCGCTACAGCCAGGTCCTCCTGGCTGTAGACAGAGAGCTCACCCGGGTCGTCGGCGATCAGCTCGATGTCCTCGTCGGGCACTGCTTCCTGCACTTCCCGGGCCGGGGCCAGCAGCGATGCCCACCAGTCCTGAAGCCGTGGCTGATGGGAGACCACCGGACCGCCGACCGCATCGGCGAACCGACTCGCGATGACTTCGGCGTCCTCGATCCCGAGGCAGAGCAACGGCTCCAGCACGTCCTCCTGCACTCCCACGAGGGCCAGGCGCGGCGAGGGGCGGAAGCGCTGGTCAGCCTGGGACCGTAAGAACGCCGGACGGGCATCGATGACCTTCTCCAGCAGCTGCGTATGCCGCAGATGAGCCCGGCCCAGCAGCCGCAGGACTCGTTCACAGGTACGGCGTACGTCGGCGTCCTCCACCGCGTTGCGGACCCCGCGCATGTACTCCATCAGGTCGCGTTCCACTCGGTGGCGCTCACCGAGGTGTTCGCGGGACGCCTTCAGCAGCACGGGCACGTCCCGACTCCAGTCCACCGCCCGCACATCGCGTTCGGTCTCCTCCAGCACCGCTCGCACCCGCTCGCAGTACATGAGGGACAGCTTCAGACTCTCGGCTGCACTCTCTTCCGCGCGTCCCCACCGGCCGCTCGCTACCTGACGGCGCAGCATCGTGTCCTTCGCTGCCTGTTCGTCCTCCAGGTCGTGCTCCAGCCCGGACAGCAGCAGATTGATGGCCGGAGTCGTGGCCCGCAACACGGCCTGGCCGCGTCTGCCGATGCCCTCCTCCAGCATCCGCAGCGACAGCGTGACCCGACTGTGCCCCGCGCGATAGTCGCTGTAGGAGACCTCGATCTCCTCCCCGTGCTGCGCGTCATTCAGCAGCTCGCGCAGGACAAACCGGGCCACCGCCAGATGCTCAGCGGCTTCCTGTTCGGGCGCCGCGGACGCTGCCAGCGACGCGAGGAACTCGACCACCTCCTCCGTCGTCGCCTCCGCCTCCATCTCCTGCCTGCTCACCACCGCTTCCAGCGCGGCCAAAGCGAGGGTGCGGGGGTCGTAGAGACCGCAGGTGAAGCTCTGCCACGCCTGGCGCTGATCGATCCGATGCAGCGGAGCCCCGCGGGCCAGGACTGAACTGCGTCGAACGAAGCCAACCTCGGCCACCAGCGCCCGCCACTGATCAACGCCGTCGGGAACCGCCGTCGCCGAGGCGAGCAGTCGCCGCTCTTCGCGATCCAGAAGGGCCTGGATCACCGAGTCGCTGTCGTATTGCTCCGCACAGTCGGAGCCCTCCAAGAATGTCTTGTGTTCTGTCACGTCGTCAGTGGAGCAGCAAGCACTGACAAACCATGTGAATAGCCAGCAAATAGGTAACCGGTTTGGCGCGCAGCCAGAATGATGAAAGTCGAAGCTCCAGCCCTAGAAATATGGAGGCCAGCAGCTCCACGTAGGGACGTCCTCGACGAACCGCTCTGGCGATGAGCCAGGCCGCTGACCCTGGTGACTCCCGGATCGGCGAACACTGTTGGCCGTTGCTCTGCGCACGAGTGACTAAATGGCTTCGACGGGGTTGAGGTCGGGTGCATAGGGCGGGAGGCCGATGGTGACACGCTGGCTGACCCGGCGCACCGGTCCAGCCAGCGTCGTATCCGAGGCCTCCCAGGAGACAGCAGCGTGCGTCTTCCTCACCTGGGTGCCCGGCTCTCCAGGTGCCGTCGCTCGTTGAGTAGGCATGAATGCTGAGGGGACAAAGTTGTCGGTGCAGGAGCTGGCTTTGGAGGTTCTCCTGGCGCAGTTCCAAAGGCAGGTGACGGCGGAACCGCAGGTGGCCCTTGAGGCTGTTAAGCGCCTGGTGCGGGCGCTGCACGAGGCGTCCTGCTGGGCCACCGATGCCGCGCGGGAGGCCGGCGTGGGCTGGCATGAGATCGGGCGGGCGCATGCCGTTCTGGAGGGCGCCGGAATTCTCCTGCAACAGTCGGCAGCGCTGTTCCTCGGACTCCCTGCCGCGAACCGTGCTGCTGAGCGAGAGATGCTCGCCCACGCCCTCGCCGACGAGCTCCTCGGACACGACGACAGGGATCAGGACGGGGAGTAGATGCTCAGCGCGCCTGCTGAGGAAGACAACTGGCCAGCAGCGGCGGACCGTTTCCAGCAGAACACTAGGGTCGGCATGCCGTCATCGCCCGAGTGCTGAGATCTTCTTCGACCCGGCAGAGCCAGCTCTTCCTGGTAATCGAACTGCGCTGGCCCGTCGCAGAATCTACGGCCCTGCCCCATGATGGCGTGTCGCAGCGGTCCGCGGTTCAGTACGTGTTACAGGCGCCAGCCGCGGATGCGGTCGGCTGCCGTAAACACGTCGGCCTTTCCCGATAGCAGTTCGGCGGCAAGGTCGACGAGGTCACCGTAGGGGGCGTCGATTCCTTCACCGCTGGCATGCATGTAGGCGATCGTCACAGCACAGGCGAAGCGGACGTTGTACGCGGGCAGCGGCTTGAGGAGCAGGAAGGTGTGCAGCAAAGCTGCCGCGCGCCAAGACGCATCGGAGTCGGTGCCGGCCCGGGGCGGGTCGACGCGGTGGCGGGCCACGCCGGCCATCAGCGCCGAGAAGTCGCCGACGGTCGGGTGTTCGGGCAGGGCGGTCTCCTGCTGCTGCAGGAGCCACCGCATATCGATATAGATGACAGGCGGCATCGGTCAGGCGGCCCGGTCCGCTGCCCCGGCCGCTGGGCCGTCCTCTAGGCCCGCGGCCGCGATGGCCTCAGCGAGAGCCGGATCGTGGAAGACGCGGGCGAAGGCCTCGGCGCCCTCCTTCAGCGCACGATGGCGGGCGATCTGGTCGGCGGTCGAGGCGCGTACCAGGGCCTTGAGAGTGACCCCCTGCTCTCGCGCCAGTTCGCGGAGCTCGTCGAGCTCCTCTTCGCTGAACTCCACATTCAAGGCAGGCATGCCTGAAGAGTACCGTCCAGGTACCTTGCCATCAATCATCGCAGGTCAAAGTGGGTGATGAGAGGTACCCCGCTTCATGGCGACACTCGATCACTCGGAGTCCTCCCGCGGCGAAGCAACGCTGATGGCACGGGTCAAACGGCCTATGGCTCGCCGCGCGTCCACTGCTCGAGCAGATCTCGTCCACCCTCGGCTGTCGTACTGACTCCACCCATGCCGCCACGAGACTGCCGAACGTCACGATGCTGGCGGCATTGAGCCTGTCGCCCCCGGCGAACAGCGCCAGGAGCTCGTCGGCAGTCTGCGTCCCGCGGTCGCAGGCTGAGCAGAGCAGCGCCTCGCGAATCCCTGCGACGGTCTCGCCGCGCGCGTTCGTCCACGAGTGCGCGAAGCGTGCCTTGAGCCAGGATGGCCCGCTGCAGCGGAGGCAATCCTCCACCTCATCGAGCTGGAGGACGATCTCGGTCTCGTCAATCGGGTTGGTCACGCCACTCCCTGCCAGATGTCCGGGCCGAAGGAGCCCTTGATGTCGGAAGCTACCGTCGCGGCGTTCACCATCAACCCGAGCTGGTAGACGGTCGTCTTGGCCACCCCTCGGACCGCAAGGCGCACTGGGGTGTTGCCCGGGTGCGCGCCGATGATGCGCCCAAGCTCCTTGACGGACCTCTCGGTGATGCGGTGATAGGGCAGGACGAGCTGTACCGGAGCTGCGCCCGTACGCTCCGCGGAGGACACGTCGAGGGTCTGGAGCTCCTGCCCGAAGATGCTGATCGTGCCGTCGCGGTCGTTGAGGCGGCCTTGCACCGAGACCACAGCGTCTTCGACCAGGGCGCCGGCGACGAGCTGATACGTGGCGGGGAAGAACAGCACCTCGATCGTTCCGTCACGGTCGGCCAAATTGACGATCGCCCAGGCGTTGCCCTGCTTCGTCATCTTCGGCTGCACGCTGGTGATCAGGCCGGAGAGCCGGACCACGCCTTCTGTGCGTCCTGAGGCGATCAGGTCGACGATGGTGGTGTCACGGTTGGCCGCAAGGAGATTCTCGGTGCCGTCCAGCGGGTGCGCGGACACGTACATGCCCAGCATCTCCCGCTCGGTGGCCAGGAGTTGCCTGCGGGGCCACTCTTCTTCGCCGATCTTCACCTCCATGCCCAGGCCTGCGGCGTCTGCCGCGTCGTCGCCGCCCAGGCCTGCGAACAGGTCGTCCTGGCCGTAGGCGGCGGCCTTCTTCAGCGGCACGACGGCGTCGATGGCCATCTCATGAGCGGCGGAAAGCCCTCTGCGGGTGTGTCCGAGGGAGTCGAACGCGCCGCCCTTGATGAGGGACTCGATCGCCCGCTTGTTCAGGGCGGGGAGGTCGACCTTGTCGAGGAAGTCACCGAAGGAGGCGAACTTCCCGCCGGACTTGCGGCCCGCGATGATCGACTCGATGACGTTCTCGCCGACGTTACGCACGGACAGCAGGCCGAAGCGGACGTCGTCGCCGACGGCCGCGAACTCGGCGATCGATTCGTTCACGTCGGGCGGCAAAACGGTGACGCCGAGCTTGCGGGCATCGGCGAGGTAGATGCCGGCCTTGTCCTTGTCGTCGCCGACCGAGGTGAGCAGCGCGGCCATGTACTCGGCCGGGTAGTTCGCCTTGAGGTAGGCGGTCCAGTAGGAGACCAGGCCGTATCCGGCGGTGTGGGACTTGTTGAAGGCATAGCCGGAGAACGGGAGCATGACGTCCCAGATGGCCTTGATGGCCTCTTCCGAGTAGCCGTTACCGACCATTCCTGCGTGGAACTTGTCCCACTCGGCGGCCAGGACCTCGGGCTTCTTCTTGCCCATCGCACGGCGCAGCATGTCGGCGCCACCGAGCGTGTAGCCGGCCAGGGTCCGGGCGATGGCCATGATCTGCTCTTGGAAAATCAGCAGGTGGTGGGTGGAGCCCAGGATCGGGTCCAAAACCTCCTTCAGCTCCGGGTGGATCGGGTCCGGGTGCTGCTTGCCGTTCTGGCGGAGCGCGTAGTTCGTGTGCGCGTTGGCGGCCATCGGGCCGGGCCGGTACAGGGCCAGGGCTGCGGCGATGTCCTCGAATCGGGACGGCTCCATCAGCTTCAGCAGGGCGCGCATGCCGCCGCCGTCGAGCTGGAAGACGCCGAACGTGTCGCCTCGGCCGAGCAGTTCGAAGGTCTTCTTGTCGTCGAGCGGGATGACCTTGACCCTGTCATCGCCGGTGCCCGGGTCGACGGTGGCCAGGTGAACACCACGGTTGTCACGGATGTTCTTCAGCGCGTGGTCGATGACGCCCAAGTTGCGCAGGCCGAGGAAGTCCATCTTGACCAGCCCCATGTTTTCGCAACTGGGGTAGTCAAAGCCGGTGATCTTGACGCCGTCCTTGGCCCGCATGTGCAGCGGGATCCGGTCGGTCAGCTTGGTCTTCGAAAGGATCACTGCGGCGGCGTGCACGCCGGTGCCTCGCGTCAGGCCCTCGACGCCCTTGGCGGTGTCGATGACCTTCTTGACGTCCGGCTCGCTCTCGTACATCGCCCGGATCTCGCCCGCCTCGCCGTAGCGCGGGTGGGCGGAGTCGAAGATGCCGTCCAGCGGGATCGACTTGCCCATGATGTCCGGCGGCAGCGCCTTGGTGATCCGCTCCCCGTGCTGGAAGGGGTAGCCGAGGATCCGCGAGCTGTCCTTGATCGCGTTCTTGGCTTTGATCTTGCCGAACGTGTTGACCATCGCCGTGTACTCGTCGCCGTACTTCTCGGTGACGTAGCGGACCATGGTGTCGCGCTGGCGGTCGTCGAAGTCGAGGTCGACATCCGGGGGGTTGATGCGCTCGGGGTTGAGGAACCGCTCGAAGAGCAGGCCGTGTTCCAGCGGGCACAGCTCGGTGATGCGGGTCGCGTACGCCACGATCGAGCCGGTGGCCGAGCCTCGGCCGGGGCCGACCGGGATGCCGTTGTCGCGCGCGTACTTGCAGATGTCGGCGACCACGAGGAAGTACGAGGAGAACCCCATCGGACCGATGATGCTCATCTCGGTCTCGAAGCGCTCCATGACCTCGTCGGGGATGGGGGCGCCGTAGCGCATCTCCAGTCCCTTGAGGACGTCCTTGCGCAGCCAGGACTCCTGCGTCTCCCCTTCGGGGACGTCCGGGTACTGCGGCATCTCGTCCACGTTCTCGAAGACGGAATCGTAGGACTGGACGCGCTCGGCGATCAGCAGCGTGTTGTCACACGCCTCCGGCATCTCCGAGAACAGCTCACGCATCGCGGCTGCGGTCTTGAGGTAGTAGTCGTTGCCCGAGAACCGGAACCGCTTCTCGTCGGCCTTGTTCTTGCCGACGCCGATGCACAGCAGGTTGTCGTGCGCATCCGCCTGGTCCGCGTGGATGTAGTGGGCGTCGTTGGTGGCCAGGAGCGGGATCTTCAGCTCCTTGGCCAGACGCAGCAGACCGTCCCGCACCTGCTTCTCGATCGACAGTCCGTGGTCCATCAGCTCCAGGAAATAGCTCTCCCGGCCGAAAATGTCCTGGTAGGCGGCGGCCGTCTCGCGCGCCTCGTCGTACTGGTTCAGACGCAGCCGTGTCTGGATCGCTCCGGAGGGGCAGCCGGTGGTGGCGATGATCCCCTCGGCGTGCTCACTGATCAGTTCCATGTCCATGCGCGGCTTGCCAGCGGGGAACTGGCCGCTGTAGCTGGCCTCGGTGGACATGTAGAAGAGGTTCTTCAGGCCCTTCACGTTCTCGGCCCACATCGTCATGTGAGTGAAGCGGCCGCCACCCGAGACGTCCTTCGAGCCCTCGCCGTCGTCCGACATGGCCCGCTGACCGCCGGGCCCCCAGAACTCCTGCTTCCGGTTGCGCCGCGAGGACGGGGCGACGTACGCCTCGATCCCGATGATCGGCTTGACGCCGTCGAAGCCCTTGGACACCTGATGGAACTCGTACGCACCGAACATGTTGCCGTGGTCGCTCATCGCGACCGCAGGCATGCCCTGCCGGTCGACTTCGGCGAACATCGGCTTGAGCTTCTGAGCGCCGTCGAGCATCGAGTATTCGGTGTGATTGTGCAGGTGAACAAAGCTGTCGGTCACCGGGCAGGCACCTCCGGGGTGGGTCGCGGGAAGCCCTCACCCTAGCCCCCCGCGGAGATCAAAATCGGTCGCTTGGGACTCCCCCGAGAACACCCTGAAGGCGCCGCGCTGGGTGACCTCGGAGGATCACGCAACGGAGTCGTAGGAGTGGCTGCGTGTCCGAATTGGGTAGATCAGTAAAGCCGACATGGACAGCGCCACCCGCCCAAGTTCCCACTACGCGAAGGGATCACGGACCCCAGAGCGTGGATGCATGGGAGCGCGTTCGCTGGCGGCCGGCTTCAGCGGGGCTTGCCAACAGGGAGGGCACAACTGTGCGCAGCGAACCGAACGAGGACGACATCCGCCGCGCCCTGGAGTGCGCGAAGAGAACCCCGCGTCCGGAGCCGGCGTACTCCGACGACCTCATAGAGGCCGACGTCACGCCGTTGAAGGACTTCCTGCGGGCCCGGCTCGGCGAGCTCAAGGCGCGCCTGCCCGAGGCCAGCGAGGAACACTTCGCTGTCCACGCCCTCACCAACACGATGCTCTCCACCTCTTTACGGCTCACCGAGCAGATCAGCGCCTGGCAGCTGGCTGTCGCCGACGGTCGCAGCGAGGAACCGGGGCCGGTGCAGACACTGCGGCACAACCTCAGCCAGGACTTCAACCAGCTGGTCTGGATCGCCCGTCGATGGCGCGAGCACCCGGACCACGCGCCACACTGGCGGCCTCGGCACTACCTCAACCCCACTCATCGGTCCTCTCTCGAAGAACCCCAGGCAGGCGACGCCTCCGCCGAGGCCGTACGCGGCCCATACGAGCAAGAGGCCCATCCATGACCCGGAATGCCTCCCTGACCAGCCGCCCTCCAGCTGACCAGTGTCAAGTCCCTGGCTACGGCCAGGCTCACGCCACCGACTCGGCGGTTGGAGCAGGCCAGACTCTCAGTAGATGCAGGCCCTGGTTGATTTGCAGACGTAGGGACTCTCCGTCGGACTGGTCGTGTGGCTCGGCTGACTCCGCCGGATCAGAACCAATGAGGTCGGTAGGCTCCGCCGATGCAGGTCGGACACTCGTCGCCGTGGGCCAGCGGCAGGTCGCCCGCCTGGTAGGCGGCGGACAGGAGGGCATCTGGTCGCTCGTCAAGCGCGACATCGGCACCCTGGCCGCCGCCGACCTCGGCCAGGTCACCCGCGCCGTGAAGCGCAAGCTCAAGATGCTCCAGCACCGGCCGGAGGTCATCGACGGCTGCCTGGCGGGCACGGGCCTGGCCCTGTTGGCGTGATCGTCAGAAGAAGCCGAAGAAGCGAGCCCACCAGGTGGGCCGCTGAACATGCGAGGGCAGTCGGCTCGGCCCGTCGTAGTCGCTCTCCAGCAGTTCCTCGGCAACCACTACATAGCCGAGCCCAACCAACGCCCGGTTGACCTTGGCAAGGTCAGCGCCGTCCAACTCGCCCTCGGCCTGGGCTTCCTCCGTTCCGAGGAAGGCGCCCGGGTTGTCCGCGCAGACAAGCGCCAGCGAGCCGAACTTGCTCACGCAGACGACGATCCGGGTTCCGCATACGGTCGCCTCAGCCGGCACGACGACGCGTCCGTACTCGCTGGAGTCCTGGGTGTCCTGCTCATCCGTGCAGCGAGCTGCGAAGTCGCCTTCGAGTCGGGTCAGTAGACCACCGAAGCGGGCTGCGGTCTCGCCACGGTCGTAGTGCTGCGGCCACTCCAGCCACTCCGGATCATCAAGCTCGCGCAGCAACGCCAGCAGAACTGCTTCGCTCTCGACCATGCGCTCATCTTGCCGAGCCAGCCACAGGTGGAGCGGCTCGGGGTACCACCACGCTCCCCGTCCCCGACATCACCCATTCAAGTTCAGTAGCGTCAGCGCTCGGTCGGCCGCCCGGGGGCCCTTCGGGGCTGGGTGGCCGGCCGCACTGCAAGCGCCGGCAGCGACCCAAGGGGCGGCCGGCCAGCGGCCACGCCTCGTCGATGCCGGGGCCCTCGGTCTCGACCTTCCCCGTCATGGCCTGGAAGCCGGCGATGCGCTCGGTCGACTCGATCCTCAGCCGCTCTGTTTCGGCATCGAGGTCGTTCTTCCGGCGCTGAGTGGTGGCCTCCATCTTCGCCTTGGCGACGCTGGCCGCCGCAGTGAACGAGGCAGCCACAGCACCGCCCGCCAGGATTTCGTTGACGATCTCGGGTTCGGCGGCGCGCTTAAGCGTCTCGTCGGGGGTCTCGAAAGGGCTCAACCGGAGGAGGCCGTCAAGGCCGTGCTCCGCGTCGCGCGACTCCTCCGGGAGTGCGATGGCCGTGGTAACTGCCTCGGCGCGGAGCAACTCCGATATGTGCTTCATGGTGGCAGTGAACTCGCGAAGGATCTCCGCACCCTGGCCACCGTGGTCGAGCACCTGCACTACGAGTGCCGGCTGCTTCTCCTCCTCGTTTCGCGCCGCCACGATCAGAGCCGCTTGTACCGGTGCCGGGTCGCGGAGGGTCTCCGCTGCTTGGGCCAGCGCTTCTTCCAGGAAGCGGTTCACAAGGTACTGTTCCAGATCGGTGCGGGGTGAGCGTTCGTCAGCCACAGGCCCAGTTTGCCCCAACCTCCCGTTTCAGACAGCCCTGTTGTGCCCACCGAGCAGCGGACGCCTCTGCACTCGGTCAGCCGTCGGACATGCCGCTCGCGCGGGCGATGTCCTCCACCGTGTGCTCGTCCTGCTTGCGCTGGTGCTGCTGGGCATCGAGCTTGTCTCGCATCGCGCGCAGCCTGTCCGGGTCGTCGGCAACGTCCGGGGGCACTAGCGACATCGCGGCCTTGGCGTGCTCGCCGTCGCCCAGGTGGGCGACGACGTGGTCGGCCCGGTCCTCGTGGCCGGGTTGCATCGCGCCAAGCAGACCAAGGAGGTTGAGCAGCTCTTGCCGCACTTCGTCGGTGAATAGCTCCTTCTCCCGCGGTTCCAGCTCGAGTCGGAACCGGCCGCCGCCGGCTCTCACGTACTCGCGGATGACTTCCATCAGGAGGTCGAACTGCTCCTGGGGCATTCGGGCCCCGGAGCGTCTCCACGTAGAGCGCGTACCGCGCTCGCACGATCTCTGCCGGGTTCTTGGGCCCCTCTACGTCGGCCATCGTGGACTTCTCCCCCTGCAGCGGTTCAGGCCAGGTTGGTCAGATCCGCCAGGAGCGGATGCGGTCGGCGTCGTCGTACCCGTCACTGCGCCCGGCGTCGATGTCGCGGGCGAGGTCGATCAGCGCACCGTACGGCGCATCCAGGCGCGGCTTCCTGAACGCATTCCAGGTGAGGCACTCAATGCCTTGTCCGTTCCGGACGACTTCTGCGACGCCGGATCCCGTTCGCATGCAAACCCATCGCCACTACTCATCGCTTCGCCTTCTCCACGACGGTCTGCATGCCCGGTAGTTGAGGGGTTTCGGTCTTGCCGGGCCTTGCCATGTGGCTCACTATGCGTAGCGGCGGGGATTCGATTCGTGACGTAGTGGGGGATCATGTCGAGTGGAACGGGCGGGGCCTACTGGGAGGGCAAAGCTCTCCCCAGCGTGTTCAAGCACGAGCTGCTGCGCCGCTACATCCCGCCGTTCGGGGGGATGACGAGCAAGCAGGCGCATGATCAGCGGGTGGTGTACCTCGACGGGTACGCGGGCGAGGGCCGATACGAGAACGGCGATCCCGGATCCGCGGAGATCGCTCTGCGCGTTGCTTCCTACTACCGGGCACGCGGGCTGAACCTGTCGTGCTTCTTCGTGGAGCAGCAACCAAAGTCGTTCGAGCGTCTCCAGCAGGTTGTTGCCGGGTACGCGGCGCGGGGCGTCGACGCCCGCGCGCACCTTGGAGGCGTCGACGACGTCCTGGACGACGTGGTGCACCGTGCCACCGGGGTGCCCCTCTTCCTGTTCCTCGACCCGTGCGGATTGTGCTTGCCGCTGGACCGGCTTGTCGACGTCCTCGCCCGCCGCAGGCCGGCGAAACGGCCGGCAACCGAGCTGCTGATGAACTTCAGCATGATGGCAGTACGGCGGCTGGGCGGGCACGTGACCTCGCCCAAGAGCAACGAGCGCAGCCTGGAGCGCTTCGACGCGGTGTGCGGCGGCCGCTGGTGGCGGGACTTCTTCACCGGCGACCATGACGCGACGGATGCGGCTGAAGCCGTCGCTGCCGAGTACGCGCGCCGCCTGCACATGCGCACCGGCATGTTCGTGCAGTCCGTGCCCGTC
Organism: Streptomyces sp. NPDC055955; assembly: GCF_042270245.1. Lineage (NCBI taxonomy): Bacteria > Bacillati > Actinomycetota > Actinomycetes > Kitasatosporales > Streptomycetaceae > Streptomyces > Streptomyces sp. NPDC055955. Next base: position 54,040 of record NZ_JBHJYS010000031.1, read on the forward strand.
GCCAGCGCGCCACATAGGAAGCCCGTCTACCACCTGGTGTTCGCCACCCACAGTCCGTACGGACTGTGGGTGTTCGGCGACCAGGCTGCCCGGGCACGCAGCGCGTGGTGGGAGACACTCGAACTCGAAGAAGAGCACCAGGACCCCGACGCCCTCTTCTCCGCCACATCCATATTGCGCCCGGATCCCGCAGTCGTAGAGAAGGAGGCGGTGCCGGCGATGGCCGCCAACCTCGAGCGCCTGCTGCGCAGGGGCCGTTCCGTCAAGCTGGTCGACCACACCCTGGAGCTGTTCGGCTCCTACTACGGACAGGTCACCGAGCCGGTCGCCCGCAAGGCCGTCAAGTACCTGCACAGTGCGGGAAAGACACCATCAACCGGCGTCGGCGACAGGGTCCGCGAACTTGTCGTACAGCCCGCCCACCGCTAACTCGCGACCAGCCTGTGTGCCCGACTGCCGGGCGGCCAGCAGTTGTGCGGCCGCCCAGGCAGCTCACACCCCGGCAGGCAGTGGCAGCTCGTCCCAGGTACGGCCCGCAAGCTCGCGGCCGCCGGCCTTCGGCGTGCGGCCGCCCCACTGCTTGAAGAAGAAGGCCACGCCGGCGCTCTGGCAGGTGTCCCGGATCTGCGTCACCCACGCCTCGTCCAGCGGCCGGTGCCCCGCTCCCGACTCGCCGCCTGCGATGACCCAGTCGATCCCAGACAGCTCCAAGCCCTCCAGCGGCCCCAGCAGCGGCTCACAAGACAAGAACTTCACCACCGCCGGCACCCTTCGCAGATCGTCGACGCGCGGCAGCTCCTTGGCACTCTCCACGGAGACGCCCATCCACAGGTTCTCCGGCCATTCCAACCGGTCGGCGACCTGCCGCAGGCGCCGAGCCCGCTTGGTCAGTACCTGATAGGTGTGCTGAGGCGTGTCGGCAATGACCTCGAACACGCGCCGCACGTAGTCGAGCGGCACCCTGGCATGGAACAGGTCGCTCATCGAGTTCACGAACACTGTGCGCGGGCTCTTCCACCCGTAGGGCACCCTGAGCGCGTCCGGATGCATCGTCAGCCCGAACCCTGGTCCGGACGTGCGCGGGTCGCCGTCGGTTTGGTACTTGGGCGATCCCATCGCTTTCAAGCGCTTCGCCAGCGCCAACGCATAGCAGTTGTCACAACCGTCGGAGACGCGGTCGCACCCTGTGGTCGGATTCCACGTCGCCTCGGTCCACTCGATCGCACTGCGGTCACTCACCGGAGGGCCCTCCATCCCCGTTGCCGAGCCCCGTTGCCAATGGCACGGCTGCGGTCCGCTGACAGTCCAACGAGCCGTCGTCCCACCAGATACCGGCATCCAACCATCCGGCTCGGAAGCCGACTTCACTGCCCAGCGATCCGAACATGCGCACCCATCCCACCGATAATCCACCTTCCTGTTTCGGCCAGTCAGTACCAGGCGTAGCACCCCTCATCGCGACCCCCACGGCGTAGAGCCGAGGCCCAGATGCTCCAGGCCGGACAGCCGCTGCACGGTCGCGACGAACGACCTCGTGAACAGACGCTGCGCCGAGACCTCGCCGTACCGGTCGATGTGGTCGAAGACGACCTGGTGGTCCTTGGCGGCACGGGTGCGCCAGTCGAGGACCTGCTCGCGGGTGAGTTCCTCGAGGACCAGCTTCTGACCGACGGCGTCGGCCTGCGGCTTCGGAGCCGCAGGCGTCGGGCGGGGAGCGGGCAGTACAACCCGGGCCGGAGGCGCGGCCAGCTCACCAGCGGAGGTCTTCGCGGCCGCGGCTTCAGCGCGGGATTGGGCTGCGGCGGCCTGCTGCTCGCGGACCTGCGCCCACCGATGCTCGCGGATCCACGCCTGGGCGGTCACCGTCTCGTGCAGCTGCCGGTCAGTGGCCGCACGGCGCTCGCTGTCCGAAGCCCCGGGCATCGAGGCGTCGATGGCGGCCGCGACCGTGCTGCGCTGCGCACGGCGGACGGCCTGCCGGTCCTCGCAGCGTGGGCAGTCCTGCCCGGAGTCGAGAAGCATCCGGTCGTCGCACCGCACGTCGCCGCACTGCTGACGCTGGGGCAGGGCACGGCTGATCAGCCAGCCCACAGGGTCCTTGATCGGCCCGGCCAGCCGCATCTGGTCCTCCAGGCGCCGGGCGAGCCGGTCGGCGAGGACCTGGGGCGCGTCTGTGCGGCCGGCGAACCCGACCACCCGGGCCAGCTCGCTACGGGCGGCGGCTTCCACCAGTTTTCGGGCGGCCGGACGCTTCAGTCGCGCCCACACCAGGTCGACCGGAGCCAGGACGGTCCGCAGGTCTTCCGGCGGCAGGTGCACCCTCCCCCGCTGCTGCCTGCCCTGACCCGCACCGTCCACGACCCGTACCGGAGCACCGGCCACCGGCCCGCAGCCGCCCTTCACGCCTTCGACGACCGGGGACTTCTCTTGCTGTTCCCCGCGGAGCGGGCCGCCGTCCTCGCGCACGCACGCGCGGTCCGGCAGACCGTGGTTCCCACCGCGGCCTTCGCCGGAAAAGCCACCAGAGAGCGCGAGAGAACCCCCAGGAGTAACCCCAGAAGCGTGGAGAGCGTGGTGCTGTGCAGTTGCGGCGAGGTCTGCCGATCCGGTGATCCCGTCCTGTCCGGCACCCTCGATCCCAGTCGGCACAAGGGTCTCGCCCGTCTCGCCGGACTCAAGATCTCCGGATGCAGTAACGGCGAGGTCTGAAAACACGGCGTTTGCTGCCCGGCGGGCCTCCCGTACGGCCACGCCGTGGGCCTCAGCCACCGGCACCAGGCGCACCCGTGACTTCGCGTGCAGGCCCGAGCCGGTCTCCTGCCGCACCACGTCTGCGACGCCGTGCTCCTGGAGGCGCTTGAGGACCTTCGCCCCGGCCGCCGCTGTGCAGCCCAGCAGCCGTGCGACTGTCGCCGCCGGACGCCCACGGTCGGTGTCCACCGCCCCTGGACACAGCTGCAGCCAGCCCGCCGAACCCGTCGTCAGCACCATCAGAAGCAGCCCGAGCCGATCGGTCGCCGCACCCCGGCCCGTACGTCCGGAGAGCAGCCCGGCCGGGACCGGCGCCTTGCCCTTCGGGGCCCACCCCGGACCGAACAGCACCTCGATCAGGCTGAGCAGCACCGCCAGCTCCGACCGCGACAGCGCCAGTGCGTGCCGCCGGTCGCCGGCCTTCTGCGCTCGGTACATCGGCACTACCCAGCACTCCAGACCGGTCGCGTGCCCGAACACGTTGGTCGCGATCTTCGACCCGAGCATCCCGGCACGGCGCAGTTCGGGCAGCACCGTGTGGGCGACCGTCGACTGCGACACACCCAGCCACCGGCCCAGCTCAGCCGCCCAGATCGACGTCTCGTAATCGTCGCGGACCTTCGCCTTCGCCGTCAGCACGACCGACGCCAATCGGGCGCCGTCCGACACCCCGGCCAGCGCCGGAGACGCCACCAGCGCACGCACCGCAGCGAGCAGCCGCCCGCGCATCACCTTCGACAGCTGCAGCGGATTGCCCAGCTCCAGCTGAACCACCGGCCCGGCCTCACCTGGCACGGCCCGCCGACTGCGCCGCCGATCCCACCCGGCCGAACGGCCCACGTACTCCGCGGCGTTCGCCGCCACGGCACTCACTGAAACACCTGACTCAGAGCGATAGCAAGATCTATCCGGGCACCTTGCAACGGATTGCCTGTGGATAGATTCCTGCCACCGACGGCCACTTTGAGCACGTCCGTGGGCCGGGTTCGGAGCGTGGACGTCGTTCCGCTGGACAGGACGCCCTGCTCGGGAGCACCCACCGGCTTCGGCGCCACAACGCCTCGCTGACACAGGCGCTCTGCGATCAAGATGTGATCATGACGACCTACGCGAAACGCGCAAAACTGGCGTGTGACCTCCGTTGTGCAGTGCGCACGACTCGGGCTAAGCGTCAGGAAACGGGCAAAACTCGGCTTTTCTTGCGCCGCTAGATCGGGCACTATGACGAAGACACCTTTCAGATTCACGGCCGCACCACTCCCGCCACACGGGACGGGCGGCCAACGGATCGACGGGTGAGCCCCCTCCGGGAGGAGCGGGCGACCAGATGAGCCAGGGGCGGACCTCCGTTCTCTCTGGTTGCTTCTGGTGCAGAGCCCCTTGGTCGGGGCGCTGCGTGTGGCCCCGGTTAGGGGCCGTGCAACAGCGGGAGCTGCTGCGGCTGTGGTGGCCGTGGCTAGTGGCCGGTGTTGCGTCTGTTTGGAAATGCGGCTCGATGAGCCGCAGCTCAGGACCGGCGGCAACCGGGACTGAGCGGCCGACTGGGTGGTTCATCCGGTCGGAACGAAGGGCCGCGCGAGGCCAGCGGGTGGTTAATCCGCTACGTGGCGCGCGCGGCTGGTGGCGGCTACGTCACCCCGACCCCCTTGATTCCGAGGCTGGCGTCGGCATGCCCGCATCCGGGCCCGCCGCGTCGGGATACCGCTCCGCGAGCCGCCTGAGCAGATGCAGGTAGACCGCCCGGTGCGGCCGGCGCGGATGCGTCTGGCCCAACTCCCAGCGGGCCACCGCGAGTCGCTTCACGCCCACAGCGTCCGCGACCTCCTGCTGCGTCAGCCCGGCGGCACGACGCAACTGCTGCCGAATGTGCGGCGACGGCAGCATGTCGTCCAGCAGGGCGTCGACCCGCTGCATGGGATCCGCGTGCAACATGACCCCACCCTTCCATGATCAATGAATCCCTGAAAGATACACGATCCGATGGGTCTCGTGGATCAACTTCTGATACGCCGATAGGGTCTTGCCCATGCTGGCCCTCTTCGACCTGGACAACACCCTGGTCAACCGCGGCATTGCCTTCACTGAAGCCATCGCCGCCTTGTGTAACGACCACGGCTACAACTCGGTCATCCAGGAATGGCTGCACACCGAACTCGCCGACCGGGCCAACCCCGCCGATTTCCAACGGCTCATGGCCCGCTTCGACCTCCCCGACGACCCCGCCCAGTTGTGGCACGACTACGTCAACCGCATTGCGGCCGCCGTCCGCTGCGCCCCCGAGGTCCTCGAGGGCCTGGCTCGACTCCGCGTCAGAGGCTGGACGATTGGGATCGCCACCAACGGCGCCAGCGACATCCAACGCGCCAAACTCACCGTGACCGGACTCGCCCACCACGTCGACGGTATAGCCGTCTCCGGCGACATCGAGACCCGCAAACCCGACCGGCAGCTCTTCGAGCTCGCCGCGCGTCGCTGCGGAACCGACCTCACTGACGGCGGCTGGATGATCGGCGACAACCCTGGCAGCGACATCGGCGGCGGACATGCCGCAGGCCTGCGCACCATCTGGCTGCGCGGCCGCCCATGGCACGACGGAATCGCAGTCGCGCAGCACGTTGTCGACGACGTCACCGACGCCATCACCATCCTGCTCAACGAGACGGAGTAGCACCGTGGACCAGCCGACCGTCGGCATCCTCCACCCCGGCAGCATGGGCGCCGCCGTCGCCGCCTGCGCCCAGGCGAACGCCGCCGAGGTCCTGTGGTGCGAGACCGGACGCAGCCCCGCAACCGCGAAGCGCGCCGCACAGTTCGGCCTGACGCCGGTGGCCACACTGGGCGAACTGCTGGATCGCGGCGACATCGTCATCAGCCTCTGCCCGCCCGCAGCCGCCGAAGACCTTGCCCACGACGTCGCTGAACTCGGCTTCACCGGCGTGTACGTGGAAGCCAACGCCATCAACCCCGAGCGGTCCCAGCGGAGCGCCGCGCTACTCGAACCCGCGGCGACCGTAGTCGACGGCGGGGTCGTCGGCTCCCCGCCGGTGCGGGGGAAGACCCCGACGCTGTACCTGTCCGGCCCGGCCGATGCGACCGAGCGGATCGAGGCACTGTTCGCCGGCACCGCCGTGCAGACGAGGACGCTGGGTGCGGAAGTCGGGAAGGCGTCCGCGCTGAAGCTGTCGTACGCGTCGTTCCAGAAGACGAGCCGCGTGCTTGCGGCGCTCGCGGTCGGGATGGCACGCGAGCACGGCGTCGACCAAGAACTCATCGAGGTCGCCTCCCGGCGGACCGACTCGTACCTCGCGGAGCCGGAGTACGTCGCCAAGACCGCGGCCCGCGCCTGGCGCTGGGGTCCCGAGCTGGGAGAAGCCGCGGACACGCTCGCGGCCGCCGGTCTTCCGCCGGAGATGCTGCGCGCGGCCGCGTCCACGCTGGCACGGTGGACCGACCTCAAGGACGACAGCGAGCTCACGCTCACCGACGCCTTGGACCGACTCGCCCAGCCGTAGCCTGCGATCATGCCGTCGCCGTTCCCGCCCGCTTCGTCAGCAGCTGGTCGATGAGCCGCGCCGCCTCCTGCGGGGATGCCACCGTGGTGTCCACGGTCAGATCCCAGGCCATGTCCGGGTGAGCGTCCAGGTCCTCACGGGTTGCATCCCACGCCGCCAGGCGCGCCGTGGTGTCTCTGTCGCCTCGCCCCGCAGACCGCTGCGCGGATACCTCGCGCGGGCACCACAGCAGCACCATCGTCCAGTCGGCCGGGTAGCCATCGACCAGGGCCTGGATGCCGTTGACCTGCCCGAGGTGCACCACCGGCACCCCGGCCGCGAACGCTGCGTTGACGCCGGGCTGGTCGATCACGTACGTGTTGCCGTACCGCGCGTTTACGTAGACGACGTCGCCCGCGGCCTCCAGCTTGAGCAGCTGCTCCGCTGTGCCCATTCGGTAGCCGGCGGACTTGCCCGTCCCGACCTTGAGTCGCCTGAACTGCGCGTACTTCGAGCTCAGCTCGGTGAGCTCGGTGGTGACGGTGTCCTTGCCCGCCGCTGGCGGGCCGTAAAGGATCACGCCCTGCTTCGAGTTCACGCGTACATCGCCCTCATCGCCTGCCGGGCCTGGTCCGCGAGCGTCACCGCGGTCCCCAGCCGGTTGTCGACGACCAGGTGCGGCACCGCCGGGCGCAGCTCCAGGTCGATCGTGGCCATGTACTCCTCCCACCGCGCCAGCTTCCAGGCGTCCCGGGCCGCGGAGCGGAATCCGATGTACTCGCGCATCGACTCTTCGTCGCAGCGAACCCACACAGGGAAGACGTCGACACCCATCGATCCCGCGCGGTTGGCCAGGCGTTGCACCCAGGCCGGGTCTGTCATCTCCGCGATGAACGGTGCAGTCAGCACGGTACTGATCCCGCACTTGATGTTGGCCATGGCCGACTGCATCAAGCAGTCGTACTCCACCGGCCGGACCTTTTCGCGGTAGAGATCGGTGTGCCTGTCGTTCGCGTCGCCGCCCAGCGCGACCAGGAGTCGCTCCACGAGCGGGCGGGTGAGCGGGTCTTTGTCGAGTAGCGGCCAGCCGGTGAGCTGGACGAAAAAGCGGGCGAGCTCGGTCTTCCCGCTGCCAGCGAAACCGCCGACCAGGATGAGGGCCGGGCGGTGCGGGTCACCGCCCGTGTGCCTGCGCTTCCACGCGTCGATGATGCGCTGCTGCAAGTCGAAGTGGTCGGCTTCGTCCGAGCCCGGCGCAATGCGGTGAATCGCCCGCTCAACAGCCAGGACATGGGCGCCGTTGAGGCGGTCGTCCATCGGCGTGAGTTTGAAGGATGTCTCCTCACCCGGGAGGGCGGCACGAAAGCCGAGGTCGGGCTCGGTGGCCCGGTAGAGGAGGCAGTAAGCGCGCCGGTAGTGAGGGCCGGGGAAGACCTCGCCCTGCTCGTGCTGCCACAGGGTCTGAGGATTCGCGGCAGGAATTCCCTTGAGCTTGGCCCGCTCTGCAACCTCCCGGAGACGCTCACCGGCCTTCTCCAGAGTCAGGCCGTGGGCCTCTCGCTGCTCGCGCAGCAGATCCGGCCTCCACCCTGCACGCTGCTTCCCCACCCTCTGCCCCTCCGTCATCGTCATGAGCGCGAGCCTAGGGCTCGGGCCCCAAATCCCATGTGTACGTGGATGTTGAAAACCCGTGAACGAGAGTGCGCACAGGCTTCGACAAGCCGCTGTGATGTTCCGGTCGGCTCAGTGCGAGTGTGATGGCCCCCACACGACGAGCAGTCATGAGGGGGTCGCAGTGGGCAGGTTCGAAAGCTCAGGCATCGAACGCGTATTCCAAGATGTATGCCGCGCTGTCCATGGTCATCTCGTTCACTTCGACCGCTCGAAGGTCTGCGTCGTAGGCCGTTCGACACAGCTTGATGACGGGACGCTCCAGGGGCATCGCCAGCCCTTCGGCTTCCTCGGCGACGGGAAGCCTGCAGCGGATCTCCTCGCGGAAGTGCACGGGCCCGTGGCCAAGCTCAGCGAGCCGGGCGTACGTACCGCCCTCTCCGGTGTCGACGCGCATGATCGCGGTGCCTTCGGCCAGCTCAAGGGGCAGGTAGGAAGTCGCGAGCATGACCGGTCTGTCGTCCAGCACGAAGCGACGGGACCGAGCGCATACGGGCTCGTTTTCATCGAGCTCCAGCATTCGGGCGATGTGCGCCGGAACCGGCACGCTGGCGACTCGGACGTCGATCGTGACAGGACGCTCTTCGTCAGCGGACCAAATGGATTTACCGGCACCCCACTGCTCTCGGGCGAGCCGTTGGATGCCGTGGCGTCGGATCGGGCGGAACTCGATGACGCGGGCGCCGGCGCCCTTCTTCGTTTCCACCAGGCCCTCGATCCGCAGGATCTTGAGCGCCTGGCGCGCGGTGAGAACGGCAACTTTGTACTGAGCGGCGAGCGCGCTCTCGCCTGGCAGTCGATCGCCGGGCGCGTAGTCGCCGGACTCGATCGCCGCCTTCAGGTCGTCGGCAATCCGCTGGTACTTGGGCCGCTGCGCGCCCGTCTCACTCGCCATACATCTCCCTACCTCGTTAGCGATCCTACGGCCGCTGGCTATCGAGGAACCGGCAAGGGCATCCCGGTGTGTATGGCCGCCGCCGATAGAGCGTACCTCGCTAACGTGCTTATTGACATCGTTAACGAGCAGCGGTGTACTGAAGAAGCGCCGAACCTCGCTAGCGAGGTGAGGGCGGGGGCGCCGAAGAGGTGCGGCTTCGCCCTGCCCACTCGCCATCGGGACGCCTCCCGAGCTCAGCACGTCCGAGAGGAGCACTACCCCATGAACGTCACCCGCCGCCCCGCCGCCAGCCTCGCCACCGAGCACTTCGACGCGGAGACGCTCGCGCTCCTGGAGGCGGTCGAGGTGCCGCTCCCGGACTTCGCCGACATCGACCTGGACGTCGCCTTCGGCACGCCGCTTGAGATGTACGCCGCCGGCCCTCTGCCCCACGAGCAGCTGGACGGCCTGGACATCACCGCCGCCATCGCCGCGATCGAGGCTCGAGAGAGCCGCCTGCTCGCCGCCCACGACATCACCGTCACCGACCCGACCGTCACCGAGCTGGTGCGCGAGCGCCTGGTCAATGTGCTCATCCCGTACGCCGCGCAGCTGCGCATCGCGCCGCCGGCCACCGCCGCACCTCTGCCCCTCGCGGCCTAGCTCTGCCGGGTCCTCATGGACCCGGCTCCCTCACCCGGACGCCGTCTCGTACGCCGCCGGATGTGGGAGCCGGACCCTCGGTTCCCTGCTCCACCCGAAACACCGCAAGACCGTAGGAAGTCGTCCACCTCGCAAGAGGGGGCCGGGTTGATGGCAACACCAAATCCCCGGGTTCTCGACTCCTACTGCACGTCGCAGCGCTATGCGCTGTCCGTCCGTCAGGACGCCGGGACCTCCCGCGCGGCCTGACGGGCGGAGAGAGCACCGCGACGCACCCCCTCCCCTTCCCACATGAGGAGATCCACCATGGCCATCACCGCCGCGATGCCCACCGCCAAGGAACGCCCCCGCCGGACCCGCCGGAAGCGAGTCAGCGCCCTCCCTGCCCTCAAGCTCTCCCAGCTCCTGCCCTCGCACATCGACCTCCGCAACCCGCTCAAGGCTGTCCTGGTCTGCGAGGACTGCAAGACCTGGGTGCCCATCACCGGCATGCAGAGCAAGGTTCAGAAGCTGGTCCCGCACCACACCGGCAAGGCCGACGTCGACGCCGCGATCCACTGCCGGGGCAGCAACCGCCGCATCGAGTGGGACATGACGATCCCTGAATGGCGCCAGGCCCTGGCCGACGCCATCACGGAAGCCTCCAGCCGCCAGGCCACCGCAGTGCTGCCCAAGGCGTTCAGTCCGCAGACCGACCGGACCCTGCGGGCTCGCGCGGAGCGCAGGCCGGCGGGACGCGTGGCCGACTGGGACGCGGTGCTGCCCCGCGTGGCGGCCGCTGACAAGAACCGCCGGGCGATGCCCGCCGGCGACGCCCCTACGGAGGGCCCGGCGGTCCCGCTTGAGACGCTCCACCCCCAGTGCCCCGCGCGCTGAACCCGCACGAACAACCACGGCCCCGGCCACCCCGAGCGATCGGGGTGGCCGGGGCCGTGGCTGCTCGTACGGCAGCCAGAACGACGACAGCCCCGGCGACTTGGAACCCCCCGGGGCTGTCCAGGACCTGACTGGAGGACCTGTGCAGAACAGCATGGCACGTACCGCGTCGCGGCCGACCGCCGGGATCGTCGACGACATCGAGCGCGAGGACGACGCCAAGGGATACGAGCCCGAGGACGCCGCCCGCATCGACGTCGACCTGGCGCTCCTGCCCAACCTCACTCCGGCGCTGGCCGGTTGGGAGGTGGCGGCGTGATCACCAGCCTCACCGACGCGGAGCGCGAGGCGCTCTCGCAGAAGAACCGGGAGCAGAACAAGCGGTCGGAGGCCAACCGCCGATGAGTGCCCGTCCGGCCGATGACCTGTACGTCCGCTACATGAAGGCGTTCAGCGACTCCACCGCGCACACCGCCAACTGCCTTGCCTGCCAGGGCGAGACGCCGTGCGTGGACGGAGCGCCGATCCAGGAGCGGTTCGCCCGCCTCCAGGACGCCTACCGCGCCCGGCAGTCCAAGCAGCAGCGCTGATCCCCCGGCATTGCCCGTCGTCCCCGCGCCTTTCCGGGCGGGGTCGGCGGAGAGCGCCGGGAGCTCCCCCGCTCCGGCCGTCCGGCCGCCGACAAGCAAACAGCCCCGGGGCTCGCATCCCCGGGGCCGCTTCGTACTACGGACCTTCTGGGAGGCCCTCATGCAGACCATCGTACGCACCTCCTCCTACGCCCCCGTCGCCACCACCGTTCCTGTTCGGCTTCGGCCGGCGTGTGCCGACGAAGACCCTGAACTGTTCTTCCCCGGCGAGAAGTCGACCGCCGACCTGCTCCAGAAGGAGGAGGCCAAGGCCGTCTGCCGTGCTTGCCTGGTCATGGAGCGCTGCCTCCAGTGGGCGCTGGAGAGCGGCCAGGAGCACGGCGTGTGGGGCGGCACCGACGAGGACGACCGCCGCCGGATGAAGCGCCGGGCGGCCCGCAAGCGCACCGGCTGACTCCCGCTGGACGGGAGTAGCGAGCAACTCCTGCCCACCTCGCAGCACCACAACGGCTGTCCGTATGAACGGGCTGCCGGCCCTTTTTGCACGTCTCCAGCCCGGGACAATCCCGGGATCGCTCCCTCCCCCGCAGGAGAGCCCCATGGAAAGCAGCCCTCAACTCGACACCGTGACGCCCCTCACCGGCACCACCCGGATGCCGGACTCGCTGTGCACGCACACGCCGAAGTGCCCGTCGGCCGCCAGCTCGGACCGCGAGGCCGCGCAGGTCGTGGCTGCTCACCCGGAGCAGGGCTGGAGCCTGTTGTGCAACGCCTTGGTGCTCTTTGAGGACACCGGTGAGCTGCTGCCCGACGGCCAGATCGTCGCCCCGCACCGGCCCCTCGCCGCGGCCTGACGGCTGCCTGATCGGCCCGCCGGGCCGCCACCATCTGCGCGGCCCGCCCTCTGCCCCACCTGCTGCTGCGGACCGCCGCGATGGCGGCCGCGCCTGCGTGGGACGTCGGGCACCGCGTTGCTGGCCTCCATGTACCCAGTGACAGGAGCACACAGTGACCCTGCTCTCTCCCCTCCGCTCGCCTCTGGACGCCTCCGGCCTGTCCATCAAGACGGTCTTCGAGGGGCCCAGTTCATCGCCGCGCACCGCCGAACCGCACCTCACCGCCCCGACACAGAACGGAGTCCCTATGTCTGTTGGCTACTGGACGTTCTCCGGCGACGAGATGAGCGACGTCCTCAACCGACTCGCCCCGTACCTCCCGGCCTACCTGGAGAAGGTGGAGCCGAACCCGCGCGGCTATGGCCTCGACTACAACTTCAAACCGTTCACCGGCATCTCGACGATGCCGCAGGTGCCACATGAGTACCGCGCCGACCCGCGACTGAAGTACACGCCGAAGTCCGAGGACGCGGCGGAATACCGGCTGCGCGAGATCGCCGGGAAGATCCTGCACGAGGTGTACGAGACGGCGTATGCGCGCTGGCTGGACGCCGCGTACGTCGCTGCTCTCTGCACGACGGTCAAGGACGCTGCGCAGCGGTGGGCGGCGTACGAGCGGGAGTCGAAGGCTCTGGAAGAGGCCTACGACTACCTGCGCACTCCGCAGGCCGCGACGGAGTGGCTGGCCGCGCTCTCCCGCCTTGTCGACGCGCAGGAGCGACTGCGCGCCGCGGCTGAGGCTTTCGACGACCGCGCCGTTGAAATCGCGGAGGTGCACGACGAGTACTCGCACTCCGACCTCCGGTACGCCGAGGCCCTGGCGCGCGCCGGCCACCCCGAAGCACGGACCTGGTGCATCGCGGACGCCTCGGCCTACCGAGGCCAGTACTGGGGCTCGCCGCAGTACGCCCCGCTGGCGGAGCAGGCGCGGGTGCTGATCGAGGCGCAGGACGCCCATGTGACCAAGGTCGGCCGCTTGTCCGGCGCGTCCACCAACTGACCCGGAGGCGTCATGCGCTTCGTCTACCTGTGCGGCATGTTCAGCCCGCTCATCGTCCTTCTCGCCGTCCTCATCGCCCGTTAGGAGGCCCCCGTGCTCAACCCCTTCAAGTCCAAGCAGGCCGCGCCCGCGGCCGACGACACGCCCCGTGAGTGGATCACCCCGCGCACGGCGGTGACGGCGTTGCTGCTCGCGCTCACGCTGGGCGTGGCCGCCGTCAGCGTCTTCGTGAACTTCACCATCCTCGACCCGCACTTCGGTGCCTGGGCCGTGCCCACCCTGGCCGCGCTCGACATCCTCTGGGTCGCCTTCCAGGCCACCGAGATTCTGGCCGGGAACCACAAGCCCCGCGCCAGGCGCGTGCTGTGGGCCGGTGTGGTGCTGACCGGCATCACCGCCGCAATCCCCACCGCGGACCTGATCCTCAAGAGCACCGGCAGCGGCACCTTCGACCTGGCCGTGGTCATCGTGCCCGTGGCGATCGCAGCGACGAAGATCGCGTGGTGGCTGATCCTGCCGTCGCTGGGGCGCCGGACATCGCCGGCCACCCGCCGCTCCATCGCCGACTCCCGCCAGACCCTGGCCGACCGCCTGGAGACGCTGGAGGCAGAAGGCGCGGCCCGGGTCGAGTTCCTGGAGGCCGCGGCCAGCATCCGCAAGCGCGTGACCGAGGCAGAGACCCAGTACCGACTCACGGTGCTCGAAGCCGAGGACGCCGCACACGGGGCGCTCAAGGAGCAGGCCACCACGACGAACGCGTCTCTCAGCGAGCCGCTCCCGGACATCGTCCACGCGATCGAACTGCCCGCCCTCGGCACCTGGGACCCCGCCGCCCCGATGGCTCTGCCGTCACGGCCGCGTGCCGGTTCCGTCACGCCCGAACTGCTCCCGTCCGGTGACGGCACGCAGGTCAACGGCGGTCCCGGCACGATTCCGGCACGGCCGCAGGGCGCGCCGTACACGCTCGACGAACTGGCTTCCGTTGCGGGTGTGCCGGTTCCGGCACCCGCACAGAAGCTCAGTGACGCGCAGATTCGGGTCGTCCTGCGGTGGCTGCGCCACGGCACGAACCCGCCCGGCGGTTACCGGCCCGCGAACGGACAGTTCCGCAAGCACGGCTTCGTGGCGGCGGAGGACCGGCTGCGGGAGCAGTGGCGCGAGGTCCTCGCCCAGGAGGGCGCCGACGAGGAGGAGACCGAGGACGAGCAGCAGGAAGTCTGAACCTTCGTCACACACCCGGCATACACCGGTTGGGGCCAGGCCGCGCGATGCGCGGCCTGGCCCTTTCCGCGACTGCCGGACGTAACGCAGTCGACGGTGCAGACCCGGCGAGTGACCTGGCGAGCGATCTTCGCGTCGCAGACCCAGGGAGCAGACCCGGCGAGCACCACCAGCTTCACCACTGAACGGCGGTCAATTGCAGAGAGGGAGGGGCATGGGGAAGAAGCAGGCCAGCGAGGACCTGTCAGCACAACTGGCCGGAGGGATCGGCGGCCTGGTCGTCGTCTTCGGCATCCTCGGAGCGATCAAGGACAAGCTGGGGCTGTCGCTTTGGGCAACGGCGCTGCTCACAGCCGGGTTCCTCGTGCTGCTGGGCTATGGCGCCTGGAAGCTGCGAACAAGCTTGCTACGGCTGCTCAGCAGCCAGGCACGCCCCGGCCCGGACAAGAGCGCCACCGAGGCCGTGACTGCTGCGGAGGAGGCAGAGAACAGCGTCCCCGCGCACCCGGAGCTCACATCGGCGCTGCGCACGGCCGGAGTGATCGGCAAGGACGAGAACATCCGGGCCGACGAGGCAACGGTCACGCAGGTGCGCACCGGCACGGAGTACGACTTTCTCGTGCCCAAGGGCCGCACGTACGCCGACGTCGAGAAGAAGTTGGGCAACGTCGCCGGCACGTTCGGCGCGTCCCGCCAGGCGACCAAACTGGAGCGCTCGCGCGACACCGAGCGACGCGCGCGCCTACTGGTCCTGCACGGCCCGCCGTTCAGCGAGCCGTTTACGCCGCCCACCCGGCAGGAAGTCGAGACATTCGCCGGAGTTCCTCTTGGGCATGACGTCGTGGGGCAACTTGCTGGAGTCCCCACATTCGACAAAGCGTCCATGCTGGTCGCAGGCATGACTCAGATGGGTAAAACCACTCTGGTCAACGGTCTCATTACCTGTCTGCTGATTGCGTACGGGGAATTCGACCTGTACCTGCTGGACGGGAAGTTCTGTGGCCTGACGCGCTTCCAGAAGGTATCCCGTCGCTACGAGGCGTCCGATGATCCTGCCGTCATGGAGGACATGCTTGACGAACTCAACGCGCGCAGCGACGGGCGGTACGAAAAGATCCGGGAAGCGGTTCAGAAGCGCCAGAAGGCGCCGACGTTCCGCCCTGTCTTCTTCATCGTCGACGAGGCCGCGGACTTCTTCGCTCACGACGGGTCGACGGCGGGTAAGGAAGAGGCCCGCAGGATCGCAGAGAAGGCGCGGTCGCTCGTCTCCAAGTCGCTGGAATCGGGCATCGGAGTTCTGATGCTCACGCAGCGGCCAGAACAGAACGCCATCCCCGTCATGGTGCGTGAGCAATTCCTTTACCGGCTGTGTCTGTATGTGGCGTCGGAAGGGACGGCAAAGGTCGCTCTCGGAGACAACTATTTCGAGACGGTCGCCCCGATCAACCCGACGCTTCTTGACCCGGGCGTGAAGGGGCAAGGGGTTCTCTTCGCCGGAGGCGCATCCACTCTGATTCGGGGATTTAATTTCTCGGATGAGTTCATCTGGAGTGTTGTGGATGAGGTCCAGGGGCGGCAGCAAGCCGCGTTCGAGAAGGCGCCCGAGTCGCCGCGCAAGCAGATCATCGAGCTGATGCGCGATAAGGGTGTCAATTTCCTTCCGACTCTGGACATCGCGCCGGTGCTCGGTGTGACGGACCATCGCCCTTCTGAGGCGGGCAAGGAGGTCGCGAAAATGCTCGGAATGAAGTCGGAGAAAGACGATTCGAGTACGGCGCGCGGCTTCAAGCTGGCCTCTCTGCTGGCCGCGGAGACGTCCGGCGTGTGACCTGTCCACGAGCCTGCCGGACGTCCGTCTGACGCCCGTCCAGAGCCTGTCCGGGCCCGTCCGCCACGGACGGGCCCGGACAGGCTCCGGCGGACCCTCGGCAGACCCCAGGCAGGCTCCCGGACAGGCTCAGAACACTGTCTGAACAGCGAAAACAGCTAGACCAACGGGAAAGGGGGTCCCTTTGCGATCCGGCGTCGCTCTCACGGCCGGCCTGGCCGCAGCAACTGCGGCCGTCGCAGTGGCAAGCCTCATCCAGGTCGCTGGCAACGATCCAGTGGTCAGCACGGCGCTCAGCCTCTCCGTCCCCGCCAAATACAGAAGCCTGGTCGAGGAGTCCGGACACACCTGTTCGGCAATCAGCCCGAATCTGTTGGCCGCGCTTCTCACGCAGGAATCGGGATTTAATCCCGATGCCGCTTCGCCTGTCGGCGCGCGGGGCATCGCTCAATTCATGCCGTCCACCTGGGAAAACTTCGGCGTGGACGGTAACGGCGACGGGAAACGAGATATCTCGAACCCCAAGGACGCCATCCCGTCGGCGGCCAAGTACCTCTGCAACATCGCCGACGACGTCAAGGATGTTCCCGGAGACAAGCAGAAAAATATGCTCGCCGCCTACAACGCGGGGACAGGCGCCGTAAAGAAGTACGGCGGAGTGCCTCCCTACAAGGAGACGCAAAATTACGTTCGGTCGATCAGTGCCCTGGCCAACACACCGGCAGGGGGGAAGTCGGCCAACACCGATCAGGTCGCTACGGCAATCAGTGCCGCAAAGGAAATGATCGGCAGGCCCTATTCGTGGGGTGGTGGAAAAGCGAGCGGGCCGAGTACGGGAACCTGCTGTTCCCCTAAGGGGTATTCCGGGGAAAGTACGGTGGGATTCGATTGCTCAGGGCTCACGCTCTACGCATACGCCAAGGCTGGAATCTCACTCCCCCGCACGGCCGCCCAGCAGTACGCGGCCGCCGAGCCGGTAAAGCCCGGAGATGTTCGCCCCGGAGACTTGATTTTCTACGGATCAAGTCACGGTGCAATTCATCACGTCGGAATCTATGTCGGGAACGGCTGGATGATCGACGCACCCCGCCCCGGATCCAATGTCCGGTACGACCCCATGGACACCATGCCCGATGTGATCGCGGTCGGTCGTCCCGTAGCCAGCAACAACAAGGAGATCTGAAATGCGAAACTTCGTCACCATCGCCAAGCCGCAGGACCTCAGCACCGGTTTCTCCGACTTCTTCAAGACGATCGGGCTGACCGGTGGCGGCCTGGTCACCAAGGCCATCGCGGCGGTGATCGTCGTCATCGCAATCCGAATGCTGCTCGGGGCAGCCAACAACCCGCAGACCGCGCTGCGGAAGGGAATGCTCGGCGTCGGCACGCTCTTCGTGGCCATCGTGCTCGCCCTCTACGGCGACACCCTGTTCTCCACCGTGACGCAGGCGAAGGGCTGATGACGCATGTCCGATCCGTGCGACATGATCAAAGGCCCCGGCCGCGAATACTGCGAGCGCGGTAACGGAGACGGCCCGCCCGACGTACCCAGCCCCCACGGTGGCGGGGGCGGCGGATTCGTCGGCGGCGCCGCCGACAGCGCTAAAGACATGGTCGACGACTTCCTCGGGGCGATCAGGGGACTGATCGCGCCGAAGGACGCGTGGGCGCCCAAGACCCCGGACAACGCGGTCTACGCCTCGTTCATGTGGCTCGGGCAGCACCTGGCCGTCGCGATCTTCATGTCGGTAGTCGTCGTGTGCGCCCTGACCGCATGGCAGGGCGCACCGCGCCTGAAGCAGATGGGCGCCTCGACCGGCTGGACACTCACCGCCGTGGCCGGCATGGCGTCGGTCCCCGGCGCGGTGATGCTGCTGAACCGGGCCGTCAGCACCGCATTCAGTCAGGCATTCGGCAGCGACGAGGGAACCTTGTTCGGCACGATCCGCGAGGACCTGAAGAACGGCGCGGACGCCAGCAACCCGCTGGCCCGCTTCCTCATGCTCTGCGTCCTCGTCGTGTTCCTGGGCATCGCCGTGCTCGTTTTCATGACCCGCCAACTCGGGATCTTGGCATTCGTCTGCATGGCACCCCTGGTGTTGGCCTCGCTGGCACGAGGAGGCGACATGGGTGCCGTCAAGACGTGGGCAATGCGCCTGCTGGGCCTGATCTTCGCCCCGTTCGCGCTACTCCTGATCGCCCCGTTCGTGCCCGTGGTCAAGGGCTCGATCGTCATGGACGCCGTGCTGCTCGTGGTCGCCGACATCATCATGCTGCGGATGATCTTCTACGGCATCCCGTACTTCGGCCCCCGGCTTGCCCGCGCGGCGCGCGGCTTCGTGGAGAACCGCACCGACAACCGGCTGGTACGCACTGCCGTGCGCGCGGGCGTTCCCGACTTCTACGAACAGGAGGACACACCCCGCCACGCGCGGACCGTGATGACGCCCCGTAGGGCGATGCGCGAGGACGGCGGCCAGCTGCTCGGCTCCTACGGCATCAAGATCGCTCAACGTCCTGGCCGACTGACCACGGCCTCCGCCGTGGCGCAGGCCCGACGCGAAGCCGGAGACCGGGCAGCACGGCACGAACCGATCATCCAGGCACGCCGGCAGGCGCGCGCCGCCTACAACGCGGCCGCAGGTAACCCCAGTTCGGCCAACACCGCGTCCCGTACCCCACGGCCTGCAACCACCCGACCCGCACCGACACCCCCGCCCCCGACCCCGCCGCGCACTCCGTAACCGCGGCTGCTCATGGTCCCGGGCGCCCGCGTCCCGCTTCGTCGGGAACTGCGGGCGCCCGGGGCCATGGTCTGCCGGGCCCGGAGGACCACAGCACAGCCCGCACGGGCACCGACCGTGAAGGAGCTCCCGCCCATGTACTCACTCACTCCCGGCTACCGCATTCCCGCCCTGCAGCGCGGCCTGAGCCCCGCTGAAACGCTGCTCACCAAGGCCAACGCGCTCGCGGGCAGCGCGGTCCTGATGTCCGCCATGATCGCCCCGCCGCCCCCCGCAGCATTCGGCGCTGTCGGCGCGGCCGCCCTGGTCCTCAACGCAGCCCCCGGACCGCGCTCCCTCGGCAGGTGGGCCGCAGTCGGCTACCGGCGACTGCGCGAGCGGACGTCGCCACGCACGATGACCGAGCGCAGCGGCTCCACCGTGACGTGGGTGCTGTATCCCGACCACGGCACCATGCACGATCCCGCCCGCCGCGCGGCCTGGCACGCCGCGTTTTCCCGCGCCCTGACCCACACGGCAGGGCAGGCCCGCAGCGCAGGCATTCAGGTGCACGTCACGCACCACGCGGAAGTCGGTGAGTACACCGACCACACACAGACGCTGTCCGTCCACGTGCCCAAGTCCCTCGGGCACCCGGAGCGCATCCTCGACCTCCTGGCCGGCGAGTTCGGCCGCCTCGGCTACCTCGACCAGGCGGAGCCCGAGCCGGTCCCCGATGTCATCGAACGCGGTCCGGGATGGGTGCAGCTGGAGGACGGACGCTACGCCGCCACGGCGCGCATCACACGCTGGCCCGACGTCACCGACGGCGCACTGATGACCAACATCATCATCGGCAATCCTCTCAAGCGGCACACCCAAGGCGGCAGCCGCAGCGAACGGCCGGAGTTCTGGGACTTCAACCGCAGCCTGGCCGTGCTGTACCGGCCACTGCCTGCTGGTCAGTCCCGCCGTTCGGCGCGCTGGCAGTCCGCTGCCGGAAGCGCCTTCACCACGGACAAGGTGAAAGCAGCCGCCAACGAGGCCGCCGCCGGGACCACACAGGGCGCACTCATCGAGGGCGACACCCTCGTGGACCTCGACGCCTACCTGACGGTGTGGGGCGACGACCCCGACAC
The DNA here is from genome assembly GCF_042270245.1 of Streptomyces sp. NPDC055955. Lineage (NCBI taxonomy): Bacteria > Bacillati > Actinomycetota > Actinomycetes > Kitasatosporales > Streptomycetaceae > Streptomyces > Streptomyces sp. NPDC055955. Next base: position 73,766 of record NZ_JBHJYS010000031.1, read on the forward strand.
GGTGATGGACGCCCGATGGGAAGCGTCACTGATCACCGACCGGCACCGCATCGGCCTGGACTGGCTGCCCGGCCAGCAGCACCGCGCCCACGTGATGACCACCCCGCACGGAGCCTCGACACAGAAGGGGGCCATCCTCTGATGATCCGTCTCGCCACGTCCCACGCAGCGATTACCGCGCCCCTCGTCGCCAGCGCCTCGGGGTTCCCCGGCATCCCGATCGGCCGCTCTCTCCTGGACGAGCGACCGTTCCACCTCTCCCCTGTCGTCGTCGACACGCACACCCTGCCCTCAACCAACTCGATCGGTCTGGGAGGTCTCGGTAGCGGCAAGAGCACCACGGGCAAGGTCCGGATCCGACGGGAGATCACCGAGAACGGGCACCAGGCCGTCGTCGTCGACAGCTTCGGAGAGGACAACGCGACCGGCGAATGGCGCCCCCTGGTCGAAAGCCTCGGCGGCCGCGTCATCGAGGCCGGCGCCTTCACCCTCAATCCGGTCAGCGACTTGTTCTCGCCTCAGGTCCGCGAGCAGCTGGTGCGCTCGCTCATCCTGGCCAGTGAACCCGATGCACTCGACATCCGCGCCACCCACGCTCTCCAGCACGCGCTGACCCACCCGAAGGCCACGCACCTCAACGGCCTCGTGCGGGCCTTGGTCGATCCGGAAGACGGCCAGTGGTCCGCAGCCCGGCTCGCCGAGTGGGGCGAGATGACCGCGATGGCCCTGTCGCGTTACACCGAAGGGTCGCTGCGCGGCATCTTCGACGGTCTCGACTCGTCGCTGCCTCCGACCGATCTGCCCATCCTCAGCTTCGACTTCACCACCCTCGACCGCAATTCGCCCGCGATCCCGTCGCTGATGGCCGCGGTGGCGTGCTGGGTCGAACAGATCTGGCTGCCGCAGTCGACCGCGGTGCACCGGCACCTGGTCCTCGAAGAAGCCTGGCAACTGCTGCTCTCGCCGGCCACCGCGGAACTGATCCAGCGCCTGCTTAAGAACAGCCGCAAGGCCGCGTTGGAGCTGAACGTACTGATGCACACCCTGTCGGACCTCGGGGAGGGACGGGCGCAGGACCTGGCGCGGCTGTGCGAGGTCGCGCACGTCGGGCGACTCGGCCCAGAAGAAGCAGCCATCGTCGGCGCGATCCTCGGCATGCCGCAGGTGCTCATCGACCGCATCCCCGAACTGGGGCCCGGCCAGGCCGTCTGGAAGGTGGGCAGCGGCTACTTCGACATCATCCAGACTGTCATCGACGAGGAGGACACCAAGCTCACCGACACCGGCACCCGGCGCCGTGCCGCGCAGCAGGCCCACGCCGACCGCCACGCCGCCACGATGTCCGACCCCGTCGTCGAGGTCGGACAGGAACAGGACGCAGCCGACACCGACGAGGGCCAGGATGCCGACGGCGAGACCGCGCACTTGCCTGCCCAGGTCGGCGAAGAGCCCGTGTATGAGGCCGAGATCGTGGACGACGGCTGGGACGACTGGGAGCTGCCTCCGAACGTCATCGACGTTGACGTTCCCGTCGAGGTCCCGATCCCGCACGCCCGGGACCCCCGTCATGAACGAGCCCTCCAGGCCGCGCGCGAGGGACGGTTCAGTGAGGCTGCGGGCCTGGCCGCGATCGGGGAGCGGGAGGACATCAACACCCACGGGTTCATGTCGGCTCAGGTAGCGGCCTGGATCTCCACCCGCGCCGATATCGCAGAGCTCTCCGGAGACCACAGCCAGGCCGTGCAGCTACGCGCTAACGTCGTGCGCATGGGCCAGGAACCTCAACCCGCACCGTGGTTCGAGCAGACCGACGACACCACAACACCGGGATGGCACACCGTGCCCGAGCCTCCCGCCTCCGACCCGGACCTCGAGGTCGAGGGCGAGACGCAGCGGCCACCGCGCCGCCGCGCCTGGCCCTACGTCGCCGCCATCGCGGCACTCGGCATCATCTCTGCGGCCATCTGGCAGAACGCCAGCGACGCCCAAGAACATCAGCAGCGCACGGCCACGGCTGCGGAGTACCGCGGCCGCGCCACGGCGGCACTGTCCATCGACGGCGTCAAAGCCGACGTCGTCGGACGATGGAGCAGCGACAAGACGCGCGTGATCCTGGAGCTGCGCTCGTACTTCGACGCCAACGCTCGCTTTCTGCGCATCGACGCCGACGGGAAGACCGCGAGCACCATCCGCAAGGACGGCTGGTACCCGCGCGACCCCGAGATCGAGCTGCCCGTGGCCGACCCGCTGGCCGACGTGACCGTGCGCATCGCCGTTGGCGGACGCAAGTGGAAAGAGGGCTCACGCGCTCAGTCCATGACCGTGCGCCTGTCCCCCACCGGAGCCGCGTTCGACGGCGACAGCGGCAAGCGGCTGCCGTCCAGCCTCTGATCCGTACCAAGTCCTCAAGGGCCTGCACCCCCACGGGGTGTAGGCCCTTGAACGTCTGCCCCCAAGCCCCCACCTGCTGAGGAGATTTGCCATGCCCGGATCCTCGCGAGTCCAGGTCGTCGTCATCCGGGAACGCACTGGCCTGCCGCTCACCCTCCAAGCCGTTGTCGCCGCGCTACTCGTGCTGGCCGCGCTCCAGTTCGCCCAGACGAACAGAGCCGCTGACCCGCAACGTGCACCCCACTCCACCCACAGCACCCCGGAGACCGCACGCTGACCTCCGGCCGACCCGCCCGGCCCTCGCACCCGCATGGAGCGAGGACGCGGGCAGGCCGTCCGGCCTTAAGCACGACCCATGCCCCCGACTAAGGGAGACCAGCTTGCCGCCCCCGCCGAAAGTGATGGGTGTGCTGATAGAACCGCCGCAGCCGACTTGGTGGCGCGCCAATCGACACAAAGTCATGGCCGCCCTCGGGCTCTTCCTCGGCTACCTGATCGGCACCCACCTGCACGGCGCCCCCGACCAACAGCCGCAGCACCCCCGCCCGGGCCACACCTCCCCGGCACCCGCCACCCCCAGCCCGCACCGCACGCACACGCCCGCCTGAACCGTCACCCGCTGCGCCCCGCCGACCGTTCGGCGGGGCGCAGCGCTGTGCGCCAACTTGGAGGCACCACCGTGCTCACCTCCCGCCCGCGTCGCCGCATCGGCCGCCCCCGCCCGCACGTCCCCGGCCCGCGATACCTGCGCTCACAGCGCTCGCTCCCCGCGCAGTGGAGGGGCTGACCATGGCTCGCAAGTCCAAAGTGCCGGCCCCGCTCCTGACGTCCGGGATGCTGCCAACTGGAGTTCACGCGGGTTCCGTGAGGACTTTGGTACGGGGAATCATCGCAAGTGAGCAGGTGGGGGCGTTCTCGCTGCTTGTCAGCCGTGCGTTTCAGCTTCTTCGAGTTACTGGCAGATTGTGCTAGTTCGGCCAGTAACTTGCGAGGCTGTAGGGGATTCAGGAAGCCGCCGCCGTCTGACGTTGCTCACCGGGCAGCCGGACGACGGCGGTGCACACGGCGCCGACGTGCCTGAATGTGCCGCTGCTTACTCGGCTCCGTTCCTGCTCAGGGCAGTGATTACGTGATCCAAGTCATTCGGCATCACGGCAATGAGAACAGCGCCTTCGGAGGAGTTGCACTCAACGATCCTGGACCCACCGTTGATCTTCATTGCTTCGCGCAGCGAAGGTGAACGCAGGCTGACCTGCCGCAACCCTGCCGGAAGTGATAGTGCCGCCCCGGCCTTGGTGCGGGGCTCCCAGGCCATCGTGGAGGGGCCAATCAACATTCTCCCCCGGAGCCACCGGCCTGCAAGCGAGGGATGACTGAGCATGCAGGGAACCTTGATCACACTTCCCTGAGCGGCACTGTCTGCACGTTGCTTCGCCTTCCGGCGAAACAGCCACCCCGTCAGCCCGGCCGCTACGAGGAGAACCACTAGTTCGATCACTGGAGCATTCAAGCAGCGCTCAACCCGAGTGCCCACCCCCTCAACGGCTGGCCACGACCAGCAGGTTCGCTTCCGGTCGACCTTCAGAATCCGCGAACCCGCTGGTTTCCGAGTACGACCGAGGCGCCGTTCCGCCCCACCTCCTCACGCGCTTACAGCTGCGCGAGCAAGGCATGTCCCCCGGCGGGCAGCCCATCGTGGGAGTGCTGCGTTGCAAGGCGTGCGCCTTCCGGCCCGGATACGCCTGCATCCACCCCACCCGGGCCTGGCTGCTCGACATCCGCCTCGCCCGCCCGAAGCGAATTCCCACGCTCGCCCAGGAGTGGGCCCTCGACCGCGCGGAATCCGCGCGCCGGACATGCCCGCTGTGCCGCCGCAGGTACGACCACCGGCTGCCTCTGCGCCGGATCGGGAGCTGTGACCCCTGCGCGCGCGGCTACGAACCCACCCCCGGCACCTACATCTATGAGCAGCCACGACCTGCGAGTTCTACTCCATGGCATTGACCCGCGCTTACCTAGGCGTCACAGGGTCGGAGCACACTCCCCGGCGCTGTCGCTCTGGGTGATCTCATCGACGACACGAAGGCTCGCCGCGCGGGCGCGCATGAGCTGGCCGCCGAGCTCCGCCTCACGGGGTAGGGCAAGTTCGGGCAGCCGACTTTGGCGCGGCTTCCTACACCAAGCCTTTGTACGTGCTCCGGAAGACCAGCAGCGCGCAAAACTGCGCGGCCGCGTAGGACGACTCCGGCGAGCCGTAGGTGCTCACGCTTTCCAGCCGCCATCCCTGACCCTCGACCTGATCGATGACCTGAGCCAACAGCGGCTCCGAAGCAAAGGCCGAGGCGGGGTCACTGATCGGCACACTCGCCGAGAACACCCGCCCCCTCGTCGCGCGCGCCTCAGCGGTGACCGTGCTCACCCAATCGGCCACGTGCGTCTGCTCGTTCATCACGCCACCATCCCACGCGGCCAGGCCTCACCGGTACCGGCCGGACACCCGCGCCCCTGGCACCCGCCGGGGGCTTTCTCATGACCTCTGGAGAGACCATGTTCCCGCGCTACACCCTTGCTCCAGCTCAGCTATCCGGCGACGTTCTCGGCTGGCAGCTCCACCGCGACGGCCGGTTCCTCGACTGCCACGAGACATTCCTGGACGCCTTCGACCGCGACCTGGAGGCCGCCATGGACTGGGCGGATCAGGTCACCGGCGCGCGCCAGGACTGGCGCCACACGCGCGCCGGCGGGCCCGACCGATGGACGGCCGTCCACAGCCCGCAGGAAGACGACGGCCCGACGTCTGCGGACGCGGACCTGATGCGCAGCATCCAGCCGGGCACGCTCCTCGTAGCCGTGGGCGCAGCGGGCTCCGGGAAGTCGACGTTCGCGGCCGCGGCCGCCGACGTCGCCACGGTCGTCTGCCTTGACGCACTACGCGAAGAGATCAGCGGAGACGCGGGCGACCAGTCCGCTACCCCGGCCGCGGTCGAGCGCCAGAACCTGCTCTTGGAGCAGCACTTGGCCGCAGGCACCTCGGTGTTCCTCGACTCCACCAACGTTGAACCCGGCGTCAGGGCGCAGTTGGTCGAGCGAGCACGGCGCCACGGCTGCCCGATCGTCGCGCTGCGTTTCCTGCCGCACCTTGACACCTGCCGGGCCCGCAACGCCGCGCGGCCCGCCAACCGGCAGGTGCCCGACGACGTCCTCGTCTGGCAGCACACCCTCGCGCTCGCGGCCACCCCCAAGGCCCTGCTCGCCGAGGGCTTCACCGCCGCGCACGACATCGTCACGCCCCTCTGACCACCAGCTCGCAGCGCTCGGCCTCGGCCAGGACCTGGCGGGCGAGGGCGACGCCCTGTGTCCCAAGAGGTCAAGCGCGCCGACGTCTGGTCCCTGCTCGACGGACGCGACGTCCTGGTGGTCTCCCTGTCCGGCCTCGATGAGGCGTACGGGGCCGTCCTCGGACTCGTGCTGCACCCCGCCGGCCGCTACCCCGGCACCGTGATGTCCGTCGTCATCACCGACCCGATCCCCTGCACCGCGGTCGCGGTACGCCCTGGCCCGGCCTGGCGATGCGCAGTCGCAGGCCAGGACGTCCAGGAGCTGCCGTTGCCCGTCCCCGTCGGCGGGCAGCTCGGACCCTGGAAACCGACACCGGACCTGCTCTCGCAGGTCCTCCAGCAGTTGCCCGACCTGCGGCCGTGACCCGCGAGCGAGACAAGAAGCCGCCGTTCGAGCCGGGCTGCGTCCCGGCTCCCGGCGGCCTTCTCGACTGGCGCGACAGCCAGCACTACGACCACTGGCAGATGCGCCCCCTGCGCGCTGTGCGAGCAGCCCACACCGCTGCGCTCCCACTCCAGAGAGCCCGCTCACAAGGTGTGCGCTGAGTCCTGGATCTCCGAGCACCCCACCGAGACCCGCCTCGGGAGGTTCGCCTCCGACGTCCAACCCAAGCGCCGGCGCGACGACAACCATGCCTGAGCTCCTCCACCTGGAGGCCCCCGTGAACAACACCTCGCAGCACGACGACCCCGCCCTCGCCTATCCCGAGCCGCCGGCCTCCCCGCTCTGGCACCGGGACGGCCCGAAGGCCAAGCCCCTCACGCCCGAGCAACAGCGCCGCAACTGCGAGCTCCTGCTCCGCGCGCAGTACACCCCCCGACCCCGCTCCCCCCGCACCACCAAGACCCTGGCGGAGGCCAGCTGATGAACCACCAGACGCATCCCGCCGCAGACGGCCACGCCGACGCGATCCCGGCCCCCGGCACCGTCTTCGACCAGTTCACCCGCCGCATCAGCAACGTCACCACCCAGCTCACCAGCCTAGGCATCCCGCTCACCGTGACGACCGACGCACCGCCCGCCGACCCCACCGACCCGTGGACCAGTACGTTCCCCATCACGGTCGACCGCTCCACCCTCGCCTGGCGTACCGCCGCCCAGATGCTCGCCGACCACCACCACACCGACATCGACCGCCAGGTCCTCGCGGCCGACGCCCTGCTGCGCGAGATCGGAGTCCGCGGCCTCGCCCAGCTCCACTCCGACATCCACCACGGCGCCCCCATCGACTACCGCTTCACCCCCTGCCCCTACTGCGCTGGCATCGGCGAGGACCCCAGCCGGCCGGACTGCCAGGACGTCGGTTGCGCGCCGTGGCTCGAGTTCGCCGGACACGATCACCTGTGCTCGGTCTGCCGCTACGAGGACTACCAGCCCCAGTACTTCGCCGAAGAACGGCTGAGGGAGCTGGAGGAGCTACTCGCCGAAGGCATCAAGGACAAGGCCCCGTCCCGCTCCCGGCTCGTGACGTGGCTGCGCCGCCCGGAGCCGCATCTGTGAGTGCTGGCTTCAGAGCGGTCGCCAACGCCGCTCACCAGTAGCCGCTGAGAACACAGAGCGCCGTGCCCGCCTCCCGCGTGGGCACGGCGGGCTCTGGCACGACACCTTCACAGAAAGGATGAAGATGCTCTTCCTCGTTCGCCATGCCGAATCCATCGAGAACGCAACCAAATACACCGGCTTCTACGACAACCCTCGCCCTTGGACCGGGCCAGCTGCGCATGCCCTGTCCCGGGACGTGGTTGGCCTGACGCCCCGTGGCTTCCTCCAGTGCCTGTGGCTGCGGCAGACGCTGGGGGACCTGACCGGAACCGGACCCGACCCGGCGATCCGCACCTCGCAGTACCGCCGCGCCCTCGACACCGCCGCGCTTGCCATGCCCGGCCTGCCCTTTGAGATGACCGAGCTCCTCAACGAGCAGCACTACGGCGCAGCCACCTACATGACCAAAGACGAGCTGTTCGCCACCTATCCCGAGGGGACGGAGGACCGGCAGACCCGCAAGCACCTGTGGACGCCTCCCGGCGTCGACGGCGAGTCCCTCGCCTGCGGTGTCCTGCGGCGGGCCACGGCCTTCGTTGACGGCCTGCACACCGAGCTGGCGGCGGATGTCGTGGCGTTCACGCACCACACCGCGATCCTCGCGCTGCGCGCCGTCCTGGAGCGCCGGCCGGTGACCGAGCTGGTCGACGAGGCCCGTGTGCGCAAGACACCCAACGCCGCCGTCCTGGTCTACGAACAGGTCGACGGCCTGTTCCACGCCCGCGGCACCATCCAGCCTGACTGCTGAGGAGGCCGCGGCCATGAACGTCCTGTACCTCAACGGGCCCGTGCAGAATGGCCCCTTCACCATCGCCGAACGGCCCGGCAAAGCGGCCGGTATCCGGGCAGCGGACGCACTCAACACCCTCCTTGACACCGGGCCAGTCCCGCATCTGTGGAACACCGTCACTCTGACCGGGGACCTGCGCCACCGTGATGCCCCCGACCGAGACACCGTCCGTCGCCAGGAACGGGAGGAACGCGCGATCGCCGCCAAGTACGGGCCGGGCGCGGCCCCGGCTGGTGGCGTCCTCACCGACACCGCGCCCGTCGTGGCCGCCCTCGCGCTGGAGATGACCGAACGCCTCCTTCTGGAAGGCGCCTTGGCGGTCATTCCCGCTGCGGTCCATCTCTGCGCCCGCTGCGGTCACATGACCGGCTCCGTCGCCCATGACTGCCGGATGTGCGGGCACCAGGGCTCCCGGCTTCACACCCGGCAGTTGCTGGTCTGGGACCGGTCCCCCGGCACTCCGGTGCTCGCACGTGATGACTTCCACGCCCACCGGGCCAGGCCGCCGGGACATCTGCTGACCATTGCCCAGAACGTCCCGGATCGGCTGATCCTGTCCCGCACCCGCGACCACGGCATCAGCCTCGCGCCCCTCGGGCTCGACGGCCTGGTCCTGGACCCGCGGGTCGGCGTGCACATAACCGTGCTGGCCGCTGCTGCCCGGTCCAACGCCGCACAGCCGGTGATGACGGTCACGGAGAACGCCGCGGCGAACGTCGCTGCCTACGGGGCCCTGTTCCGGCGGCACAACGGAACGCGGCTGCGGTACGCGCTGCACGGGCGCATCCCCTACGACGACACCACGGCGCTGCACCGACTGTGCGAGGTGCACCGCGTCAGCCCGGCGCTACGAGAGCTGTTCCTCACCTGGTTCCTGCCCCTGTGCTCACTGCACATCCGGGCGGGCATCACCGCGGCACAGCTCCCAGCCCTGCTGAAATTCTGGCGCCGCGCCCACCTGGCCCGGTCGGACACACCCGGGAGTGACGTCCTCGCAGAACTGCGACGCCGCGTCGCGGCCGGTGATATGCGCTGGGTCATGGACGTGCGGACTCTGTCCCGGGCCATCCCCGAGTTCCCGGTCACCCACGGCTTCGCAGAGGAGCCGGAAGGAGCGAGCTGATGAACGAGAACGAGAGCGGCTGGCGGTTCGTCAAGAAGCGGACTGCCTCCGACGACGGTGCGGTGTACGTCTCCGCCGACAAAACGCGCTACCGGCGCACCGGCGGGCCCGAGCTCCAGGCTGAGACGGAATTCCAGCGCCGGATCGCGGACCTGGGCTACCCGGTCCCGCATGTTCTGGAGGACGGCTTCACCGACGACGGCCACTACTACGTCGTGGAGGAGTCGCTGGGCGACCAGACCCTGCACGACCGGGCGGTTGCCTCACTGGACGGCGGCCGCACCCTGGCCGACGACGTCACCGACACCGCCGCGCAGGTCGCAGCCCGGCTGCTGCACGCCCAGGCCGCCCACCTCGTGCAGCCCACGCCCGGCGCGCTGCGGCTGTGGCTGGACAGCGCCGGGTTCACCCAGAACGTCTTCGAGGAGAACCCGGACCTGGACAACACCCGGACGCACGCCGCGCTCGAGCACGCGCTGGACCGTCTGGGCACAGTTCCGCTGACGGCGGGCCACCTCGACTACGGCCTGCCCAACGTCCTGCCGGCCGGTGTCATCGACTGGCAGCACCACGGCCTGGTCCCACTCGGGTACGACGTCCTCCCGGCCCTGGAAATCATCGCCTTCAAGGGCGGCAACAAGGGCTACACCGCCAGCCCCGGCCAGCGGCGTAGCTACCTCGCCGTGCTGAACGACGCGAGCCTGAACGCAATCGGACAGCCGGTCAGCCAGAACCTGGGCGCATACCTGCTCGTCAAGGCCCTGTTCTTCCTCGCCCTGATGCGGCCCACCGACCCCTCCCGTACGGACAAGCACCTGAAGTGGCAGTACCGCCGTCATCTCTTCACGAAGGGACTCGAGCAGTATGAGTACACCGGGACGGTCGATACCGCCCTCTTCCCCGGCCTCGACGAGTTCGCCGCTGGGCACAGCACTGGCGACCATCCGTGACCGCGACTACCTCCTGGACCGCGCCGGTGTGATCTTCAAAGTCATCGGCGACGTCCATCCCGGCACGCACTTCCTGGGGTACGTCAAGTACTACCCGGACGTCCGCGGCGACCGGGTGTTGTTCGGCCGGACGTACCGGCAGAACAGCGTCGTTTCCAAAGCGTTCGGAATCCTCGCCGACCGGCCCGAGTGCTACATCTACTCCCCCGCCGTGGGGTGCGTCATCACCGGCGTGCCCCGCGAGGACATCGCCACCCACTACTCCTGCCGCCAGACCCTCACCGCACTGCACCAGGACCCCGGCCTCCTGGACCAAACAGCGGTCAGCAACGACCTGATCGACATCATCAACTGGATCGTCGCTGCCGACGCTGCGGACGTCATCGGCGTGACCGGGTCCTTCCTGGTCGGCGCCTGTAACGCCCGCTCCGACATCGATCTGGTTTGCTACGGGCCGCGCGGCTACGAGGCGGCGCAAGCGCTGTTCGCGGAACGCGCCCTCATCTACCCGTATGAGGGCGAGACCCTCACCCGGCTGTACGTACGGCGCGCCAAGTACATGGTGGGAGGAAGCTTCGACGCGCTCATGCGCCAGGAGGCCCGCAAACTGCAGGGCCTGACAGCCGGTGCGGGAGCGCACATCAACTGTGAGCCGCTGAGGGCCGACGGCGACAAGACGTTCGCCGGGGTGGTCGCCAAAGAGGTCGGGGCGATCTCCGTCCTGGCCCGGATCACGGATCACTCCGAGGGCCTCGTCACGCCGGCGCTCTACGGGATCGAAGTGGACACGGTCACGGAGTCCACGGTCGACGAACCGTCCGTCTTCGCCCGCCGCATCACCCACCTCCGCAGCTACCTCGGCGCATACACCGGGGCATTCCGCACCGGCGACGTCGTCTACCTGTCCGGTCGTTTGGTCCACATACAAGGACCCGACGCACCCAGCAGCTTCGGCATCGAGCTGACCCCGTGGTCGGCAACCGAGTCCTTCCTCGCCAACCTGACCCGCTGAGCCATACGTACGGCGCCCACGGCTCACATTCACCTGAGTGCATGAGTGGCCCCCGTCGCCCGGACTTCCACCGGGCGACGGGGGCCGCTTTTGTGCGTCTGGACGGATCAGCTCGAGGTCGCTGCTGACATGAGCTCGCTCGGATCGCTGGGCAGGCGATCCCAGGGAGGTGTCTTGCCGAGCCGCTTGGCCACCTTGCCTTGGGAGCGAGCGGCTCCTCGCCCACGCCGAGGCGCACCTTGGCTGGAGCGCAGTCATCCTCATGATCCGCCGACTCGCTCGGAGAACAGCGGTATAGGACTTGAGTTGGTGGTACTCAGCCAAGAACTGCTGGGCCCCCATATTGCTCGACAGGGCCATCGGCTGTTTGATCGGCTGCCCCCATGACCCCTCAACCTCGCTACGACGATCACGCAGACTGGTACGACACTTTTGTGACCAGCGGAATCGGTCAGCCGATCGCTGAGGCCGCAGACCGGCTGATCGAGAAGCTCCTGGGTCCCGGCCATGGCAAGTGCCTTGATCTGGGGTGCGGCGGCGGTGCCCATGCACCTGCGCTGGCTGCCTTGGGATGGCAGGTCCTCGGGGTGGATGTCTCCCCCCGTCAGGTGGAGATTGCCGGCCGCCTCGGGGTCGACGCCATGGTGGCCAGCGCAGATTCCCTGCCGCTGCCGGACCAGTCCTTCGATGCTGTCGCCACGATCATGACGACTACCGACTTCGACGACCTGGCAGCTGTGTTCCGCGAGGCCTACCGGGTGCTGCGGCCCGGCGGCCGACTGGCGGTCGTGGGCTCCCATCCGTGCTTTGGCGGTGTGTATGTCGAACGTGATGCTGGTGGCGTCTGCACCGTTCAGCCGGGATATCGACGCCATGAGCGAGTGGAACGGCATCCTCTGCTCGGCGATGGAATCCGCAGCCGGGTCGGCGTGGTCAACGTGCCACTTCCCGCGCTTCTCAACACGATCGTCGCGGCGGGGTTCCTGATGGTGGAAACAGCTGAAGATGACGGCAGCCAGCCCCTTCCCGATCTTCTGGGCATTGCAGCACGCCGTCCAGACTCGCCCACCCCACATTGAATCCACACCAGCCACGGTCCAGGCAGAGTCGCGCTGGTAAACAGCGGCGCCGACACGCAGTTTCCACCAGAGCTGACCGCAAACGAAGAAGGCCCCGCTCCCCCACTATGACGGCGGGAGGGCGGGGCCTCGATCGGAACTCAGCGTTCGGGGTCCTTCACCGCGTCGAGCACGACCGCCATCGCTTCCTTGAGCGAGTCGCCCTCCAACTTCGCGAAAGCACCCTTGAGCACCTGCCCAAGTAGATGGGGCTGGTCGCAAGCGACCGCCTCGAGCATGTACCCGCTGAGTAGGGCGAAGTCCAACGGGGCCATGTTCGTTCTGAGGAGGCCGTTGATGTAGCCAGGCTCGTCGTACCGAAGCGGCCTGCCGGACCGCGACGCCTCACCCGCGCCTTGACCCGCGTGGACCGCGGCTGCGGTGCTTACCTGCTGATCGTGCGCGCGAGGTTCCGGGACCGAGTCGGGCTTCGCAGTGTGCTCAGGGTTGGCCGTCTTCAAAACGCCGTTTTGAAGAGTCCCCTCTGCGTGGTCCGCGTCCGCCTCCGTTGCCGGCTCGAGCGTCGGCTTCAAAACGGCGTTTTGAACCGGCGGCACGTCCTTCTTCGGCTTCAGCTTGGCCTGCTTGATCTCATCAACCTTGGCGAGCTGCTCTTCCACGGGCTTGGCGGCCAGGCCGCGAACCTGCGACGGCTTCAACCGTCCCGCTTCGAGCTCCTCCTGGACTTCAGGAGCCAGCTTGAGGAGGGCGAGGCGATGCGAGACGTACATCTGCGTCTTGCCGATCCGCCGGCCGACCTCTTCCTGGCTGCCGTGCTTCTCCACCATGCGGGCGAGGAACTCGGCTTCCCTGACCGGGTCGATGTTCTTGCGGTGGATGTTCTCGATGATGACGGCGTCATCGATCTTGTCGTCGTCACCGAGACGGTCCTGGACGCGGATGTCGATGCGGGTCCAGCCGAGCTGCCGCGCTGCGGCCAGACGACGGTTGCCCGTGACGACAACCCAGTCGTGCCCCTTCACAGCCTTGGCGAACTCGGGCTTGCTGAGCACGTAACGGTCGTGAGAGACAACAGCGAGAGGCTGAAGCTGGCCCACCTCGACCATCGTGTCCTTCAGTTCGACGAACTCGGAGTCATCGTCGGTGTAGTCCTCGGGCTGCCGCGGGTTCTCCGGGTTCCCGGTGATGGTGTGCATCAGCACGGTCGTCGGCGGCCCTGCGGGCTCCTGCAGCGCGGACGCATCCTCCGCCTTCGGATCGCCCTTCTTCCCGCCCTTGGACGCCTTGGGGTTGTTTGTCCCCAGCAGCACGTTCCAGTCCTGTCGTGCAGCCATCAGCGTCGGACCTTTCCGCCCGCGCCGATCTCCAGGGCCAGCTGGTAGAAGTCCTCACGGGCCTCCATGGCGACCCGGTTCTTCTGGTACTGGGTGACAACTTTGCCTTCGAGTGCCGCCCGAGTGTGGACCTTGTAGTGGCGGATGACGGTGCGGGCCAGGGGCCAGCCCTGCGCCTTCACGAAGGCCTGGGTTTGCTCGAGGTCAGCGACGCCGTCGCGCGGGTCCCAGTTGTTGACGACGACGAGGTAGTTGAGGCCGAGCGGCCGCACGACTTCCTCGATGGTCTGCTGGGTGGGGATGAAGCCGAGGGGCTCGGGCTCGATGGGGATGATGATGTCGTCGACGACGTCCAGGACGGCGCGCATCGCGTCGGCTGCGGCGCTCTTGCCGAAGGGGTCGCCGGCGACCTCGCGTTCGTCTTCGGGTAGGTCCATCCAGCCGGGGGTGTCGAAGAAGCCGTGCTTGACCTTCCGTGATTTCTTCAGTTCGACGAAGTACGGCAGGTCCTGCCTGGTCTTGGTCTGGATGAAGGAGAAGGGGAGGTCGTCCCCGACTCGTTCCGACCACCAGGTGGCTGAGCCTTGGGGGTCTGATGAGACCGCGGCGACGTAGTCGGGTTCGTCCTTGGGAGCGGGGCCGAGTACGTGGGCGGTGATGGCCGCAAGGTTCACGGCGAGTGTCGACTTGCCGACTCCGCCCTTGCGGTTGATAAGCGCGGTGATCCGTGCCATGGGTTGTTCTCCGTAAGTTCCGTATGCTTCCCGACCCCTGAGGGGCCAGTACTAGCGGACCGGGACAGCATGGCACGGACGGTACGGAGCGGGCCGGTGAGGGCCCGGTGAGTCGCCGGATCGGGTGGGTTTCAAAACGCTGTTTTGAAACCGCGGGGTTCATCGGTGGGGACCGGTGGGGCTGACGGTCTTCAAAACGCCGTTTTGAAGAGGCGGAGCGTCAGGCGTATACCGCGGTAAACGCCCTGGCCGTAGATCCTCAGTCGTCGTCCTCGACCTCGCGGTACGGTCCGTCGGCGTAGACCGGATCGCGGAACAGGTCCTTGTACGGCGGCCGTTCCCGTACGGGCCGTGGGGTCGACCTGGGCTGCTGGCGGGGGACAGGCGGCATCGTGGGAGCAGGCATCGGGGTGGATCCGTTCGTCAGGCGGTTATGTACGGGCGGAGGAGAGTGCGGATGTGGTCGTCCAGCCACGTCCGCTCGAGGTCTTCCTGTTCGCGGTGCCACGCCTCCGCTGTTCGGGCGTGGGGCAGGGGGCGTCGGCGAGCGGCTGGTCCACGGATGGCTCCGATCGGCTTGCGCGGTGAGCGCGACTACACGGTCCCGTAGATCCACCGCAGTGTTGGCCCGGGTCATGCGCCGTCGAAGGCGGGGCGGCGGACAGGAGCATCACCTCCGGCGCGCGCGGGCGATGGCCGCCTGATGGATGGCTTCGCGTCGGGCGGGGGACTCGGAGGTGAGGCGGCCCAGTTCGGCGACGGCGTCGGTGAACTGGGCCGCGGGCTCCCGGTTCGCCGGATTCTTCAAAACGGCGTTTTGACACTCGAGGGCTGTCAGCACCGGTGGGTCGGTGGGATCGTGCTGCGGGCGGTGAGCGAGGAGCAATTCGCGGTTGTGGCGGAAACCGGCGAGGCGTCCTCGCTGGTGCGCACCGGCGCCTGCGGCCGAGGCGTCTCCTGCAGGGCGTTCGCCGCGTGCTGATGGTGAGGACGCCGACGGGCAGGACGCGGATGCTGCGGACGACATCGCGGTCCATTTTGTCGTTGATCTGCTGGGCGAGCTGGCCGCCCAGGAGCCGGAGTTGCGCGGCATAGGCCTGGGTGGCGGGGCGCAGGTCGAGCGGCCGCGGTCGGGGTCGTAGGCGATGGGCTGGACTCTGTCGGTGTACTGCGGGCACGGCGGCTCCGGATTCTCAGACCACCTGGCTTTCGCGGAAGTCGCGCTCTCGATGGAGGCAGAGCCTCCGGTATGTGCCTGGTGTCCTATCGCTGGCCCACGGTGCAAGGTGGCTGAGGCTGATCATGGTTCCGGGCTGCCGAGGTTGAACTCGTGGTGTCGTAGGGGATGACCGACTCCAGGATGGTCAGGTGTACAGGGTCCAACTTCGCGAGCCCCCGGTCGAGCACGTGTTCAGGCCGACACGGTGGTGGTCGTCGGATCCCGCGACCAGACACGTCTTCGTCGCCTTGTTCACCAGCTGCCACCCTGCCCCGCCGCCATCGTGCAGCGTCCACAGCGCCGCCTGGTCCCCGGCGATACAGTCCCGCATCACCGGCACCCCGTTGCGCGCCACCAGACACAGCCGCGCCCCGGCATTCTGCCGCAGCTCCGTCTCCGTCTCCGCGGACGGGGACATCAGCCACGTCTGGTACGCGCCCTCGTTGCACGTCGTCGTGTACGGCCCCCAGTCGGACCGGTAGTCCAGGCACTCACCCACGTCCGCGACGCTCTCGATGTGCACGTACTCCATCGACGCGGTCGCCGCGCTCGCCGGAGCCGGATTCAGCCCCCAGCACAGCACCCCAGCCGCCCCCATGGCAGCGATCTTCTTCAGCATGTGCCCTCCCCCTGTCGATACACGGCAACCTACCCAGGAGAGGGGAAAGGACTACACGCCACGACGGGGGCGCGCGATGCAGTGAGAATCCGACAGCACGAACGAGAAGCGGTGAGAATCCGACGGGCTCACTGCGACAGGAAACGTGAGACGCGAGCGCTGACCTGCGACATGACATCGGCGTGACACTGCGCCGGAGAAAATGACACGGGATTCGAGATCCCACACTGCCCGCCAGGGGGGCCTGGAGGTCGTCCACGGATGCCCCACGCCGTCTGGTCCGGAGCGATCAGCTTTGGCCTTGTCACTTCTCTGAACTACCAAGACGAGGATTTTGAGGTCCGCTTTAAGGACGACGTAGGCGCAAGGTGTCGCCCTGGACCGGCGGCCTCGGGCTGCCCACGGAAGCGCGTATGGCCGCATCGAGTTCGACGCGGAGAGGTGCGACGGTTTCTGTCCACAGATCTATCCGTTGCTCTGCCGAGTTTGGCCATGAGATCGGAATCGTGTAGCACTGGCGGCGAATGACGGCAACGACGTTGTGGACCTCGTCCGGGCCAACTTCTGCGATGCGGTGGCTGCTGTCGTGGACCTCGTCGTAAGCCGCTCGCAGTTCCTCTTCGGTAGTGGCTTGCGAGGACAGTGCTCGTCGGAGTTGGCCCAATGCGTTCTGAAAGTATCGATACTCAGCACGTCGGGCTTCCAGCAGCCACCGATCACGTTCAGCCTCAGCACCATGACGGGCTAGCTCTAACGCGCTTCGGTGGTTCGCCTCTGCGACCTCCATGGCTGTGCGGTGGCTCTCTCTTGCCTGAGCCAGGGCTGTGCGCATCTGCCATCGCCCCAGAAGCACACTCACTGGTATCCCCGCGAGGGCAAGGATCGCCGCGATTCCAGCAAGGTCCATGACAGCAATGATGGACGAGGAGTCGCTGCGGCGTCGTTGGTCTCTTGGAACTTGTCGTCAAGGCCAGCAACCCCCTGCCGCGGAGCGCGATCACCGGCGCAGTACGAAGCACTGCAGCTCGTCCGGCTCGAGCTCGTCACGCCCCGTTCCCCCACCCTCCGGTCAGCTCGCTGGCCGGTTCCGCAGTCCACCCTGGTGGCTTTGTCCACGAGAACGGCGTGAGTCGTCGATAAAGCCAACGCGATGATCTCCACCGCAGTTGAAGCCTGGGGCTGATGAACCAGAGGTTCAGACACGGCCCACCTATGGTCGCTCGATGGTGAAGGCGCTGCCGACGTGGGTGAGCCGCAGCAGCCGGGCCAGCACGTGCGGAACCGCGTGCAGCCGCAGTTCCACGCCGTCGGCCTTCGCCGCGCGGGCGGCGGCTATCAGCGCGGACAGGCCGGAACAGTCGCAGAAGGAGATCTGCGCACAGTGAACCTCGACGCCGCCCGGGTGCCTGCTGATCGCCTCGCGCAGGGTGTCGCGGACGGTGGGGGCGCTGATCACGTCGAGGTCCCCCGCCACGGTCACCCGGCAGGTGCCGGGCCCGGTGGCGTGGACGTCCACATGGATCGTGTCGTACACGGCGCCCCCTGGAATTGCGGTGTCGCGCATGAGGCGGTGGGCCGTGTATCCAGAGAACCCCTGACCAGACGTCCTGTCCAGACCCGGCGGGCGCGGGGCGTCGACGCGGCCGCTCGGCCGCGGGGGGCAGTGCCGCAGGCAGGTACCGGCTGCGAGGGCAGATCTTCGTTGAGACGGCGGCGCAGCAGCAAGAGGGCGGCGATGTCGGCGACCTGGGCGAGGCGTTCGAGGGCCTTGATGCGGGCGTCGTCGCCGACCCGGACGATGCCGCCGATGGTCACGGATGCCGGCACAGTGCTGCGGTCACAGGTGTTCACCACGTTCGGATACCCGCCCGGCCAGCGGGGGCGTCTCGCTCGATGCAGTGAGGCTGCCAGGCGGGAAGGGGGCCCAACCAGACCGGCCGGTCCCGGCAGCCCCGGGTGGTCGGGCAGGCTTCCGGAGCTGCCGGCCGGGTGGCGTCGTGCGTGCCCGGGGAAAGGCAGTTGCACCGACGCCGGTCTTCTATCGGGTGGGCCACGGCGGGCGGCTTGCCAGCATCGTCCACTCCCGGTCCGCCTGGCCGGCCGGGCACGACAACGCCCTGCCGCGCTCCACCGGGCGGCCAGCGCGGCGTAGATCGGCTCATCCGCGGAAACGGGGCACGCTGGACACCCTCCGTGATCCGGGGCCGCCCAGGGCGGGTGGTCCGTCGTACCCTCCGGCCGTCCCAGGACAGCGACCGCAAGGGCCCTTCAGGCTGCTGTCGTCACGCTGCTTGCCCTGCTTGCGGCTGATTCTGGTCTTTGGCTTGCAGTTCGAACCAGATGGTTTTGCCGGTGGCTGTCCGGATGGTGCCCCAGGTGTCCGCGAGCAGGTCGAGGAGTTCGGTGCCGCGGCCGCCTTCCGCGTCCGGGTCGACGGTGTTGCGTACGGGGCTGGCGGGCTCGGTGTCTTCGACCTCGCACAGCAGGCGGGAGTGGCGCAGCCGCAGGTTGAGCCTGAGTGGGCCCTGGGTGTGACGCAGGGCGTTGGTGACCAGTTCGCTGACCAGGAGCTCGGCGGTGTCGATCGGCTCGTCCTGGGCCCAGTCGCGCAGTTGTGCGGTCACCAGATGCCGGGCTCGGCCCGCGGAGGTCAGTTCTTGTTGCAGGGGCCAGGAGGCGTCCCATGCGGTGGCGCGGCCGCGGGGTGCGTCCAGCGGTTTCACCGGTGCCAGCATGCGGGACCACAGGGCCCACTGCCGGGCGGCCCACGAGGGTGTGGCGGCGCGAGAGGACCGGTCTCCTCGGCGGGAGATGGCAGAGCGGCCGATGGCCTGGGTGGCCATGGGGATCAGTCCCTTCTGAGCCTGCGGCGGACGGTCCGCCGGTGCGCGCCGGGCGGGTGTGGCGCCCGGTTCGCGTAGCAGGTGCTACACGTAAATATACATGTAACGCCCGCTACAGTAAAGATTTATACAAAAGACCTGAAACGGACGGCTGGGTGCCGCCGCCCTTCACGCATCCGGGAGCCTGCATGCCTCGCCCGCCCGATCCGGCCAAGCGACGTGACCTTCTCGACCGGGTCCGTGAGTACGTGCTGCGCAACGGGATCACGGACCCCTCCCTGCGCCCGCTGGCCAGCGCCCTGGGCACCAGCGACCGCATGCTCCTTTACTACTTCGGCACCAAGGAGCGAATGATCGCCGAAGCGCTTTCCGTCTTCGAGAGCCGGCCCCTCCTGCGCACCCGCAACCTGCTGGAGGCCGTCGGCTCGCCCACGGACCCGGCGGGCCTGCGCCGCTTCATCGAGGAGGTGTGGCGACAGTTCAGCGCCCCCGACGTACGCGCCTCACTCCCGCTCTATCTCGAGATCATGAGTGCCAGCGTGCTGCCCCCGGACCGCTACGGGCCCGTCATGCGTGACCTTGTCACCGGATGGACGGACCTGCTCACCTCCGTCTTCCGGGACCTTGGCATGACCCGGGCCCGGGCCCGGACGCAGGCCACTCTCCTGACCGACGCCGGCTTCGGTCTCGTGATCGCCCCTCTGGCGGACGGCGATTGGAGTCGGGCCGACAGCGCCTTCCGTGCCCTCCTCGACAGCCTGGAACCCGGGTGGCAAGCCACTGCCTGACTCTGTTCGGCGTGCTGCCCCAGGCGCCACCGTCACCGTCACGGCGTGCCAGGGGGCCCGATGAACGCGATCACCTGTGGTACCTGCCTCGACGGAACGGGGCCGCTCCGCGCTCTGGGGAACATCGACCCGAATAGTTCCGGCGGTTCCCAGCACAGACACCGGTCGGGGGCCGGCCTCCGTGGCTCTCCGGGCCCGCGAGAGGCCCCCGGCCGGTCACTGCTTTTCTCCGCTCCCGCACTCCCGGCAGTACCGCCCGGCCGTCCCGCCTTCCGCAGCCGTCCTGGTGCGCGCGTGCGGCTCGCACCGACTCCTGAAGCGCGGCCATCGAGTCCACCGCCGGCACCGGCTCGGGCGGCGCGGCCAGCTCGTCGCCGGACAGCTTCGCTGCGACCAGCTCCTCAAGCGCCTGCCGGTACTCGTCCCGCAGCTGGCCGACCCCGACGCCCTGGAGCTCGCGCATCAGTACCTCGGCGAGCTCCAGCTCCCGATCGGTGACGGGTGCGGACGGGGCGAGGTCTCCGGGATCGCGCAGCTCGTCCTGCCACAGCAGCGTGTGGAGGATGAGGATGCCGTGGCGTGGCCGCAGCAGTGCGATCCGTTCCCGGGAGCGGACGGCGACCTTGCACACGCCGGCCTGTCCGGTGCGGGCGAGCGCCTCGACGAGCAGCGCATACGGCCGCTCGGCCGGCGGCCCGTCGGGGCCGACGTCGTACGGCCTGCTGTACAAGATCGGGTCGATGTCCTGCCACGGCACGAAACCGAGCACCTGAACGACGTGCCTGGGACGTCGATGCGCCGTATCCAGCACTGGGCGGCCTGCCGCCCTGCCCGCAAAGCACGTCGTTGGGAATGCGGCTGTGAGGTGGTGTGTGAACTTTTCCCAACATGTTGCGAAGGGTTGATGCCCAACCCGGCAGGTGTCGGGGACATGCCCGGCTGCATGTCTAGGTTCGATCTTTGAGACGTACGTGCGATGGCGCGAGTTGTCGGCGTACAGCTGCAACGGGGGAAGGGATGGGCAGGGTGAGTCCTGACTATGACAGTCAACTCGAAGGCATCGCACGGGGGTTCGTCACCCTGTCCGGCGGTGAACGTGAGCGGTGCGACATCATGCTCAGGTATTCCACCGATGACCCGCTCGTCGTCGGCCTGATCGTGTCCCGGCCCGGCCACGGCAGCGCCAGCTGGGTCATCTCGCGGGACCTGCTGTCCGCCGGCCTCACCGGCACAGCAGGCATCGGAGACGTCACCGTGGAACCTGTGGCCGAGCAGAGCACGCCGCTCGGCGTCCTGCTACGCGTCCGCGATGAGCGGGGCGAGGCCCGCATCCACATCAACCACCAGGCGCTGCTGTTCTACCTGGAGCGCAGCCACGCCATGATGCCGTTCGGCAGAGAAGCACAGTCGAGGCAGGCCGACGCGGAACTCGACCAACTGCTCGACGAGGGTCAGGACCCGCCCGTCGTGCAGTAAACGGACGGGAACGACACGGATGCGCCGTGCTTCGACGCCATTGCATGCCCGTTTGCCATGGGAGGAAGCCGTTCCTGCGTCGCGGGACCAGCCCCCTTGGAAACATCAACGGCCCGACGACGTGAACGCGCGGGCGCAACGCAAGGTCCGGGGCTCAGCTTCAGGCGGCCTGTGCGTCGTGGCCCGGCTGCTGGTCGCGGGTGGCTTCGTCGCGTACGCGCCGGCAGCTGGTGTGGATGAGGCGGGAGACGTGCATCTGTGAGATCCCGAAGTGCTCGCCCGTTTCTCGTGATGGAACTGGTCCGGGGCGAGGGCCTGGACGCCAAGCTGGCCCGAGGTGACGTCAGCCTGGAAGAGGCGGCCCGGTGGGGCGCGCAGGTCTGCGACGCCCTCACCGAGGCGCATGCAGCGGGCGTGATGCACCGGGACATCAAGCCGTCCAACATCTACATCACGCACACCGGCACGGTGAAGGTCCTCGACTTCGGCGTCGCGAGGACGGCCGACCCGTATGCCACCGCCGACCGTCTCACCCAGACCGGGTTCATCGTCGGCACGCCGCCGTACATGGCCCCCGAGCAGGCACGCGGCTACCCGGAGCCCAGCAGCGACCTCTACGCACTCGGGTGTCTGCTGTTCGAGCTGATCACCGGCCGACTGCCCTTCCAAGCACCCGACGGCGTCGGCTATCTGACGGCCCACCTCAGCCAGGAACCACCCGCTCCCAGTTCGGTGCGGCCCGACATCCCCGGCGCGTGGGACGATCTCGTACGCAGACTCATGAAGAAGGACCCGGCCGAGCGGCACGAAACCGCCGCTGACGTCTCCCGTGCCCTGCAGCAGCTCGACCGGGCAGCACCCACTCGGCTGCTCACGCGAGAGGACCTGGAAAACCCTTCGGCCAGCGGAAACGACCCAGCGACAGGCCTGGCTGCCGACAGGACCGAACCCTCACAGACGGACGCCAACTCTGGCCACCACAGCCGGCAGGCCGCCGTGCGGCGAACCGGCTTCGAGCTGCGCATGACGCTGACTGTCCCCGACGGTGCCTGCGCGTTGGCGTTCAGTCCCGACGGCCACACCCTGGCTGGCGCCGGGCGGGGCATTCTCCTGTGGGACGCCGCCACCGGCGACCAGCGCCGTGAGCTGGCTGCCTGGCACGGCAAACCGCTGACAGGGATGAAGTCGGTTGCGTTCAGCCCGGACAGCCGCACCCTGGCCGCAACCCGCACTGACAAGCTGATTCGGCTGTGGAACCCGCACACCGGGGAGCCGGTCCGCGAGCTGAAGCACACCGGGTTGCTGACCACGCTGGACGCGGTCGCGTTCAGCCCCGACGGCCGCCTCCTTGCCGCCGGCGGCTCCGGCAAGGTCCGTCTGTGGGACGTGCACAGTGGCGAGCTGCACCGTGTCCTGGGCTCGCATCCCGACGATGTCAATGACCTGGTGTTCAGCCCTGACGGGCAGACGCTGGCCGGTGTCTCGGACGGGCACATCTTCGCCTGGGACACCGGCACCGGCGACCGAATCTTCTCCCTGATGTCCCCGAGGGACCCCATCCTCTCGCTGGCGTTCAGCCCGGATGGGCAGACCCTGGCGAGCGGCGGCTTCGGTCAACTCCACCTCCGCAACGTCCATACCGGCAAACGGCGCCAGACTCTCGCCGGGCTCACCGGCGCACAGGGGGCGAGCTACCAGAAGTCGTTGTCGATCGTGCGTTCGGTGGCCTTCAGCCCGGACGGCCGCATCCTGGCCAGCGGCGGCAACGACAACGCGGTACGCCTGTGGGACACGGACACCGGTGAGGAACTCGCCACCCTGGCCGAGGCACACACAAATGACGTCTTCTCGGTGGTGTTCAGCCCTGATGGGCAGACCCTGGCCAGCGCCAGCTACCCGTGGAACAGCTTCAAGAAGAACGGCGAGGTCTGCTTGTGGACCGCCACCCCATGACCTCACAGACGAGGTGTCGTCCGGCTCCGGACGTGCGGTCAGATCGCAGAGTCGGGTGGCACGCCGAAGCCTGGTCTTGGTCCGTGCCCTCGCCAGCCGCGACGAACGGGTGCACGCGGCCCTGGCGCCAATTGACGACGCCGGCAGACTCCAACGGCGGCTTACCGGCCTGACGTTGATCGTCGGGATCGTCTGCCTCGCGGAGGCAGGCGTCACCGTCGCGCTTGCGTTCTCGCTGCCCACTGGCGCTTCCCTGGTGACCTCGCGCGTGATCCGGTGGGCCGTGGTCGGGCTCGGGGTCGCGGCCGCCCTCGTGTACCGGGCCTGGGTGGGCCGGGGCCGCCCCCGTGCCCGTAGCGGTGGCCGGGCTGAGGGGGAGCAGAGTTGGTTCGGTCCCAAGCGCCACGGCATCGGCTGGGGCCCACAGGCGTGGCAGGGCCGTCTCATCACGCTGGCCGTCGTTGCCGCCGCGCTCGTGGCCAAGTTCGCCTTCGGCCTCCACTTCTTGAACGGCTAGCGACGCCGGGAGCAGTGCCGGCTGGGCTGCTCGGCCGCGACATGAGAAGACGCCGCCCAGGCCGCCAGGGACCGCACTCCCTCTACCGCGTCCTCAAAGCCCAACGTCTGGTGTTCACCAACCCGGCCAGCCAGGCGCATGGGCTGGTGGTTGAGGTGCTCGCGGGCACAACCCGTCATGCCGTGGTGTTCCCTGTTCA
Source organism: Streptomyces sp. NPDC055955 (assembly GCF_042270245.1). Classification (NCBI taxonomy): domain Bacteria; kingdom Bacillati; phylum Actinomycetota; class Actinomycetes; order Kitasatosporales; family Streptomycetaceae; genus Streptomyces; species Streptomyces sp. NPDC055955. The sequence goes on from NZ_JBHJYS010000031.1 coordinate 97,674, forward strand.
AGTTCTTGTGTTCAGTGCTGGCGGGCCGTCAGGGCTAGCCGGGGCAGGCCGTTGAGGCAGGCGGTCCACCAGGCGAGCCGGTCCGTCGGCCTACAGCCCGAATCGTCGCCATCGTTTCGCGCCTTCGGGGTCTCCGTCCCGTTCGTGTGCCCGCGCCAGCCGTATGAGAGCGTCCCTGCCTCCGATGTCGGCGGCCTGTTGGGCGAGCCGTTCTGCGCCGTCGAGATCCCCAGCCTCCCCGAGCCGCCGTGCCAGTCGCACCAGGGCATTGACGTTTCCCGCATCGGCGGCCCGTTGAGCGACTCGTTCCGCACCGTCCAGATCCCCAGCCTCCCCGAGCCGCCACGCCAACTCCACCAGGGGGCCCGGGTCTCCGGTGTCGGCGGCCCGCTGCGCGAGGGCTTCTGCGCCGTCAAAGTTTCCAGCCCGCTGGCGCAACTGCGCCAGCTGCGACAGGGCGCCCGGGTCTCCGGCGTCGATGAGCCGCTGGAGCAGCTGTTCTGCACCGCGGAGATCCCCGGCCTGCCCCCGCCGCCAAGCCAGCTCCGACAGGGCATCCGTGCCCCCGGCGTCGGCGGCCCGCTGGTACAAGTCTGCAGCGATGCCATATCGGCCCCGATGATCGGCTGCTGCTGCCAGGGCCTCCAAGTCCGCTGTGCTGGCTGCGTAGTCGCCTGCCGCAGTCCAGAAGGAGCGCGGCGGGAAGGCACGGGAGCGGATGGTGCGTGCGTGGTGGTCGAGGTAGTCGCTCAGGCGGTAGATACCTGGGAGGGCGCCCATGCCATCCGTGCCGGCGACAGGTTCCAGTGCTGCGACCACGCCCATGACCCTTTCACGCGCATAGTTGAGAGCGTGGGCGAACCAGGTGTCGGGGTCTGCGGCGGCACGTTGTTGCTCAGTCAGGTAGCCAGGGGCAGCGGCCGTGAGGAATGCGGCCGGCAGGGGGGAGGTGTGGCCGAGGCGGCGGGCGTCCATGGCTGCGGTGACGACAGCGTGGCCACAGGGGTTGAGGCTGGTGCCCTGGTGATAGTGGTCAACCAATTGTGGGCCTGCCGCGAGGGTCTGAGCGATTCTTCCGCTGGTGCACGTGCTCATGGCCGTGGCCAGCGATCGGTCGTGGTGAACGAGCGAACTTTGCAGGGCTGTGGCAGTGAAAGATACCGGAACGTCGACTGGATTGACTCCGTGGAGGAGGGACCGGGCGTTCGGGTACGTGCCCTTGGCAGACTCTGGGGTGGCGGTCAGGGTGCGGTAGTGCTCGGGCCACAGCGTGCCCAGGATCACTAACGGTCCAGGGCGCTCCAGGCGACTCTGCAATGCGGCGGCGGCCTCCTCCGCGTCGGTCCCGATGAGGAAATTCTGGGCGTCGTTGAGCCACAACACGGTGCGCGGGGCGAGGGCGTCGGCATCGAGTAGAGCGAGGAGCCTCCTGGCGTTCTTCGGGAAAACCAGCTGCCAGTCCTTGAGACAGGCGCGGATAGCCTCGAAGGAGGCACGAGTCTTGCCCGTACAGGACTCCCCACGTACGAGTACCAGCGCCGTCTGGCCGGTGGACGCTGCCTTGAACAGCTGGGCGCGCAGCTGCCAGTCGTGGTCCCGTTCTACGTAATTCGGGAGTACGAAAGTGCCGTCGTCAGCTGGTCGAGGCGTGCCATGGATGGCGGGGTGGACACCGAGCTGCTGCGCCGTCCACGACGCGACAGGCCGAGGACGATCGATTCGGCCAGCACCGTGCCTCTCGGAAAAATGCTGGTGGAGCTGCCCGATGCTGTAGGCGGCGACCCCACCACGTGTTGCCTGGACCGATGCGGGGGGAGCTGGGCTTGAGGCTGAGGTGCTGGTACCGGGCCCGCTCAGCCCTGGGGCAGTCCCGGCTGCGGAGGGTTTCCCAAAGTCACACCGCCCATGTTCCAGGCGGATGCGGACCCATGGTCGGCACGGATAGCTACGTTACCGCCGACGGCTTGCACGCTCTGGCCGGCTGACACGCCGCCTGGGGGAATGCGCTGGCTAAGCAGAGCGCTCAGTTGCTCAGCGGCCTGGGCTCGCCGGGTATCGTCGAGGCTTTCCAGCACGGTCTCGATACGGACCTGCCACGCCGCCTCCTGACGGATGCGCACCCGCTCGAGTTCGGCCGGCTCGGCCGTGTCCAGCTCGCCGGCGGTCTCGTCGAGGCGCTCCAGTTCGGCGTTCTCGCGCTGCGGGTCTCCCCGGCCAAGCCAACGGCCGAGCTGCTGGCGCAGCCCCGCCCATGCGTCAGTGCTTGCGGCCTGCACCACCGTTGTGCCTCCCACCGCGGCCAACGCGGTCATTGCCTCTGACAGCATCCATGCCCTCTTCTCTGAAAGGTCAGATCCGGCCTGGGAACGCCGCCGTGTCAGGTGCCCTCCCCAGGTCACTCCATCAGACACGTACCGCCGTTGTCCCTGGTTCCGAGGCCCGAGTGGCACGGCATGAAAGTCGCCATTGACGTGAGGGGGCATCCCTCCACGACAGTGACGACGCTTCCAATCTGGCTCGACTCCGAACGGTCACAGAGGCGGAGTTCAGGGTCTGGGGCGATTCGATCCGTCCCAACAGCCGACAAGCCGAGGCCAACTCGGCGGCGAACAGCCGAGTTGGCCTCGATGTACCGCTCTCGAGGACTGTGTTGATGGAACAGGGTGCTGTTCGCCGACGAGGCATGGCAGAGACGCCGCGACGTTCCCACGCGCCGCACGACGACACCGCCCCCTGCCACGCCCCGGACCGCGCCGCCCTCCCTGCCGACGCCACCGGGCCCGCCCGCCCTGACCCCGCACCAACGCGCCACCGAACGGGCCGCCCGCACCCCCTCCACGCGAGCACACCGCCCCACCAAGGCCGCTGGTCGGCAGTTGCGGCGCCCGACTCCACGCAGCAGCGGCCACAACCCCCGGCCCCCGCAGCTCCGCAGAGTCCGCCTGCGGGCCCGCCTCGGACCCCGCCTCCCGCTCCTGCCGTGCCGTCCACCGACCAGAAGCCCGTCAAGCCTGCCGTGCCGCCGGTCCCGCCCAAGCCTTCCCGTCCGCCGCGGCTTGTCTCACCGCCGCTGCCACCGCGGCGCCGTCGGCGGGCGGGACTCGCCGGTTGGCTCCGACGCCGCAAGAAGCGCCGGGACTGAGCCGCCCCCGAACCCCACCACCCACAACGCCACAGGGCCCGGTACGCAATGCGACCGGGTCCTGTGGCGTTGTTCGCCGCGCTGCGACCCCGCGCACCTGGCTCGGATAGCCACCGCGGGCCCCGATGCTGGGTGATCAGGCCTTGCTCTGAATCCAGACCCATCCATAGCTCACGACTACGCCACCAGCTGCAGTGGCGGCGCCGCGCACGAGATAGAGGCCGGTCTCGTTGCGTAGCCGTTGAAGGCGTCGCTGCCAACGGCTACGACGGCCTTCCGATGAGGGCTGCTGGCCCTTACGCTCGGGGTCAGACACGAGCTGCTCCTTCGTAGTTGATCGGGTCTTCTGCAGACGGCTCCCTGCCCACCAGGGGGCCGTCGCCGTTTCCGGCGGCGGCCGTGCCGTTGTCCACCCACCGAGACACCGGTGTGTCAGGCGGGGCGGCCGACATCAACGAAAGCACCCCGAAACACGCTCTGACCAGCAAAAACAGAGGTTGGTTAAGGAAAGTTCTTCTGGGCCTATGCGGGGCTACTCAGGCCCATGATGTGTCTTCCCAAGTCCTTGCCAGGTCGTACTGGCAAATACCTGCATTTCCTTGTTCTCCATGGGTGTCATGCAGGGGACAAGCTAGGCTTGATGACCCCAACTGTGTCCTAACGAGCGGGAGTTGAAATGCCCCAGATGCTGCGCCTCCCGAGTGCGGAGGAGCTCCCGCTGGGGCCTCTCAGAGACTTCGTGACCGAGTTGCATGTCTACTTCCGACTCTCCGGGCGGCCCACCCCGGCTCAAGTCGCGACGGCCGCTGGGCAGTTGAACGAGCCTGTTCAAGTGAGTCGTGAGACAGTCCGCAGGCTCCTCAAAGGCGAGACCACAAGCACCTGGCCCAAGGTGAAAGCGGTACACGAGGCTCTCTGCCGCATGGCCGAGCAGGATCCGACGTGGCGAAGATTCCCCGATGCCGGAGGCTACAACGATGACGATGAGGACCATCGCACGGCTCGCGATTACCTCCGTGATCTCTGGAACGACGCCGTAGACCGCGTGGCACCTGACGACAGCTCGCCGCACCCACAGCAGGGCCCATCCCCTTGGGCAACTTCTCCGGATCAAACAGGGGGTTGGGGCAGTTCTCGCGCGCAGTCGCTGGGCGATCCCTGGGCCACTAGCCCACCTCAAAATGTGAGCGACACTCAGAAGAAGTACAGCGACGAACCACCCTTCTGAGCCCTGATCGCGGGCACCGGTCGCTGAGGTGAGTACCTGATCCGAGTGGAACGCACAGAGGCCCCGGACATGTCCCCGGGGCCTCTGTGAAATCAGCCGATCAGAGTGTGCAGTCCCACCGTGCAGGCCCCGGCAGCGATTAGGCCGCTACGAATGGCCTCGGGGTACGACTTCGTCGTGACGAAGGTGAGCGCCCCTATGCCGACTCCGGTGGCGACGGCCATGAAGAGGATCACCGCAGTGCGAAGCGACAGGAGCGGTGGCTTCTCCGGGGGAGGTGGTGCCGGCATGTTCTGCGGGCTGGGCGGGGCGGGCTGGACAGGGATGGGGGAGCGCGGCTCCTGGGCCATCGGGGGTCTCCTTGCGGAAGGAGGTGCAGAGACGGCGGACACCTGAGGTGGTGTCGTCCGCGTGGGGTACGCCTCGCGGTCGGCGGTCCTGCTGCGGCCCTCTGCCTGAGAGCGTCCCTGTGAGGTCTCGGCCCTGGCCCAGGGTGGCGTGTTCAGAGTAGCGGCGTTCGGCGTGGGTGTTGCCCTGGGTGTCTGCAGGGTCATCGGTACTGCCTCCGGGGTGAGTTCGGCTTGGTGATCGCGGCAGGGCCATGACGCAGGTGACTACGTCTCCTCCCTCGGGCTCGGCTTCTTCACCCCCTGGGGCCGGAAGCCAGGCCACGGACAGCAGCGACCGGGAGGAAAGTTTTCGGGCATGACGAAGGCCCGGATATCCGGGTCCGGGCCTTGCTTTCACTGTGGGTCTAGCAGGCCGATTGCCTTCAGGACGTCGTCTTGGACGGCAGCCATGTGTGGACCGTGGACGCACAGGGCATCCTCGGGTGCGTCGTCGACCCGGCACGCGCCGTTGAGGCCCTTGG
>NZ_JBHJYS010000032.1:0-86610 GCF_042270245.1 Streptomyces sp. NPDC055955
GGCGGACTCAGTTGAGTCCGCCGCCCCCTGCCGCTCACCCCTGATGTCATTCGAGATGAAAGACCTCTTCGGCGGTTGCCCACCGCTCGCCGTCGCCGACGCTGTCCAGTGGCTGCTGGCAGGGGTCGGTACGGGCCCACCAGTCCCGGGTGACCGGGCACTCGGCGATGAGCGCGGTGTCGGCCGCGTAGTCATCGCCGGTGTATTCGAGGTAGCTGAAGAGCAGGCCGTCACGCAGGAAGATCGAGTAGTTGCCGATGTGGGCGCGCTTGAGGGTCGCGAGGACCTCGGGCCAGGCCGCCGCGTGCAAGGCACGATATTCCGCCTCGAGTTCCGCGCGCAGACGTATGACCGCGGCGTAGCGTCGCACGGGTCACCAGCCCGGCTGGTCGAAGCCGATGCCGGGGGCCGTCGGCGCCCGCACCAGCCCGTCGGCGCCGACCGCAGGCTCGCGCTGTACAGGGTTGGTGTACACGAGGGACTCGTAGTACGTGGTGTTGGGGATCGCCATGCACAGATGGGCGTTGACCACTCCGCTGCCGTGCACCTCGGCCCGCAGGTTGAAGCTGTCGGCCAGGTGCGCGATGCGCAGGGCCCCGGTGATCCCACCCTTGAGCTGCGCGCTGGTGCGGACCCGGCTCGCCGCTCCCGCCATGATGAAGTCTCCAGCGTTGAAATGCGCGCCGTCGGAGGTCTCCGCGACCAGCAGGGGAATGTCGACCTGTTCGGCCAGCCACCGGTGAGCGGTCACGCTGAACTCACGCATCGGCTCCTCGTACCAGAGGTAGTCCGCCTCGGACAGTGCACGGCCGAGGTACACCGAGTCGGCGAGATCGAACCCGGCCGAGCCGTCGTACATGAGTGGAATCGCGTCACCGACGTGGGCCCGCAGCTTCTGGCACAGGTCCGCGTCGGCTCGCGCGTCTCCCCACGCGTGCAGCTTGATGGCGGAGTAGCCGAGCTCCAGGCACTGGTCGGCCACGTCGAGGTACTCCTCGACGCTGCCGAAGGTGACCGTGCTCGCGTAGGCGGGGATGGCCTCGCGGTAGGGACCGAGCAGCCGGTGGACCGGCTGCCCGGCCGCGAGGCCTGCCAGGTCCCACAGCGCTACGTCGACCAGGCCGAGGGCGTAGAGGGGGAGTTCCTCTATACGGTCCAGCTCCCACAGGCGGTGCCACAGCAGCTCGCGCATCAGCGGGTCGCGGCCGAGCAGGTCCTCACGTATACGGCGGTTCACCAAGTCGGCGACGATCAGCCCACGTCTCGTGTGCGCCTCGCCCACCAGACCTTCGTCCGTGTGGACCCGCAGAATTCCGCCCACGACCGCCGGCTCCGAACCGGGCAGCCCTGCTCGCCACCGGAAGGGCGGCTGAGCGGGCAGATCGACCAGTTCCACAGTCACGTCGGTGATTCGCATGAATGTCCTTCATGGGTGATGGTGTGCGGTTCAGGCGTTGGGGCGGCCGGGGGTGATGCGGTGCCGGATCTCTCGTTGGAACTGGTGGGTGGTCCGGTCGATGTGATGGGCCATGAGGGTGTGTGCGTACGTGGGTTCACCAGCGGCGATGGCGTGGGTGATGGCCTCGTGCTGGGCGGCGGCGTCGTGCAGGGAACCACCCGTGAGGCCTGCCAGTCCTATGGCGGTGACCTGGTGCTGCAGGCGGCGCAGGGTGTCGATGACGGCGGTGAGGAAGGAGTTGTTGGTGGCGGCGGCGATGGCGGTGTGGAAGGCGTCGTCGGCGCGGCTGAAGGCGTCGATGTCACCTTGCTGGGCGGCCCGGGCGGACTGATGGGCGGCTTCGCGGACAGCCCTGACCTGAGTGGGGGTGGCGCGCTGGGCAGCCAGGCGGGCGGTGGTGGTTTCCAAGTGCCGCCGGAATTCGAAGAGTTCGTCGACCTGGTGCAGGTCGGCGGGCAGGAAGTGGGTCACGGAGTGCTGCCAGGAGGACTGGTCGGGCTGGGCGACGTAGATGCCGCGGCCCTTGTGCACGGACAGCCGGCCAAGGGCGGAGAGGATCTTCACCGCCTCGCGGACCACGGTCCGGCTCATCCCCACATGGTCGGCCAGGTCCTGCTCTGTGGGCAGCCGGGCACCTGGCTGTAGGTCGGCGAGTACGAGGTGTTCCAGGATGCGTTCGGCCGCGACCTCGTAGCCGGGACGGTAACCAGGCCCTTCCCCCGGGGGCTCCAGCGCGGGTGCGGTGCTGCGGGCTGCGCGGGTCAACGGCGCTCCCCTTTCACGTCGATCCACTTCCATGTCGATCCATGTCACGGCGGTCCGGACGGCACAGCGATCCGTGTCGGGCATGGGATCGCCGAGCGACTGAAAGGCGCCCTACCTGTCACATGTTTCGGATACATCTGTCAATCTGTGGTCAGTGAATCACATTCAAAGTCTTGACGCCAGGATCCGGTCAGCCCAAACCCGCCCCTCATGCCGGCCGCCCAACCCCACCTCTCAACGGGGTGAAACTCCACTCTCGCTTGGCCGCAGCACCCCGAGAACGTGGCCACCGTGGCGGTCGACGCTACCCCAAACCCCTCAGAATCAAGCACAAATCCACCATGCAGCAGGATATGTTCCTGATCTATCGTCCCGGTCATCAAGGGCCCCGCTGAGCTCGAAACCTTCTGAAAGGGCAAGCACCTTGGACGACATCAAGCTCGGCGTTATCGGGCTGGGTAATCGCAGCGACCTGGCCTACCAGCCCGGATCGAGCCCCTGGTGGCAACCGCCTGCGACCGGACACCACCGATGCCAACGTGCAGGCCCCTCGCCGAGGGGCCTGCACATGGGGAGGCGCGCCACCCGACGTATGACCAGCCGGGGTTCAGACCCTCTCGGTCGCGAGGGGCAGTTTCTGGCATGCCGGCTCGCGCGTCGCGGCGGAGACCGCGAGCGTGACCACGACGTTCAGGAAGAGCGCGATGATGCCGACGTTGAGGTCCTTGACCGGCTCTGGGAGGTACGGCAACAGGCTGCCCACGGTGACGCCGGTGAGAGTGACGACGGCAACGGTGCTCACACCGACGATGATTCCGACGGCCGCACCCTGCTTGGTGACCACCGGCCGCCGCGAAAGGCTGCCCAGCACCGCCGGGAACAGCTGGGTCACCAGCGCGTACCCCATCAGCAGGAGAGAGACCAGCGAGCTGCCTCCGTTGAAGGTGAAGTACAGGGAGACCAAGGCAAGTGCCGGGACGAGCAGCTTCGCGGTCCGACCGATCTGCGCCTCGGAGGTGGCCGGGCGGGCAACGCGGTAGACGTTCTTCGCCAGGCAGGTCGCGGAGGTCATCAGCAGCAGGGAACCGGGAACGAGCGCGGTGAGCAGGCCGGCTCCGCCGACGATGCCGACGGCCCACGGCGGGAAGGTCGCTGTGGTGATGCGCAGTAGCGAAAGGTCGGCGTCCGCGCCCTTCAGGCCAGGTACGACGAGGATCGCCGCGAAGCCCGCGAAGAAGACGAAGAGCAGCACCAGTTGGTAGAGCGGCATGAAGATTGCGTTGCGCCGGAAGACCTTCTCGTTGTGCGCTGTGTAGCTGGCGCTGAAGGTGTGCGGCCACATGTAGAAGCCGATCGCCGACAGCAGCACTGTGGAGGCGAACCATGAAGTGCTCATCCCGCTGGACGGCAGGGTGAGGAATTCCGGCTTGGCGTGGTCGACGGCATGGAACATGTTCCCGATGCCGTGGAAGTAGTGCAGGGGAAGGTAGAGGCCGAGGAAGAGGACGACCGCCAGGATCGTGATGTCCTTGAGCAGCGCGGTCCAGGCCGAGCCGTGGATGCCGGAGATCGTCACATATACGGTCAGGGCGACCGTGCCGATGACGATGGCCCAGTGCGCGGAGACATGGCCGTACGAGGCCACGGAGACGATGATGCCCAAGCCCTTCAGCTGGAGGACCAGGTAGGGAATCATCGCGATCACGCCGACGACGGCGACGAGGCTTCCCAGCAGCGGGCTGCTGAACTTGGCCACGAAGAAGTCGGACTGCGAGATCAGCCGGTGTTCCTTGGCGTAGCGCCAGATCGGCGGCAGCAGCCAGTACGACAGGACGTAGGCAAGCGAGGCGTAGCAGAGGATGTAGTAGGCAGGCGCGCCCTTGCCGTACGCCCAGCCCGATGCCCCGAGGAACGTGAACGTCGTGTAGATCTCGCCGGCCAGCAGCAGGAAGACGAAGGTCGTTCCGAAGCCGCGGCCGCCCACCGACCACTGTTCCAGGTCCATGTCCTTGCCGCGCCGGGCGCGAAGGCCCAGCGCGATGGCTGCGGCGAGGAAGACGAAGATGACGGCGAGCGCGGTCATGACGTGGGCTCCTCACGGTTGGCCGGGTCGAGCCGGTAGATCACGGCCATCGTCGCCGCGATCAGGACGACCCACATGACCAGCCAGAAGAGGATGAACGGCATCCCCAGGACGTAGGGCGTCACCCTGTTGGCGAAGAAGATGCCGCCCAGAATCCCGATGAACGGGATGGTGCCGAGCAGGTACACGGGTCTCATGGGACGAACCTCCTCATGCAGTCGCGGACGGCCGCGAGAGCATGCGGCACGGCCGGAACTGCGGGTGTGGTCGATGGCTGAGCCGTACGCCGGCACCCGCGGGTGGAGCGGGGGAACGCCGCCGATGCATGAGTGCATCCCGACGCCTGGGCCGGCATTCAAAGCCCCAGCGGAAGACGAAGTGTGCGAGCCGCGCAACATCCGTAATGTGGAAGTTTCTTTCCGCTATGGTGAAGTCAACGCGCCGCTCAGTGGAATGTCAATGAATCCTGAGCAAGTCAACCGATATTGACATTTTGTTGAATTCTTTCGGGCGTAAAGCCCAGAAGAAGCCATACAACGTAAGCGATACAAGAACGGCAAGATATATATAGGGAAGTTTTTGCCGCGATCCTGCCGTCCCTCTTCGGTCTCCGAAGGGCAGTGTCGGGGTTGCGGCAGGTGAGGAAGCCTAATGCGCAAGCGCCGCCGCCAGGCAGCAGACCCAGCGCCGCGGCGAGCTCTCCCGCCCCTGGGCCTGCACAGCTTCGCCGGCCAATCGATGTGGGTGCAGCTGGGGCTGGTGGTGGTACTCGTCACCGTCGCGGTGGTGACGCTGGTGTTCCAGTCGCGCAGCGCGGCCACTCAGGAGGCGGAGCACCGTACACGGGCGGTCGCCGAAGCCGTGGCGCAAGCGCCCGGCATGATGCAGGCACTGGACGGGCCCGATCCCACCGCGGTCCTCCAGCCCAGGGCGGAACAGATCCAGCGCCGGGCGGACGTCGACGCGGTGGTGGTCTTCAGTCCCCAGGGAATCCGGTACACCCACCCCGACCCGAAGCTGATCGGCAAACACGTGGTCGGCCCGTACAAACAGGCCTTGACCCAGGGAACCTTCACCCGCACCTTCAGGGCGAGCACGGGCACCACGGTGATCTCGATCGCGCCGGTCACCCGGGACAACGGTACGGTCGCCGGGCTGGTGTCGGTGGGGATCACGGTCAAACGAGTCCAGAACACCGCATGGGCCCTGCTACCCCTGGTGCTGGGTGGAGCGGCCGGTGCCCTCATCCTCTCGGCGGGCGGAACCGTGCTGCTCGCCCGGCGGCTGCGGCGGCAGACGCACGGCCTGGGCCCGGCCGGGATGACACGGATGTACGAGCATCACGACGCGGTGCTGCACTCGGTCCGCGAGGGCGTACTGATCATGGACGCCGACCATCGCCTGCTGCTGGCGAACGACGAAGCGCGACGCCTGCTGGATCTGGGTCCCGACGCCGAGGGCAAGCAGGCCACGGACCTGAGGTTGGACCCGCCGACCGTCGAGCTGCTGACGTCCGGCCGCGCAGTCTCGGACGCCGTGTGCCCAGCCGGCGACCGGCTGCTGGCGATCAACATACGGCCCACCGACGTGCCCGACGGCCCGGCGGGCAGCGTGGCAACCCTGCGCGACACCACGGAGCTGCGCGCGCTCGCAGGCCGGGCGGAGGCCGCCGGAGAACGGCTGCGCCTGCTCCACGACGCCGGCGCCCGGGTGGGTACGACCTTGGACGTGCGCCGGACCGCCCAGGAGATGACCGACGTCGCCGTTCCCGGATTCGCCGACCTCGTCACGCTCGAACTGGCGGACCCGGTACTGCGGGGCGACGAGCCGACAGCCTTGGACGGGCCGCTGCGCCGCGTGGCAGTCAGCGTTGCGCCGCCGCATGGCGGCAGGAGGACAAGCACTGGGGCATCGGCCGACGAGCACGCTGCGACCGAGCGGCACACCAGCGGCGGACACGGGGACGTCGCGTCTGCATCCGCCTTCTCTCTCACCGGCGACAGTCCACGGCAAAAAGCCGACTCCTGCCCCACCTCCTTCGCCACGGACGAGCTGGTCACCTATGCCCCTCCCACTCCCCAGGCGCAAGCGCTCAAGACCCGTGAAGCCGTGCTCGCACCGGTTCTCACCGACACCCGTGCATGCTCGGAGCACTCAGGTCAGCAGGCCGGACACATCCATGAGCCAGGGCTACGATCCCTCATCACCGTTCCGGTCCGAGCCCGCGGCGTCGTGCTGGGGGTGGCCAACTTCTGGCGCTCCCAGGAGTCCGATCCGTTCGACGAGGATGACCTCTCTCTGGCCGGGGAGCTGATAGGCCGGACGGGCGTCTGCATCGACAACGCCCGCCGCTTCACCCACGCCCACGCCACTGCCGTGACGCTGCAGCGCAGCCTGCTGCCCGAGGCACTGCCGGACCAGGACGCGGTGGACGCGGCCTATCGGTATCTGCCCGCGCAGGCCGAAGAGGCCGAGGTAGGGGGCGACTGGTTCGACGTCATTCCGCTGCCCGGCGCACGGGTCGCGCTGGTCGTCGGGGACGTCGTCGGACACGGCTTGCACGCGGCCGCCACCATGGGCCGACTGCGCACCGCCGTCCACAACTTCTCCACGCTGGACCTGCCGCCGGACGAGCTGCTGAGCTACCTCGACGAGCTGGTCACCACGATCGACGAGAGCACCGGCACCGCCCGGATCTCGGGCGCGACATGCCTCTACGCCGTCTACGACCCGACCACCGGGTGCTGCACGATGGCGACGAAAGGCCACCCGGGCCCCGCGCTCGTACGGCCCGACGGCACGGTGTCCTTCCCGAGCATCCCCGTATCGCCGCCCCTCGGGCTGGGCGGCGAACCGTTCGAGACCGCCAGTCTGGAGCTGCTCGAAGGCAGCCGACTGGTCCTGTTCACCGACGGCCTGTTCACCGACCGGCATCGGGACATCGACACCGGCCTGGACCAGCTGCGCACCGCGCTGGCCCGGCTGCCCGGCCGGACTCCGGACGAGACATGCCAGGGTGTTCTCGACGCCATGCTGCCGGCACAACCGAGCGACGACGTCGCCTTGCTCGTTGCCCGCACCCGCCGGCTGGACACCGAGCACATCGCCCAATGGGCGGTGAACCGCGACCCGGCCGAAGTAGCAAGGATCCGAACCGAGGTGACCGGCCGGCTCACCGTCTGGGGCCTGGCAGAGCTAAGCTTCGCCACCGAACTCATCCTCAGCGAGCTGGTCACCAATGCCATCCGCTACGGAACCGGGCCCATCACGGTCCGGCTGGTGCGTGCCCGCAGCCTGATCTGCGAGGTGGCGGACGGCAGCAGCACGGCCCCGCACCTGCGCCGGGCCGCGGCGACGGACGAAGGCGGCCGCGGGCTCTACCTCGTTTCCCAGTTCGCCGAACGGTGGGGCACGCGCTACACGAAACGGGGCAAGACCATCTGGACAGAACAGTCACTGACGTCTGGCGCCCCACCCTTGTCCGACGTCACGGACGAGGCTCTCCTGGATCAGTGGGACGACTCGGCTTGGTAGCCTGCGGCCGCTTTCAACTGAGCGACCGAGAATTCCAGTTGGCGAAGGTGAGGGTGCAACCATGAGGAAAATGACGGCACACGGCAGTTGAACCTGAGCCGCAAGCGCGGCAAGCGCCGCGTCCGGCCGCTCCCCGTGCCCGTGCCCGTGCCCGTGCCCGTGCCCGTGCCCGTGCCCGCCAGGATGATGTCACGGCTGACAATGCCTCGCCGATCGCCTCATGGCGCATCCACGAAGGGCGCTCGGTTCCGGACTGGTCGCGGAAGGCTCGCGGGGTCCTGGATGTCCGCGGGATGGGGCAGGCTGGGCGTCATGAGAAAAGGACTTGAGACGGTGGCGATCACTGGTGCTGCTGGGCGGATCGGTTCGGCAGTGCGGGCCGGTCTGCGTGATCACGTGTCGCGGCTGGTGCTCATCGATCGTGTCGGGCTCACCGCGCAGTCGCCGACAGAAGACGTGCACCGAATCGACCTACGTGACGCTGACGCGGTGACTGCGGCCCTCAAGGACGTGGATGCGGTGGTGCATCTGGGTGGGATCCCCGATGAAGCGCCACTGCCGGAACTGCTGGACGGAAACGTCCGCGGGACACACAACGTGTTGGAGGGCGTGCGCCGGCAGGGGGTCCGGCGAGTGGTGCTCGCCAGCAGCAACCGCGTGGGCGGCTTCTATCCGGTCTCGCAGACCGTGACGCCTGAGATGCCCGCACGCCCAGACGGCCTCTACGGGGTGAGCAAGGTTGCGGTGGAGGCGCTCGGGCGGCTGTATGCCGACAAGTTCGGCCTGTCGGTGGTGTGCCTGCGTATCGGGAGTTTCGAGGATGCACCGAGCGAGCAGCGGCATCTGTCCACGTGGTTGAGCCCTCGTGACGCTCTCGGTTTCATCCGCGGGGCTCTCACCGCTCCCGACGTGCGCTTCGCGACCGCGTATGCCGTCTCCGCCAACACCCGCCGCTTCTGGGACATCGAGGCCGCGGCGGATTTGGGGTACGTGCCTGTGGACGATGCCGAAGCCTTCGCTTCGCGTCTTCCGGCGGACGGCACCAGGGCTGCGGGCGAGCTGCAGGGCGGCGCCTATGCCGGCGCGGAATACACGCTCCGACACATCTGAGGGCGCGCCGGGTCGGTGTGGGCTGGTCATATCGGCCGCAGGATCCGATCGCAGTGCTGCGGGGCCCGAAGGTCTCCGCCGACTCGGCAAGCCCGACTCGTCTGCCTTCGGCACCGCTACCGACGGGCCCCGAGGACATGTGGCCCCGCGGACCACCACGCCCCGTACACACCACAGGCCGCCCTCTCCACCACGAGAGCACGGCCTCCGACCTGTGGCCTCTTTCCGCCGGCCGCAGGCGCACGAGTACGCGAAGCTCCTGGCAGTCACAGGAAATCTTGATCGAGAACCCGCGCCCGCCAGGAGCCTTTCGTACCACTCAACCTGCCCAGGCCTTGCCTCGCCGAGGTCGCCGCTGGGCCGGAAGGAACCTCACCGACCGACGGGCAGGCTATCGATCAGAAGGAGACGCTGACGCCGGCCTGGTGGTACTGGCCGAGGGCGCCCAGGGCCTCGTTCTTGGCTGCGTCGAGCTGAGCCAGGACACTCGCGTCGCTGAGCGTCGCAGGGCCGGCAGTGACGCTGGCGTGCGGGCTCAGGCCGCCGGAGACGTTGTCGAGTTCGGCGTCGGAGATCTCAGCGGTCTGAACCTGGGGAGCGGAGTTCATGAAAAGACTTCCCTTCGTACGGGTTTCCACAAGGGGAGCGGCCCCCGCTGGGGACAGACGGCGGGCCACTGCCGCGGGCGCGCAACCTCGGATCTCGGAGACCTTCACGCGGGCCCGGCGGCGCAAACGATCAAACCACGGAACGCTCCGCCACCCAATCAATCAGTTTTCCCGTCACAGCAGTTGAACGCCCTGGCTACTCATCCGTGCGCTCCCGCACACGAGATGGTGCCAGCTTGTCCACATGCTGCAACGCGTCGAGGGGTGAGGATTTCGCCACGGTGACCCCGAACGGGACACTTCACACCAACAAGGCATCATCCGGGAGCCTCTCGGGCGGAAACCACGGTCTCGTGACGCAGTTGCGCATTCAATGTGCAGATTCACCGGATCCGGGCTCTCGCCCCACTCAGGGGAACTGTTCGTCGTCGATCGAGGGCGGAACGTGCCGAGGGAAACTCCCCGCATCCGCCCCGAGCCCCAGCAGGGCACCGTTTTGCCGGGTCGGCCGACCCGGGCGCCGGACTCACTCCGCCTGCAGGACGAAGTCGAACTCGGCTTCCAGGAAGGGGGTTTGGCAGGTGTCGCCGTCCGGGGACGGGCCTGTCGGCCGAGGGGTGAAGGGGACGATCAGGGCGTCCTTGGTGCCGAAGACCACGTCGGTGTCGAGATACGCGGCGCCCGCCTGGAAGAGGTGGGTGATCAGCCTGCGGTGGCCCGGCTCGTCGAGGAGGACGTGGAAGTGGGCGGGTCGGTAGTGACTGATGTCGGTGTGCCGTATCAGGTCGCCGACAGGGCCGTCCATCGGGATGGAGTATCCGCGCGGCGCGATCGTGCGGATACAGAAGGAACCGTCGTCGCGGGCACGGTACTTGGCGCGCAGCCGGGCCTC
The DNA here is from genome assembly GCF_042270245.1 of Streptomyces sp. NPDC055955. Classification (NCBI taxonomy): domain Bacteria; kingdom Bacillati; phylum Actinomycetota; class Actinomycetes; order Kitasatosporales; family Streptomycetaceae; genus Streptomyces; species Streptomyces sp. NPDC055955. Next base: position 10,452 of record NZ_JBHJYS010000032.1, read on the forward strand.
GTCGGCCTCGGGCAGCTGGGCCTCGTAGGCACCGTCCGCGTCCGCCTGCCAGACGTCGAGGACGGCACCGGGCAAGGGTGTGCCGTCGGTGGAGGTGACGCGCCCGGTGACGTAGAGGGGGGTGCCGGGCAGGCCGTCCGACATGTCGTGCCCCCAGGGGACCTCCGGCGAGCCGTCGATGTGGAAGGGGCCGAGCACGGTGGCCGGGGTGGCCGCGGGGGTGAAGCGGTGGTTGAGGCCGACGACCAGCATGCTGAGGCCGAGGACGTCGGAGGCAAAGATGAACTCCTGGCGCTTTTCGTCGCTGATCCTGCCGGTGGCCGTCAGCCACTCGATCGCTTGCATCCACTCTTCTTCGGTCAGTTCGACCTCGCGGGCGAAGGCGTGCAGATGCTGCACGAGAGAGGTCATCAACTCGGCGAGGCGCGGCGAGTGCGCGGTGGACCAGCGGTCCACGGCGCGTGCGGTGACGTCGGCCAACTCGTCGGGGCTGGCAGGGGCGGTGGGCTGGGTGAGCCTGAGTGCCTCGGCGCCCGGGGCGTGGTCCATCGGGTTCTCCTCGGAGTGCGGGATGCTCAAGGCGGCCCTCCCGGCTGAACGCCACGCTGGTGATGCCCAGGGAGCTGGTGATCAGCGGGCGGCCGTCCGCCGGGTGGCAGGACACGGCGAAAGAAGATGGATCAGTCGGTCGTCAACTTCGGTGTATTCCGCACGAGTTGCATCGAGCTGCCGAACTCGGTGCGGTCATCGCCGCAGCGGGTGCCCGGCCTCTGCCGTCAGTCACGGACGGGTCGCGTCCGTCCTCTGATCGGCAGCGCCCGCACCTTCGCCATCGCCCCCGGGGCCGGGGAGAGTCTGGACTCCCACCGGGCCCACGGAAGGCTCGTCCTGACGGTGCCCTGGTACCGAGTGGCTGTCAGCGCTTGATCTCCTTGATCTTCAGCATCCGTGTGATGACCTTGTCGAGCTCCGCGTCGTCGAAGACCTTCTTCCAGTCGTCGCGGACGATCGACTCGCGGCCGTAGTCCATCGCGATGAGGCAGGCATCGGAGAACGGGTTGGAGCCCTTCAGCGTGTTGGCGAGTGCGACCTGCGTGTGGCCGAGCAGCATCGCTCGGGCGGCCTTCTCGGGGACGCCGACGGTGTGGACCGTCTCGTGCAGCGCCTCGGTGAGCAGCGCGCCGACCATGCAGGCGATGGTCTCGACGAGCGTCGGCTCCAGGACGGCGAGCTGCTTGACGGTCACCCAGTGGACGTCGACGACCGGGGCGTACATGACGCGGATGACGGCGTCGGCCAGGGCCTGCTTCTCGGCGTCGCCGCCCTCGTACGCGGCGACGACCTCCTGCGGCGCGGCGATCCCGCCGAAGGTGTCCGCCCATTCCTCCTTGGTGGTGCGCTCCAGGAAGACGGACGGGTGGCAGGGGTGAGCGCAGGCGTAGTGCACGTCGTCGCGGGCGAAGAGCAGGCCCGCGTAGGCGGCGGCCGGGTCGAGGGTGAGCACGACGGCGCCGGGCTTCATCAGGGGCACCAGCTGTTCGGAGACGGTGCCGAGGACGATGTCCGGCACGGCCAGGATGACGACGTCGGCTTCCTTGGCGGCGATGTCGGAGTCGGTGAGGTCGCGGCCGAGCGAGCGGATCAGCTCCTGCCCCTTCTCGGAGGCCTCGCTGAAGAGCACCCGGAAGTCGCTCTCGACCAGGTTGTCGGAGACTCGCCGGCCCATCTTGCCGGCGGCCCCGATGACGGCGACGGTCTTGTTGTCGGTGGCCATGGTCATTCGCTCCTCAAAGGGGTGGTGCTCGAAACGGTGTTGCTCAGCAGGGTGCTGATGCTGTGCTGCGTCCACTGGTGTTCCAGCCGGGCGGTGGTGTCGAAGCCCTCGTCCTGCCACGGGAGCCAGTGCTCCACGATCTGGTTGATGCCGCGTTCGTGCGGCCGGACTGCCGCGATCATGGCGTCGTAGTCCAGGAGGCCCGTGCCCAGTGGGCAGCCGGCGTAGGTGAAGCCGACCCAGCCGTCGCGGCGTGTGAAGGCGAAGTCCTTGACGTGGATGTTCACCACGTACGGCGCGGTCGCGTCGACGACGTCGACGGGGCGTTCCAGGCGGGCGACGCTGTTGCCGGGGTCGAGGACGACGCCGAGGCGGTCGCTGTCGACGCCCTTCACCACGGCGAGCAGGTCGTCGGTGGAGACCTGTTCATAGGTCTCCAGACCGAGGGCCACTCCCGCGTCCGTGTACCCCGGCAGCGCCTGACGCAGCAGTGCGACGGCCTCGTCGACGTCCGGGCGGTGGTCGACGGTGTTCATCATCGAGCGGACGAGGGTGACGTCCAACTGCCGTGCGATGTCCAGGTACGTGGCCAGATGGTCGGGGCGCACGCCCCGTGTGCCGAGTTCCAGGCACAGGCCCAGGTCCCGTGCGGCGTCCCGGATGTCGGCCAGGCGCGCGCTGTCGTACGACTCGATGCCCGGGTAGTCGCAGATCTGGAAGACCTCCCCGCCCTGCTCTTTGGTGTCGACGAGCATGTCGAGCAGGGAAAGCGGCTTGGGCGCGCGTTCCGAGATCCGCCAGAAGTAGGCGTACGTACTGATGCCGTACGCCATCACGCCACCGCCGCCGGGGAGGCCGGGGCCTCGATCTCGTCGAGGATCCGCCCGACGGCCGCCGGGTCGTGGGCGAAGCGGCCCAGGAAGAGGCCGCCGACCGAGCCGCCGAGGCGGCTGAGCAGTCCGGGGCCCGCGCTGCCGCCGTAGATGACGGTCGAACCGGATTGCTGGGGACGGGAGTTGAGCCACTCCCCCAGCGCCGAACACACCGTGGTGATGTGCTCGGCCGAGGCGGGTTCGGGCGCGCCGATCGCCCACTGGGGTTCGTACGCGAGGACGACCTTGCCGCTCATGCCGTACAGCAGCCGCGCGGCCTCGGCGAGGGTGCGGCGGGCGGCCTCCTCCGGCTCGACCGGATCCAGTTCGCCGACGCACAGGACCGGGGTGAGTCCGTTGCGCAGGGCGGCCGCGGTCTTCGCCGCGACGACGGTGTCGCCCTCGCCGTAGAGACGGCGGCGCTCGGCGTGGCCGACCTCGGCGTAGCGGCAGCCGATCTCCTTCAGGTACGGGCCGGAGACCTCGCCCGTAAAGGCGCCTGCGTCCTCCGTGGCGATGTCCTGCGCGCCGACGTCGACGCCGCTGCGCGCGAGGATGCCCGCCACGGGCACGATCGCCGGGAAGGCGGGGAGCACGAACAGGCGGGCCGCCCCGCTGGTGACGGCGGGGTGCCGATCGGCCAACTGGACGATTCTGCGGGACCAGTTGAGTGTCTCGTGGTGGCCGAAGTACATCTTCAGGCTCACCCCGAGCAGGACGGGGGCAGTCATCAGGCGGCCTCGGGCTCGTTCTCGTAGTCGCTCATCAGCCGGACCTTCGCCGCGGAGGGCGAGGAGTCGTCGAAGCGGTAGGTGAGCCACTCGGCGGCGAGGCGGCGTGCCAGTTCCAGGCCGACGACACGCTGCCCGAAGGTGAGCACCTGGGCGTTGTTGGAGAGGACGGCGCGTTCCACGGAGAAGGAGTCGTGGGCGGTGACGGCGCGGATCCCCTTGACCTTGTTGGCGGCGATCGCCACGCCGAGGCCGGTGCCGCAGACGAGCAGCGCCCGGTCGGCGTCGCCGCGTGCCACCGTCTCGGCGGCGGCGATGGCGATCTCCGGGTAGGCGGTGTGCCCGTCGGCGTCCACGCCCACGTCGGTGACGGAGGCGACCAGGCCGCTCGCCTGGAGGTCCTTCCTGAGGGCCTCCTTGTACTGGTATCCGGCGTCGTCGCAGCCGACGACGATCCGCAGCTTCTCACTCATGTGGCTGTTCCTTAGGGGGAGTTACCGGCAGGTGGCGAGCGCGCCGTGGACGGCGCGGACGATGAGGGCGAGGGAGTGGGCGCCCGCGTCGGGGGTGCCGAGGGACTTCTCGGCGTGCGGCCGGGCGCGGCCCACGCGCGGGACGAGCCGGGCGGTGTCGCGGGCGGCCCGCTCCGCGACGTCCGCGGCCGCGGCCCAGGCGGTGGCCAACTCCGCTCCCTCACCGACCCGTTGGACGAGTGCCTCGGCGAACGGGACGAGGACGTCGACCATGGTCTTGTCGCCGACCTCGGCGCCGCCGGTCCTGCGGACACTGTCGGACGCCTGCCGGACGCCGTGGGCGAGGGTCGTCGGGGTCGGCCGTTCGGTGTCGCCGAGCGTGTCGGCCACGGCGCGCAGGATGATGCCCCACAGGGCTCCGGAGGTACCGCCCGCCCGGTCCGCCCAGGCGTCACCGGCGGCGGTCAGCAGCGACTGGGCGCCCGCCCCCCAGTCCCGTGCGCGCAGGGCGGCTTCGTAGGCCGCGGAGGAGCCCCGCTGCATGCCGATGCCGTGGTCGCCGTCACCCGCGACGGCGTCGATGCGACCCAGCTCGTCGGCGTGCGCGTCGACGGTCTCCTTGATGCGGCCGAGGGCGTCGAGCGCCGTGGCGGCGGCCCTCCGCGAGTCGTCGCTCGCGGCGTACGGCTCCGGTCCGCTCCCGGTCTCGTACGACGCCTCGTCCTCCTCCGCGGCGACCGCCTCGGGCACGCTGCCCTTGCGGTAGGCGGGGGTGTCGGCGGGCGCCGTCCACAGCGCTTCGAGGGTGTCGTCGAGCCAGGTCAGGGTGAGGGAGATGCCGGCCATGTCGAAGCTGGTGACGAGTTCACCGACCTCGGGGTCGACGGTCCGCACGCCCGCGTCCGCGAGGAGCCGGGCCACGCGCCGGTACACGACGAAGAGTTCCTCGTACTTCACCGAGCCGAGCCCGTTGAGGATGACGGCGGCGCGCTGCCCGTCCGGTGCGGTGACGCCGTCGGGGAGTTCCTTCAGGAGCGTGGAGGCGAGGAGTTCGGCGGCCTCGTCGGCGGTGGGCACGGCGGCTTCACCGATGCCGGGTTCGCCGTGGATGCCGAGGCCGACGGCCATCCGGTCCTCGGGGACCGTGAACAGCGGGTGGTCGGCGCCGGGCAGCGTGCAGCCGGAGAAGGCGATGCCGAAGGAGCGCGTGCGGGCGTTGGCGCAGGCGGCGACGCGGGCCACCTCGTCGAGCGGCAGGCCCTGTTCGGCGGCGGCCGCCGCGGCCTTGAAGACGGGCAGGTCGCCGGCGATGCCGCGGCGCTTGTGGGCCTCGTCGGGTGCGGCGCTGGACAGGTCGTCGGTGACGGCGAAGGTGCGGGTGGCGATGCCTTCGGCGTTCAGTCGCTCGGCGGCCTGCCCGAAGTGCAGGACGTCGCCCGCGTAGTTGCCGTACAGGAGGAGGACGCCCCCACCGGACGCTGCGGCTCTGGCCACCGTGCGTATCTGCTGGGCGGACGGCGAGGCGAAGACGTTGCCGACGGCGGCGCCGTGCGCCAGACCCTGGCCGACCAGACCGGAGAAGGCCGGGTAGTGGCCGGAGCCGCCGCCGACGACGACGGCAACCTGACCCGGCGTCTTCGCGGTGGCCCGCACCACGCCTCCGGGAACCGGTCGCACCCAGCGGCGGTGGGCGGCGGCGAAGCCTTCGAGCGCTTCGTCGGCGAAGGCAGCGGGGTCGTTGTACAGGCGGGTCATCGCTGGTTCTCCGCGGGTGCTGAAGGGGCGGACGGGGACGAGGAGGTGCGGGCGGCGAGCCAGATCATCAGGGCGGCGGACAGCAGCATGAAGACGCCGACGAGATAGAGCGGCAGGTAGTAGCTGCCGGACCAGTCCTTGAGCCAGCCGGTGACGTAGCTGGACGCGAACCCGGCGACATTGCCCGCCGTGTTGATCAGGGCGATGCCGGCCGCGGCGGCCGCCCCGGTCAGGAAGCGCGACGGCACAGCCCAGAACACCGGGAGCGCCGCGAAGATGGAGCAGGCGGTGACCGTGATGACGGCGACAGTGGCCGAGGGCGAGCCCATGTAGAGGGCCAGCGGGATCGAGACACCGCCGACGACCGCGGGCCCCGCGACGTGCCAGGTGCGGGTGCCGTGCCGGGTGGCGTGCCGAGTCCAGAAGAACAGGACGACGGCGGCGGGCAGGTACGGGATCGCGGTGATCCAGGCCTTGTCCATCACGCTGAGCGTGGTGTCGTACTGCTCCTGGAAGCCGTTGATGATGGTCGGCAGGAAGAACGCGAGCGCGTACAGGCCGTAGACGAAGCCGAAGTAGACGACGGCGAGCAGCCACACACGGCCGTTGGTGAAGGCGGCCTTGAGATCGCCCCTGGCGTGCTCGGTCTCGTGGCCCGTCTTCTGGGCGTTCTCGGCGGCCAGCTCCCTGGTGAGCCAGTCCCGTTCGCCGGGGGTGAGCCACTTGGCGTCGGCGGGGCGGTCGATCAGGTAGAACCACGCGATGACGCCCAGGAGGATCGCCGGGATCGACACGAACAGGAACATCACGCGCCAGCCTTCGAGGCCGAACAGGCCGTGGTGGCCGATGAGCCAGCCCGCGAGCGGAGCGCCGAAGACCGTGGTCAGTGGCTGCGCGAGATAGAAGAGTCCCAGGATCTTGGTGCGGTGTCGGCTCGGTACCCACTGGCTCAGGAAGAGGATCGCGCCGGGGAAGAACCCGGCTTCCGCGACACCGAGGAGAAACCGCAGGCCGTAGAGCTCTCCGCTGGTGTTCACCCAGGTGAAGAGCAACGAGACGATGCCCCAGGTGACCATGATCCGGGCCAGCCAGCGGCGGGCGCCGAAGCGGTGCAGGGCCATGTTGCTGGGGACCTCGAGCACGATGTAGCCCAGGAAGAAGATCCCGGACGCGAAGCCGAACTGGGCGGCGGTCAGCGCCAGGTCCTGGCCCATGCCATTGGGTTCGGCGAACGACACCGCGGTGCGGTCCAGATAGTTCACGAAGAACATCAGGGCCACGAACGGGACGAGACGGATCGAGATCTTCCTGATCGCCGACGCTTCGACGGCTGGTCTCGTCTCCGTCACGGGCGGCGCGGTGCTGGCAGGCATGGCGACTCCTCGACTCGCCGGACAGCTCTGTCCGGACTTGGGTCACTCACGGCACGAGGGGCGGGTCAGCGGTGTCTGGCCACGCCGGGGCCGATCTGCGCTTCACGCTATGCCTCAACCTCAAATTGGTCACCAATTTACCAATGTGGCGAGCGTCGCACTTCTTCGTCATCGTTGAACCCTTGACAAAGCGGACGGCAAGGGATTCCGCACGCGACCGACGGACACCGGCGACGACCCGTCTGGTCTACTGGTGACCGTGACCAGTCAGCCCTCCCACGCCGCCGGCTCCCAGCCCGACCTCGCCCAACTCCTTCGCCCCGTGGTGCGGGAGTCCTCGGTCAGCGAGGTCGCCAAGCGTCTTCTCGATCACCTCTCCGCGGGCAACATCAAGCCGGGTACGCGGCTGCCCGCCGAGCGCCAGCTCGCCGAGGCCCTCGGAGTGGCGCGCTCCAGCGTCCGCGGCGCGCTGTCCGCACTCGACGTGCTCGGCATCATCGAGATCCGGCCGGGTTCGGGTTCGTACGTCCGCGAGGGCACCTCGGAGTTCCTGCCGCGGGCCATCAACTGGGGCCTGATGCTGGGGCAGCGCCGTACCCAGGACCTCGTCGAGGTGCGCACCTACATGGAGGGCGTCTCGGCCCGGCTCGCCGCGGAGCGGTCGACGGACGAGGACGTGGCACGCCTGGAGGAGCACCTGCGGCACATGCGGGAGGCGGGCAGCGACGTCAAGGCATTCATCGACGCCGACATCGCCTTCCACCTGGAGTGCGCGACGATCGCCCGGAACACGGTCCTCAGCGACATCCTGCACAGCATCCGTGCGTTGCTCCAGGTGTGGATGGAGCGCGTCAGCGACATCGAGGGCACGGTCAGCGGCACGCTGTGCGAGCACGACGCCGTCCTCAAGGCCATCCGCGACCGCGACCCGGAAGCCGCGGACCGCGCGATGGCCGAGCACATGCGGATGGCGAGCGCACGCCTGCGCGAGTCGATGAACCCGACGGACGGGGAAGGCTCGCCACTGAGCTCCTGAGCGAGCTGGTCGAGCGCCGCGGTCGAGAAGCAGTCCTGTCATCGACACCAGCCGCGCCCGCATCGGCACGGCCATCTATCTGCTGGGCGAACCAGGTGCCGCCCGTCCGCTCGGCGATGACGTCAAGGGCGTCGACCTGTTTGGGCACAGACGGTGGACGACGGAGATGACGGCACGCTCGGATCGCAGCCGGCGCATGGGCGTGGTGCGTCGGGGCCCCACACCGGCAACCGGCAACCGGCAACCGGCAACACTCAACGCAGCAGCCCTGGCAGACCGATTCCCCTCGTCGATGGGCCGATCCGGGGAAGGGGCGTCACTCCTTGCCGCGGACGACGGTGACAGGACAGTGAGCCTGTTGCAGCAGCGCCTGGCTCACCGATCCCAGGAGCAACCCGGTGAAGCCACCCCGCCCCCTTGCCCCGACGACCACGAGCTGGGCGGTCCTGCTCGCCTCGATCAACGCCTCGTGGGTCACGCCGAGGACCAGTTCGTGCTTGACCGGGACCTGCGGATACTTCTCCTGACGACCCGCGAGTGCCTGGGCCAGCAGACGTTCCTCGTTCTCGGCGACCGCGCCCGCCTGAGGCACGTCCGCCAACTGCGGCGGAGCCAGCGGCAGGGGCACGCTGTCCGGCGTCCACGCGTGCAGGGCGACGATTTCAGCACCCCTCAGCGCGGCCTCGGCGAAGGCGAACTCGACCGCTTCCTCACCTGCCCGCGCCCCGTCGACGCCCAGCACGATCGGCCCGGCGTCGTCCGGTTCCCCGCGCACCACCATCACCGGACAGTGGCCGTGGGCTGTCAGGTAGACCGCCGTCGATCCCAGCAACATCCCTACGAAGCCTCCCCTGCCCCGGGAACCGATGACCACCAGATCCGCATCCCGCGATTGAGCCTCCAGCACCGTCAGCGCCTCGCCGGCCACCACGTCATGGGTGATCTCCACTTGAGGTGCCACGCTGGCGGCACGATGCAGCGCCTGGGTCAGCGCGCTCTCCACCTCGTCCGGCAGCACTCCCTCGGGTGGCCCGAAGGGTGCTGCGGCCGTCGGCACGGGACCGGGCGAGATCACTGGCCAGAGGGCGTACACGACGCGAAGACCGGCACGCCGCCATCGCGCTTCTCGAGCCGCCGCCTCCACCGCTGCGAGGCTGGACGGCGAACCATCCACCCCCACGACGACCAGGTTGCCCACGGCGCCTCCCATGATTGACTCGGCCCCCTGTTCCCAGCCTGACCCCACCGCAGCGTCCCTGCCACAGGACTGGGCGGCATCGCATGGCGCCCACCGCCCGAACTGCTGCTTGCGCGACGTGATCCGCGTCGCCCGGAGCAACAGCCACGGGCCCGCGTATGGCGGATTGCAGTCGCGACGTCGCGAGACTGAGGTGAAGATGGCACGGGAGCGCGGCCGGCCTCGCACGGGCGGTGTCCCTCAGTCGCCGCGCCGGACAGGAAGGCCACGGCATGGCAGCAATGCCCGACAAGGGTCCGAGAGGAACAAAGAGCCCGGACAGCAGCGAACCGATCACCGGACCGACTCTGTTCGCCGGGGTGGCCCTGCTGGTGAGCGGGCCGCTGAGCATTCTGCTGGGCGCATCCGGCATCGCAGGCGACACCGTGTTCGCGTCGTCTCGGTACGCCTATCGGTTTGATCTGACCGCGTGGGGCTGGCTTCATCTTGTGATCGGCGTGGCCCTGGTCGTCGCCGGCCTAGGAGTTGTGGCCGGCAAGGCCTGGGGGCGCGGGGCCGGCATCAGCGTGGCAGCGATCAGCCTGATCACCCAATTCATGTTCATTCCGTACTACCCGGCTTGGTCCATCACCGTCATGGCAATCGATCTCTTGATCGTATGGTCGCTGACCAGGGCCGTGCCCACCGCCAGAGCCGGTCGGTGAACCCAGTCGAGGCATGCCGGGCCTCCGAGCCGGGCGGGCTCGGAGCGAGAGATGGTGTGGCAGTACTGCCCGGGGCATCCGACATGTGACCGATGGGGCACGTTGACGCAAAGTGGGTCGCCGCCCCGTCCACTGTCGTGATCGGTGCGCAGAGGAGCGTGAAGACCTCCGCGAATCCCGCCGGGCCCAGTCGGGTGTCGGCGTCGGGCATCGGCATCGGCATCGGCATCGGCATCGGCAAGAAGATCAAAGGGCGCAAGTCTCACGTGGCCACCCACACGCCTGGCCTCGCCATCGTCACGGCCGCCTCGGTGCACGACACCCAAGGCGGACCCCTTCCGGTTTCATCTTGACGCGACCGCCTCCCTACGCCCCGCGCCGCCAACCTCGCAGTCCTTCCCGCGCCGATCATCCGGGCCGGCCGGACCGCGGACGGCCGGCCCGGTCGGCCTCCAGCTCACCGGCCTCCAGCTCATCGGCCGGCATCTCACCGACGCCCGCCTCCTCGACGCCTGCGCGGCCTATGAGGAGGCGGCCCCCTGACCCCACATCCGACCGCCGCTCGAGGCGGGCCCTGTCGGTGGTTGAGGGGCCGTTCGCGAGCGACCCGGCCGCTCGGCGACGCGGTGTGAAGTCACGCCTTCCGCATCAGGACGGGCCTATGCGGGCGACCGCGACGAGATGTGCGGACAGGCGGCGCTCGGCCGTTGCGGGGCACCGGGCCAGGCGGATCTCGGCGGCTGCGAGTCGGGACATGCCCTTCGAATTGGGGCGGCCGACGGGCCATTGACGTCGCGCGTCGCATCCTGATCTGCTGCCTTGACCGACGTAGAGGTCGACGCAGCCGAACGCAGATGCCGAGCAGGGGAGCTGAGGAGATGACGTCCTCGCACGCACCGGGCCCGCCGACCGCCGTGGTCGTGCAGAACACCAGGAGCGGCGGTCCCGGCCGGGTCGGGGCGTGGCTGCGCGAGGCGGGACTCGGCCTCGAAGTGCTGCGGCCTTACGAGGGTGAGGCCCTGCCCGCGGCGCTCGACGGCAGACCGCTCCTCGTGCTCGGCGGCGGCTTCCTGCCGGACGACGACGAGCGCGCGCCCTGGCTCCCGGCCACGCGCCGGCTCGTCGCGCAGGCGCTGGACGACGGCTCACCCGTGCTCGGCATCTGCCTGGGTGGCCAGTTGCTCGCACAGGTCGCGGGCGGCAGCGTACGAGCGAATCATGGCCGGCCCGAGTTCGGCAGCACACAGATCCGGCTGCGCCCCGAAGCCGCCGACGATCCGCTCCTGTACGGGCTCGGCGCGACAGTTCCCGCGATGGAGAGGCACGTCGACGCGATCACCGAACTCCCTCCGGGCGCCGCCTGGTTGGCGTCCAGCGCGGCCTGCCCCCACCAGGCGTTCCGAGTCGGGGCGCGGGCCTGGGGTGTGCAGTTTCACCCGGAGGCGGAGGCCGAGCGGATCGCCGGGTGGGATCGGGAGAAGCTGGCCCGGGGCTTCGACAGGGAGCGGCTGCACGCCGAAGCCGTGGCCCACGAAGACGCTGCGATCGCGGCGTGGTCGGTGTTCACGCGGAGGTTCGCTCAGGTGTGCGCGAAGCTGCCGTGACCGACCGTGGGGCGGGCGCGGTTGCGGCGGCGCCGCGCCTCCGTCCCACCGACGCGATGACGCTGGTGAGCACGCCCGCGAGCAGCCCCCAGAACGCGGATCCGATGCCGAGCAGCGTCACTCCGGAGGCCGTGGCGAGGAAGGTGACGACGGCCGCCTCCCTGGATCCGGGGTCCGACAGGGCACTGGCCAGGGCCGCCTCGATCGTGGCGAGCATGCCGACCCCGGCGACGGCCAGGACCAGCGCGTGCGGCATCGCGGTGAGCAGCGAGGCGACGGTCGCGCCCAGCAGGCCGACGCACAGGTAGAAGAAGCCGGCCCACACGGCGGCGAGGTAGCGCCGCTGACGGTCGGGGTGGGCTTCGTCGCCGGTGCAGATCGCGGCGGTCATCGCGGCCAGGTTGATGCCGAACGCCCCGAACGGCGCGAGCACCGCCTGCACCGCCCCCGTCCACGTCAGGACCGGCGAGATGGGCACCTCGTAGCCGGACCCCCGCAGCACGGCGACCCCGGGCAGATTCTGCGAGGCCATGGTGACGACGAACAGGGGCACGCCGACGCTGATCAGCACCTTCCAGTCGAACTCGGGAGCCGTGAACACCGGCTGCGCGAGCGACAGTCGGACCCGTTCCAGATGCCAACCCCCGGTGAGGACGGAGGCGATGATTCCGCCACCGAGCGCGATGAACACCGCGTAGCGCGGCAGCAGCCGACGCGCGAGGAGGTACAGCACGAACACCGGGAACGCGACGGCGAAACTGCCGCCCATCTGGGAGAACAGCCCTGTCCCGAACTCGAGCAGCACACCGCCGAGCAGCGCCGATGCCAGCGGCACCGGGATGCGGTCCATGATCCGCGCGAACCACCCCGTCAGACCGCTCAACATGATCAGCACAGCGCTGAACACGAACGCGCCCACCGCCTTTGCCATGCCCACCCCGCTCAGGCTCGTGGCAAGCAGCGCGGCTCCCGGCGTCGACCAGGAGGTGACGACCGGGGCTTTGTAGCGCAGCGAGAGGCCCGCGCAGGTCACGGCTATTCCGACGCCGAGTGCCAGCATCCATGAAGAGATCTCCCGCGCGTCAGCGCCGGCGGCCCGCGCCGCGGTGAACACGATGGCAGCGGCACTGGTCACGCCGACGGTGACCGCGATGAGCCCCGCCGCCACGGCCGAGGGCGGTGCGGTGGCGCGTATACGGGCGAGCGGGGACATGCGGGCATCACTTCCGAAGGGGGCTGGGTGCGGGAGAGCGGGTTCCGAGTGTTCCGTAAACGGAACGTTCTGTTTGTGGAACACTAAGGACGTGGGTGGCGGCACGTCAAAGCGTCGGCGAGCGCAGAACGGACAGAACCGGGCAGATGGGACTGAATGACGAGGTGGGCCGCAGGCTGAAGCGGCTGCGGCAGGACAACGGCCTGTCCCTGTCGGAGCTCGCGCGCCGCTCAGGCGTCGGCAAGGGCACGCTCTCCGAACTCGAGACGGGTCGGCGCAACCCCACCCTGGAAACGCTCTACGCCCTGACCACCGCGCTCGGCCGCCCGGTCAGCGCCGTCCTCGACGACCCACCGCCCGGCGTCGCGGCGGGCACGGGCGGAGTCTCGGGCAGCGCCGTCACCGCGGTGCTCCTGGAGCGGCACGAGGACGAGGACGCCGCCACCGACGTCTTCCGCGTCACCATCGCCGACGGCGCCACTCAGGAATCGGCCGCACACGTCCCGCACACCACGGAAAGCCTGATGGTGCTCTCCGGAACGGCGGTCGTCGGCCCGCCGGACGCCCCACAGACGGCCGGACCCGGCGGCCACGCCCACTGGCCGGCCGACGCCCCGCACTTCTACAGCGCACCGGACGGTGAGGTCCAGGGCGTCCTCTTCGTCCGGTACCCGAAGAACCCGCCTTCGAAGGGCCCTTCCTCGGAAGAGGCTTGAGAATCCTGACCAAGGCGTCGGTCGTGGCGGTGGATGATCACGCGGGCGACCAGGCCGAGGAGGCGTCCGCGCACGCCACGCACAGCGGTTGGAAGAAACCTGTCTTCTGCGGCATCCGCCACCCGGGGTCCGCTGACTCCGTCTCGGCCGCGAGCCCGGTCAGACGGTCCCGGCCACGCCACACTCGCTTCGTTTCATTTCAATTCAATTCGCTTCGCTTCGCTTCGCTTCGACGAGCGTCGCGGGTTTCATGCGCACGGGCGAGCGCGAGTTCTGGCGAGGCGAATTGCCCAACACACTCATGGCCCGTGTCCGGCGGCACACCTCACGACCGTATGGGGCTCAGCATCGTCGGCTCGACACCGGCGACGCGTTCAACCGCCGCACCGTACAAGGCAGTCACGCACCCCACAGACGGACCACCACAACGGCGGCCACCCCAGAGGGGCCCGATGGTTCACGACTGCCCACACTCGGCCCTACCTCACCGGGTCGTTGTCCGCCCAGGCAATGATCAAGCCCGGCCCGAAGACCCAACACGCGCCGACGGCCAGAGCTCCCGCCGCCAATCCGGCCAAGGCAATCTTTCGCCTCCGTGACATGCCCATCGCCTCTTCCCGCCGCACCCCGCCTACAGCGCCGGCAACGATTCTGCGCCCAGGCCCGTCCGCACCTCAAGGGCTCACCGCTACAAGCAACTTGGCGGTCGCGCCTCTGAGCGGTCAGAGCAGGCGCGCGTCCATACTTCAGCGGATCGGGCGACCGCCCGGCCGATGCGCGGTGAGCGGAGCCATGCCGTCGGCGAGCAGGCCGCCGGTGAAGCCCTCACGTCATGGACCGAGCAGAACACCCAGGAACTCATCGGGTCAGGAAGGTTTGTCAATTGCGTTCGGCGGTGGGCAGCTCGCCGGTGCTCCCATCATCGTTGTCGCCCCGCTCATAGCGGCTTTCCTGTACCCGCTTTGGGCGACGCTCGGCTCGACACTGGGCCTACCCCAGGCTCTCCTGCGGATGCGCGGCGCGCCACGCTGCCATCGACGCGTTCCACTCGTCGCCGGACAGCGCCGTCAGCGACGCCGGGAAGAGTCCGTCCTCCTCCTTGGCGATGTGACGGTGCAGCTCGTCGGCCGCCTCCCTGAAACGGCGTACATCGGTGGGGTCAGCGAGGTCCAGGGCGGGCAGCAGCACGGCCAGCTCACGGTGCTCGGCGACCAGCGCGTCGATGTAGTCCGTGTATTCCGGATCGTCCCGCATCACCGCGAACAGACCGTCCTCCTCACCTTGCCAGTGCGTGGCCAGCTCCCGTGACATCAGGACGACCAGCTCCCGCGCGGTCGCGGTGTCACCACGCTCCAGCGCCCGCACCGCGTCCCCTGCCGCGTCGGTAACCCGCTCATGCTCGGCGATGAATTCCTTGATCAACGGAATCTCACGGCAACCGCAGTAATGGCACATGGACCCATCACAGACGCCCGAGCGCGACTTCCCGCGCCGCCGGGGCGGGAAGTCGCTCCTCCATCACCCATGTGCCCTGCCGACTACGACAGCAGCAACTGCCTCCAGGGCGAGCAGGCCGGTCACCCCGCATATCGCGCCAACACCTCACGAGGGTCTGTCGGCCATAGTTTCCCGCCGTGCCATGAAGTGCCGAGCGTGCATAAGTGCGGCCTTCGGGGAGTGCCTCGTTGCCGAGGTGCTCCCTGCGACGCCTACGTCAATCGTCAATGGGCAATGGGCAGTCGCAGGCCGTTCACGGCCGCCGCCACCCGCACTCTCAGCTTGTCATTCCACGGCCGGCCCCGAATCGGCTGCCACCCCTGGCCGCCGAGGCCTCAACACCCCCTCAGGAACCGGCGGAACGCATAAGCAGCTGACACGCGCCGAGCCGGCGGTCACACTACTGATCGATTCAGCGGCCTCACCTGAGGAGACCAGATGTCCGCGAAGGACGACGCACCGAGCCGCCCATTCCCGATACCCAAGGCGCGGCTCGCGATCGGCTCGGCCACAGCTGCCCTCCTTGTCTTCGCGGCGGGCTACGGCGTCGGCAACGCCACAGCCACCAAGGGCCACAGCAACGGCAGCCACGGCGAGAGCCGGGCCGACGTCTATCGGGACGGATATCTGGCGGGGCAGAAAATCCCTGACGCCGACGAGACGATCACGGCCGACGCCGCCCGGCAGAAATGCGGTGAACTCTTCTACCAAGCCCCGTACCTGGACGAATGGCAGAGCGGTTGTCTCGCGGGGGCACAGCATCTGCCGCCGTATCCACCCTCGAAATGAGGCCAAGAGGCCTTTGGCCCGACTGCCGGGCTGGGGCTGCCGGGCTGCCGGGTCGTTCGTGGCGGGGCTAAAGGTAGTCCCGTAAATGATCTTCG
Source organism: Streptomyces sp. NPDC055955 (assembly GCF_042270245.1). Lineage (NCBI taxonomy): Bacteria > Bacillati > Actinomycetota > Actinomycetes > Kitasatosporales > Streptomycetaceae > Streptomyces > Streptomyces sp. NPDC055955. The sequence continues at coordinate 26,282 of NZ_JBHJYS010000032.1, forward strand.
ACCGGTGCCGACCGCCTCGTGCGAGGCGACGATCGCCTGATGCCCGATCGTGATCCAAGGGTGTACAACCCCGTGTGGATCCCGGCTGTCTGAAAGGCGCCGGACGATGAGTCTCCGGCGCCGTTCAGTACAGAGATCGGGGATCAGGTGGGGAAGAAGTTCTGGAGAGCTGTCGCGGCCGGTGGCGCGGCGGCGGTGTTCACGGCCATGGCCGCGGGACCGGCCGGGGCGGCCGAAGGCGGGGTCTCGTTCACCCGCGTCCAGGTGAACGGCGGCAATGCGATCGTGATCGGGGTGTCGAACGAGGTCGCGGCGCCCGCATCCTTCCGGATGGCGACCACCCACGAGTGGAAGTGGCCGGCGGTGTTCCTGTACCGCGGCAATGCGGACCCGACGGGTGATCGGCTGTGGCACGCCATCGAGACGAGCGACTGCATCAAGGTGAGCACCGGCGTGTGCGACTTCAAGGAGACGATGTACTTCGACCCGAGCGAGTGGGAGATGCGCAACAGCGAGGCCGGAGCCTGGAAGGTCGCGGCCGAGGTCTACTTCCAGGGCGGCGGCGGTGACACCGATGACGAGGGCCTCACGGCCTACGTCAAGCGCAACTCCCGCCTGACCGTGAACGCCTCGCCCGAGCCGGTGGCCAAGGGCAAGACCATCACCGTGACCGGCAAGGTCACGCGGGCCAACTGGGAGACCAGAAAGTACGCCTCCTACGAAGGCCGTCTGGTGACCCTGCAGTTCAAGCCCACCGGAGCCACCTCCTACACCACGGTGAAGAAGGTATACGCGAACGGCTCGGGTGATCTCAGGACGACCGTGAAGGCATCCCAGACCGGTACGTGGCGTTGGGCTTACTACGGCAACACCACCACCGGGCCGTCGACTTCGGCCGGTGACAACGTCGTAGTGAAGTGAGTTCCCTGGACTGACTCTCGGCCTACTCCACACAGCTGCAGGACTACCTTTAGGGCGGCGGGCGCGGTCGGCGGCGAGGTATCCAGCTCTGAAATGCAGCTGCATCCCTGGTTCTGTCTGGGGGGTGGTCCGGTATCCGATCCGTGGCCCAACCGACGTCCAGGCCGCCGTCGGCAAGACCGTGACGATCGCCGACGGCGGCCATCCAGGTACCTGACTCGCGATGCCGCACCGCCGCCGGGCCGGCGAGGAACTGCCCCACTGGAAACGGCAACACAACCGCGCCCACAAGCAGGTCCGCGCCCGCGTCGAGCACACCTTCGCCCGAATGAAGACCTGGAAGTCCCTCCGCGACTGCCGTCTCAAAGGTGACGGCGTCCACCACGCCATGCTCGGCGTCGCCCGCCTGCACAACCTCAACCTCTCCGGATAGGTCGGCCATCGCGCCGTGACCGGCCGACACGCAGGAGAAAATCATTGCGGGACAAGCCTTAGCGCCTCGCTGCTGATTAGCGAGGTGCCCTAGAGTCGCCGCATGCGACGAAGTACAGGACTCGCGATCGCTGGGGCTGCAACATTGGCCTGGGGCGAGTGGTTGAACCGGCGCTGGTCTCGCGCTCTCGTCGGAAACAGCGGGGGCGATTCCGAGGCCGTGATCGTGCTGGGCTACCAAAACCCCCAAGCGACGGCGAACTTCATCAACCGCTGGCGCGTCCGTGCTGGAATCCGGTCCATCGCCGCTGACAGCGCCCGTGACACTCGCGTGGTCTTCACTGGCGGTGCCACCAGCGGTGGCGTTGCGGAGGCCCGGTTGATGGCTGACTACGCGAAGTCGGCGCTCGCGTTCGACGGCACAGTGCTTCTCGAGGACAAGAGCATGACGACATGGGAGAACATCAGGAACGTGATCCCTCTGTTGGAGGGCGTCGACCGCATCAAGATCGCTTCCCAGCCGGCTCACGGGCTCAAGGCGCGTGCGTACTTGCGGCGGCAGCGCCCTGATCTCGCCAAGAAGCTCGTGCAAGCGGATGACTACCGTCCTGGCGAATGGATGGTCGTCAAACCGCTGCTGGCCCTGTACGGGCTTTGGACACTTCGCGGCCTCGATGCCGACGAACGGAAGGCCTCGCTGTAGAAGGCCGCTGTCGCGTCGGCATCACAGACGGTGCTCCTTGAGCCGACGCCAGCAGAGGTGTGCACCTCCCAAGTGAGGCAGGCTTCGCGTCTGCCGTCGCGGAGCTCCCAGCGGATCCGCAGGGCGCCGGAACCAGTTCCGACAGCGACTTGCCGAACTGCCCCGCCCTACGGGAGACCACCCGACTCCCCCGCCCGTGTCTCCCGCGCGGGCAGAGCGCATGACGTGATCAACGGCGACAGCGGGGGCGTGGAGCCGTTCCGACGGACCCGCCGAGCCATGCGTCGTCCGGGCGGCGAGTCCCCCCACCCCCGTCTCAGAGCCCGCGCCCAGCAGCGAAGTACGCACGGCTGTCAGGCACTTCGGCACCGGCCCCGCGCTCCCGCGTGCCTTTCGGAACCTTGCTCATCTCGCAGTCGATGTGCGATCTTAGTTCTGTTCGGTTCATGGAAACGTTTCCACGAGGAGATGGGGCGGATGGCCACCATCAAAGACGTCGCGGCACGAGCCGGGGTCGCACTCGGTACCGCATCCCGGGTGCTCAGCGGCAGCAGCCAGACTTCGGCCGACTCCCGGTCCCGCGTGCTCGCGGCCGCGGCGGAGCTCGGTTACATCGCCAACGGACCCGCCCGGTCCTTGCGGCGGGCCCGGACCGAGGTACTGGGACTGATCGTCTCGGACATCCGCAACCCGTTCTTCTCCGAGCTGGCCCACGCCGCCGAGCAGGAGGCACGCCGCCACGGCTACACCGTGCTGCTGGCCAATGCGAACGAGGACGCCGAGCAGGCCGACGCCTACCTTCGGACCTTCGCCTCTCAACGCATCGACGGCCTGCTGTTCTCGCCGCAGGGCACCGTCTCGCCGCAGGTGGCGGCCACGCTGGCGTCCGGATTGCCGCTGGTGTTCCTCAACCGCTCGATCGAGGGCGTCGACGCGCCGCTGTACGGCACCGACAACGCTCAAGGCGTCCAGCAGGTACTCGCCTGGCTGCAGCGCCGGGGGCATCACGACGTCGCGTTCATCGGCGGCCCGGACACACTCTCCACCGGAGCCGAGCGCCGCGCCGCCTACCTCGCCGGGCGTCAGGCGCACGGCATCAGTACCGACGACAGACTGCTCGACGCCGGTGACTTCCTGGCCGGCGGTGCGGCAGAGGCCATGTGTCGCGTCCTTGACCGTGGTGTCACGTTCTCGGCCGTGTTCGGTGCCAACGGGCAGACGACGCTGGGAGCCGTCCGCGCACTGCGCGAGCGACTCGGCGCCGAGCAGGCATCCCGTATCGAGGTCGTCTCCTTCGACGACCTGGACTGGTTCGAGTTCACCTCGCCGCCCATCAGCGCGGTCCGCAACGACGCGTCGTCGATCGGCCGGCTCGGTGTACGTGGGCTGGTCGACCTCATCGCAGACCGCGCCGCACCCGGACAACGTGTTCCCACCACCTTCGTCGACCGGTCCGTGCAGGACATCCGGTGAGGATGCGGATCGCCCTCGGCGCCGCCTCCACCGAGGACAGCGATCGCCTCAGGCATTCTCCTCATCCCGGCCGATCTCCCGCAGCCCGATCGACCGCCCCACAGTCGGCCGAGCGGAGAGCACTTCTCCGAAGCGCATGGGTGTGCAACTGATGGGGCCCGCGGCCGAGCGGGCAATGCCCCACACCACACCCACAAGACAGTCACTGCGCTGACGCCACCGCGCAGCGTGGGCTCAAGGGCTGCCCAGCCCGATTGGCCGCATCCCCGGCACACACGCCCCAGCACTGCAACGCCCCTCACCCGTCAGGCGGAAGACGGTGCACCCCTCTTGAAAGGACCAACGATGCAGGTCGCCCTCGGCGCAGACCACGCCGGATACGCGCTCAAGGCCTCCGTCCACGCGGCCATTGAGGCGCTCGGCCACGAAGTGATCGACTGCGGCACCCACAGCTGCGAGCCCGTGGATTTCCCGGACATCACCCGCGCCACCTGCGAAGTCGTGCTCTCCGGCGCCGCCGATCGGGCCGTGCTCGTGTGCGGCACCGGCCAGGGCGCCGTCATGGCCGCGAACAAGCTGCCCGGCATCCGCTGCGGCCTCGCCCACGAGCCCTACTCCGCCCACCAGGCCGTCGAGCATGACGACGCCAACACCATCGCGATGGGGGCCTGGCTCGTCCCGCACGCACTCGTGCCCGACATCATCCGTGAGTTCCTCGGGGCCGTCTTCGACGACGACGAGGACACCCGTCGTCGCGTCGCGAAACTCAACGCGCTCGACGCCGTCACCCCGGCCTCCTGACCCACCTCCCACATCTCTCTCGGCGAGAGCGCCCGCGCTGTCGCCGACTCCGAACTCGCCCTGCCCAAGGACGACTACGCCGGGCGGCTCCTCGGCATGCCCGAAACAGCTGCTCAATGGCCCCGGCCTGCCTTCGTGCGGCCCCTCCTCCTCGCTGCGCACACGCCGGCAACGGTCCGGCGACCGATCAAGGAGAACCACATGTCCAGCAGTACCCCCGCCGAACGGCGAAGCGCGCTCGGTTCCAAGGACCGCTTCAAGACGGCGATCGCGGCCGCCTTCGGCACCAGCGTCGAGAACTACGACTTCATCGCGTACGGCACAGCCTCCGCGCTCTACTTCGGAGCGGTCTTCTTTCCCGGGAGCGACCGGTTCGTCGGCACTCTGCTCTCCTTCGCGACTCTCGCCGTCGGCTTCGTCATGCGCCCGTTGGGAGGCGCCATCGGCGGCTACTTCGCCGACAGGTTCGGCCGCAAACCCGTCCTCGTCGCAGCGATGACCGTCATGGGCGCGGCCACGTTCCTCATCGGCGCGCTGCCCACTTACGGACAGGTCGGCGTGCTCGCACCGATCCTGCTCGTGGCCATCCGCATGATTCAGGGCCTCGCGTTCGGAGCCGAGTGGGGCGGAGCGATCACCATGGCCTACGAACACGCACCGTGGCACCGTCGGGGCATGTTCGCCGCGATACCCCAGTCCGGCAACCCGCTGGGCATTGCCCTGGCCAGCGGTGTGTTCGCGTGGAGCGACACCCTCGACGGCAACTGGCAGTGGCGGACGCCTTTTCTGCTCAGCGCCGTCCTCGTGATCGTCGCTCTGATCGTTCGCTCCCGGCTCTCCGAATCCCCCGAATTCCAGGAAGCCCAGGCCGGCGGCGAGACCAAGAAGAACCCGCTCCGGGCCACCCTGGCTGACGACTGGCGGGGCATCCTGCGTGTCATCGCCTTGCGCGTCGTCGAATCCTTTGCCTACTACTCGACCGCCACCTACCTTCTCAACTACATCACCGAGCGCCACCCCGATCTCAGGCCCGTCGCTCTGGGCGCCATCACCGCCGCCAGCCTCCTCGCCGTCGCCGTCACCTTCCTCGCGGGCGCGCTCACGGACCGCATCGGACGCCGTCCGCTGTACATTGCGGCCTGCGTCGCGGCGATCCTCTTCGCGTTCCCGATGTATCTCCTCACCAACTCCGCCCGGCCCGCCCTCGTAGCGACGGTGTTCATCATCGGAATCGGCCTCATCCACGCATCACTCACAGGAACCCAGGGCTCTTTGCTCACCGAGCAGTTCCGCACCGCGACCCGTACCTCGGGAGCCTCGCTGGGGTACCAGATCGCCGCGGCCATCGGCGGTTTCGCCCCGCTGCTCGCCGCGGCCCTGGTAGGGGCCTTCGGTTGGCCAGGCGCGGCCCTGCTCTACCTCGGCGCGGCCGTGATCGGGCTCGTCGGCATCCTCTTGACCAAGGAGACCTGGGGCCGTGATGAGCGAGAGCGCGTGCTCCGCCTCGTCGCGGAACAAGGCCAAGGCCGGACCACGTCCGGCGTGCCGACCGACGCCTTCTCGTCTTCGGCGTCGAAGTCCCGCTGAGCCTGGTTCCCCTCACGGTGCGTCTCCTGGATGCGGCCGTGACGTCCGAGACCGCCGAAGCCGCTCGTCACGCGGATCAGCCATGCCTTTCATGGCATCGCTGCGTACCTGCGAGGCGAGCACCGGACCTCGTGGCCGCCGTCGAGGACTGCTTTCGCCGCATCGGTCATCACCGAGTCCTGTCCGGGGGCCGGCCCCCGCTTCCCCACGACGCTCTGCTCAGGCGTATCGGATCAGCCGCGCTGCGGTCTGAGCGGGAGTCTCCTTCTCCGTATAGATCGTCCGCGTCGCCAGCTGTCGCGCGCCGGGGTCGTCGAGCCACTGTCCCAGGAAGTCGTGTCCGTCGATGATCCAGGACTGCCCCTTGGTCGCTGTGCAGCGTTGCCGTAGGAGGGTGAGCGAGATCTCGCGGTCGGGTGAGGGCAGAACCCGGACCACGTGTCGGCAGTGTCCCAACACGGTGCGTACGTCGGCCAGGTGTACGGGGTCGGTGTAGGTGGTGTGGCCTGCGCCCAGTGCGATCACGGCGTCAGGACGGTCGGCCACCACACGCGCCACAGCGTGCGCCCGGGCGCCTTCCCACTCGGTCTCCGCCGCGAGGCGTCCGACGGTCGCGATGCGCTCGCGGAGTCTCGCGATGCTCCATCCCACCTGCGCGTAGTACTCATCGGCAGCGGCGTCCAGATCGACGAACGGCCTCTGCGCCCTTCTCGCGATCTCCTGGCCGAGGGTGGTCTTCCCGGTGCCGGCCGGGCCGATCAGGACCATCCATGGCGCATCCGTGGGTGCGGGCCGCTTCATGTGGCGGCCAACTGGGGTGTAGGGGTGCCGACTTCGGTTTCCGGCGTAACGGCCGGCGTCCTGCCGGCACTCTCGCGGACGATCTCGTCGATCAGGGAGCAGTCGGGCACGCTGCCGCCTCCGTTGACTCCGCCGAGCATATGCGTGCCCCTTCCGGCCGACGTCGCGACGTCGGCCTCCTCATACCGGTCGGTCGATCACTCGGAACGCTACGCCCCCACGCGCCGACGCGGAATCGAACCACAGGCGATGAGGGGCGCTCCTGAGAAGCAGGTGGGCCGGTTCCTGGCGCTGTTGCGGTCGCCGCTCCGTGCGTCTGCGGGCAGGCGGTGTGCCGCTTGCCGCGTCTGGGGCCGGCCGGCGTGCTCCGCTCAGGCCGACTCGCGTACCACCAACTGCGGCACGATCACTCGCTCGGCGAGCGGGCCGCGGCCCTGCACGAGCGCCTCGACCTGCTCGACGGCTGCTCGTCCCACCTGGCGCTTGTCGACGTACAGCGTGGTGAGCGGCGGGTCCATCAGTTCGCCGAGCATCAGGCCGTCGCACCCGACGAAGGCACAGTCGCCCGGTACGTCCAGGCCCCGGCGCAGCGCTCGGCGCATGGCTCCGACCGCGATCAGGTCGTTGTAGGCGAGGACGGCGGTGGTGCCGGGGTGTTCGGCGAGCAGGCGGTCCATGCCGTCGGCGCCGCCCTGCACGGAGTTGGCCACGGGCACGACCGGTGTCCCTCCGGTGTCGAGGCCGCGCTCGGCGGCGAGGGCGAGGAACAGGGCGCGCCGGGAGTGCGGGTCAGCCTCGTCGCCGCGGGCCTTGTCGTCGAGCATGACCACGCGCCGGTGCCCGGCGGCCATGAGGTGCCCGAGTGCCTGCCGCATTCCGGACTCGAAGTCGATGCGGACGCCGCCGGCGGCGGGCGGCCGGGTGTCGTGGTCCAGGAGCACCAGGGGGATACCGGTGCTGCGCACCCGCTCGATGGCGCTCTCGGCGAAGAAGTAGGCGACGCACGCGTCGACATGGTCGGCGACCGTGGCCGCCACCCTCTGCTCACGTTCGAGGGCCGACCCGGTGCTGTACACGGCGACCTGCCAGCCGCGCTCGTCGGCGGCCTCCATCACGCCGGCGACGACCTCGGGGAAGAACGGGTTGAGCACATCGGCGACGACCAGGCCGAGTGTGGTCGTCGCGGGGCCGGCCATGCCGCGCGCGTGCCGGTTGGGCCGGTAGCCGAGTGTCTGGGCCACCTCCAGGATCCGTGCCCGGGTGTCCGGGTCGATCTCCGGTTTGTCGTTGATGGCGCGGGAGACGGTCTGCCGGGAGACACCCGCGGAGCGGGCGACGTCGTCGATGGTGACGCCGTGACGCCCGCGCCGGGACGTGCGGGGGGTGGGCATCTCGGGAAGGTTCCTCTCTCCGCCTGTCCACGTGCCGTCCGTCGTCGCTGCCGGACGGTTCACGTGAGCGCTCACGGACATGATGAGCAGCTCGTTCCCTGCTGTCAACGATGCCTCGCCAAGGGGTAGTTGAGGTGATCAAGCTGAACCAAGGAATCCCTCGCAGCGGTCTTGACGGGGACATGCGGCGGCTCCAAGGTACTCCGTGAACGCTCACGGGAACGCTCACGAATCGGCCACCCGTCCCCGCAGCCGCCTCCCCGGAGGGCATACGTGACGTCGATCGCGGTCACCACGGCAGAACGCCCGCCCACGCCCACCACCGCACTCATCGACCAGGTCAGCGTCGCCGTGCTCGTCGACGGGGTGCCCATGGAGCCCGTCGTGCGCGAACTCCCCGACGCGGTGAAGGCACTGGACGTGCCGGCCCCCGAGGGCGCCGCCGTGGAGATCCGTCTGCTGACGCCCCTGCGGGACGCCGTCGGCTACTGGCACCCGGACGCCGGCTGGCAGCGGTCCCTGCCGCCGGACTGGGCCGGTCGGCTGAACGCCGGCTTGGTGCACGGCAGCGCGATCGGCTGCCTGTACGAGACGTCTGGGCGGACGCTGCTCGCCTTCGCCGCCCAGGACGCGACGGCCGAGACGCACCTGGTCTTCGGCGTCTCGGAGCAGCGCAAGCTGTTCGCGGTGCATCTCGAACTCAGCGCCGGACGGCATCCGTTCACCTTGCTCTTCGCGGGCCACAGCCCCTCCCCCGCGGCGGCGCTGCGCCCACTGCGCCGACGGCTCGTCGGCTCCGCGCAGCCTCCGCCACTGGCCCTGCCGGAGGCGGGCCGGACTCCCGCCTACTCCACCTGGTACGCCTTCGGGCAGGAGGTCACGGCCGACGGCGTGGCGCGGGAGGCCGAGCACGCCGCCGCACTCGGCTGCGGACTGCTGATCCTCGACGACGGCTGGCAGCGAGGCGGCCGGGAGCGCGGCTACGCCTGGGCGGGCGACTGGCGGGTGGACACGGCCAAGTTCCCCGATCTCGCCGGGCATGTGCGCCACGTGCAGGGCCTGGGCCTGGCGTACATGGCGTGGATCGCCCCGCTGCTCCTGGGGCCGGACTCGCCCGCATGGCGGCGGCTCGCCCCGTACGCCCGCGCCCCCAGCCCGACCGCGCCGGGCGCACACGTCCTCGACCCCAGGGAGCCCCGGGTGCGCGCACACGTCCTGGACATGTGCACCCGGCTCGTCGCCGACCACGGGCTCGACGGCCTGAAGCTGGACTTCCTCGACGACGCCACCGTGTACGCGGATGACGGCGGCGCCCCGGTAGGACCCGCGATGGCGCTGTTGCTCGGGGAGCTCCGCGCCACCCTCGGCTCGCTGTGCCCGCGCGGCCCGCTGATCGAACTGCGCCAGCCCTATCTCGGCCCCGGCATGAGCGCGTACGGGAATCTGCTGCGTGCCACCGACTGCCCGGCCGACGCCACCGCGAACCGGATCCGCACGATCGACGCGGCGCTCTGCGCGACCGGCGGTGCCGTCCATTCGGACATGCTGATGTGGGACCCGGACGCAACGGCCGAGACGGTGGCCCGGCAGATCCAGTCCGTGCTGCACGCGGTTCCCCAACTGTCCTGCCGTTTGGCCGAGTTGAGTTCAGACCATCGCGAGTCCCTGACGTTCTGGCTGTGCCAGTGGCAGCGACTGCACCCCGTCCTGCTGGACGGCGAGATGGAGCCGGGGCGTCCGGACGAGCTGTACCCCCTCGTGCGGGCCCACGCCGGCGACGCCCAGGTGATCGTCGCGCATGCCGAACGCCCCGTACCGCTCGACCTGATGCGTCATCCCCGGGCCGATCTGGTGAACGCCACCGCCGCGGACGGCCTGGTCTGCGTCATTGCGCACGGCCCGGTGCCGGCCACGCTCACCACGTACGACGCACGCGGCCGGGTCACCCACTCGGGCCCGCACACCCTCGGTCCCGGGGCGGTCCGCCTCGACGTACCGCCCTCCGGCCTGCTGACCGTCCGGCCACCCGACTGAACCCGAGGAGGTCCCCCAACTCCCCTGCACGGCAGTTCCCTTGTCCCGGCAAGATCACGGTGCCGCACCCGAAGGAGGAACAACCCCTCATGTCCAGCAGACCAGCGCGCCGGCCACGGCGCCTGTGGGCCCTGTGGGCGGCCCTGCTCGCCCTGTTCAGCCCCCTCCTGCTCACCCCCGCGTCCGCCCCCGCGGCCCCCGACATGACCGCCACCGCGCAGGCGGACCCGGTTCCGGGCATGTTCAACCCGCGCCAGACCTGGCTGCGCGACTCCACCGCGGGTCTCTTCCTGCACTGGGGCATGTACACCCAGCCCGAGCACTACGACTGCGACTCCTGGCAGAAGGCCGTGAACGACAGCGGCTGGAACCCGGACTACTGGGTCAAGGAGACGCAGAAGATCCACGGCTCGTACATCGTCCTGGCCACCTTTCACAGCCGCCTGGGCTATGCCCGCCCCTGGCCGTCGAAGATCCCCGGCAGTTGCTCGACGAAGCGCGACATCCTCGGGGAGCTCATCAAGGCGGCCAAGGCCGAAGGCATCAAGGTCATCCTCTACATGACCGACGATCCGCAGTGGCACGACGTCATGGGCCCTGAGTCCTTCGACTCCGCCGCCTACTCCGCGTACAAGGGCAAGGACGTCGACCTGACGACGCGCCCCGGCTTCGGCGAGTTCAGCTATGACAACTTCTTCGAGGTGATGCACAACTACCCGGACCTGAAAGGTTTCTGGATCGACAACGACAACGAGTACTGGGAGCAGCACCACCTGTACGAGCAGATCCGTGAGCAGCGCCCGGACATGCTCCTGAGCAACAACAACGAAGACACACCGATCATGGACACCGTCAGCAACGAGCAGAAGACGGGTATGACGCCCGACTACGACATGCCGGCGGCGTACTGGACGTCCATGCCGCGCCTCACGGAGTCCTGTTACAAGGTGCCGTCGAGCGGCGCCTGGTGGTACGACGGTCAGGACCGTCCGGTCGACACGGCGCTCAACATCCGCCGCTACGTGGCCAACGCGGGCACGTCGTACAAGTCCCTGATGGACCTCCAGGCCCAGGTGGACGGGACGTTCCCACCCCAGCAGCAGGCGTTCACCGACTACATGTCGAAGTATCTCGACCCGATCTGGGAGTCGCTGCACAGCGTGGAGGGCGGCGGCTATCTCTACGGCGGGCTGCGTCCGGGTGCCTGGAACGACGGGGCGTACGGCTACACCACGGTGGCCAAGGAGGATCCGACGCGCCAGTACATCCATGTCACGACGCGGCCGACGGGAGGCGACTCCGGCACTCTCGTCGTGCGCGACAACGGCACGAAGGTGAAGCGGATCAGCGATCTGCGTACCGGCGAGAGGATCGCCTTCGACCAGCACGACGGCACCGTGACGCTCAAGGGCATCACCACCTGGGACCCGTACGACACGGTCTTCAAGGTCGAGACGGTGCGACACCGCCAGGGTCTGTACCCGTCCGACACGGTGCGGGCCACCGCCACGTCGTCGAAGGACGGCCACCCGGCGACCAACCTCACCGACGGCGACCTCACCCGGTACTGGGACGCGAACGGGCAGGTGCCCGTCTCGGTCACGCTGGATCTAGGGGCCGTCAAGAAGGCCCGGTACCTGGCCGTGAACCAGACCGAATGGTCGCCCACGTACAACCGTGAGTCGTTCGGCAGGAAGGAGGACTCGGCCCGGATCAAGGACTACAAGGTCTTCGTCAGTGACGACGGCGAGCACTGGGGCGATCCGGTGAGGACCGGTGTCATGGAGAGCGCCCGCAGCACCCGCTACGTGGACCTGGACACCACGGCCCGCTACATCAGGCTGGAGGTGGACAGCACCTGGTCGGCGGCGACCGTCGTCCCCTACTACCACCAGTTGAGGATCGACGAGATCGCGGTCGGCCACTCGTATCCTGTGGGCCACGGCCGCGGGTGACCCGCGCGCTTGTCCCACGGGCTTGTCGGGCCCGCGGGACAAGCGGCTCTGCCGTCACCCGGCGGTCGGCGGCCCTGGCGAGGGCGCCCGCTCTGGCGAATCGGACATCTGCCCCCGCGGTCTACTTCGCGGCCGCCGCCAGCGCTTTCGCTATCGCGTCGTACGCGGGCTTGCGCTGGAGGTTCTCGTCCCAGGGCAGCGCCGCGCCCTGGCCGGAGAAGACCGCCGGGATCCACGAGTGCCGGTCGGAGTAGCCCCACAGCGTGATGCCGACACAGCGCCGCACGGCCAGGCAGGCGTCGGTGACCTGGGCGTACCAGTCGGCCTGTTGGGTCAGCTTGGCAGCGTCGGCGGGCAGGATCATCCGGACGTCGAGCTCCGTGATCGCGACGTCGAGGCCCAGGTCGGCGAAGCGCTGGATGTTGCCCTTCATGTCGCTCGGGAAGCCGTACTGCAGGGCGAGGTGCGCCTGCATGCCGAAGCCGTCGATCGGGACCCGGTCCGCCTTGAGCTGCTTGATCAGCGTGTAGTAGGCGTCCGACTTCGCCCCGAGCCCCTCGACGTTGTAGTCGTTGAGGTACAGCTTCACCTTCGGGTCGGCGGCGTGCGCCCAGCGCAGCGCGTCGGCGACGTAGCCGGGGCCGAGCGTCTTGTAGAAGATGTTCTCCCGGTACGTGCCGTCCTCGTTCATGATCTCGTTGGCGACGTCCCAGGCGAAGACCTTGCCCTTGTAGTGCTTGACCTCGGTCGTGATGTGGTTCTTGAGGATGGAGCGCAGCTCGTCGGCGGTCCAGGTGCCGTCCGTCAGCCAGCTCGGCAGCTGGCTGTGCCACAGAAGGGTGTGGCCGCGCACCTTCAGATGACGGGCCTTCGCGTACGCCACGATCTCGTCACCGGCCGTGAAGTCGAAGACGCCGCGCTGGGGTTCGGTGGCGTACCACTTCATGCCGTTGCCGGGGGTGGTGGCGCCGAACTCACTGCCGAGAAGGTCGGCGTACGCGGTGTCGTCGAGTTCGGGGTTGTCGACGGCTGAGCCGAAGTAGCGGCCGGTCCGCTGGGCCAGGTCGTCGAGCGTCGCGGGGCGGTGCCGGGCGCCGTCCGCGTGGGCGGCGGGGACCGCGGCGATACCGAGCAGCAGGGCCGTGGACGCGGCGAATGCAGCGGCTCTGGCTCGGGTGCGGCGTGCGGGAGTGCGCATGGTTCGGCTCCTCAACTGGAGTGTGCGAGTGGGTGGTTCATTCGCTGCCTGGCCGCAGGCGGTGGATCAGGGCGATGCCCGCCGTGCGGGTGGTTGCCTTGGTGCGGACCTGCTCGCGGCGGCGCCGCGCGCGTCACTTCACGCGCAGCTCGCACCGCATGCGCCGCTCGTGCCCGACCTCCCGTACCGGCCCGGTGAGGGTGAGCGGCACGGCGTGGTGGATGTCGGTGCTGGACGCGGCGACACGCAGTTCGAGGGCGCCGGGTTCGACGACGCGGCGGCCGTCGGCGCCGGTGTACGCGGCGAGGTCGGCCGGGAACGTGGCGTGGACCTCCGCGCACGCCCCGGCGTCGAGCGGGACCCGGGCGTAGCCCACGAGCCGGACCTCCGGCCGCGCGACGGTGCCGACCGGGTCGTGGAGGTAGAGCTGGACGACCTCGGTGCCGGGGCGCTCGCCGGTGTTGCGGACGGTGAGGCGGATCGACGTCTCTCCGTCGGTGGGCAGTTCGGGGGCCTCGCACTGCGGGGTGTCCCAGGCGAAGGTGGTGTATGACAGGCCGTGCCCGAAGGGGTAGAGGGCGGTGGGGTCCACCTTGCTCGGGGCGCCGTGGCGGCCGAGTGGCGGTGAGAGGTAGGGGGCGGGCTGGCCGCCGGGGGTGCGTGGCACGCCGAGGGGCAGCCGGCCGGACGGCTCGACGCGCCCGGACAGGACCCCCGCCACGGCTCCGCCGCCTTCCTGTCCGGGGAAGAAGGCCTGCACGACGGCGGCGGCGCGGTCCGCCCAGCGGCCCAGCGCGTACGGCCGCCCGCTGAGCACGACGATGACGGTCGGGGTGCCGCGGTCGACCACCTCGTCGAGCAATGCGCCCTGGTCGTACGGGAGTTCCAGGTCCTCGGCGTCGCAGCCCTCGCCGGACGATCCTCGCCCGAACAGGCCGGAGCGGTCGCCGACGACAGCCACGCACACGTCGGCCGCCCCGGGGTCGTCGACGAACTCGGCCCCGGGCAGTTCGGCACGCAGCGCCTCACCGAGCGTCGGTACATCGATGCCGGTGGGCAGTTCGGGGTGGTTGACACCGACGTGCCGGGGGAACGTGTAGCACCCGAGCATGGCCGCCTGTTCGTCTGCGAGGGGTCCGACGACGGCGATGCGGAGGCCGTCGTCGAGCGGCAGGACGCCGGAGTCGTTGGCGAGCAGCACGACGGACTCCTGCGCCGCCCTGCGGGCCAGGTCGCGCAGGTGCGGGGGGTTGAGGTCGACGGGAGCGTCGTCGCCGTCCTGTTCGTGGTCGGGGCCGGGGTCGAGCAGGCCCAGCTGGCACTTCTGGGTCAGGACGCGCAGGGCGGCCCGGTCGAGGAGGTCCCCGGGGAGGTGGTCGGCCGCGGTGAGGCAGCGGGCGGTGGGCAGTTCGACATCGACCCCGGCCGCGAGCGCGAGCCGGGCGGCCTCCGCGGGCGAGTCGGCGATCTTGTGGGCGGACTCCAGGAACGAGAGGCCGAAGTAGTCGGCGACGGTGGTCCCGGTGAACCCCCACTCCTCGCGCAGGACGTGGGTGAGCAGGCCGGGGTGGGCGTGGGCCGCGAGGCCGTCGATGTCGTTGTAGGCGGCCATCACGGAGCGGGCGCCGCCGTCGCGCACGGCCATCTCGAACGGGGGCAGGATGACGTCCGCGAGCTCGCGGGGGCCGAGCGGGGCCGGGGCGTGGTTGCGGGCGCCGCGCGAGGCGGAGTACCCGGCGAAATGCTTCAGGGTGGCGACGATCCCGGCGGCCTCCAGGCCCCGTACGTACGCGGTGCCGATGGTGCCGACGAGGTACGGGTCCTCACCGATGGCCTCCTCGGTACGGCCCCAGCGCGGGTCCCGCACGACGTCGAGGACCGGGGCGAGGCCTTGGTGGACGCCGACCGCGCGCATCGACGCGCCGATGGCCTGCGCCATCTCGGTCACCAGGGCCGGGTCGAAGGTGGCGCCCCAGGCCAGCGGGGTCGGGAAGACGGTGGCCTGCCAGGCGGCAAAGCCGGTCAGGCACTCCTCGTGGGCGATGGCGGGCACGCCGAAGCGGTTGCCCGCACGGATCCGCCGCTGCAGTGCGGCGAGCCGGGCGGCCCCCTCTGCCGGTCCGACGGGGACGGTGCCGAAGGGGCGGGTGAGGTGTCCGAGGCCGTGCGGGAGCAAGGCGTCGAGGGCAGCGCTGCGCGCCACGTACGCGTGCTGGCCCGGGGCGACCGCGGCGGTGTCGGTGTCGATGTCGGCGCCGAGCCACACGCTGGACAGCTGGGCGGTCTTCTCCTCGGGGGTCATCCGGGCGAGCAGGTCCGCCGCCCGGACATGGTCGGGCAGGGTGGTGTCCTGCCAAGGCTGAGCCATGGAACTCCTCAAGTGCGCTACGAGCAGGTGGGGTTCGGGCGACGGTGCCGTCATATCGGCGCCGGGCCGGTGACCGGCCGGCCCTTGGCCCTGCCTCTCGCGATGGCTCCGGTGGGCTGCCGCACGGACTCCGCGCAGGAGTGGCGGGAGCAGGGAGACGGAGGCTGACATGACCGCCTTCCGGAAGTGTTCCGAAACTATCGGTGGACGGCTTCGGAAGTTACGGACACACGACGGGGGTGTCAACGGCCCGGACACAAATGGCCGTTGACACCCCCGATGGGTGCCGGGTGTGTCAGCTCTGCCGCGGCTCCGCCGTACTGGCCCTGACCACCAGTTCCGTCGCCAGCTCCACCCGTGACGAGGCCGGTGCTACGGACCGGGCCAGGTCGAGGACGAAGCGCGCCGCCAACTTGCCCATCTCCGCCAGTGGTTGGCGGACCGTGGTCAGCGGTGGCGCCGACCAGCGCACCTCCGGGAGGTCGTCGAACCCGAGGACGCTCATGTCCTCCGGCACCCGCAGCCCGCGCCGGCGCAGCGCCTCGATCGCCCCGAGCGCCATCTGGTCGCTGGAGGCGAAGACGGCGGTGGGCGGTTCGGCCAGCTCCAACAGCGCGTTGCAGCCGGTGAATCCGGACTCGTGGTAGAAGTCGCCGGGCACGATCAGCGCGTCGTCTACGGGCACGCCGGCCACGTCCAGAGCGGCCCGGTACCCGTCGAGCCGGGCGCGCGAGCACAGCAGCCGGGGCGGGCCCTCGATGAACCCGATCCGGCGGTGACCGAGACCCAGCAGGTGCTCCGTCGCGGCCATCCCGCCCGCCCAGTTCGTGGCACCGACGGTCGGCGCCTCGGTGGCCGGTGAACCGGCAGGGTCGACGACCACCAGCGGCACGCCCAGGCGCCGCAGTTCGTCGTGCAGCCCCGGTTCGAGGACCGAGGTCACGAGGATCACCCCGTCCGACGCGCGGGCCCGCAGATTCGTCATCCACTGCCGGGCCGCGCCCGCCCGGTCGTGAATCGCGGAGACCACCGTGCCGACCCCGGCCTCGTGCGCGACCTCCTCCACGCCCCGGATGATCTCCACCGCCCAGGGGCTGTCCAGGTCGTTGAAGACCAGGTCGAGCAGCGCCGCCCGGTCGCCGGGAGCGGGCGGACGTCGCTGGTAGCCATGCCGCTGCAGCAGGTCCTCGACCCGCGCCCTGGTGGCGGGCGACACGTCGGAGCGCCCGTTGACGACCCTCGAGACGGTCGGGACCGACACTCCCGCCTCCCGCGCGATCTCGGTGATCGTCACCTTGGCCGGCCCGTCCGGGCTCTGCGCGGCTGCCTTGCCTGTCCCGCCAACCCGGGCCACGTTCCCCACCTCCATCGACCTCTGCATCCTGAAAGTTCTCCGGATTCCTTCCGGAAACCGTAGGACATGCCGTCGACCACGCGCCGGTCAAGCCGCGTTTTTGTACGACCCGCCGAACGCCCGGACCCGAATCTACGCGACCCCGGCTTCCAGCACCTGTCGCAGCCAGGCCAGTTGACGTCGTACGTGCACCGCGTCGCCGTGCTCGTGGCCGTTGAACGGGTAGGCGTGGATCTCCCGGACGGGGTCCGTCCCGGCGTGTTCGCCGTAGCGGTGGTACGCCGCGTAGGCGCCGCTGGGCGGGCAGACGGTGTCGCGCAGGCCCACTCCGAAGTGGGCCGGGGCGTGAGCGCGCCGGGCGAAGGAGATGCCCTCGACGTAGGCGAGCGTACGGAACGCCGCGTCTTCCGCGCCCCGGTGCACGGCGAGGTAGGCGGCGATCTCGCCGTAGGGCCCCACGTCGGTGAGGTCGAGGGCGCGCCGGATGCCGCACAGGAAGGGTGCCGTGATCAGAGCCGCGGCGAGGTCGGGGACGAGTCCGGCGACGGCGAGGGCCACTCCCCCGCCCTGGCTGTTGCCCACCGCGGCCACCCGGCCGGGGTCGGCTCCGGGCAGGGCCCGCAGCGCGGCGACCGCGCACACGGCGTCGGTGATCAGACGGCGGTAGTGGTGGTCGTGGGGATCGAGCAGCCCGCGCACAGCGGGCCCCGGGCCGCCGGGAGCGCTCGCGTGCGGGTCGGGGGTCGCGCCCCCGTTGCCGTACTGGTCGCCCTGGCCGCGGTTGTCCATGAGCAGGTGGGCGTATCCGGCGTTCGCCCAGGTGAGGCGCTCGTGCGGGAGGCCGCGGCCGCGCCCGTAGCCCGCGAACTCGACCACCGCGGGCAGGAGTTCGCTGTTGCCCGCGGGTCGCGTGTACCAGGCGCTGACGGGATCTCCGGCGAAGCCGCGGAAGGTGACGTCCCAGCTCTCGACGAGCCGCAGGCCGCTGTCGGCGGGGCGGACGCTGATCAGGGGTTCGCGGTGGGCGGCGGACTTCAGCGTGGCCTGCCAGAACGCGTCGAAGTCGGCGGGTTCGTCGGGCTCGGGTCGGTGGCGCTGAAGTTCGTCCAGGGGCAGGTCGAAGGCGGGCACAGGCACCTCACAGCCGGGAACGGAGCCAACTCCCTTTGACGCGGCACCCATTGACAGGGGTCGGGAGCGGCTTTAGGTTGCGGCGACGTTACCGGAAGATTCCTGAAAGTTCTCGGTGCGTCTTTCCCCGCTTCTGTGATGACCTCTGCCTGCCCGTGTGACGAAAGGCCCAGCATGAGCTCCCCCACCATGACGGGCAGCCAGCCCCGCACCGGCGGCCCGCCCGCCCCGCCACCCGGCAGGAAGCCCCCGGCCGGCCGCCGCTCCTGGCGCCGATCGCTTCGCCGCGACTGGCAGCTGTACTCCCTTGCGGTGCTGCCGATCCTGTTCTTCCTGGTCTTCCGCTACCTGCCGATGATCGGCAACGTGATCGCGTTCCGCCGCTTCGAGCCGGGCGGTTCGATCCTCGGCGAGGAATGGGTGGGGCTGCGCTATGTGCAGATGTTCCTCAGCGACCCGACGTTCTGGCAGGTCTTCCGGAACACGCTGTGGATGGGCCTGCTGACGCTCCTGTTCTGCTTCCCCGTACCGATCGTGCTGGCCCTGCTGCTCAACGAGGTCAGGCGCACGGCCGTGAAACGCTTCGTGCAGTCGGTCTCGTATCTGCCGCACTTCCTGTCCATCGTGATCGTCGCGGGCATCACCGTGCAGATGCTGGCGTCGGACGGCCCGGTCAACCATGTCCTCGCGACGTTCGGCCACGATCCGGTCCGGTTCATCCAGGAACCCGGCTGGTTCCGCACGATCTACGTCGGTTCCGAGGTCTGGCAGACGGCCGGCTGGGGCACGATCCTCTATCTCGCCGCGCTCAGCACCATCGACGAGGACCTGTACGAGGCGGCACGGATCGACGGCGCGAACCGCTGGCAGCAGACGTGGCACGTCACACTGCCCGGCATCCGCCCCACCATGGTCACCCTGCTGATCCTCAACATCGGCACGTTCATGGTCGTCGGCTTCGAGAAGATCCTGCTGCTCTACAACCCACTGACGTATCCGACGGCCGACGTCATCTCGACCTACCTGTACCGCACCGGTGTCGAGTCGAACTCCTTCAGCTACGCCGCCGCCATCGGACTGTTCGAGGCAGTCATCGGCCTCGTGCTGATCACCTCGGCGAACCGGGTGTCGCGCAAGACCGTGGGGACGAGCCTGTGGTGAGCATCGAGACCCGGCCCCGCGCCGGGACGTCCGTGAACAGCCCGACCCGCGGCTACCGCCTCTTCCAGGGCGTCAACGCCGTGATCCTGACCCTGGTCGTGGTGGTCACGCTCTACCCGATCATCAACATCGTCGCCCGTTCCTTCAGCGGGGAGCGCCAGATCCGGGCGGGCGAGGTGACACTGTGGCCCAAGGGCTTCAACCTCACCACGTACAAGATCGTCTTCCAGGACGGGACGTTCTGGCGCAGCTACGGGAACACCGTCCTCTACACGGTGCTCTCCACCGCCGTCGCCATGGTCCTCACCACGCTCTACGCATACGTCCTGTCGAAGAAGGACCTGCGCGGGCGCACGTTCCTCGTCGGCATCGCCGTCTTCACGATGTTCTTCTCCGGCGGCCTGATTCCCAACTACGTGCTCATCACCAGCATCGGCCTGAAGAACTCGATCTGGGCGATCGCCCTGCCGAACGCCATCAGCGTCTTCAACCTCCTGGTGATGAAGGCGTTCTTCGAGAACATGCCGGCCGAACTCGAGGAGGCCGCGCAGATCGACGGCCTGAGCGCGTACGGGACTCTGCTGCGGATCGTACTGCCGCTGTCCAAAGCCGTCATCGCGACCATGGTGCTCTTCTACTCGGTGTCGTTCTGGAACTCATGGTTCTCGGCGTTCCTGTACATGGACAGGGCCGAGCTCATGCCGGTCACCGTGTATCTGCGCAACCTCATCGCGGGCGCCACCGAGGGCGGCAACGCGGGGGCCGCGACCGACCAGCTCACCCAGGCCGCCGCCAACATCCAGTCGGTGACCATCGTCCTCACTGCGCTGCCGATCCTCGCGGTCTATCCCTTCGTGCAGCGGTACTTCGTCTCGGGCGTGATGCTCGGCGCCGTCAAGGGCTGAGCACACCCCCTTCACGCATCAACAGATCGACAAGACTTGGGAGTTCACGTGACGAACACGGGCCAGCTGTCGAGAAGGTCGCTGCTCGCCGCGGCGGGGTTCGCCGGACTCGCCGCACTCACCGGCTGCGGCAGCGGTGACGACGGCGGCGACAGCAAGGACCTGTCGAAGAAGCAGAACGGCGCCATGAAGAAGTACGACGCCGGCGAGCAGTTCAAGGCGACCAGAGCGCTGTCCTTCTCCGTCCTGCACAACGACAACCCGACATACCCGCTGAAGAAGGGCTGGCTCTTCTGGAAGGAGGTCACCAAGCGCACCGGCATCACACTGCAGCCCGTCGACGTCCCGCTGAGCGACTACGAGAAGAAGCGCAGCCTGCTGATCGGCTCGGGTGACGCCCCCTTCCTGATCCCGAAGACGTACCACCCCTCCGAGGTCGCGTTCGTCTCGTCGGGCGCGATCCTGCCGGTCAGCGAGTACGTGCACCTGATGCCCAACTTCCAGGACAAGGTGAAGCGGTGGAAGCTGGAGCCCGAGCTCGACTCCATCCGCCAGTCCGACGGCAAGTACTACCTGCTGCCCGGGCTCCACGAGAAGCCCAAGTCCGGATACTCGCTGTCCTTCCGCACCGACGTCCTCGACAAAATCGGCGTGAGCCTGCCGACGACATGGGACGAGGTGTACGACGTCCTCAAGGCGATCAAGGCGGAGCACCCCGACAGCTACCCCCTCTCCGACCGCTGGAGCACCAACACGGTCTTCCCCGCGGGCGCCCTCCTGGGCTATCTCGGGCAGGCGTACGGCGTCCGGGCCGGCTGGAACTACCAGAACATCAGCTTCGACGCGAAAGCACAGAAGTTCGTCTTCACCGGGGCCATGGACGAGTTCCGGCAGGTCCTCGCGTATCTGCGCAAGCTGGTCGCCGAGAAGCTGATGGACCCCGAGAGCTTCACCCAGACCGATGACGACGCGGTGAAGAAGCTGCTGGCCCAGAAATCCTTCGCGATCAGCGCCAACCCGCAGGAGCTGGTGCAGAAGTACCGCTACAACCTGGAGCGGCAAGTCAAGGGCGCGAAGATCGAGATGATTCCGGTGCCGATCGGCCCGGCCGGTGAGGTCGTGATCGACGGCATCCGCATGGAGAACGGTCTCATGATCTCCAGCAAGGCGCTCAAGAGCGACAACTTCGTCGCGCTGATGCAGTTCACGGACTGGCTCTTCTACTCGGACGAGGGCCAGACGTTCTGCAAGTGGGGTGTCGAGGGGGTCACCTACACGAAGTCCGGCAGTCAGTACAAGCTGAAGCCCGGCATCAGCCTCATGGGT
This sequence comes from Streptomyces sp. NPDC055955, assembly GCF_042270245.1. NCBI lineage: Bacteria > Bacillati > Actinomycetota > Actinomycetes > Kitasatosporales > Streptomycetaceae > Streptomyces > Streptomyces sp. NPDC055955. The sequence goes on from NZ_JBHJYS010000032.1 coordinate 47,823, forward strand.
TCCGACCCCAAGGCCCCGAAGGACCTGCAGAAGGACTACGGCTTCTTCAACGGCGTCTTCACCTACGGCGGCAGCTGGGAGCTGGTGTCCTCCTCCTTCAGCCCGGACGAGAAGAAGTTCCAGGACGTCATGGCACTGCGCGAGCAGATGCCCATCGCCCCGGCACACCCGCTGCGGGCCGCGGAGCAGGAGCAGGCCTCGCTCTGGGACACGCCCCTCACGGACCACATGAACCAGAACACCCTCAAGTTCGCTCTCGGCAAGCGGCCACTGTCCGAATGGGACGACTACGTCGCCGAACTCAAGGCCAAGAACATGCAGCAACTCGTGGATCTGCACAACAAGGCCTACGAGCGGTACAAGAAGGAGAACGGATGATCCGGGTCCCTGCCGAGTCGCAGGGCGAGCTCTCCGAAGCATGGCGGGCGTGCGTCGGCACGGGCCGCCTGGAGCTCGCCCTACGGCGCGACTACCAGGACTCCCTGGCCCTGATCCAGAAGGAGATCGGCTTCCGGCACATCCGCGGCCACGGCCTGTTCAGCGACGGGATGGGCGTGTACCGGCCCTACGTGTGGCAGGGCGCCCGACGAGTGCATCATGCGTTCACCTACGTCGATCAGGTCATCGACGCCTGCCTGGAACTCGGTATCCGCCCCTTCCTCGAACTCGGCTTCATGCCCGGCGATTTGGCGTCCGGCGCACAGACGGTCTTCTGGTGGCAGGGCAACGTGACCCCACCTTCCTCACACCGGGAGTGGGCGGACCTGGTACGCGCGACGATGACCCACCTCGTGGACCGCTACGGCCTGGAAGAGGTACGCGGCTGGCCCGTCGAGGTGTGGAACGAGCCGGATCTCCCGGACTTCTGGCAGGGCGCCGACGAGACGGCCTACCACCGGCTGTACGAGGCGACAGCACACGCCGTGAAAGACGTCGACGCCTCGCTCCAGGTCGGCGGGCCCGCCCTGTCACCCGGCGCAGACGAGGGCTGGCTCGCCCGGTTCGCCCAGTTCGTGGAGCGGCGGGGCCTTCCGGTCGACTTCGTGTCACGCCACGCGTACACCTCGGGACCCGCGCAGCCCGTCCCGTTCGGGACGTACCAGACCCTGGCCCCGGCCGAGCGTCTCCTCGCGCAGTTCGAGGCTCCGCGCCGCGAACTGAAGGGCACGTCACTCGCCGACCTCCCGGTCCACATCACGGAGTTCAACTCCTCCTACCGCCCGGACAACCCGATCCACGACACCGCCTTCCACGCCGCGTACCTGGCCCCGGTCCTGGCGGCCGGCGGGGACCTGGTGGACTCCTTCTCGTACTGGACCTTCAGCGACATGTTCGAGGAGGTGGGGGTCCCGACGGCGCTGTTCCACGGCGGCTTCGGACTCCTGACGCACCGCCAGGTCAGAAAGCCCACCTACCACCTGTACGCCTTCATGGCCCGTATGGGCCGCGACGTGCTGGCCCGCGGCGACGACCATCTCGTCACCCGGCACCCCGACGGACGGGTCACCGTCCTGGCGTGGGCACCGCCCGGGACCGGCCGTCACACGCTGCGGCTCTCCGTCCCGGTCGGCGACGCCGAGCGCGGCACGGCCTTCCTGCGCCGCTCCAGCGTCGACGACGAACGCGGCAACGCGTACACGGCATGGCGCCGGATGGGCAGCCCCCGCTCCCCACGCCCGCACCAGCTCGACGTGCTGCACGAGGCCGCGGAGCCATCCCGGTCCCATCTCCGCCTGCCCACGGCCGACTTCAGAGCCGACGTCGACCTCACGCTGGAAAGGAACGAAGTGACGCTGGTCGAACTCAGCGCCGTGATCGAGGAATCGCCCGACTGGTGGGACGAGGACCGGATTCTCGGGGGCAGGGGACCCGGATGAGCGCCGCACAGACCGGCTCCGCCGGGACCACCCTGCCGCGCACCGCCCGCCTCTTCGGCGACGGACCCCTGTCGCGGGCCTGCGCCCTCATCCACACCCTCCTCACCGTCGAGGGCCTGCTGCTCCTCACCCTCGCGCCCGGCCTGCTCGGCCTGCTGTTCCTCGGCACGGACCCGTCGAACCTGCCGCTGGCCGCGCTGTGTCTCACTCCGCTCGGCCCGGCCCTGTCCGCCGCCCTCTACGCCTTGCACCACCGCGGTCACGACCTGACGGAACTGCGCCCGGCCCGCTCCTATCTGCGCGGGCTGCGCCTCAACTCCGCCCCGGCGCTGCGGATATGGCTCCCGCTGCTGGCCTGGCTGACCCTCATCGCGTACAGCCTCACCCACTTCGCCGCGACGGGCCTCCCCGGCTGGTGGGCGGTCCTGCTCGGGGTCATCGGCGTGGGCGCGCTGCTCTGGGGCGCACACGCGCTGGTCCTGACAGCCCTGTTCACCTTCCGCACCGTCGACACGGCGCGGCTCGCCGGGTACTACCTGCTGCGGCACGGACGGGCCACGCTCGGCGCGGCCAGTCTCCTCGTCGTCACGACCGCGGCCACCGTGTGGTGGACCGAGGCACTGCCCCTGCTACTAGCTCCGGTGCTGCTCCTGTCACTGCTGCACACCAGCCGCCCGATCATCGCCGAGACCCAGGAGGACTTCACCGCATGAACGGCGTGCCCGCCACCCCCGGCATCCCCTACGGCGGTGACTACAATCCCGAGCAATGGCCCGAGGAGGTCTGGGACGCCGACCACCGGCTGTTCACCCGGGCCGGGATCGACACGCTCACGGTGGGTGTGTTCGCGTGGTCGCTGCTCCAGCCCGCGCCGGACACCTACGACTTCACGGTCCTCGACCGGATCGTGGACCGGGCGGCGGCCGAGGGGCGGCGCGTCGTCCTCGCCACCGGCACGGCCGCGGTGCCGCCCTGGCTCGCGAAGGCGCACCCGGAGGTGAACCGCACCGACTTCGAGGGCCGCCGGCACGGCTACGGGCAGCGGCACAACTTCTGCCCGAGCTCCCCCGCGTACCGTCGACTGTCCACGGCGCTCGCGGGACGGATCGCCGAGCGGTACGCGGACCATCCGGCGCTGCTCGCCTGGCACATCAACAACGAGTACGGCGGAGCCTGCTACTGCGATCTGTGCGCGGAGGCGTTCCGTGGCTGGCTGCGCGAGAAGTACGGCTCACTGGGTGCGCTCAACGACGCGTGGTGGACGACCTTCTGGTCGCACCGCTACACGGACTGGTCCGAGATCGAGCCGCCGAGCGCGCTGACCGAGCACTGGCGAGGTCCGGACCACACGGCGTTCCAGGGCATCACGCTCGACTACCACCGGTTCACCACGGACGCGCTGCTCGGCTGCTTCGTCGCCGAGAAGGAGGCGGTGCGCGCCCGCAGTCCGCACACGCCCGTGACGACCAACTTCATGGGTATGTACCGGCCGCTGGACTATCACCGCTGGGCGCCACATCTCGACTTCGCGTCCTGGGACAGCTATCCGCCGCTGGATGCGCCACCGACCTGGTCGGCGCTGGCTCACGATCTCATGCGGGGTCTCAAGGCCGGCGCCCCGTTCTGGCTGATGGAGCAGACGCCGTCGACGACGGCCTGCCGCGATGTCAATCCGCTGCGCAGGCCGGGCGAGCTGCGTCTCGCGAGCTGGCAGGCGGTGGCGCACGGCGCGGACGCGGTCCTGTACTTCCAGATGCGGGCCTCGCGCGGAGCGTGCGAGAAGTACCACGGTGCGGTCATCGGGCACGCGGGCCGTGACGACACGCGAGTCTTCCGTGAAGTGGCTGAGCTGGGGCGGGAGTTGGGGCAGGCGGGCGGGGCGACCTTGGGTGCCCGTACGCCCGCCCGGACGGCGTTGCTCTTCGACTGGGACAGTTGGTGGGCGTTGGAGATGTCGGACGGCCCGTCGCGGCTGGTGCGCTATCAGGATGTCGTGCACTCCTACTACCGTGCCGCGCGCGCGGCGGGCGCGGACGTCGACGTCGTCCCGGTGACGGCGGACCTGTCGGCGTACGACGTGGTCCTGGCGCCCCTGCTGCACCTGGTGAAGGGGGACTTGGCGGCACGGCTTGAGGAGGTGGCGGAGCGGGGTGGGACGGTGCTCACGACGTTCTTGTCGGGGCGTGGCGACGAGCACGACCGCGCGTTTCTCACGGATGTGCCGGGTCCGCTCGCTCCGCTGATGGGTGTCCGGGTCGACGAATGGGACTCCCGGGCGAGGGAGGTGACGAACCCGGTCGACTTCAGCGGCGTGCGTGCACCGGCCCGGTTGGTCTTCGAGCTGGTGGTGCCGCAGGGGGCCGAGCCCGTTGCCACGTACGTTTCCGACTTCTATGCGGGGACACCGGCCGTCACCCGCAACCGTTTCGGGGACGGCGGCGGCGAGGGCTGGTACGTGGGGACGCTGCTCGATGACGCGGGGACGGACCTGGTGGTGGGCCGGGTGCTCGCCCGGCACGGTCTCGTCGGTCCGTACGCCGAGGTGGCCGGGGTGGAGACGGCGAACCGCGTCGCCCTCGACGGGACACGTCTGCTGTTCCTCCTCAACCACACTGGCGAGGCGACGGAGTTGACGGTCCACGAATCGGCGACGGACCTCCTGACGGGCAAGGCGTATGAGCCCGGCGAGGCCCTCGGGCTCGACCCGCTGGGCGTGTGCGTTCTGCGGGTCGCCTGATCCGTCAGTGGATGCGGCGCCCGCCCGCGTCCGGGATCCCGGACTTGCGCAGGAAGTAGCTGTTCACGTGGTCCCGCCACTCTCGGGCGCTGTTCAGCTGCTCCTCGTACAGCTCGGCCACCCGGGCGTGCCGCGCGGGCGCCACCAGATCGGCCAGCGACGCCCACACGCGCTGTGCCGCCTCGGCCTCCTCGACGCCCTCGAAGTGGGTGTCGTAGATGTGCTGGATCACTGTCGTGCCGCTGTGCAGGACGTGGCCGTACGGGACGTGGTGGAAGAAGAGGAGTAGTTCGTCGGGGCAGCTCTCGGGCGTCTCGTACGTCTGCGACCAGGGTTTGGAGTACTGCGCCGCGTATCCGGTGCCGGTGGCGCGGCTGCGGTCGACGCCGATGCCGTCGCGGTCGGCGAAGTGGTAGGTGCCCCAGGGGCTGTACTCGTATCCGTCGACGCTGGGCCCGTAGTGGTGTCCGGGCTGCACCATGAAGCCGACGCCGAGCGGCGCGGTGTACTTCTCGTACGTTGCCCAGGAGTCGCGCAGTACCGCGTGGAGGCCGGAGCGAAGCCTTTCGGGGTCGATGGTTTCCTCCGGATCGAAGGTCAACTCAATCCATTCGTCCAGGAGTTGCTGGGGCTTGGCGTCCGGCTGCCACGCCAGGCGGCCGAAGGCGTACAGGTTGAACTGGGCGAGCGGATGCCGGGTCCAGTATGGGTCGGCTCCGGCGTTCGAGACGGCCACGAGTCCGCCGCTGCCGGCGAGCCCGCCGACGGTCGGGCCGTCGTCACCCTCGGGTCGGAAGCCGAGGACCTCGGCCCACATGGGTGCGAGCGCGCACACGTGCCGCTGCTGCCCGGTGTACTCCTGGGTGGCCTGCAGTTCGACGGCGACCCGGGTGCGGGGCAGCGCGCCGATGACCGGGGAGACGGGTTCGCGGGTCTGGAAGTCCATCGGTCCGTGCTTGACCTGGAGCACCGCGTTGTCCCTGAAGCGGCCGTCGAGCGGTGCGAAGTGGTCGTACGCGGCGCGCGCCCGGTCGGTGCTCCGGTCGCGCCAGTCCTGGGTGTGGTTGTAGACGAAGGCCCGCCAGTGGACGGTGCCGCCGTGCGGGGCGAGTGCGTCGGCGATCAGGTTCGCGCCGTCGGCGTGACTGCGGCCGTAGGCGAACGGCCCCGGCTGTCCTTCGGAGTCGGCCTTGACGACGAAGCCGCCGAAGTCGGGGATGTGTGCGTACACGCGGTCGGCGGCCGTGCGCCACCAGTCCCGTACGCCGTGGTCGAGCGGGTCGGCGGTGCTGAGCCCGCCCAGGACGACGGGGGCGGCGAAGCTCACGGAGAGGTGGACGCTGATGCCGTATGCCCGGAACTCCGTGGCGATGGCTGCCACTTCGTCGATGCGGTCGGTGAGGAGTCGGGCCTCGGTCGCATGGACGTTGACGTTGTTGACGCAGACGGCGTTGATCCCGCATGCCGCGAGGAGGCGTGCGTAGGCGCGGACACGGCCGAGGTCCCCGCGCGGCCGTCCGTCGTCCCAGAACAGCGAGCCGCCCGCGTAGCCGCGCTCGACCTGGCCCATCACGGGGTGGACGTCGATGTTGTCCCAGTGGTTGAGCATGCGCCGGGAGAGGGCGGGGCGGTGGGTTTGCTCGGGGGCGTCGGTGAACGCGGCGGCACCGAGGCGGACGACGTGGAAGTAGCCGTACAGGAGGCCGGCAGTTGCTGCAGCCGTGACGGTGGTGCGTCCGCCGGACCGCGTGAGGGTGAAACCCTCGGGGCCGGTGTCGGCTTCGGCGTCGAGTCGGAATGCGACGTGTCCGTCGGTCGGCGAGGTGGCGAACTTGTCTTGTGCGTGGGCGACTTCGGCCCGCAGGGTGTCGACGAGCGGCCCTTCTCCTTCGACCGTGACGCGCCGTGATCCGATGCCGCGCAGCGCCGCGTCGGGCAGCCATGCGGGGTCGATGGTGTTCGGTCCGGTCACGACGCGGCCACATCGAGCGCGGCGATGCCGAACGCTCCGGCGGGTTCCCCGGGCCTGTCGCTGGTCAGGTCCAGCCGGAGGCGGCTGCCGTGTATCGCGTCGAAGGTGATGACGGTCGGCTCACCGGAGGTCGCTGCCCAGTCGATGTCGGCGTCGTGCACGGCGACGTAGCCCTTTCCGTCCCATACGGACACGTCGACCGAGGCGGGCAGAGAGTGCTTCGCGTCGACCGTGAAGGAGACTTCGACCCGGCCGATCTCGCGCTCCTGTGCCCATGCCACCGACACCCAGTCGGTGGGCCGGGCGCCGTCGAAGGCGGGCAGCAGGGCGGTGGCCGCCTTCTGGAAGGAGTTGGACCACTGGGTGGCCGGGTCCCCGTCGAGCATGGCGGCGGGGAGAGTGCCCGTCGCGCCGGAGTAACTCGCGTCGGCGAGGGGGTACGCGGTGGCTCCGGGACCGGGGTCGGGGGCGAAGGGGTCGGCCGGCGTGACGGGCCCGCCCGCCGGTCCTGCCACCCGCACGGAGACCTTGCCTGAGCGCAGCCCGTCGGCGGCGGCCGTGACGGTCAGCGATCCCGGCTCGGTTCCCGCCCGCACCATGGCGAGCGCGAGGCCGTGGAAGGCGGTGCGCGTGCTGGCCTGGTACCGCTCGGCGCTCTCCTGCCTGCCGTTGTCGAGGCCTGCCAGCGCACCGCCCTTCACGGTGAATTCGAGGAGGTGCTCGGCGTCGGGGACGACCACGCCGCGCGCGTCGACGACCTCGGCCGTGACGAAGACCAGCGAACGACCGTCGGCTGCGAGGGACCCGCGGTCGGCGGTCAGCCGCACGCTGTGCGGCGTTCCTGCGGTGCGCAGCACGTCTGTCGCCACGACCTTCCCGCCGGCTCGGGCGACGGCCTTCAGCTCGCCTGCCGCGTAGGGAACCTTCCACGACAGATGCAGTTTCCCGGCGCTGCCGTTCGGCGACGTGTAACTGCCGGGGTAGGGACCGGAAGTGACCGTCCTGTCGTCATGCGTCGCTTCCGTGGTCTCCAGGTAGGCGCGGCCGTCGGTGGTCTTCTTCGCGTCGAAGGAACGCACGCCCACCGAACGGCCGTTGAGGAAGAGTTCGACCTCGGCGACGTTCGCGTACGCCCACACCTCCACCTCCTGGCCGGGCCGGTGCGTGGTCCAGTCCATGGGCAGCAGGTGCACCATCGGCTCGTCGGTCCACTGGCTGCGGAAGAGGTGGTACATGTCCTTGGGGAACCCGGCCGTGTCGACCGCGCCGAAGAACGACGCCTTCACCGGGAACACGTCGTACGGGGTCGGTTCGCCGATGTAGTCGATGCCGGACCAGAGGAACTCGCCCGCGAGGAAGCGCCGGTCGCGGTCCTTCTTCAGGCCGTACTCGCCGCTCATCGTCCAGGAGGCGAGGTTGTTGTCGTACGAGGAGGTGGCGCGCCGGCCCGGGGTGTGGTTCTCCCCGGTGTTGAGGTGCTCGGGCTCCTGGTACGCGCCGCGGGTGGAGGTCTCCGACGACGACTCGGACTCGAAGAGGAACAGGTGCGGGTAGCGGGCGTGCAGCGCGTCGACGGACGCGGCGGTGTTGTAGTTGAGGCCGAGGCCGTCCAGCTCGGCCAGGATCAGGTCCGCCGGTGACCCGGCGGCGGGCAGCGAGCGGTACTTGTCGGAGCCGATGACGACGGGCCGGGTCGTGTCGAGGGCCTTGATGCCGGCGACGAGCCGCCGCGCCATCTCCACCCCTTCGGCGCGGGTGGAGTCCGGTATCTCGTTGCCGATCGACCACATCAGGACGGCGGGCGAGTTGCGGGCGGCGTGCACCATTTCGGCGATGTCGGCGTCACTGTGGGCGTCGAAGAACCGGCCGTAGTCGTAGCGGTTCTTTCCGGTGCGCCAGCAGTCGAATGCCTCCACGAGCATGACGATGCCGAGGTCTTCGCAGGCCCCGATCACCTCGGGCGCGGGCGGATTGTGGGACGTGCGCAGCGCGTTCACGCCCATGGACTTCATGATCGTCAGCTGGCGGCGGACGGCGTCGGGCTGGACGGCGGCGCCGAGCGCGCCGAGGTCGTGGTGGAGGTCGACACCCTTGAGCTTGGCGTGGGTGCCGTTGAGCGAGAAACCCTTGTCCGGATCGAAGGTCGCGTGCCGTACGCCGAAGCGGGTGCGGTGGGTGTCGACGGTGCGGCCGTCCACACGCAGGTCGGTGACCAGGGTGTAGCGGTGTCCGGGAGTGTCGATGGACCACAACTGCGGCTTGTGGAGGGTCATGTGACTGTGCGCCGTGGCCGGTTCGGGCCCGACGTCCTTGAGTACGGATTCGGTGCGGGCGACGCGGCGGCCCTTGGCGTCGCGGACGGTGGAGACGACGGTCACGGCCGATGCGGTCTCACCCGAGTCGTTCACGACGGCCGTGCGTATGTCGACTGTCGCGTATCCCTTGTCGAGCGTGGCGGCGAGGTCGGGCGTCGTCACGAAAGTGCCCCAGCGCTGCACGTGCACCGGTTCGGTGATCACCAGGCGGGCGCGGCGGTAGATGCCACTGCCCGAGTACCAGCGGCTGCTGGGCAGCCGGTTGCGGACTTCCACCGCGAGGACGTTGGCGGTGGCGCCGTCGACGTGCAGCAGGTCGGTGATGTCGTGGGCGAACCCGGTGTAGCCGTAGGGGTGGTTGCCGACGAGTTCGCCGTTGACGTAGATGTTCGCGTCCATGTAGACGCCGTCGAACTCGACGGAGATCCGCTTGCCCGCACAGGCGGCCGGGACGGTGAACTTCTTTCGGTACCAGCCGAGTCCACCGGGCAGGAAGCCGGTGCCGCTGGTCGTGTTGTGTTCCGTCGTGGGGGTCTGCTCGATGCTCCAGTCGTGGGGGACGGCGACCATCCGCCAGTCCGCGTCGTCGAACCCGGGCTGTTCGGCGTCCGCGTAGGCTCCCGTCGGATCGGTGATGGCGTCGGGGCTGACGAGCGCGAACCGCCATCCGTCGTCGAGGCCGACGGTGCGGCGGCCGACGGGTCCGGTGCGGTCGGCGGCGACCGCACCGGGCGCGGGCAGCGCGAACGTCCCGGCCATGGAGCCGGCCGCGCTCGCGGCCAGCACTGTTCTACGGGTGACATGCATGAACGAGTCCCCTCGAAGCCAACACCACTCACCAGAAAGCAACTTGAGCGGACTGATTCTTTCGGCTTCGGCCCATGATTAGTCAAGGGCCTTACCAAATATGGTGTCGAGGAACTTGTTGCCTGTGAGGCTTTCCGCCACGGCGCGGGCGAGGAGCTCGTGCCCGTGCGGAAGCTGCTCCCGCCCGGGAGCACGACGCCCCGGCGCAGAACCCTCGTGCGCGCCGCATCGGCGCGGAGAGGTACGAGGGGCGAGAGGCAACAGGCAAGGACACACGGGAAACGCAGGCCGAGGCCCTGCGGAACCCGAAGGTCCCCAGAGCCTCGGCCTGTCCTGAGCGTGCAGGGTGCCTACGTTTACGTGGCACCGATCGACGCACGTCAGAAGTAGTGCCTACGTCCCCCCACCGTGCGCCCGCTGGCGCCGAGGATCCAGAGCACCGCACCGACGACGACGAGGACACCGCCGACCGTCGTCAGCAACGAGATGCCGACCAACAGGCCGATCACGAGCAAAATGGCTCCGAGGACAATCATGGGAATTCCTCTCATCAAGTCTCGTCGGTATGCGCCGGACCTCTGTCCGGCCGACGGCATCCGCATCCCGCCATCCGCATGGCCGGGAGCGGGTTGGTGAAGACCCTGCCACCGGCGAGTCTCGCGGCCGCTGGGTCTCTGCCGTGCCAGCTCCGTGTGCCCGCCCCGTGCCGGCCCATGCATCGGCGGTCCACGCCCAGCCTTCACCGAGGTCTCTCCGCGGCCGTGACAGGGGGCAAAGACCGGCGTCGCGAGGAAGGCAGGACTCCGCAAGGTGTCAGGGGTCGACTCCTGCGGTGGGGGCAGACGGTGGACATGACTACAGGATCGGCAGCGGCACGCGGTCAGGCACGACGCGCCGCGAACAGCAAGGCAGTTGCGGCAGGAGCCCGTGCAGGCTTTGTCGCTCGCGGGATCATCTACGTCCTGATCGGCGTTCTGTCACTGCGGATCTCCTTCTCGGACGGGGGCGGCAAGCAGGCGGACCGGGGCGGAGCCATCGCCGAGATCGCGGGCAAGCCGTTCGGTGCCGCTCTGCTCTGGCTGCTCGGCGCAGCCCTGGCGGGTATGGCCCTGTGGAGGCTGTCCGAGGCGGTGTTCGGCCAGACAGGGCCCGATGGCAAGAAGGCGCACAAGAGGGCGATGGCCGCGGGCCGTGCTGTCTTCTACGGCTTCGTCTCGTACTCCGTGCTGTCCTACGCCGCCGGCAACAAGAGCAGCGGAAGCGGAAGTTCGGACGAGGACTCCCGCGACGTCACGGCGAAGGCTCTGGATTGGCCGGCAGGCCAGTGGATCGTCGCCGTCGCCGGCGTCGCGGTGGCCGCGGCCGGTGTGTGGATGGCGGTGAGGGCACTCCGGCGCACATTCCAGGAACACCTCAGGATGTCCGCGATGTCACCGAAGGTCCGTCAGACGGTGACGGTGCTGGGGGTGTTCGGCGGCACGGCGCGCGGCGTCGTGTTCGCTGTCGCGGGTGGCTTCGCCGTCACGGCGGCCGTCCAGCACAATCCCGGCAAGGCCAAGGGTATGGACGACACGCTGCGCTCTTTCGCGGACTCACCTGCCGGCCCCTGGCTCCTGGTGGTCATCGCCCTCGGCCTCATGGCTTACGGGGCGCTCTCCTGGGCCGGCGCCCGCTGGCGCAAGCTCTGACGCGGCGCGGTGGCACCATGCGGGTCAGCCGCGCGGGGCGGACAGACCGGTGCCGTCACGAGGCCTGTCCGCCCGCACACTTCGGGCCGAGGCGGTCGCGGGAGCCGACAAGCGGGGGACGTCGACCGTTCACACGGCCCGTCCAGCTCACGCACGCCGGCCACAGGAGCCCCGGACGTCCGCTCAGGCTTTCCCCTGCGTGCCGCTCCGGGCGGGGTCGGCCTGCTCCGCCGCCATGGGGTCCTACTCGTCCGCCTTGGCTCGCACGCCCTGCTCGATGCGCTCACCGAGGGACTTGTCGATGTGGGACCAGTACTCGAAGGCCCTGACGAGGACGGGTTCACTCACCCCGTCGAGCAGGTGTCCGACGACGTTGTCCACGAGGCGGTCGCGCGCGGCGTCGTCCAGGACCTCGCGCACCAACGTGCCCGGCTGACCCCAGTCGTCGTCATCGGCGTGGTCGACGTACGCGGCGCGGGTGATGTCGCCGTCCGCGTGCCAGCTCGGCGGCGCGTACCGACCCGTGTCGGCCGCCGGGCCACCCTTGGAGTTGGGGGCGTAGACCGGGTCCTCGGTCATGCGGTACGCCATGGCACCGTCCTTGGAGTACGTGTTCACCGGCACGATGGGAGCGTTGACCGGGAGCTGCTGATAGTTGCCACCGATGCGGTGACGGTGCGCGTCGGCGTAGGAGAAGAGCCGCGCCAGCAGCATGCGGTCGGGGCTGGGGCCGATGCCCGGGACGAGGTTGTTGGGCTGGAACGCGGCCTGTTCGATCTCGGCGTGATGGTCCGTGGGGTTGCGGTCGAGAGTCATCCTGCCGACCTCGATCAACGGGTAGTCGCTGTGCGGCCACACCTTGGTCAGGTCGAACGGGTTGAAGCGATAGGCGGCCGCTTCGTCGTACGGCATGACCTGCACGTGCAGCGTCCAGCTCGGGTACTCGCCGTCCCGGATGTGCTCGAAGAGATCCCGGGTGTGGTAGTCGGTGTCGGTCGCGCACATCTGGTCCCCCTCGTCCTGGGTGAGGAACTCGATGCCCTGGTCGGTCTTGAAGTGGTACTTCACCCAGAACCGCTCGCCCTGCGCGTTGATCCACATGTACGTGTGTGAGGTGTAGCCGTTCATGTGGCGCCAGCTACGCGGGATGCCCCGGTCGCCCATCAGCCACGTGACCTGGTGCGCGGACTCGGGTGAGAGGGTCCAGAAGTCCCACTGCATGTCGTGGTCGCGGAGGTTGTTGTCCGCGCGGCGCTTCTGGGAGCGGATGAAGTGCTGGAACTTCATCGGGTCCTTCACGAAGAAGATCGGGGTGTTGTTCCCCACCATGTCGTAGTTGCCCTCGGTGGTGTAGAACTTCACCGCGAATCCGCGCGGGTCACGCCAGGTGTCCGGGCTCCCCCGCTCGCCGGCGACGGTCGAGAACCGAGTCACCAGATCGGTGCGCGTGCCCGGCTGGAAGACCGCGGCCTTCGTGTAGGCGCTGACGTCCGCGGTGACTTCGAAGTGGCCGAAGGCACCGCTGCCCTTGGCGTGCGGCTGTCGCTCAGGAATGCGCTCCCGGTTGAACTGCGCCATCTGCTCGATCAGATAGGAGTCCTGCAGGAGGATCGGGCCACCGGCGCCGACGGTGAGCGAGTGCTCGTCGCTCTCGACCGGAACACCGGCATCCGTGGTGGTCGCCTTGCCTGTCACATCGTTCATGAGCTACGTGCGCCTTTCGATCGGTGTGTGCGTCGCGCCGCTGGGCCGGACCCACGACTACGGAGCGTCACAACGGTGAAGCTTCGTGGCTGATCGGCGGATACATGGGCGAACCGGTCCACATCCAGCCTGCGGCTTCTTCGCTCATTCGGCCTTTTTTCCTGCTCAGCACCCCCTGCTGGACGATCCTTCGTCGGCCGGGGTCCGAGTGCCCCCGTTCACGCCGCCGATTCGTGGCGCGGCCCGTTTGCCCGGGTGGATGTCAGCGTCCGCCGAGGCTGGTGAGGTTCTCTCGTATCCTGGCGACGGCGAAGCCCCAGCCCTGCTGGATGGTCGGCTCGGCGGGCACCGCGATCTCCTCCGGGTCGGTGAGGACGTCCAGGAGGACCGGTCCCGGTGCGGCGAAGGCCCGGCTGACCCCCTCGGCCAGGTCCTCGGCTCGGCTCACTCGAATCCGGGGATACCGAGTGTCTCGGCGACCGCGGCGAAGTCCGGGTGGTCGAGTTCCGCGCCGGATTCCGGCAGGCCCGCCTGCTCCTGCTCCTGCTCCTGCTCCTGCTCCTGCTCCTGCTCCTGCTCCTGCTCCTGCTCCTGCTCCTGCTCCTGCTCCACCATCCCGAGGCGCTGGTTGTCGAAGACGACGAGCTTCACCGGCAGTCACCGGCTACGGACGGTCATGAGATCGCCGAGGAGCATCCCCGGTCCGCCGTCGCCGCAGAAGGCGACGACCTGCCGGTCGGGATCCAGGAGCTGCGCGCCGATCGCCCGCGGCATCGCATCGGCCATCGAGCCGAGGGCGTACGAGCCGAGCAGCCGCCGGGATCCGCGCATCCCGACGAAGCGAGACAGCCAGACGGTGGCCATGCCGGTGTCCGAGGTGAAGACCGCGTTCACGGCGGCGGCCAGCGCCTCGGGGCGGACCAGGTGGTCGCGGTTGTCGAAGGCGGACCGCCCCTTGCCGATCAGCCCGCGGTCGTGGCCGGGCGCGGCCGACCGCTGCCGTCCCTGCCACCATGCGCCGAACGTCTCGCGCGCGTCGTTCAGGTGTTCGCGGTCCTGACTCCGCGCCGGCCGCTCAAGGAGCCCCCGCACCCTGGGGCCGACGTCGGCGGCCAGGGCCACATCGATCGGGACGCGTCGCCCGATGCGCTCGGCGACCCGCTCGACCGGGACGACCTTCTTGCCCTCCGGGTACCACTCCCGGTACGGAAAGTCGGTGCCGAGCAGCAGGGTGTCCGCTCCGTCCATCGCCAGCGCGGCGGCAGAGTTGCCGATCAGCCCGGTCTGGCCGACCGGGTAGAGGTTGCCCATCAGCCCGGTCCGGCCGGCCTGGTACGGGTTGCCGCCCCCGAAGCCTTCCTTGGCCTTGAGCGAGAGCACCATGGGTGAGGCCAGTCGGTCCGCCTTGACCACCGACCCGGGCGGCCTTGCGGGAGCAGCAAGAGCGCCGATCGTCGGCCTTGCCGGCGGTGATCGTGAAGGCCCGGCGGCCGACGGCTCGTCAGTGACCGGATGAATCCTCGTGGCCGGCTGCAATCGGGACGCCCGACGGGCGACCGGTCACCACCAGGTTGCCGTCCGCGGTGCACCGCGCGAGGAGGCCGGTGCGGAGGTAGCCGTCGGTCGTGAAGGACTGGGCGTTGTGGTCGGGCGCCCGGTAGTAGCCTCGCACGGTGCATGGGCCGCGTGCGAGGAGCTCACCGGTCTCTCCCTCGGGCACGTCCTTGCCGTCGGCGTCGACGATGCGGATCTCGTCGTCGGGCGAGAGGGGACGGCCCTGGGTGGTGAGCACGGTCTCGTCCGGATCGGCGGGCCGGGTGAGAGTGAGCAGCCCCTCAGCCATGTCGAAGACCTGCTGAACACGGCACCCCAGTTCGGGGGCGATACGTTCCGCGATCGCCCGGTGCACGAGCTCGCCGCCGCCCACCTGTACGAGTCGCAGACTGCTCAAGTCAGCCTGGTCCGCGGCAAGTGCGTCGAGCCAGAGCTGTGCGACGGCGGGCACCACCGACGTGACCGTGACCCGCTCTCGTTCGATGACCGGAAAGCACGCGGCGGGCCCCGAGTTCTCGACCAGGACGACGGTGCCGCCCACGGAGAGAGTGCCGACGATGCCGGGGCAGCCGAAGGTGAAGTTGAACTCGGCTGGCAGCGCGGCGAGATACACGTCGTTCTCGGTGAGCGACACCAGCTCGGCGGCGGCCCGCGCCTGGTAGGCGTAGTCGTTGTGAGTGCGCGCAATGAGCTGGCGCGCCGGGGTGGCAGCGCCGGAGAGCAGGAAGAACGCCACCTGGTCGGCGCTCCGTGCAAGCGCCCGCTCGGGCGGGGCGTCGATGGAGCTCAGCGGAAAGTAGTGGCAGCCCGACGCATCGACCGTAAGGCCGCCGAGCGAGGACGCGGCTCCCGGCGCCTCGAGGCTGAACACCCTTCGCAGGAAGGGCCCTTGGGCCGCGATGTCCGCGACCATCGCCGTATGGTCGAATCCCTGGTGCGTCGAGGGGCCGACGTAGCCGACGGCCTGGGTGACGTGCACGACGTGGGACACCTCCGACGCGCGGAGCGAGACCGGGCAGAACACCGGGACCGCGCCGAGGCGCATCAGCGCGAACACGACGACGACGAACTCGGGAACGTTCGGCAGCTGCACGACGACCCGCTGCCCCGGCCTCAGACCGCGCAGCCGGAACCCGGCGGCCCTGCGGTCCACGCGCCGGTTCAGGTTCGCGTACGTGATGCGGGTGCCGCCGTGCACGAGCGCGGTCCGCGGCCCGTACTCCACGGCCCAGCCCCGCAGCAGGTTGTCCAGCGTATTGCCACGCCAGTGCCCGGTGGCCCAGTAGCGGTCGACGAACTCCTCGGGCCAGGGCGTGCAGCCGTCGGGCATGGATGTCATTCGCTTCCTTCTGTACCGGTTTCCGAACCGGGATCCTTACGGGTCGTGTCGCGCCGAAAGGGGGCGAGAGCCGGGACAGCGGAGATCCCGGCACATCGCCCCTCTTCGATCGGGTGGGGCGCAACCGCCGCCCTGTCCTTGGCAAGCCAATCCGCCAACACCCCCCATACGCAATGCGCTTTCCCGACGACGGACGCTGATTGCCCTCGGCGGAAGGTCCAATGAGCGTCGCTGACCAGGAGGAATGGGTGTACGAGACCTCAAGGCCCCCGCCCGTGTCCAGGCTCCCTGCCTCCGGCTCCCGGCCTCCGGCCTCCGGCTTCCGGCTTCCGGCTTCCGGAGGTACCGGCGCGTGACCGATCAGATGGAGTCCAGCGCCAGGCCCTTCGTCCTCGGGCCGAGGAGCCCCACGTTGAGGCACAGCAACACCATCAGTACGGCGGACCCTGCGAACACCGCGGTCGCGCCGAGGTCGTCGAGGACGGTCAGCGCGATGAACGGCAGGATGACGGAGACCAGCCGCGACAGCGAGTACGCGATGCCGATGGCACTGCTGCGCAGGTTGGTGGGGAAGATCTCGGCCTGGTAGACGTGGAACGCGTTGGAGAAGACGTTGCTGCAGATCGTCAGCAGGAAGCCGCTTCCCACGATCAGCCAGGCCGCGTCGGCGAACCCGAACAGCAGGCCGAAGCAGGCCTGGCCGAGGGCCGCGACGATGATGAGGGTGCGGCGCTCGAACCGCTCGATCAGCGGAATCGACAGGGCGGAACCCAGCGGGTAACCGCAGAAGCTGAGCGCCGCGTAGCCCAGTGAGGCGGTCGTCGAGTGGCCCTTGGCGGCGAGCACGACGGGAGCGAGGGAACCGAAACCGTAATAGCCGACGGTCTGCAGGACCTGGAAGATCCACCACATGACGGTGCGTCGGCGGTACGGCGGCTGGAACATCCTGCGCAGGGGAACCCTCACGACGGGGACCGCCTCGGCCTTGACCTCGGTCCCGGTCTCGGCCTTGGCCTCGGTCTCGGGCCTCGCCCCGGTCCCGGTCTCGGTCTTCGCCCCGGCCTTTCGCGGCGCGGGCACCTGGGCCGCGCCGGCGTTCGCCGGTTCGTTGAGTGTCTCGATGCGCGCGACGACAGCCTCGGCCTCCGCACGGCGTCCTCTGGCCTCCAGCCATCGCGGGGACTCGGGGAGAGCGCGCCTCATCCACTGGATGCAGAAGGCGCCGAACGCGCCGGCCACCAGCAGCCAGCGCCAGCCGGAGACCCCGGCGATCTCGTGCTCCGCCACCAGGCGCGCGCCGAGCAGTGCCGCCAGTGGCACACCGAGGAACCCGACGGTGTAGGCCCAGGCGATGTACCGTCCGCGCACGGCCGTCGGCAGCAGCTCGGACAGGTACGTGTCGACGAGCACGAGTTCGGCGCCGAGCCCGAGTCCCGCGAGGAACCGCGCCGCCACCAGCCAGTTCACGTCTGGCGCGGCGGCGCACAGCAGGGAGAACGCGGAGTACATGCCGAGGTTGACCAGGAACATCTGGCGTCGGCCGAAACGGTCGGCCAGGAGCGACATGACGTTGGCGCCGACGAACATCCCGAGGAACCCGGCGGCGATGATCCACGACTTCTGAGTGTGGCTCAGATGCCAGGGCTCGGCGAGCGCGGCGGCGAGCACCCCGCCGAGAAACACCTCGTAGAGGTCGAAGAAGGCACCGACACCGACTATCGCCGTCAGTCGTCGATGCCAGGGACCGGGGCGCAGGACCTCGAGGCGGCGGGACACCGAAGTGGGAGAGCCGGCGGTCGAGGGGGCGGTTTGCGTCATGTGCCTGTCAGCTCCTTTCAAGTGTCTGCAAGGTACATGCATGTGAGGCGATGTGACCACGGCCGCGGCATGGTCCGGCATCCGGACCCGCAGCTGCCGCGACAGTCGATGCGACTGAATACAGGGCTCAGGTTCCGGCACCGGGGAGGGAGATGGAGCGGAACATGTCCTCCCGGGATTCTTTCTGAATCAATGACCCGTAACCGAAAAAATACTGGCCGCCGGGAATCCTGATGGGATCGGACTCCCTGTTCTCGGCCTCCCCCGGGCCGTGCCGAATGGTGCAACCCGTGGCAGCAGCGCCAAGACCCAGGACGGCCATGCCTCCGATTATCCTGCGCCGCCCCAGCCCAGCCTCGTATGTCATGGCCATCATGCTCACGCCCCGGCAGCGGGGCGTCGAGAACGACGCGCAGAGCCTTCGGGTTGTTGTCCACGCGGCCGGGCCGGACCGCGGAGAGGCCGGTGGCTCACTCCCGCACGGCGCCGCTGAGCATGCCGCGGATGAACTGGCGCTGGAAGAACATGTAGAGCACGACGATCGGCACCGAGATCAGCACCGCACCGGCGGAGAGCAGGTTGTCCTGGACGGCGTACCGGGTGGAGAACGCGCCGAGGCCGAGGGTCATCGGCTGGTGCCCCGGGTCGGAGAGCATGATCAGGGACAGGAAGTAGTCGTTCCAGGTCCACATGAAGCTCAGCAGCACGAAGGTGATCACCGCCGGCTTGGCGATCGGCAGGTGGATGCGCCACAGCTGGGTCCAGGAGTTGGCGCCGTCGATCTCGGCGGACTCGGCGAGCGCGGGGGGCACGGCGCGGAAGGCGGCCCGCATCCAGAAGGCGCCGAAGCTCACCCCGAGCCCCGTGTGGGCGAGGATGATCCCCTCGTAGGTGTCGGTGAGGCCGTAGGCCAGGAAGTCGTAGTAGAGCGGCACGATGATGGTCTCCATCGGGACCATCAATCCGACCAGGAGCAGCGGGAAGAGCCACTTCTCGCCGGCCACCCCGAGGACGCCGAAGGCGTAGCCGCTCATCACCGCGAGCACGGTGGAGACGGCGACCACGCCGCCACTGATGATCAGGCTCGACTTCAGGTACTGAGTGAAGTCGGCCTGCGCCCAGGCGGTGGCGAAGTTGCCCCAGTGCGGGCTCGACAGATCCAGCGTTCCCGTGGTGTTGGGGCTGACCGCGACTCCGATGATCCAGGCGACCGGGAAGAGCACGCCGACGGCGACGGCCGTCAGGATCGCGTAGTTGAACACCTTTTCCTGGGTGGAGATCATCGGGACCTGTCCTCGGAGAGTTTGAGGATCACCAGCGCGACGGCCAGCGACACGGCGGCGAGGACGACGCCGACCGCGGCTGCCGTGCCGATGTCCGGGTTGGCGAACGCGCGCTGGTAGAGCACGATCGTCGGGGTGATGGTCGACGTCCCGGGCCCGCCCCTGGTGGTGAGCCAGACGATGTCGAAGACCCGGATGGCGCCGAGCGCGGAGAGGGTGAGGGCCACGGCGAGCTGGCCGCGCAGCCCCGGCAGCGTCACGGTGAAGAACTCCCGTACCGCGCCCGCGCCGTCGACCCGCACCGCGTCGTACAACTCGGTGGGGATCGACTGCGTGCCGGAGACGAAGAGCACCGTGCAGAGGCCGAACGCCGCCCAGGTCCCTGCGAGGCCCAGCGCGGGCAGCGCCCAGGTGTAGTCGCTGAGCCAGCCCCGTGCCAGGGCGTCAAGGCCGAAGGCGCGCAATATGGAGTTGACCGGGCCGTCGGGGGCGTAGATCCGCTTCCACACGATCGCGGTGACGGCGGGGGTGAGTACCTGTGGCAGGAAGAGCACCCATCGATAGACCGCGGCGCCGCGCACGTCCTTGCGGGAGGTCAGCGCGGCGGTGAGCAGGCCGAGAGTGATGGGCAGCACCGCGAAGAAGGCGATGAAGACGAGGGTGTGCTCGACCGCCTGGCGCAGCTGCGGATCGCTCAGGAATCCGGTGTAGTTGGAGAATCCGGCCCACGTGGCGGGGGTGACGCCGTCCCAGTGGAAGAGGGAGACGTATCCGCCCTGGACGGTCGGGACGATCACCACGAGGGCATAGACCGCGAGGGCCGGCGCCAGGTAGGCCAGGCCCAGCCAGGGCTTGCGCCGCTGGTAGGCGCGGCGGGTGGGGGCCGAGGAGCGCGTGGTGGCGGGTGCGGGGACGGTTCGGGGTCCCGCGGCCGGGTGCGCGTCGGTTGTCGCCATGGTCGCCTACTTCGCCTTCCGGGTCTTCTGGAACTGGGCGTAGTCGTCCTGGGCCGCCTTGACGACGTCGGCGGCCGACGCCTTTCCGGCGAGCAGGTCCGTCGTGTGCGTGTTCATGGTGTTCAGCAGCGTGGGGGTGGCCCAGTCGAAGTAGGGAACCGCTGAGTCGTTGTCGGAGACCTGTGCCGCGATCTTCACCTCGTCGGCGAGCAGCGGATCGTGGTCCGGGGGCAGTTCGGGCGTGGAGAGCATGGGCATGGATCCGACCTGCGTGGCGATTCTGGCCGCTTCGGGGCTCGCCATGAAGTTCAGGAAGGCGGCCGCAGCGTCGGGGTGTTTCGTCTTCGCTGCTATGGAGAAGTTGCTCGCGGCCGCGAACGTCACGACCGGATCGCCGCCGTGGGCGCGGGGCAGTACGAAGGAGCCCAGCTTCTTGCTGTCGCCCTGCTGCAGCGGCAGGGACCCGGAGTAGTCGAACCGGAACAGTGCCTTGCCGTCGACGAACGCCTGCGCCGCGTCCTGGCCGGGCACCGCGGCGAAGCCCTTGGTGAAGTACCCCTTGTCCGCCCACTCCTTGAGCTTGGTGACGGCCTCGGGAAAGCCCGTCCTGCCGACACTTGTGTCCCCGCGCGAGTAGGTGAAGTCGGCGATCGTGTCCCGGTCGCCGAAGGAGTTGATCAGGCTGAACAGAGGGGCCGTCACACCTCCCTGCTCAAGGTTGCCGACGGCGACGGGGGTGATACCGGCCGCCTTGGCCTTGCGCATGTTCTCTTCGAACTGACCGAGAGTCCGGGGTACATGGCCGCCGGTCCGCTTCAGCAGCGAGCGGTTGTAGTAGACCTCGATGGCGGAACCGCGGGCGATGGGGGCGCCGAAGAGCGAGCCGGTCCCCATCTCCTTGCCGTCGGGGGCGAAGCGGTGCTCCTCCTGGATGGAGGTGGGGAACGTCCTCTTCCAGCCGTAGGCCTCGGCGTAGGGGTCGAGGTCGAGCACGAGTCCGCCCTTGGCGAGGGTGCCGAGAGACTGCCAGCCGTTGTTCGCCGGGACGATGTCCGGAGGGTCGGCCGCCCGCAGCTTGAGTGGGAGGGACTTCATCACGTCGTCCCAGCTCTGCGCGGTGGCGTCCACGGTGATCTGCGGGTACTTGCGCTCGAAGGCGGTGACGATCCGTTTCATCCAGGCCTTGTCGGGCCCGCCGGCGAAGTAGTCGAGCACTCGTATCCGGGTCTTGCCCAGGGCGCCGGGGTCGGTGACCACCCTGTCCGCGCCCGCCTGGCCGACCGCCGTGCTGTTCGACATGCCGGGCACGCAACCCGAGAGCATGACGGCGGTGAGCGGTGCGGCCACAGCGCTGATCCACATTGATCCTTTGCGCGCGAACACGGCACCTCCTGTGGTCTCGTGGTGCGGGCGAGCATAAGAGCAGCAGACCAGTTAGTCCAGAGTTTGTTATCATGTCGCCGAGATGCGACCAGTGGCACCAGATATCGGGGAGGTGGCCCTCGTGCAGGCCGAGGAACCAGTGGTCCAGGAGCAGGCGGTGGGCGCGGCGGTCGCGCAGACCTACCGCAAGCTCGGGGAAGCCCTGCGCCGGGGATCGTTCCCCCCGGGAAGCCGCCTTCCCGGTGAGCGCGATCTCGCGACGAGCCTCGGAGTCAGCCGCTCCACGCTGCGCGTCGCCCTCGGGCTGCTCCACGACGAGGGCCGCCTCGAACGCTCCTCGCAGCGCGGCTGGTTCGTCACGCGTGAGGTGGTGGGGGAACCCCCGAGCACCCTGCAGAGCTTCACGGAGATGGCGCGGGCACGCGGGCTGACCGCGCAGGCCAGAGTCCTGCAGATGCGGGAGCGCCCGGCCACGTTCGAGGAGGCGGAGCGACTGCGGATCGCCCCGGCGGCGCGCGTGGTCGAGCTGCGCCGCCTTCGCTCGATGGACGACGTGCCGATCTGCCTCGATGTCAGCGTCGTCGCCAACGCCCCGGCGCTGGCCTCGCTCGACATGACGGACCGTTCGCTGTACGAGGCGCTGGAGCACGAGTGCGGGATCCGGATCGCTCGCAGCGCCTACACCGTGCGGGCGGACGCCGCCGACGAGCAGACCGCGGAACTGCTCGGCATCGATGCCGGGGCGCCCGTGCTCATCGGGGACGAGGTCGCCTACACGGCCGACGGAACCCCCGTCCTCGCCGGAGCGATGTCCTATCGCAGTGACGCCTACCGCTTCCAGGCCGACCTGTTCCGTCCCCTTTAGGGCGGCTCTGGGAGCGGCCCCGGGGCAGCAGCCTCCCCGGGCAGGCGTCAGGTGGCCAGGAACTCCTTGGGCGGCAAGGTCGCGGCGATCCGGTCGGTCACCGCAGGGGTGACGGGGATGCCGGACTCGCCCAGGGCGTCCAGAGCCGCGCCCGCGACCGGTGGGACGACCGCGCGATGCGGGACGACGCCCGGCACATGGCCATCGAGTTCGTCCAGCAGGGCATCGGCGACGGGCGAGTCGACGGCCATCAACACCGAGCCGGAGAGCACCACACTCACCTTCCCCGGGCCGTCCACGAGGCCGACCTTGCGCGCGGCCACGCCCGCGTACATCGCCAGGCGCCGCCCCTGCTCGCGCACGATGGCCCGCGCGACCTGGTCACCTGCCTCCGCCGCGGCCGTGACCACCCGCGCGGCCCGCGGCTTCTCCTGCCACGGAGCCGCGCCCTCACGGCGGGTGAACCAGCGGTTGAGCTCGAAGAGGCTGGGCTTGCCGAAGAACTCCAGCAACCCCTCGGCAAGCGACGTCCGCGGCCCGATCCCGAGGTCGGCGAGGTAGACCGCCTTGAGCGCCTCCTCGGCCAGACCAGCCGCGCCCATGGCGTGCTGGGGCCACCAGCCGAGGTCCCACACCGCGCCGCCGGGACCGCGCGCCGCGACGGCCGCGGCGGTGCCGGCGATGACCGCGACCCCCACCCCCGACGGCTCGCCGCAACGGATCGCGGCGTAGCCGTCGTTGAGGATCGAACGCCGGCGCAGCGTGGGGTACGCCTCGCTCAGCGCGGTGTCCCAGAACGCGCAGTCCTCCGGCCAGTCGACGCCGGCCAGGCGGAACGCCGCCCCGGCGATGCCGGCCATGCCGACACCCGCCCCGGCCAGCGCGTCCCCGACCGCCGCGGCCACCTCGGCCACGGCGTCGGACGACGTGGGCGCCCCGTAGATGTCACCGCAGCCCGAACGGCCGTGGCCGACGATCTCACCGGCGGCCGTGCACACCAGCGCGGCCGTCTTGCTGTTGCCGGCGTCCACACCGAGGTAGAGCTCTCCCATGGTTACGGCAGCAGCCTCTCCGGCAGCCACTGGCGCTGGGCCACCGCCATCTCGTCGTAGAGCGCCTCTGCCACCGTGAGCGACGGGACGAGCGGGTTGGCGGCCATGGCGCGGACGGCGTCGGCGCGGGTGCCGTCCCAGGCGGCCCTGGCGGCGAGGACCTGGTACTGGGCGAGGGCCTGAGTGATGCCCAGCACCGAGTTCGGCAGGGGGCGCTGCTGCTCGGGGTGGAAGCCCTTCGCGTCCACGGTGCCCCACACCTCGACGACGGTGGACTCGTCGAACCCGGGCAGAAATCGGCCGGTGTTGGGGATGTTGAACGGGAGCCGGGCGCCGGTGTCGTTGTAGAAGGCGCTGATCGCGTCGATGGCCAGCTCCAGCTCGTGGATGCCGCCGCGGGAGCGCGAGGGGTCCAGCTCCGGGGCCTCGGAGCCCGCCTGCTCGTGGTAGTGGTCCCAGTAACCGGGCAGCTCGGACAGGATGGTCTCGGAGCGCGTCATCGGCGACAACTGGAGCTCGCGCAGGCGGTCGTCGCGGAAGTAGTAGTAGAGGAAGTAGTCGGACGGAATGGACTCCATCGTGACGGCCAGGTGCAGCACCCGCTTGAGGTGCAGGTCGACGGTCGGGTCGTCCTTCACGGCCTTCCACCGCTCGCGCAGGATCGGGAAGACGTCCTCGCCGTCGTACGTCGCCTCGTTCGACCAGCAGTTGTGGTTGACGCCGACCAGATTGGCCTTGAGCTTGTCCGGGTCGAGGCCTGCCGCCCTGGCGACGACGGGCGGGAAGCAGATCGGCCCCTCGCAGAAGGAGACGATCGGGATGTCGGTGTTGTCCGCCACCGCCTGCGAGACGATGTTGACCGGGTTCGTGTAGTTGAAGATCCGCGCCCTGGGGGCGACCTGGGCGAGGTTCTCGCACAGCTGCTGCATGATCCGTACGGAGCGCAGCGACATCATCATCCCGCCGGGCCCTTGAGTCTCCTGGCCGATCACGCCGTGCTTGAGCGGGATCCGCTCGTCCAGCGCCCTGGCCTCGAAGCCGCCCGGCCGGAAGCTGGAGAGCACCGCGTCGACGTCGCGCAGCCCCTCACGCTGGTCGGTGGCGGTGGTGACGGTGATGTCCAGACCGGCGTTGCGGGCCATCTTCTCGGTGATCGTCTTCACGACCTCGAGACGGTCGGGGTCGAGATCGATCAGCACGAACTCGGAGCCGTCGAACTCCTCGCCGTGGTGCATGAACGAGGCCATCGTCCCGGGTGCGCGTGAGGAACCGCCACCGAGGTACGCGAGCTTGATGCGGGCCATCTCTCTCCTTGGGTGGGCTTGCCGTCAGCCGTGTGCGGCGGCGATGTCGAGGAAAAGCCTGGGCCGGGCGCAGTCACTGAGTACCGTGGCCGGCCAGTCGGGTCGGTAGCGGTCGGCCGCGACGAGACGCCGGGCGGTCAGGGCCTTGTCCGCTCCGTGGGCCACCATGACGGCGCGCGCGGACTGCTCCTTGATGGTGGCGACACCCACGGTCACGCCGTGGCGCGGCACTTCGTCGAGGCCGCCGAAGGTCGGGAACGTGGCCAGGTTGTCGCGTCGGGTCTGCTCGGCGAGCGGGGTGATGTGGGTACGGGTCGAGGCCGCGGTGCCCGGCGGGTTGAAGGCGATGTGCCCGTCGCCCGCGCCCGAGGCGAGGATGAACAGGTCGATGCCTCCGAGGTCGGCGATGCGCTTGTCGTACGCCTCCGGGTCAGCGGGGTCGGGCACCCAGAGCCGGTCGTGGTCGATCCCCCGCCCCGCGCCCACCGCGTCGTTGAGCCGCTGCACGATCTCCACCCGCCCGAAGCGCACGCACGAGTGGGGCAACGTCGGGTCGATGCGCCGGAAGGTGTCCGTGGCCTCGTCGCGCTGCAGGTACTCGTCCATCATGACGATCGTGACGTGACGCAGGTCCAGGGCGCGTCGGGCGGCCTCGTCGGCGAGTGCGCGGTAGGTGGACAGGGCACTGCGCCCGCCGGGGCAGCCGAGGACATACGGCCGCCCCTCTCGGGACGCCTCCCCGATCTCGTCAGCGATCTCCGCCGCGAGGGCGCGCCCCAGGGCCTCCGGGTCGTCGAACACGGTCGGCGATACGCGCACCAGGTCAGCTCCTCTGCATACCAGTTATGCCAGAGAGGCTAGCTCGGGCCGACTGGTCTGAACAAGAGGTTCTCGCGTTCGCGTAGGCCCGAACCCGTGGATGTCGTCCCGACCACCCGGTGGACGGCTCGGCATCGTCGAACGCCCGCCGGCCAGGCGCGATGGTGCGGACGGGCGCCGGGCGGTGAACGCCGGGCTGGGCAGCAACTGCGCGGTCGTTCGCCCGGCCATGCGTCCACCCGTCTTCCGGAACCGGCTGTGCACGCTGCCGGTGCTTGATGAACTGAGTGGATGAAGATCCTGCCCCCTCGCGCCCTGCGGGCTCTCGAACGGTTCAATGCCACCTACCCCTGGGATCACAACGCCCACTACCACCGCTGGATCCTCCGGCAGTTGCCGAGACGTTTCGACCGCGCCCTGGACGTCGGTTCAGGCAGCGGTGACCTTGCGAGGCTCCTGGCCGCACGTGCTGCCGTTGTCATGGCAGTCGATTCCGATCCGGAGATCTCCGCCCAGGCGCGGAAGCTGACTCCCGCCGCGCTTCCCGTGACCTTCACCGTGGCGGACGTGATGGCCGAGTTCCCTGCCGGCTCCTACGACGCCATCACGTGCGTCGCCGCGATCCACCACATGCCGTTCACCGAGGCTCTCACCTGCTTCCGCCGTCATCTGGCGCCGCGTGGGACCGTGGTCGTCGTCGGCCTGTGCCGCGCCCGGACCCCGGTGGACTACTTCCTCGGTATCGTCGCGATGCCGGCCAATGCCGCCACGGGCTGGCTGAAGAACAAGGGCCGCCCGTCACCCCGCCCCGTCTCCATGACGGCCCTGACTCGCGCAGCGGACATGACCTTTGACGACATCGTCCGGGAAACCAGAAGGGTCCTCCCTGGCGCGCGCCTGCGGCGACGGCTGTTCTGGCGCTACACACTCGTGTGGGATCACCCCTGAGCAGCCCGGGCCTTCTCCGACGGGCGCTGCGGGGGCTTTTGCGTCTCGGGGGTGAGTGTCCTGGCCGCGGGCACACGACTGCCTGCGCGCCTGGGCGCCGAACGACGGGCGGCACGCACCCGAAGGTCGGAACGGGGGACCAACCGCGTACCCGGCATGATCCGAACGAGCGGCTTCAGCCGTCGTGGCCGCCCATGCTCGACTGACGCACCACCAACTCCGGCTGCAGAAGCACGTGTTGATGCTGGTGATCCCTCGCCGCCGGACCTGTTTCCTCCAGCAGCAGCCCGGCGGCGATGGTTCCCAGGGTGAGAGCCGGCTGGCGCACCGATGTGAGCGGGACGGTCGCGGCCGCGGCGAACTCGATGTCGTCGTAGCCGACGAGCGCCATGTCCTCGGGGACCTTGACCCCTGCCGCGTACAGCGCCTGGAGGACACCGAGGGCGAGCAGATCGTTGGCGCAGAACACGGCGGTGGGACGGTCGGCCAGGCCGAGCAGGCGGGCGCCGGCGTCGCGGCCCGCGGCCACGTCCATGCGCTCGGTGGGCAGTTCGCGCAGGACGTCGAACGGCAGGCCGGCCTCGGACAGGGCCTGGAGGGCGCCGGTGCGCCGGTCCTGGACCTGTCTCAGGTGCGGCGGGCCGCTGACGAAGGCGATGCGGCGATGGCCCTGCGCGACGAGGTGGCGCAGGGCGAGCGCACCGCCCACCTCGTCGTCGACCGCCACCGAGCACCCTTCCTCGTCCCCGGTGACCCGGTCCACCACAACGTAGGGGATACCGTGTCGCCGGAAGTTCCGCAGGGTCTGCCCGCTGGGGTCGGCCGGTGCGATGAGGGCGCCGCGCACCCGCTGCTCGGCGAAGTGAGCGAGGTAGTCGGCCTCCTCGGCCGGGCTCTGGCCGCTGTTGCAGACCATCACTCCGAGCCCGGCATCGCGTGCCGCGCGCTCGGCTCCGCGGGCGATGTCGACGAAGAACGGGTTGGCCATGTCGAGGACGAGCAGCGAGATGATGCGGCTGCGTCCCGCCCGCAGCTGGCGGGCGTACTCACTGCGGACGTAGCCGAGCCGGGTGATGACTTCCTGGACGTTCCGGCGGGTGTGGGCCGAGACGCGATCGGGCTGGTTGAGGACGTTGGAGACCGTGCCTACGGAGACGCCTGCCTGCTGCGCCACGTCCTTGATGCCGACCGTCATGCCTTGCCCTCCACGTGCTCTGAACACTGCTCGTCCACACCGCCCCGCGCCTGCCGTCCGCTCAGGCGAGGTGGAAGATCTCGGAGAGCGGACGCATCGCGGCGTCGGGAGCCTGCTCGTCCAGGCCCTCGAAGAACGATCCCATCTCGGCCTGCCAGCGCGCGTTGACGTCGGTGGCGTCCATGGCGGCGCGCGCCGCGTCGAAGTCCTCGGTCTCCAGGTAGCCGACGAGCAGGCCGTCCTCGCGCAGGAAGAGGGAGTAGTTGTGCCATCCGGCGGCGGTCAGCGCGGCGCGCATCTCCTGCCACACATCCGCGTGACGCAGGCGGTACTCGTCGATCCGGTCGCTCTTGACCTTGAGCAGGAAGCAGACGCGCCGCATCCTCATCACCCTCGCATGTTCGTGGCATCGGGGCCGTCGCACATGGGTGTGACGGCCCCGACCCCTCTTGTGTACGTCTCAGGCCGGGTACGGCTCAGAACTTGAAGTTGTCGATGTTCGACTTGTCGAAGACGGTCGGCTTGCCGAGGGAGACCACACTGTCCTTGCCGATGGTGAACGATCCGAGGTCGCCGGCCTTGAACGTCTCGCCCTGCTTGCCGGTGATCTGGCCCGACTCCAGGGCCACGGCGGTGTGCGCGGCGAGCGCGCCGAGCGCGGCCGGGTCCCACAGCTCGAAGGCCTCCACGGTGCCGTTCTTGACGTAGGCGCGCATGTCGTTGGGGGTACCGAGGCCGGTCAGCTTCACCTTGCCCTTGTACTTGGAGCCGGACAGGTACTGGGCGGCGGCCTTGATGCCGACGGTGGTCGGGGAGATGATCCCCTTCAGCTTCGGGTGCTCCTGGAGCAGGCCCTGGGTCTGCTGGAACGACTTCTGGGCGTCGTCGTCCCCGTAGGCCGTCGTGACGAGCTTGATGTCCTTGTATGCGGGCTTCTTCAGCTCGTCCTTCATGTAGTCGATCCACGTGTTCTGATTGGTGGCCGTCTGGGCCGCGGAGAGAATCGCGATCTCGCCCTTGCCGCCGATCTGCTTGGCCATCTGCTGCACCTGGGTGCGACCGAGGTCCTCGGCACTGGCCTGGGAGACGAACACGTTGCGGCAGTCGGCCTTGGTGTCGGAGTCGTACGTGACGACGCTGACGCCGTTCTTCATCGCCTGCTTGAGCGCTGTGCACAGGGCGCCCGGGTCCTGCGCGGACACGGCGATGGCGTCCGACTGCTGCTGGGTGAGGGTGTTGACGTAGGAGACCTGGCCGGAGGTGTCGGTGCCGCTGCTGGTGCCGACCTCCTTGTACGTCGAGCCCAGCTGTTGCACCGCCTTCTTGCCGCCGTTGTCCGCCACTGTGAAGTAGGGGTTGTTGACCTGCTTGGGCAGGAAGGCGACCGTGAGGCCCTTCTTGGTGGCCGCGTTCGGGTCCGCCTTGCCCGCGGCTGCGGACTTGGCGGCGTCCTTGTCGGCGTCGGCCTTGGTGGTGCCGCCGCAGGCGGTGGCCCCGAGGGCGAGGGCGGTGGTGACGGCGAGCGCCATGCCGAGCCGGCGGGTTCTGGCGGTGCTGCTGAGAGACATGAGGTCCTGCCTTTACGGAGTACGACGGTGTACAGCGGTGGACGGAACGGGTGTCGGCTGCTCTACGAGGTGGCGGGCGCCGCCGAAGGAGGCGACGTCGCCGCCGTCTTCTTCCTGGCCCTGGACTGAGCGAGCTGCCGGCCGACACGCGGGGCGAGCACGGAGATCACCAACAGGACGCCGGTGACGAGGATCTGGGACTGGGCGGAGACATTGACGAGGCTCATCACGTTCTGCAGCGTGCCGAGCAGGAACACACCGGCGATGGCGCCGCCGAGCGTGCCCTTGCCGCCGTCGAAGTCGATCCCGCCGAGCAACACCGCGGCGATGACGGAGAGTTCGAGGCCGCTCGCGTTGTCGTAACGGGCGCTGGCGTAGTGCAGGGTCCAGAAGACGCCGGTGAGCGCGGACAGCAGGCCGGTCGTCACGAACATCGACAGCTTGAGCCGCTTGACGCGGATGCCGGCGAATCGTGCGGCCTCCTCGCCGGCGCCGATCGCGAAGAGCGAGCGGCCGACCGGCGTGCCGTGCAGAACGACCACGGCGATGGCGAGCAGCACGACGAACGGGAGGGCGGAGTACGGGATGAAGGTGTCGCCGAAGCGGCCGGCACCGAAGTCCAGGTACTGGGAGGGGAAGTCGGTGACCGAGTCGGAGCCGAGGACGATCTGGGCGATGCCGCGGTAGGCGGCCATGGTGCCGATCGTGACGGCGAGGGACGGCAGGCCGAGACGGGTCACGAGCAGACCGTTGATCAGGCCGCAGACGACACCCAGTACGAGGCAGATCGGGATGATCGTCTCGATGGCCATGCCGTGGTTCCACAGCGCGCCCATCACGGCGCCGGACAGGCCGACCGTCGAGCCCACCGAAAGATCGACCTCACCGGAGACGACGAGCATCGTCATCGGGAGCGCGATGAGCGCGATCGGGAGCGCGTTGCCGATCAGGAACGACACGTTGAGCGCGTTGCCGAAGTTGTCGACGAACGAGAACGAGAACAGCAGCAGGAGAACGAGCAGGACGCCGACCGCGGTGTCCCAGCGGACCGCTCCGCCCAGACCACGGCGGGCTGTGGGCTTGGGAGCCGTGATGTCAGTCATGGCGGGCACTCCTCATCTGTGCGGCCTGCTTGCGCAGCACTGCGGCGACGCGCAGCGCCAGGATCCGGTCCACGGCGATGGCCAGCAGCAACAGGAGACCGTTGATCGCGGTGACCCAGACGGAGCTGACACCGAGAGCAGGCAGGACGCTGTTGATGGAGGTCAGCAGCAGCGCGCCGAGTGCCGCGCCGTACACGGTCCCCGCGCCGCCGGTGAAGGCGACGCCGCCGACGACGACGGCGCTCACGACGGTGAGTTCGTAGCCGTTGCCGGTCGCGGAGTCGACGTTGCCGAACCGCGCCAGGTACAGGGCGCCGGCCAGACCCGCGAGCGCGCCGCACAGGACGTACGCGGTCATGATGCGCTTGCGGACCGGAACACCCGCCAGATTGGCGGCTTCGGGGCTGGAGCCGAGCGCGTACATGTCGCGGCCGCTGCGGTAGCTGCGGAGGTAGTAGCCCACACAGAGCAGCACGGCGACGGCCAGCAGCGCCAGGTAGGGCACGACCGAGATCCCGTTGGTGCCGAAGTCGACGAAGCCGCCCGGCAGGCCGTCCGCGGTGATCTGCCGGGAGCCGACCCAGATGGAGTCGATGCCGCGCACCACGTACAGCGTGCCGAGGGTGACGACGAGGGCGGGCACCTTGCCGAGGCTGACGAGCGCGCCGTTCAGCGCGCCGAAGACGGCGCCGAGCGCGACGGCCAGGAGCACGGCGACCAGCGAGTTCCCGCCGCTCTGCAGGTAGTTGCCCGCGGCGAAGGCGGAGATGCCGAGCACCGAGCCGACGGACAGGTCGACGTTGCGGGTGATGACGACGACGGCCTGGCCTGTGGCGACGAGGACGAGGATCGTCGAGTTCAGAAGCAGGTCTTTGACGCCCTGCTCGGACAGGAATTCGCCATTGGACATCTGCGTGGCGAGGAGCATCACGACGAGGACGACGGCGACGGCCAGTTCGCGGGCCTTGAACACCTTGTCGATGAACCGCCGCGACGCGGTGGGCGGCGGTACGGATTCGCTCCGCACGGGCTGGGCGGTCATGGTCACGCGGCCGCGCTCCCTTCCTTCGTACGGCCGGTGGCGGCAGCCATCACGGTCTCCTCGGTGGCCTCGGCCCGGGGGATCTCGGCGGTGAGCCGGCCCTCGTGCATCACCAGCACCCGATCGGCCATGCCGAGGATCTCCGGCAGGTCGGAGGAGATCATGAGGACGGCGACACCCTCGGCGGCGAGCGACGACAACAGTCGGTGCACCTCGGCCTTCGTCCCGACGTCGATCCCCCTCGTCGGCTCGTCCACGATCAGCACCTGCGGCCCGGTGGCGAGCCACTTGGCCAGCACGACCTTCTGCTGGTTGCCACCGGAGAGCGTGCCGACGACATCGGCGAGACGCGCGTACTTGACCTGGAGCTTCACGGCCCAGTCGACGCTGCGGCTGCGCTCGGCCTTGCGGTTCATGAGGCCTGCGCGCGTGGTCTCGGCGAACCCGGTCAGACCGATGTTCCGCTCGATGGACATGTCCATCACGAGCCCCTGGGCGCGGCGGTCCTCGGGCACGAGGGCCAGTCCTGCGGCCATGGCCACACTGGGTGCGCCCGGCTTGAGCCTGGTGCCGAGCACCTCGACCTCGCCGCCGTCGAATCGGTCCACGCCGAACACGGCGCGGGCCACCTCACTGCGACCGGCTCCCACGAGCCCCGCGAGGCCGACGATCTCACCTCGCCGCACGTCGAAGGAGACGTCGGTGAAGACTCCCTCGCGGGTCAGCCTGCGCACCTGCAGGGCGACTTCGCCGGCCTCGGTCTCCTGCTTGGGGTAGAGCTCGTCGAGGTCGCGGCCGACCATGCGGCGCACGAGGTCGTCCTCGGTCAGCCCTTCCAGCGGTTCACTCCCGATCAGGGCGCCGTCGCGCAGGGTGGTGACACGTTGGCAGAGCGCGAAGATCTCCTCCAGACGGTGCGAGATGAACAGCACGGCGGCGCCCTGCTCGCGCAGCGTCCTGACGACGCCGAACAGGCGGGCGACCTCGCTGCCGGTGAGCGCCGCGGTCGGCTCGTCCATGATCAGGACGCGCGCGTCGAAGGACAGCGCCTTGGCGATCTCGACGAGCTGCTGGTCGGCGATGGACAGGCCGCGCGCCGGCTGGTCCGGGTCGAGGTCGACGCCGAGCCGCGCGAACAGATCGGCAGCGGCCTGCTTGACCGCCCTGTGATCCACACGGTTCAGAGATCGCCTGGGCTGGCGGCCCATGAAGATGTTCTCGGCGACGGACAGGTCGGGGAAGAGCGTCGGCTCCTGATAGATGACCGCGACGCCGGCGTCCCGCGCATCGGCGGGGCCGTGGAACTCGACCGGCGCGCCGTCGAGCAGGACCGTTCCGGTGTCGGGGCGGTGCACCCCGGCGAGGGCCTTGATCAGTGTCGACTTGCCCGCTCCGTTCTCGCCCGCCAGGGCGTGCGCCTCGCCGGCGTACAGACGCAGCGAGACACCGCGCAGGGCGCGCACGGCACCGAAGGATTTGCTCACCTCCTCCAGCGCGAGCACCGGAGTCGTCTCCGGTTCAGGATGCGTCATTGCGTGTCTCCATGGGTGTGCCCGGACGTGTGCCGAGGTGGTGCCGCGGCGGGCTGTGTCGGACCCGCGCCGACCGCTGCCGCATGTGCCACCCGGCGTGAAATGTTTCAGTGGGGTTGCCCGGAAGCTAGTCCCACCCGCCGTACCGGTCAAGAGGTGGATCCGGTTCCCGCCGCCCACCGACGGCCTCTGCGGTGCGCCCAATAGGCGTTGACCTGCCGCGTCTTCCGCGCACTCAGCGGCCTGGATTCTCGAACGACACGATTCAGTAACTCGGACCGGAGTGTCGTCCCCTCACGTCAGGACCTTGACGGCCCCTCATGGGGGCGTTAATTTCTCCCCACCGAATGAATCGATTCACATTCGTGCCCATAGCGTCACCCCATGGTCTCGATTCCTGCGCTCGTCGGCCCCGCTTCCGGGCCATGCACACTCCCCCAGTCATCCAGAGGTGGACATGCCTGACATCACTGCCGTGAAGGCCGCACTCGCCAACCAGCGGATCGAGACGCCGTCCTGGGGCTACGGCAACTCCGGCACCCGGTTCAAGGTGTTCGCCCAGGCCGGGGTACCCCGCACACCCCGCGAGAAGCTGGACGACGCGGCGAAGGTGCACGAGTTCACCGGCATCGCCCCCAAGGTCTCGCTGCACATTCCCTGGGACACCGTCGACGACTACACGGCACTCGCGGTGTACGCGAAGGAGCGCGGCGTCGAGCTCGGCGCCATCAACTCCAACACCTTCCAGGACGACGACTACAAACTGGGCAGCGTCTGTCACCCGGATCCGAAGGTGCGCCGCAAGGCCGTGGGCCATCTCCTGGAATGCGTCGACATCATGGACGCGACGGGGTCGAAGGACCTCAAGCTGTGGTTCGCCGACGGCACCAACTACCCCGGCCAGGACGACATCGTGGCCCGCCAGGACCGCCTCGCGGAATCCCTCGCCACCGTCTACGAGCGGCTCGGCGACGACCAGCGGATGCTCCTGGAGTACAAGTTCTTCGAGCCGGCCTTCTACACGACGGACGTGCCGGACTGGGGCACCTCGTACCTGCAGTGCATGAAGCTCGGCGAGCGCGCCCAGGTCGTCGTGGACACCGGCCACCACGCGCCGGGCACCAACATCGAGTACATCGTGGCGCTGCTGCTGCGCGAGGGGAAGCTCGGCGGCTTCGACTTCAACTCCCGCTTCTACGCCGACGACGACCTGATGGTCGGCTCCGCCGACCCCTTCCAGCTCTTCCGCATCCTGCACGAGGTCGCCAAGAACGGCGGCTTCGCCCCGGAGACGAACGTCGCGTTCATGCTCGACCAGTGCCACAACATCGAGGCGAAGATCCCGGCGGTCATCAGGTCGGTGATGAATGTGCAGGAGGCCACGGCCAAGGCACTGCTCGTCGACCTCGACGCGCTGCGGGATGCGCAGGCCGCAGGTGACGTGCTCGCCTCCAACGCGGTGCTGATGGACGCGTACAACACCGACGTCCGGCCGTTGCTGGCCGAGTGGCGCGGTGAGCGGGGGCTGCACCCCGACCCGGTGGCCGGGTACGCCGCGTCCGGGTGGCAGGAGCGCATCGTGGCCGAGCGGGTGGGTGGCGACCAGGCCGGCTGGGGGGCCTGACCCGGCTTTCACCCAGTCATCGACGACTCTCAACCCTTTAGGAAACCTCATGGCTACGCATCCTGAAGTCGCCGCGCTGCTCGCCCGCTCCAACCGGCTCGGCGCCGATCCCCGCAACACCAACTACGCCGGCGGCAACACCTCCGCCAAGGGCACCGAGACCGACCCGGTCACAGGCGGTGACGTCGAGCTGATGTGGGTCAAGGGCTCGGGTGGTGACCTGGGCACCCTCGAGGAGGCCGGACTCGCCGTACTGCGGCTCGACCGGCTGCGGGCGCTCACCGGCGTCTACCCGGGCGTGGAACGCGAGGACGAGATGGTCGCGGCGTTCGACTACTGCCTGCACGGCAGGGGCGGCGCCGCCCCCTCCATCGACACCGCCATGCATGGCCTGGTGGACGCGGCCCACGTCGACCATCTGCATCCCGACTCCGGGATCGCGCTGGCCTGCGCCGCGGACGGCGAGAAGCTGACCGCCGAGTGCTTCGGCGAGAAGGTCGTCTGGGTGCCGTGGCGGCGTCCCGGCTTCCAGCTCGGCCTGGACATCGCGGCGATCAAGGAAGCGAACCCGCAGGCGATCGGCTGCGTGCTCGGCGGCCACGGCGTCACCGCGTGGGGCGACACCGCCGAGGAGTGCGAGGCGAACTCCCTGTTCATCATCCGCACCGCCGAGACGTTCCTCGCCGACCGTGGCAAGGCCGAGCCCTTCGGCCCGGTCATCGAGGGGTACGCGGCCCTGGGCGCAGCCCGGCGCCGCGCACGGGCTGCCCACCTCGCCCCCCTCATCCGCGGGCTGGTATCCACCGACCGTCCGCAGGTCGGCCACTTCGACGACTCCGAGGCCGTGCTCGACTTCCTGGCGAGCGCCGAGCACCCCCGGCTGGCCGCACTCGGCACCTCATGCCCCGACCACTTCCTGCGGACCAAGGTGCGCCCGCTCGTCCTCGACCTGCCGCCCACGGCCGAACTCGACACGGTCGAGGCCCGGCTGCGGGAACTGCACGCCGCCTACCGCGACGAGTACGCCGCCTACTACCAGCGGCACGCCGGCTCCGACTCCCCCGCGATGCGTGGCGCGGACCCGGCCGTCGTGCTCGTCCCCGGCGTCGGCATGTTCAGCTTCGGCAAGGACAAGCAGACGGCGCGCGTCGCGGGCGAGTTCTACCTCAACGCCATCAACGTCATGCGCGGCGCCGAGGCGGTCTCCACGTACGCGCCGATCGAGGAGTCCGAGAAGTTCCGCATCGAGTACTGGTCCCTCGAGGAGGCCAAGCTCCAGCGGATGCCGAAGCCCAAGGCCCTGGCCACTCGCGTGGCCCTGGTCACCGGTGGCGGTTCCGGCATCGGCAAGGCGATCGCCCGGCGACTCGCCGCCGAAGGCGCCTGCGTGGTGATCGCCGACCTGAACGCCGAGAATGCCGCCGCCGTCGCGCGGGAGCTGGGCGGCCCGGACAAGGCGATCGCGGTGACGGTCGACGTCACCTCGGAGGACCAGATCGCCCAGGCCTTCACGGAGGCGGCGCTCGCCTTCGGCGGCGTGGACCTGGTCGTCAACAACGCGGGCATCTCCATCTCCAAGCCGCTCCTGGAGACGACGGCCAAGGACTGGGATCTCCAGCACGCCATCATGGCCCGCGGCTCCTTCCTCGTCTCCCGGGAGGCGGCGCGGGTGATGCGGGCGCAGGGCATGGGCGGTGACATCGTCTACATCGCGTCCAAGAACGCGGTGTTCGCCGGTCCCAACAACGTCGCCTACTCCGCGACCAAGGCCGACCAGGCCCACCAGGTCCGCCTCCTTGCCGCCGAGTTGGGCGAGCACGGCATCCGCGTCAACGGCGTCAACCCCGACGGTGTCGTGCGCGGCTCCGGCATCTTCGCGGGCGGCTGGGGCGCGCAGCGCGCGGCGACGTACGGCATCGAAGAGGAGAAGCTGGGCGAGTTCTACGCCCAGCGCACCCTCCTCAAGCGCGAGGTCCTCCCGGAACACGTGGCGAATGCCGTCTTCACCCTCACGGGCGGGGACCTGACCCACACGACGGGCCTCCACATTCCGGTGGACGCGGGTGTCGCCGCCGCGTTCCTGCGGTGACACCCGAGGGGCGCCGGGCGACCAGCGCCCCTCCAGGAGCGCGGGGATCCGCCGGACCGGCCCGGGACAGCCCGAACCCGCCTCCGTACACCCACTGACACGGCGCAAAGGCGAACCACATGCACAACACTCCCTACGCCGCGGTGGACCTGGGGGCCACCAGCGGCCGGGTCATTCTGGGCCGCGTAGGCCCGAACACTCTCGACCTCACCGAGGCGCACAGGTTCCCCAATGCTCCCGTCCAGCTGCCGGACGGGCTGCGTTGGGACGTTCTCGCCCTCTACCGGAGCGTCCTCGACGGCCTGCGCGCCGCCGGACAGGTCACCTCGATCGGCATCGACACCTGGGCCGTCGACTACGGCCTCCTGGACGCGGACGGCGCTCTGCTGGGTCACCCGTTCCACTACCGCGACACTCGCACCGAAGGCGTCGCGGCCCGCGCGGTGTGGCCCAGGATCGGGTCGGCCGAGCTGTATCAGGTCACCGGGCTCCAACACCTCCCGTTCACCACCGTGTACCAGCTGGCCGCCAGCGCGGGCAGCGCTCAAGTCGGCGCCGCCCGCACCCTGCTGATGATCCCCGACCTGCTGATCCACTGGCTGACGGGCTCCATCGGCGCGGAGGAGACCAACGCCTCCACCACCGGTCTGTTCGACGCGCGGACCGGCACCTGGGCCGGCCACATCCTGGACCGGCTCTCGCTGGACCCGGGGCTGCTGCCGCCGCTGCGCGCGCCCGGCGACCCTGCCGGCGCGCTCCTTCCGCACGTCGCCGAGTACACGGGGCTGTCCGCCGGCACCCCCGTGGTCACGGTCGCCTCGCACGACACGGCCTCGGCCGTCGCCGCCGTCCCGGCCACGACCGACGACTTCGCGTACATCTCGTGCGGTACATGGTCCCTGGCGGGGCTGGAGCTCGACGAGCCGGTCCTGACCGAGACATCGCGCGCCGCGAACTTCACCAACGAGCGCGGCATCGACGGCACCATCCGCTATCTGCGCAACATCATGGGCCTGTGGCTGCTGGAGGAGTGCCGCCGCACGTGGACGCTGCACGGCCTTCCCACCGATCTCCCCACCCTGCTCGCCGATGCCGCCCGCGCCGAGCCGTTCGCCGCGCTCGTCGACGCGCAGGCACCGGAGTTCCTGGCCCCCGGCGACATGCCCGAGCGTATCCGCGCCTACTGCCGCCGCACCGGTCAGCGAGTACCCGACAGCCAGGGTGCCCTGGTCCGCTGCATCCTGGAATCGCTGGCCCTGGCCCACCGCACCGTCCTGCGCCAGGCCTCCGCACTCGCCGACCGCGACATCAGTCACGTCCATCTGGTGGGCGGCGGGTCCCGCAACGAGCTGCTCTGCCAGCTCACCGCCGACGCCACCGGCCTCCCCGTGATCGCCGGCCCCGCCGAAGCGACGGCGCTCGGCAACATCCTCGTACAGGCCCGAGCCCATGGACGCGTCGGCGACCTGCCCGCGATGCGCCGTCTCATCGCCGACACCCAGGAGCTGCGCCACTACACACCGAGCGGCGACGGCGCGTCCTGGGCGACGGCCACCTCCCGCCTCCCCACCACGAAGGAGTCGTGATGCGTGTCGCCCTCTTCGCCACGTGCGTGAACGACGCCGTCCACCCCTCCACGGCCATCGCCACCGTCCAGCTCCTCGAACGCCTCGGCGTAGAGGTCGACTTCCCCGCCGCGCAGACCTGCTGCGGCCAGCCTCAGTTCAACAC
Source organism: Streptomyces sp. NPDC055955 (assembly GCF_042270245.1). Classification (NCBI taxonomy): domain Bacteria; kingdom Bacillati; phylum Actinomycetota; class Actinomycetes; order Kitasatosporales; family Streptomycetaceae; genus Streptomyces; species Streptomyces sp. NPDC055955. Next base: position 86,128 of record NZ_JBHJYS010000032.1, read on the forward strand.
CGGCTACCGTCGCGACACCGAGCCCCTGGTCCGCCGCATGGGCCGCGCCTTCGAGGGCTACGACTATGTGGTCACCCCGTCGGGCTCCTGCGCGGCGATGGTCCGCGACAACTATCCGCGGATCGCCGCGAAGGGCACCGACCCCCGGCTCACCCGGGTCGCGGACTCCCTGGTCCCGCGCATGTACGAGCTGACCGAGTTCCTGATCGACGTACTGAAGGTGACCGACGTGGGCGCGTACTTCCCGCACACGGTGACGTACCACCCTTCCTGTCACGGTCTGCGCATGCTGGGCCTGGGCGACCGACCCACCCAACTCCTCGCGGCGGTCAGGGGACTTGAGCTGATCGAGCTGCCGGGTGCGGCGGAGTGCTGCGGGTTCGGCGGTACCTTCGCCGTGAAGAACGCGGACGTGTCGGCGGCGATGGGCGAGGACAAGGTCCGCAACGCCGCCTCGACCGGCGCCGACGTGCTGTGCGCGGC
>NZ_JBHJYS010000033.1:0-86368 GCF_042270245.1 Streptomyces sp. NPDC055955
CGGTCAACAAGGACGCCGAGGCCCCGATCTTCGACCTCGTCGACTACGGCGTCGTCGGCGACCTCTTCGACGTCGTCCCCCAGCTCACCGAGGAAGTCAACACCCGCAAGGGCTGAGCTTCTCCGGGCCGGTAACGGGGCCGCGTGGTGATCTTCACCGCGCGGCCCCGTTCGCGTACGGGGGACCATTGACGCAGATGACGAGCACGGATAACTTCGCTATACGGATTGTTGATTCCGTGAAGCGGAAACTCTGGAACGTCGAGAGTGTGGAGGGTGCAGGAATGGGTCAGCAAGAGAAGGTGGCAACGAGCCTCGCCGGAGCAGTCAGCGAGGGCATCAGTGCTTCCCTCGCCCCGGTGGACGCGGAGCTGGAGCGCCGCTACCCCGGAGACCCCGGCACCCGGCAGCCCGTCCACACCGTGTACATCCCGGGTGAGCAGTTCGACGCCGACAGCATCCGTTCGTGGGGCGACAAGGCCCTGGCGATGCTCGACGAACACGCCCCGGACGCCGCCTCCTTCGCCGCCGTCCTCGGACTGAGCGACGACCTCGCCGAGGCCGTCCACTCGCGCGTACGCGCCAAGCTGGAGCGTGAGCCGGTCGAGGACCTGCGCATCGACTTCGAGGACGGCTACAAGGGCGCCGACGAGGATCAGGACGCCGCCCGTGCCGCCCGCCTCGTCGCCGAGGCGTACCAGAACGGCACCGCCGCCCCGTACATGGGCATCCGCATGAAGTGCATGGAGGAGCCGGTACGCGACCGGGGCATCCGCACCCTCGACATCTTCCTGACCGGCCTCATGGAGGCGGGCGGCCTCCCCGACGGTCTCGTCCTCACGCTCCCCAAGGTGACGTACCCGGAGCAGGTCACCGCCATGGTCCGGCTCCTGGAGGCGTTCGAGAAGGCCCACGGCCTCGAGGCGGGGCGCCTCGGATTCGAGATCCAGATCGAGACCAGCCAGTCCATCCTCGCCGCCGACGGCACCGCCGCCGTCGCCCGCATGATCGACGCAGCCGAAGGCCGCGCGACCGGACTGCACTACGGCACCTTCGACTACAGCGCCTGCCTCGGGGTCAGCGCCGCCTACCAGGCCAGCGACCACCCCGCCGCCGACTACGCGAAGGCCGTCATGCAGGTGGCCGCCGCCGGCACCGGCGTCCGGGTCTCGGACGGTTCCACCAACGTCCTGCCCGTAGGTTCGACGGCGAAGGTCCACGACGCCTGGCGCCTGCACTACGGCCTCACCCGCCGCGCCCTGGCCCGCGCCTACTACCAGGGCTGGGACATGCACCCGGGCCACATCCCGACCCGCTACGCAGCCGTCTTCGCCTTCTACCGCGAGGGCTTCGAGTCGGCCGCCGCGCGCCTGGCCGCCTACGCCGGTCACCACGAGGGCGGCGACGTGGCGGACGAGCCCGCCACCGCCAAGGCGCTCGCCGGGTATCTGCTGCGCGGCCTGGACTGCGGCGCCCTCGACACGGGCGAGGTCACCCGGATCACCGGCCTCACCCTGGCTCGCCTCCAGGGCTTCGCGGGCCCGCGACGTGGCGACCTGACCGCGCAGGAGCGCTGACCGTCACACGCATCCGGTCCTGTCACCGCTGCCCCTGGGCTGTGCGCCACCGAACCTGGCGTCACGGCAACGGGGGCAGCGGTGTCTTCGGGGGATCCGCGTCGGCGGAACCCGGGCCGCCGTGAGACGTACGGGAAGTGGACGAACGTCTGGCGGGCGAGGACGGAGGACGGCAACGGCGACACGAACGTCTTCGTCAGCGACGTCCGCCTCAAGGGGGCGGCGACCATGACGCGCCGCTCCCCGGGCCTGGCGTCTGCTGACGGTCCGCCGAGTCATCCGTCTCCCAACTGTCAGTCGGCCGGGGGGAGTTCGCCCGAGCCGCGGGTGATCAGCCGGGTCGGCAGCTCGATCCGCTCCGGCACCCGCGACACCCCGTCGAGCTGCCGGAACAGCCGCTCGGCGGCCGTGCGGCCCAGCTGCGCGGCGTCCTGCGCGACGACCGTCACGCCGGGGCGCAGCAGATCGCCCAGCTCGATGTCGTCGAAGCCGACGAGCGCCACGGGGCGGTCCACCTCGGACAGGACCCGTACGACGGTCACCGTCACGCGGTTGTTGCCCGCGAAGATCGCCGTGACCGGATCGGGGCCCGCCAGCATCTCCTCCGCGGCGCGCCGCACCCGCTCCGGGTCGGTCACGCCGAGCGACATCCAGGAGTCCGCGACGGCTGTCCCGGCGTCCTCCATCGCGGTCCGGTAGCCGCGCAGACGCTCGGCGGCGGTGTGGATGCGCGGCTGGTCACCGATGAAGCCGATACGGCGGTGGCCGTGCGCGATCAGATGCGCGACGCCGTCACGCGCGCCCCCGAAGCTGTCGGACAGGACCACGTCCGCGTCGATCTTCCCGGCGGGACGGTCGACGAACACGGTCGCGACACCGGCGGCGATCTCGGGCTCCAGATAACGGTGGTCGTCACCGGCCGGGATCACCACGAGCCCGTCCACGCGGCGGGCGCAGAGCGCGAGGACCAGCTCCTGCTCGCGCTCGGGGTCCTCGGCGCTCGACCCGTTGATGAGCAGCGCGCCATGGGCGCGGGCGACCTCCTCGACGGCGCGGCTCAGCGGCCCGTAGAAGGGGTCGGCCAGATCCTCGAGCACCAGGCCGATGCTCGCGGTCCTGCCCTTGCGCAGGACGCGCGCGCTGTCGTTGCGGCGGAAGCCCAGGGCCTCGATGGCCTCCTGGACGCGGCGTTCGGTGTCGGGGGTGACTCCCGGTTCGCCGTTGACGACGCGGGACACCGTCTTGAGGCCCACTCCGGCGCGCGCCGCGACGTCCTTCATGGTCGGGCGGTTGCCGTAACGGCTGTCGGGGCGGCGGGCGGTGCGGTCCACGGTGGGCTGTCCTGTCCTGTCGTCGCTGCGGTTCCAGGGGGTTCATGATGCTGTATGGGGATGTGGCGTCGAGCATAGGCCCTGGACAACGTTGTCAGATGCGGGAGAGACTATCCATCGCATTCTTCGACCTGCCATTTCACCAGGGGACCTCACACTGATGCAGACCGACCTCGTCGCCGCGCTCGACATCGGCGGCACCAAGATCGCCGGGGCCCTGGTGGACGACCACGGCCGCATCCTGCTGCGCGCGCAGCGGCCGACTCCGGCCAAGGAGGACGGGGACACGGTGATGCGGGCCGTCGAGGACGTGCTGCGCGAGCTGACCGCCGCGCCGCTGTGGGTGCGGGCGGGGGCCGTGGGCATCGGGAGCGCGGGTCCGGTGGACGCCTCCACCGGCACGGTGAGCCCGGTCAACGTGCCCGGCTGGCGCGACTTCCCGCTCGTGGACCGGGTCCGCGCGGTCACCGGGGGCCTGCCGGTCGAACTGGTCGGTGACGGCGTGGCGATGACGGCGGCCGAGCACTGGCAGGGCGCGGCGCAAGGGCACGACAACGCGCTGTGCATGGTCGTCTCCACCGGTGTCGGCGGCGGCCTGATCCTCGGCGGCAAGCTGCACCCGGGGCCCACGGGCAACGCGGGCCACATCGGCCACATCAGCGTGGATCTGGACGGGGACCCGTGCCCCTGCGGTGCGCGCGGCTGCGTCGAGCGCATCGCGAGCGGGCCGAACATCGCGCGCCGCGCACTGGACAGCGGCTGGCGCCCCGGCGTGGACGGCGACGTGTCGGCCGCGGCGGTGGCCGCGGCCGCGCGCGAGGGCGACAAGGTGGCCATCGCCTCCTTCGAACGTGCCGCCCAGGCGCTCGCGGCCGGCATCGCCGCAACGGCCACGCTCGTGGAGATCGACATCGCGGTGATCGGTGGGGGAGTGGCGAAGGCGGGAGAGGTCCTCTTCGCGCCCCTGCGCCGCTCGCTGCGCGACTACGCGACGCTGTCGTTCGTGCAGCGCCTCACGGTGGCCCCGGCCCGCACGGGCACGGACGCGGGCCTCGTCGGCGCGGCAGCGGCGGCGCTCACGCGCGACCGGGACGTGTCGGCGCTCTGAGACGCGGGTCCTCGCGTCTGTATGTCTTCACGTCGTCCGTGCGCCCTCACGTCACGCCGTCCGTGCAACTTCACGTCGTGCCAGGACGGGCCGGAGCCGGGGCGGGCATGTGGCCCGCCCCGGCTCACGGGTGACGCACTAGCAGGACAGTGTCGCGTCCCCCCAGTCCGCATGGTCGGAGTCCACACCGTCGCCCGCGTCGGTCACGACGAGGCGCACCACCTGTGCCCCGCTCACGTCGGCGGAGAGCTGCTCGGCCGCGTCCGCGTTGGTGAGGGTGCCGGTGGATGCCACCTTGTCGCCGTCGGCCCAGATCTCGAACGTCACGGTGCCCTTCGTGCCCTTCTCGTCGTCGACGCCCACGCTCGCGCTGACGCGTTCGCACGAGCCGCCCGTGTAGTACTCGACGGAACTGTCCGCGTGCACACCGAGCCCCTTCTGGTGGACGACGCCGCCGATGGTGATCGGATGCCCGTCACCCGCGTCGCTCTCCCCGTTGCTGGTGTTGCGCTCGACGGGCCCGTAGCCGTTCGTCGTGGACAGCCACGGCAGATCGCCGAGCGACGACGCCCCGGCCGGTGGTGCGACCACCACGTGCGCGGTCAGCGGCAGCACGCTCTGGGCACGTACACCGCCCGGCGAGCGGTAGGTCGCCTCGAGGGACAGGTCGTACGCTCCCGTCGCGGTCCCCGCCGGCGCGGTCACGGTCCATGACGTGGTGAGCGCCTTGCCCGTCGGTACGGATCCGGCGCCGGTCGGCGAGGCCGGCCTGACGCTCCACCCGGAGGGCCCGTTCAGCGCGACGGACACCTGGCGTGCGGGCGTGCGGCCCAGATCGGTGACGGACGTCGTGAGCCGGGCTGCCTTGCCGGCCTCGACGAACGGCGCGCCGCCCAGGCCGAGTTCGACGGCGGGCGGGTTCGCGGCCCACTTGTCGTCGGCGGCCACCCGGACCAGTACGGTCCCGTGCGCGGGCACGGTCGCCGAGATCGCCCCGGCCGTGTTGTAGCTCTTGTGCTGCCACAGATCGCGCAGCGTGTAGGCGCTCGCGTGCGGCAGCCCGACCGCGGCGGCCGACGTGGCGATCCGCTGCGCGTTGCCCGACTCGTTGAAGAGGGCGACGACGCGGCTGCCGTCCTTCATCTCCTTGGCGACGACCCAGCGCCCGCCCTCGGAGGAGAGCACCGTGCCCTGCTTGCCCAGCGGGTCCTGGTCGACCGCGATGACTTCGCGGTTGCTGAGGATGTCGAGGGTCTCGGCGGAGGCCTTGCGCAGATCGGTGCCGATGAGCAGCGGTGAGGCCATGATCGACCACATCGAGAAGTGCGTGCGGTACTCGGTCGCGGTCATGCCGCCGTTGCCGACCTCGAGCATGTCGGGGTCGTTCCAGTGTCCGGGTCCCGCGTACTGCGCCAGCGGCAGGTTCTGCTTCATCAGGGAGAGCATCGAGCCCCAGCTGTCACTGATGTCACCGGTGGTGCGCCACAGATGTCCGACGTCCGCCGCCCACTCCCACGGTTTGTTGGAACCCCATTCGCAGATGCTGTAGACGATGGGCCGGCCCGTGGCCTTCAGGGCGTCACGCATGGTGCGGTAGCGCTGCTTGGCGTCGACGCCCTGGTTGTTGCAGTTGTCGTACTTGAGGTAGTCGACGCCCCAGTCGGCGAACTGCTGGGCGTCGCTGTACTCGTGACCGAGACCGCCGGGGAAGCCGATGTCGCTGCACGTCTTGGTGCCCGCGCTCGTGTAGATGCCGAGTTTGAGGCCCTTGGAGTGGACGTAGTCGGCAACGGCCTTGATGCCGTGGGGGAAGCGCACGGGGTCCGGCACGAGCTTGCCGTTCGCGTCGCGCTGCGGCAGGGCCCAGCAGTCGTCGAGGTTGACGTACTGATAACCCGCGGCCTTGAGGCCCTTGTCCACGAAGATGTCGGCGATGCCCTCGACCATCGCCTCGTTGAACTCGGCGCGGCAGTGCGTGGAGTTCCAGTTGTTGAAACCCATGGGAGGCGTCAGCGCGAGCCCGTCGTCGAGCGTGGGTGAAGCTTCCCGGGCGCTTGCGACCTGCGAGCCGGACGCGCCGGATTCCGACGGTCCGGCGACCGCGGCCGGTGCCGTGACGCCCGCGGCACACAGCAGCCCGGTGGCCAACGCTCCGACGATTCTTCGGCGGGTGGTGCGAGAGGTGCGGGTGGGAAGGTGACGCATCGTTACGTTCCTCCGTACTCGCGAGAGGTGGGGTGACGTCATGTTCGCGTCAGTGGAGCGCGTTTACGGTAGGCCGTGTTGGACTCTGTTGGAAGAGATGCGGTAACGGTTGCCCGATGTCCCGTCAGAACCCTTGACGATCTGGGTAGTTGGGAGTGGGATCCAACCCTCGCGTTCGGTTGTGTTGGGTTGCGGCCCCAGGAGGGGAACATGGCACAGTCATCGTTCTACGGTTCTGGCGCGCCCGGGAGCGCGACAGGACATCGGATGTCCCGTCGGGGTCTCCTGCGGGGCGCGGCGGTGGGCGCCGGTGCGCTCACGCTTCCGGCGCTGCTCACGGCGTGCGGGGACGGCCCGGGCGGCGACAAGAAGACCGTCACCGTGGGGTCCAACTCCTCGGACGCGGTGCCGAAGAAGGCGTTCGCGGCGGCCTTCACGGCGTACGAGAAGAAGTCCGGCAAGAAAGTCGACGTCAACACCACGGATCACAACGAGTTCCAGACGAACATCACGCGCTATCTCCAGGGCACCCCGGACGACGTCTTCATGTGGTTCGCCGGCTACCGCATGCAGTACTTCGCCGAGAAGGGCCTCCTGACGGACATCGACGACGTCTGGAAGGGATTCAAGGGCTTCTCGCAGGCGCTCAAGGACCAGTCCACGCACGACGGCAAGCAGTACTTCGTGCCGTACTACTACTACCCGTGGGCCGTCTTCCACCGGAAGAGCCTCTTCGAGAAGCAGGGCTACGAACAGCCCAAGAACTGGGACGACTTCATCGCCCTGGCGAAGCAGATGCACAAGGACGGCACCCCGGTCGCGTTCTGCGACAAGGACGGCTGGCCCGCGATGGGCACCTTCGACTACATCAACATGCGCCTGAACGGATACGACTTCCACAAGGGCCTCATGGCGGGTACGGAAGCCTGGACCGACACCAAGGTCAAGAAGGTGTTCGACCTCTGGCGCGAGCTCATGCCGTACTACCAGAAGGGCGCGCTCGGCCGGACCTGGGAAGAGGCCGCCCAGGGCCTGCAGAAGCGCCAGACCGGCATGGCCGTCTTCGGAATGCCCCACCCGGGCCAGCAGTTCCCCGAGAACGAACGCGAGGACATCGACTTCTTCGCGTTCCCGGAGATCGACCCCCAGTACGGGCAGGACGCGGTGGAGGCTCCCATCGACGGCTTCCTGATCGCGAAGAAGGCCAAGAACGTCGAAGCGGGCAAGGCGCTCCTCAAATACCTCGGTACGCCCGGGGCCGAGGACATCTACCTCGCCGGCGACCCGAACAACGTCGCCGTGAACGACGGCGCCGACACGTCCAAGTACACCCCGCTGCAGAAGAAGTCGGCCGAACTCGTCTCCGGTGCCCAGCAGATATCGCAGTTCATGGACCGCGACACCCGGCCCGACTTCGCGCAGACCGTGATGATCAAGGCGCTCCAGGACTTCATCGGAAATCCGAACGACGTCGACGGCCTCGTCAACCGGATCGAGCGGCAGAAGAAGGAAATCTTCTCGTCCGCCGTCAGCTGAGTAGTGGGGGAATGCGTTCCGTGGCGCTGAAGACCGCGCGGCGCGCAGGGCGGCGGAGGTCACGGCGCTTCACACGCCGCGACCTCGCCGTCCTCGTCGTGCTCCTGGGAATACCCGTACTGCTCGACGTCGTCATCATCTGGGGGCCCACGCTCGCCTCCATCGGACTGTCCTTCACGTCGTGGGACGGCATCGGCGACATCCACTGGGTCGGTGGAGAGAACTACCGCAACCTCGTCGACAACTATCCGCCGTTCTGGCCGGCCGTGCGCCACAACCTCCTGTGGCTCGCCTTTCTCGGCCTGATCGCCACGCCCTTCGGCCTCCTGCTCGCCGTACTCATCGATCGGGGTGTGCGCTTCAGCCGCTTCTACCAGTCGACGCTCTACATGCCGGTCGTGCTGTCACTGGCCGTCGTCGGATTCATGGCGCAGCTGATCCTCGGCACGGACCAGGGAGTCGTCAACACCCTTCTCGACAACCACGAGAACCCGATCGACTGGCTGGGCGACTCCGACATCAACATCTGGATGATGATGCTGGCCGCGAGCTGGCGCCACACCGGATACGTGATGATCCTCTATCTCGCCGGCCTCAAATCCGTCGACCCGACACTGAAAGAAGCCGCGGCGATCGACGGCGCGAACGTCCGCCAGACCTTTTTCCGCGTCGTCTTCCCGACGCTTCGCCCCGTCAACGTCATCGTCGGCGTCATCACCGTCATCGAGTCGCTGCGCGCCTTCGACATCGTCTACGCCGTGAACAAGGGCCGCAACGGCCTGGAGCTGCTGTCCGTCCTCATCACGGACAACGTCATCGGCGAAGCCAGCCGCATCGGCTTCGGCTCGGCCATCGCGGTCGTCCTCCTCACGGTCTCCCTGGGATTCATCGTGACGTTCCTGGTCCAAGAGCTGCGAGGTGCGCGCGACCGATGACCGCCGACATCCGTACGACATCCCCCGCCGCCCGGGGCCGTGCCCTGGCCGACGGCGACCGACGCGGTGAACACCCGCGCCGGCGCGGCCGGTTCGGGGTGCACATCTTCCTCATGGCCGTCTCACTGGCGTTCCTCGCGCCGCTGCTGCTCGCGGTCTACGCCTCCTTGCGCCCCTACGAGGAGACGGCGCGGCAGGGCTACTTCTCGCTGCCCGACCACCTGTCGTTCGACTACTACCGCGAGGCCCTGAGCGACTCGGGGATGGGCGAGTACTTCAAGAACACCCTGATCATCGCGGTCCCGGCCGTCCTGATCACGCTCTTTCTCGCCTCGTTCGTCGCCTTCGCGGTGTCGCGCATCAAGGTGCGCGGCGGCATCGTGCTCCTGATGTTCTTCACGGCGGGAAACCTGCTGCCACCCCAGGTGCTCGTCACCCCGCTGTACGTCCTCTTCCTGAAGATTCCGCTGCCCTGGTGGATGTCGGACTCGCTGACGATGTACGACTCGTACTGGGCCGTGATCATCGTCAACATCGGATTCCAGCTGGGATTCTGCGTCTTCGTCCTGGCCAACTTCATGCGGACGCTTCCCCAGGAGATCCTCGAGGCGGCGATCGTCGACGGCGCGGGGCTGTGGACGCAGTTCTGGCGCATCACGCTGCCCCTGTGCCGCCCGGCACTCGCCGCGCTCGGCACGCTCGAATTCACCTGGATCTACAACGACTTCCTCTGGGCCCTGATCTTCATATCGAACCCCGACAAACTCCCGATCACCTCGTCCCTCAACAACCTCAGGGGCCAGTTCTTCACCGACTACAACTTGCTGGCCGCCGGTTCGGTCCTCGTGGCGCTCCCCACGATCCTGGTGTTCCTGCTCCTGCAGAGACACTTCATCGCGGGACTCACGCTGGGGTCGAGCAAGGGATAGCCGTCACGGGAACCGTGCTCGTGGTGGCCGACCGGCCGACAGCGATCAGGGCGCTCCCGCCGGCGGTTGCGCGGGACACGGGCTGCCTGATCGCTCATCTGCCGGGACTGGCAATGTGGCGGATCGCGGAGCCTGGCCCACGGGGCGACGGGTGAGTTCGGCTTCCACACCGGCGGCTCGTCGCCCGACGGGACCGCGACGGGCGCCGCGGGCTTGGTGGTGCCCTGCCGTGCAGGCCGCTGCGGCGGCCATCAGCACGGCGGGGCCGGCTGAGAACTCTGGTGCTGGAGACGCGTGTCGGCGGACGCAAGCAACGCCTCGATCTCGCGCCTTGGCGTGCAGCGACTGCTCAGCGACAGCGACGTACGCCGATGGGAGTGCGCTCTGACGCCGGTGGAAGCCGACCGAATCCTGCCCGCACGTCTGACGGCCGGACGAAGTCCGGTAGGCGCCAAGCCCGGGATCGGGTGGCGGCGGGTCGATGCCGGCGCGAACCGTCACGGCTTCCTGAGTGCTTGCCCGCATCTGTCTGCTTTGCGAGTGGGCCTCTCGTTCGCATTCCGTGCCGAGCCGGGCACGAGGAGGTAGCTGGTTGCCAGAGAGTGACGCCGTGAGGGATCGTTGCCTTCGGGCAACGTTTCCGTCGAGTCGATGAGGTGAGGGATCCGCACCGCGGATCCTACATATTTGGATCACACCCGAGCGCAAACCGCCGCGGAGCCGGGATCTGACTTCCCGTGGGGCACGGCCCCCTACCCGGTGCTGGTCGCTGACGTCGACGGCATCCTCCTGCAGCGCAACGGCGCGGCCGCCGTGCTCCTGCCGGAAGCGACACCCGGGACACCTCTTGCCGAGGTGGCCCCGGCGTGGCTCGCCGCACAGCATCGCACTGTGCAGCTCACGGGCCACAACTCCGCGACGGAGACGGACACACCGCTCTCCGGTGTGATCGGCGGGCGCCGTTTCGAGGCGCACCCCAGCGTGCGGGACGACGGCACGGTGGCCTGGTGGCTGGTCGATGACACCGATCACCAGCTCGTCCGGGACGCCCTGCACCTGGAGCGGGAGCGGACGGCCTTCCTTGCCAAGGCGTCCAGCGCCCTGCTCTCCACCCTCAATCTGGGGCGCTGCATGGACGTGACCGCGCAGATGGCTGCGGAGAGCCTCGCGGATGCGGCGCTCGCGATCGCGCCGTCCCGTGGGCACCGGCTGCCCGTGGTGACCTGCGTGCGGGGTGGCGTGCCCGAGATTTCGCACCAGTCGGTGGACCCGGACGAGGTGCCAGGTCTCGGTGAGGCGCTGCGCGGGTTTCCACCGGTGCCCTCCCGGTGGATCGATCCGTCGGCGGCGCCGCCGTGGCTGGTGCCCGAGGGCTTCGGCCCGGTCGGCTCGATAGTGATCACCCCGTTGCCGGGGCTGGGTGTCCCTGCCGGGGCTCTGGTCCTGCTGCGCAGGGAGAAGAGTGACTCCTTCAGCGACGAGGAGGAGGTCTTCGCCCGGCTGTTCGCCGCCCGGGCAGGTGCTGCGCTGTCGGCCGCCCGCCTCTACGCGGAGCAGACCGCCATCACCGAGGTGCTGATGCGGGAGCTGATGCCCCCGACCCTGCACCAGATCTCCGGGGTGGACTTCGCCGGACGCTACCGGCCCTCCGCGGACCACGAGCGCATCGGCGGGGATTTCTACGACGTGCACCCCGCCACCGAGGGCGAAGCCTTCCTGGTCTCTCTCGGGGATGTCTGCGGAAAGGGTCTGGAAGCCGCGGTCCTCACGGGCAAGATCCGCAGTACGCTGCACGCCCTGCTGCCCCTGGCGGACGACCACCAGCGCATGCTCTCGCTGCTGAACACCGCCCTGCTCAACTCCCATCACACACGGTTCGCGACCCTGGTCCTCGCCTCCGCCGTGCGCCGGGGCAGCGAGGTGGACCTCAAACTGACCAGCGCCGGCCACCCGACGCCGCTGATCATCCGAGCGGACGGCACCGTCGAAGAAGCCGACACTCGCGGCACCCTGGTCGGAGCCATCCCCGATGTCTCCGCCCGCACCACCGCCGTCACCCTCGAGCCAGGGGAGTGCTGCGTCTTGTACACCGACGGAATAACCGAAGCAAAGGGCGGGCCGATGGGCAACGTCCTGTTCGGCGACGAGCGCCTCAAGCGCGCCCTTTCCGCGTGTGCGGGCATGCCCGCCGAAGGCATCGTCGAGCATGTGCAGATGCTGGCCGCCCAGTGGCTCGGCAACCGGCATCACGACGACATGGCCATCGTCGTGATCGCGGCGCCCCGTACTCATCATCTGAGCGCGGTGAACGGACACACCCGGGGCAGGTTCACGGGATGAGCACGAGCACGCCGCCCCGCCTCCCGCGTAGCGGCCACCTGGAGCAGCTGGTCGATCAGCTGTGGAACACCGTCCTGGCAGGAGACGAGTACTCCGCCACCGAGCTGGTGGTGCGGGCCCTCGACGAAGGGGTGGACCCGGAGAGCGTCCTGCTCGATGTGATCGCAGTGGTGCAGGGCAAGGTCGGCGAGGAATGGGTGGCGAACCGGCTCAGCGTCGCCCAGGAGCACGCCGCGACCGCCATCAACGAAAGGGCCGTCACCGCCCTCAGCGCCCACCCTTCCGCCCGCACGACGATCACCCGCGGCCGCATCACAGTGGCCTGCGTCGACGGCGAATGGCACGCGCTGCCACCCCGTCTGCTGGCCGAGGTCCTGAAACTGCGCGGCTGGCAGATCGACTACCTCGGCGCCCAGCTCCCCACCCCGCACCTCATCACCCACCTCCACACCACCGGCGCCGACGCGGTCGCCCTCTCCAGCTCGATCGCCACGAGGCTGCCCACCGCGCACGCGGCCATCACCGCATGCCAGGCCATCGGTGTCCCCGTTGTTGTCGGCGGCGCCGCCTTCGGGCCCGCGGGCCGGTACGCGAAACTTCTGGGGGCCGACGCCTGGGCCCCCGACGCCCGGGCCGCCGCCGACCGTCTCGCCCGCGGGCCCTTGCCCCGCCCCCAGCTCGACCACCAGCAGATGGACGACCTGCCGCACCTGGCCGACCAGGAATACACCATGGTCACCCGCAACAGCGACTCCCTGGTGCGCACCGTCTTCACCGCAATGCAAGACGCGCTGCCCACCATGCGCACCTACAGCGATCTGCAGCGCGAGCGGACAGCGGAAGACCTCGCGTCCATCGTCGAGTTCCTCGCCACCGCGCTCTACCTCGATGCCGAGGAACTCTTCACCGGGTTCATCACCTGGACCGCGCAGGTCCTCACGTCGAGAGGCGTACCCGCGCGGAGTCTGCCGCCGGCCCTGCACCTGCTTGCCCGGGAGCTCAAGGACTTCCCGAGGGCCACCCGGATCCTCCAGGTCGCGACGCACGCTGTCACCACCCACCACACCTCCGAAGCCGGGAACACCGCATGACCACACCGCCCTCCGGCGACCTGCGCCTGACCAGGATCGACACCGAGGACCGAGTCGGCATAGAACTCGACGGCGATCTCGACCACTACACCGCAGGCCTCCTCGTGAACGAGGCAACCGCGCAGCTCTCCACCCGGCCCGGACTGAGAAACCTGCACCTGCACTGTGGAGGGCTCGGAGTGATCGACTCCACGGGCCTGTCCGCGCTGCTGATGATCAAGCGCCGTACCGCTGCCGCCGGGGTACGTTTGCACCTGGAGGACCGGCCCGCGAACCTGGACCGGCTCCTGCATCTCACCGGTACTCTCGACCACCTCACGGCACCTCCCACAGCCGGCGCCGCAAGGGGCTCGACGCACGAAGAAGAGGCCACGGCGCTCCGCCCCACCCGGCCGGGCGCCGGCACCTGAGCCACTGCCCGGCCGTTCACCGGGCAGAACCACACACTGACGGGGCCATGATGACCGCACCAGACGCCGCCCCCAGCGGGATCGTTCACGAGGCGACCCAGTCAGCCAGTTCGATCACCGAACTCCTCGACGTGATGTGGGAGCACGCCAGAAACTCCACCGCCGATGCCACCGCGCCCGGCTCGGCGTCCCAACTGCGCCTGATGTACGTCGTCGACCGTGAGGACAGCATCAGGATGCGCACGTTGTGCCACCGGCTCGCCTCCGCACCGCCGACCGTCACGCGCATGTGCGACCGCCTGCAAGCCATCGGATTCCTCGAACGGATGCCATCCCCCGACAGCGGCCGCGAGATCGCCCTGCGACTGACCGCCGCAGGGAAACGGCATCTGCAGCGCATCCGGGAGCAGCGCGACAGCATGCTGCATCAGGCCATCGACAACATGCCCTCCACCGAACGCCGTGCATTGGCCAAAGGACTCGCCGGGCTCACGGCCCAGCTCAGCGCCACCGACGCGGAAGACGACAGACCCGGCGCCCACTCCGCGGCATGAACTGCTTCTCCGAGTCGAGGAGTACACCACCACGCGCTTCACGACTCAAGAAGGAGCAGGCTGCTCTTCTCGCCGGCGCCCGTGAAGCCCGCCGAGGACTCGTCCCGGACCAGCGATCGGTGATCCGAAACAAACGTCCTGGACGCCCCGGACCTCCTCTGCGCGATGCGCAGGTCCGGGTTCCCGCTCCCCTGCGTTATTACGAGGCCGAGTACAGACCGATGCTGCACGTCCACACCCGACCGGCTCCACCCGGACCGCTCGCGGTGGCGCGCGCAGCGCAGGCGGGTCGGGCACTGGGAGTCATCTGCGCTGTTTCGCCATGGGCGGCTACCGTTCCTGAAGCGCGACATCGTCGTCGCTCAACGACGCCGCAGTCGGTCGAGCCACGCGCGGGCCTGGGCCTGCTGGCGGGGGTCCGCGGCCGTCCGGCGCGCCGTCGCGATGGCCCGTCGGCCTTGCGGACTGCGGCCGTACTGCTTGATCCGGTCGAGAATGCCGGGCATGACGCCTCCAAGGTGTCGTTCGCCAAGAGCCGCCACATCGCGGCGCCGCTCACGTTGCGGCTACCCCGGAAGCAGTACAGAACACGAAAGCGGGCACACGGGCGACATCGACAAGGAACAGGAGTTCCCATGTTTGCCATCGCCTCTGCCGTGCTGTTCTTCCTGGCGTTCCTGATCAATGCCGCCGACATCGCGACGAACGACATCTTCTCGTCCGTGAACGTCATGCTCCTCGGACTCACCGCTCTGGCCCTCCATCTGGCGGGAGCCGGTGGCTGGGCGCGTACCAGAACGCTGCGTCGACGCTGAACGCGTGCTCACGCCGCGGTCCTGCGCGGCGCAGTGCACTCGCAAGCAGTCGATCATGATTGAGGTTTCCCGGGGCACCCGTCTCCCCACGACGTTCACTGACGGACGAGGAGATTCAGTGGTGACACGCGAGCCCGGCAGCGTGAACGGGTGTGCGCCCCAAGGCCAGTTGCGCGCCCCCGCCCGTGACGGGGGCGATCGCCTGAGTGTGCTGGTGGTCGGCCTCGCACTGATCGGGTCTGTGTTCTGCGCCGGCCTGCTGCTCTTCGTGCGCTTCGCCCACTGGGCCGGTGCGCATCCGTTCGCGGGAACCCTCCTCATCGTGCTTGCTGTTCCGGTGCTCTACGTGGCGCTGCGGGCGATGCCCCGGACACGCGAGCTGCGCCGGGCCGCCCGCGCCGGAATGGCCCAGGCCGACCGTGAGTTGGGGGTGGGGCCGGCCGGTGCGTCGGGCGCGGTGCGAGCTGGCGAGCCAGGCGACGCGTCCCCACCCGGCCTGCCGACCCCGGATGTGGTGCACGACGGGCTGACAGTCGAACTCCAGCATCGTCGCGCCGACTTCGGGTAGCAGGATCGCCGGCTTGTAGGGGCGTCGCGGCTGCCGGTGGCGCCGTGTTGCCCCGAAGCCCCACCGGGCGGCGACGACGCGATCGGCGGACAAGCAGCGAAGGACGAGCAGCGACCGGGGCGACCGGGCAGTGCTGCCGGTTCGGTCCTCGTGGAGACACTTCAGCGCGGGACTCACGCTGGGGTCGGGCACGGGACAGCCGGACCGGCCGCTCTAGTTCTGCCGTGTCGCCGCCTCGACGGTCGGGGCCGGGGCGAAGAGCGGCAGCAGGCCCGTCACCTCCAGCAGGCGCAGCGTCAGGGGCTGGTCGCAGACCAGTCTGAGGCGGCCGCCGCGGGCCTCGACGCGGCGGCGGGTGCGCAGGAGGAGGGTCAGGCCCGAGCAGTCGAAGAACGTGGTGCGGGTCAGATCGATCACCACGGTGGCCGCCGGGCCCGCCGCCACCGTCTCGAGCAGGGCCACGGAGCTCTGGAGCGTCACGATGTCGACGTCTCCGCGCAGTTCGACGACGACGCAGTCGCCGGTCTCGTATACCACTGGAGGCGGGGCCGCGTCCGTGCCGCCGTGGCGTTGTTCACCCTGTCGCATGGATCCCCTCGGCCCCGCGGGCACATCTCATGGGGGGAGCGCTCCCGTACACCGTCCGGAGTCAGCTCTGGGAGTGCGGCCGGCGGGCGGCCTGGCGCAGGGTCTTCTCCACGTCGTGCCGGTTCAGGCCCTGATCCTGCGCGTACGCCGTGACCGCGGCCTCGACCTTGGCCGCCGCCTCGAACCAGGCATCCCGCTGCGCCTGACGCTCCCCGTCATCGAGGTGCTCCAGGGTGCGGCCCTTGTCGTCGGCGTCGTGCTGCATGCGAATCAACTCTTCGGGAAGGTCCACGGAGCGGATCCTAAGCGGCCCTCGCGGCTCGTTCGCGGACCTCGGTGACGTGCGCGAGGCGTACGCGAGGCGCGCCCCCATCAGGTGCTGGTTTCCGCCGCACGCTGTTGCGGGCAAGCCTCAGGGGGCCGACGGAGGAGGGGGAACCGTGATCGTCTGGATCAACGGTGCTTTCGGTGCGGGGAAGTCCACCACCGCACGGGAACTGATCGAGCTGATCCCGAACAGCACGCTCTTCGACCCCGACGTGATCGGCGGGGAACTGGCGCGGCTGCTGCCCGCCAAGCAGCTGGCCGAGGTGTCCGACATCCAGGACCTGCGGATCTGGCGGCGGCTCGTCGTCGACACGGCGGCCGCGCTGCTCGCCGAGGTGGGCGGCGTTCTCGTCGTCCCGGCGACCCTGCTCAGGCAGGAGTACCGCGACGAGATCTTCGGCGGTCTCGCCGCCCGCAGGATCCCCGTACGCCATGTGCTCCTCGCTCCGGCCGAAACGATCCTGCGCGAGCGAACAGCCCGCCGCGAGACACCGCCCGAGACACCCGACGGCGAGATCAGCGGCCGGCAGTGGCCCTATGACCACATCGAGGCCTACCGGGCGGCGCTGGCCACCTGGCTCACCGCCGACGCGCACCCCGTCGACACCAGCGCACTGAATGTGTACGAAGCGGCCGTCCGCATCGCCGAGGCCGTGCGCACCGGTGCCGTCGAGCCCTGCGACATCGTGCAGACACCCGCGCCCACCGGGGAGACCGTCGCCGCGGGCGTACTGCTCTTCGACGAGGACGACCGCGTCCTGCTCGTCGACCCCACGTACAAGGCCGGCTGGGAGTTCCCCGGCGGTGTCGTGGAACCCGGGGAAGCCCCCGCGAGGGCCGGCGTACGGGAGGTCGCCGAGGAGACCGGGATCCAGCTCCCCGAGCTGCCCGGCCTGCTCGTGATCGACTGGGAGGCGCCCGCACCACCCGCGCACGGCGGCCTGCGGCTGCTCTTCGACGGCGGGCGCCTCGGCGGCGCGGCGGCCCGCCGCATGATCCTTCCGAGCCAGGAGCTGCGCGGCTGGCGGTTCGTCACCGAGCAGGAGGCCGCCGGACTCCTGCCGCCCGTACGGTACGAGCGCCTGCGCTGGGCGCTGCGAGCGCGCGAGCGCGGCGCCGCCCTCTACCTGGAGGCCGGGGTGCCGGTGGGACGACGCCGTACCGGGTGACTATGCGGCGTCCAGGCGCCCGGCCACCGCGCGCAGGACCGCCGCCGACCCGCTCGTCACGGGGTCGCCGTGCCCGAAGCACGCCACGTCGGAGTCGAGCGAGGCCAGGGTACGGAAGGACTCGACGGACCGGCGGCGGTCGAGATTGAACACGCCCAGCATGACCTGCCCGTCCAGCGGGGACGCGGCCACGGCGTCGCCCGTGAACAGCACACCGTGGTCGGGCAGATGGAGCGCGATGCTGCCGTCCGTGTGACCGGGTACCGCGACGACGTGGGCGCCACCGCCGAAGTCGAGCACTTCACCGCCCGCCAACTCCCTTATCTCACGCGGCAGTACAGGGTCCGCCGGAGGAGTCGGGAGCAGCTTCAGCGCCTCGGCGTGCAGCGGGCGCTCCCAGCCCTCGAACTCCGGCTCGGGGCCCGGACGTTCGCCGCGTACGAACGGCGCGTCGAGCCGGTGCGCCCACACCTGGGCCCCACTGAGCGCCGCGAACTCGCCCGCGCCGCCCGCGTGGTCCTCGTGGAAGTGTGTCAGGACGATCCGGCGCACCTCGCGCGGATGCCTGCCCAGCGCCCGTACGGCGTCGGCGATCGCCGCCCCGGCGCCGGCGGCCCCCGCGTCGACCAGCGTCAACTCGTCCCCGTCGTCCCACAGATAGGCCTGCCCCACCGGGAAGCGCAACAGGTGCAGGCGGGGAACGACCTCGATCACATCGGTGATGGCGTAGACACTCATGCGCCGACCGTAGGGACCGGCGGCCGTCCGGGGGACATGGCTACGCCCCGGGCAGAAGAGTTCCGCCCGGGGCGAAGGCGAGGACTGCGCGGCTCAGATCGCGGCGTAGTTCTGGAGGAACAGCGCCTCGGCGACCGAGAGGCGCTCCAGCTCCTGCGGCGACACGCTCTCGTTCACCGCGTGGATCTGCGCCTCGGGCTCGCTCAGGCCGATCAGCAGGATCTCCGCCTCCGGGTACAGCGACGCCAGCGTGTTGCACAGCGGGATCGAGCCGCCCTGGCCCGCGTACTGCATCTCCTGGCCGTCGTACGCGGCGCTCATCGCCTCCGCCATCGCCGCGTACGCCGGGCTGCCGGTGTTCGCGCGGAACGCCTGGCCCTGCCCGATCTGTTCGATCTGGACGCGGGCGCCCCACGGGGTGTGCGACTCGATGTGCGCGACGAGGAGCTTCGTCGCCTCCGCGGCGTCCGTGCCCGGCGGCACCCGCAGGCTGATCAGGGCGCGCGCCCCGGCCTGTACGGACGGCGTCGCGCCGACCACCGGCGGGCAGTCGATGCCGAGGACGGTGACGGCGGGGCGGGCCCAGATGCGGTCGGCGACCGTGCCCGAACCGATCAGCTCGACCCCGTCGATGACCTTGGCGTCCTTGCGGAACTGGCCCTCGTCGTACTGGAGGCCGTCCCACGCGGCGTCGGCCGCGAGACCGTCGACCGTCGTCGAGCCGTCCTCCGCGCGCAGCGAGTCGAGGATCCGCACCAGGGCCGCGAGCGCGTCCGGGGCCGCGCCGCCGAACTGCCCCGAGTGCAGGTTGCCGCCGAGCGTGTCGACGCGGACCCGGACGAGCGTCATGCCGCGCAGCGTCGACGTGGCCGTCGGCAGGCCGACCCGGAAGTTGCCCGCGTCGCCGATGACGATCGTGTCCGCCTTCAGCAGCTCCGGGTGCTGCTCGGCGTACCGCTCGAGACCGCCTGTGCCCTGCTCCTCGGAACCCTCGGCGATCACCTTGACGTTCACCGGGACGCCGCCGTTGGCCTTGAGCGCCCGTACCGCGAGCAGGTGCATCAGGACCCCGCCCTTGCAGTCCGCGGCGCCGCGCCCGTACCAGCGGCCGTCCTCGCGCTCCGTCAGCTCGAACGGCGGTGTGACCCACGCCGACTCGTCGAGCGGCGGCTGCACGTCGTAGTGCGCGTACAGGAGAACGGTCGGCGCGCCCTCGGGGCCCGGCAGGAAGCCGTAGACCGACTGGGTCCCGTCCGGGGTGTCGAGCAGCGCGACGTCCTGGAAGCCCTCGGCGCGCAGCGCGTCCGCCACCCAGTTCGCGGCGCCCTCGCTCTCGCTCTTGGGGAACTGGTCGAAGTCCGCCACCGACTTGAACGCCACCAGTTCGGCGAGCTCGATCCGGGCCCCGGGCATGAGCGAGGCGACGGTCTCGGCGATCGGATTCGGTGACATGGGAACGCTCCTCGTAGGTGCGACGTTGCACGTGTGTATACGTATGCGGCTTTCGCACGCGTCCGTGCGGGTCCGCCGTCGGCTGGTGTGCGTGAGCGTTTCGTGCACAGGGCATGCAGCGCCGATCCTCCCACAAGGGGTCGGCAGGCCACCGCCGTAGGATGCCTGGGAAAGGTGCGGCAGGCGGCTGGATCGGGAGCAGTAGACCATCGTGAGCAGCGAGAACTCGGCGGGCGGCAACGGAACGGGCGAGCACGCGGCGGACGCCGGTGGCGGCGGGCAGGTGTGGGACGTCGTCGTCGTGGGCGCCGGTCCCGCGGGCGCCTCCGCCGCCTACGCGGCAGCGGTCGCCGGGCGCAGCGTCCTCCTTCTGGAGAAGGCGGAACTGCCCCGGTACAAGACATGCGGCGGAGGCATCATCGGCCCCTCCAGGGATGCGCTGCCCCCGGGGTTCGAGCTGCCGTTCCGGGACCGGATCGATGCGGTGACGTTCTCGCTCGACGGGAAGTTCTCCCGCACCCGGCGCTCCCGGCACATGCTCTTCGGGCTCGTGAACCGCGCCGACTTCGACCACCAGCTCGTCGAGCACGCCCAGAAGGCGGGCGCCGAACTGCGCACGGGGGCGACGGTCTCGCGGGTCGAGCAGCACGGCTCGGCCGTGCCCGACCGCCGCACGGTCGCCGTGATCCTCCAGGGCGGCGAAACGATCCTGGCCCGCGCCGTCGTCGGGGCGGACGGCAGCGCCAGCCGCATAGGGGCTCATGTCGGGGTGAAGCTCGACCAGGTCGACCTCGGCCTCGAGGCCGAGATCCCCGTGCCCGAGACGGTCGCCGAGGACTGGAAGGGCCGCGTCCTCATCGACTGGGGCCCGATGCCCGGGAGTTACGGCTGGGTCTTCCCCAAGGGGGACACCCTGACCGTCGGAGTGATCTCGGCGCGAGGCGAGGGCGCCGCCACGAAGCGGTACTTGGAGGACTTCATCGCCCGGCTCGGCCTCGCCGGCTTCGAACCGTCGGTCTCCTCCGGCCATCTGACGCGCTGCCGCGCCGACGACTCGCCGCTCTCGCGCGGTCGCGTCCTCGTCTGCGGTGACGCGGCCGGACTTCTCGAACCGTGGACCCGCGAGGGCATCTCGTTCGCGCTGCGCTCCGGTCGTCTCGCGGGGGAGTGGGCTGTCCGCGTCTCCGAGGCGCACGACGCGGTGGACGCGCGCCGGCAGGCTCTGAACTACGCGTTCGCGGTCAAGGCGGGCCTCGGTGTCGAGATGAGCGTCGGCAAGCGGATGCTGACGGTCTTCGAGCGCAGGCCCGGGGTGCTGCATGCGGCGATCACCGGGTTCCGGCCCGCGTGGAAGGCGTTCGCCCGCATCACCCGCGGATCGACGACGCTTGGCGAGATCGTCAGGACGTATCCGATCGCGGGTCGCGTGCTGAGCCGTATGGACCGGCCGGCCGCAGCGGCCGCGTCCTCGGCCGCGCCATCGGTCGACGATCCGGAGGCTACTTCTCGATCGTGATGAGGAAGACCGGGTGGTCCGGAGCGGCCGCGGTCAGCTCCTCGTCGGTCGACTTGGCGGTGATGCCCTGGAAGTACTGGTTGACCTCCCAGCCCCACTTCTCCAGGTAGCTGCGCAGGATCGGCAGCTTGTCGCTGTCGGGCACCTCGGTCGCGGTGAACGTGCGGACCTTGCGCCCGACGCGCAGCTCGCCGGTCCCGGCGACGCGCATGTTGCGCACCCACTGGGAGTGACCGCGGGCCGAGACGATGTACTGCGCGTCCCCGTGTGTGTGCGGGTTGACCGGGATGCGCTGCATCTGGCCGCTCTTGCGGCCGCGCACGGAGAGTTCGGCGGATCCCATCAGGCTGACGCCGTGCCGCGCGAGCCAGCCGATCACGCCGTTCAACCGGACGTTGAGGCGACTGCCCTTCAGGTAGTACGGGCTGGGGGAGGAGGACGGGCCGGACTGGGCGTTCGCGGTCATGGGGATCTCCTGGGAGTGGGTGGCGCGCTGCGTTCGGCGCCGGAGCCGGTCTCGGTCTCAGCGAGGGAGAGCACTGCTCTCGCTTGAGATCAGTGTGCACGAGATCGGTGATCCAAAGCAAGAGCAGTGCTCTCTTTTCTGCTCGCCGCGGCCCGGTGCGCCGCTCACCGTTGAGTGCACTGCTTCCAGATGAGTGCACCGATCCATAACGCGTGCATCGATCCGGAACGTGTGCACTGCTCCTCATGCGTGGGACACTGCCCGTATGAGCACCGCACGAGGAGCCAGGGCCAGGGCACGGGAAGAAGTCACCGCCGCCATCAAGGACGAGGCCCGCAGACAGCTCGCGGCCGAGGGCGCCGCCAAGCTGTCCCTGCGCGCCGTCGCCCGCGAGCTGGGCATGGTCTCCTCGGCGCTCTACCGCTACTTCCCCAGCCGCGACGACCTCCTGACGGCGCTCATCATCGACGCGTACGACTCCGTCGGCGAGGCGGCCGAGCGGGCGGATGCCGCCCTGCTCGAGGAGGCGGCGAAGAGCGGCGCGGGGGCGATCGCGCCGGTGCGCCGCTGGGTCACCGTCGGCGAGGCCGTCCGCGCCTGGGCACTCGCCCACCCGCACGAGTACGCGCTCATCTTCGGCTCGCCCGTCCCCGGATACACCGCGCCGATGACGACCGTCCCGGCCGCGTCGCGGGTCGGGCTGCTGTTCGTCGGCATCGTCCGCGACGCCTATCAAGGCCGCGGGATCGCGGAGCCGCCGCTCTCCGAGGAGCTGCGGCCCGAGGCCGAGCGGCTCGGCGCGGACCTCGCCCCCGACCTGCCGCCCGCGGTGGTGGCCGCCCTCGTCGCCGCGTGGGCGCAGCTGTTCGGGCTGATCGGCTTCGAGCTGTTCGGCCAGTTCAACCGGGTCGTGGAGGACCGATCCACCTTCTTCACGCACGCCGCGACCCAGCTCGCCCACGGCGTCGGCCTGGTGCTGCCCCGCGCATGACATGCCTGAGCCCGGGAGCGACAGTCGCTGCCCCGGACGTGGCACGAGCCGCCCCGACTCCGTCGCGTACTCCCCGGGGAGTAGATGTGGTCACCACGCCCGGCTGACGCCCGTGACGACGTGCGGCGTCTAGCGTTGCGGTCATGGACGAGCAGCACGTACGCGAGGCCGACGGCCCGCCCCGGGACTGGGCGGGCCCGCCGCACCTCAGGCGCTACGGGCCGCCCTGGACGGCGGCCGGAGCTGCCCGGCGCGGTCGCCACGGGCCGCCCTGGTGGGGAGCCTCGGGACCGGGGCCGGGCCGGCCCTGGCGGTCCACCGTCCTGATCACCGCGTTCGTCCTCGTCGGCTCGACCTTCGCGGCGCACGCCCAGACCGACCGGGCCGACCTCGACGTGTTCGGCCGCGTGCTGCTGCTCGCGGCCGGCGTCCTCCTGCTGTGGCGTCAGCGGTACCCGGTCCTCGTGGCCTTCGGCACGGCGGCCTGCGCGACGCTCTACCTCGGCGCGGGGTACGCGTACGGGCCGGTCTTCATCACCGTGGCCGTCGGCTGTTACGCCGCGATCGTCGCGGGGCACCGCAGAGCCGCGTGGGCGGCGGTCGGCATGTTCTGGGTGGGGCATGTCCTCGTGGCGCACTGGCTGTACGCGTATCTGCCGCCGTCGGGGGACGACGCCGCGTCGTGGGGCCAGGAGGCTTTCATCGCCGCGTGGGTCCTGGCGATCGTCGCCTTCTCCGAGCTGGTCAGAACGCGCCGCGAGCAGTGGGCGAAGGAGCGCGCCGAGCGGGAGAAGGCCGCCGGGCGGCGCGCGGACGAGGAGCGCCTGCGGATCGCGCGGGAGCTGCACGACGTGCTCGCGCACTCCATCTCGGTCATCAACGTCCAGGCGGGCGTGGGTCTGGCGCTGCTCGACTCCGACCCCGAGCAGGCCCGCGCCGCCCTCACCACCATCAAGTCCGCGAGCAAGGAGGCATTGGGTGAGGTCCGTCAGGTCCTCGACACCCTGCGGACCCCGGGCGACGCTCCGCGCGCCCCCGCCCCGGGCCTCGACCGGCTCCCGGAACTCGTGGAGCAGGCCGCGAGCGCGGGCCTCACCGTCGACATCGCCACGGAAGGATCCCGCTCCGGGCTGCCGCCCGGGGCCGACCTCGCCGCGTTCCGCATCGTGCAGGAGGCGCTCACCAACGTCGTACGGCATTCGGAGTCGCGCAACGCGCGCGTAGAGGTGCGGTACACGGGGACCGCGCTGTCCCTGCGCATCGACGACGACGGGCCGGCCAGCCATGAGGCGGCCGGCGGCAGTGGGAACGGCCTTGCGGGAATGCGTGAGCGGGCCGCCGCGCTCGGTGGCACCATCGAAGCGGGGCCGCGGCCCGACGGCGGCTTCCGCGTGCTCGCCGAACTGCCGTTCACGCCGACGGAGGAGAACCGTTGATCCGCGTACTGCTCGCCGACGACCAGTCGCTCGTCCGCGCCGGCTTCCGGGCGCTGCTCGACGCGCAGAGCGACATCGAGATCGCGGGGGAGGCCTCCGACGGCGACGAGGCGCTGCGCCTCGTGCGCGAACTGCGGCCCGACGTCGTCCTGATGGACATCCGGATGCCGGTCCTCGACGGGCTCGCCGCGACCCGCCGCATCAGCGACGACGCCGCGCTGGAGGCCGTGAAGGTGGTCATGCTGACCACCTTCGAACTGGACGAGTACGTCTTCGAGGCGATCCGCGCCGGAGCCTGCGGGTTCCTCGTCAAGGACACGGAGCCCGAGGAACTGCTGCGCGCCGTGCGAGCGGTGGTGCACGGGGACGCGCTGCTCTCGCCGGGGGTGACCCGCCGACTGATCGCCGAGTTCGCGGCGCGCTCCAAGGAGCCCGCGGCCGCCGAGTCGCTCGGGCAGCTCACCGAGCGCGAGCGTGAGGTGATGGCACTGGTCGGCATCGGCCTGTCGAACGAGGAGATCGCCCGCCGTCTCGTCGTCAGTCCGCTCACCGCGAAGACGCACGTGAGCCGCACGATGGTGAAGCTCGGCGCGCGTGACCGCGCCCAACTGGTCGTTCTCGCCTACGAGTCGGGGCTCGTGCGGCCCGGCTGGCTCGGCTGAGCGGACACGCGCCGCTGACACACGGGTGCGCCCGGCGGGCAGGGGACTGCCGGCCGGGCGCACCCGTCCTCGGTCGGGTCGAGCGTGTGAGGACGGGTCGAGGACCCGCGGGTCAGTCGTGGACCGCGACGCGCTCCGCGCGCGCGGCGTCCGCCTCCTCCGGCGTGGCCTCCTCCCGCGCCGGCTCCTCCTCGGGTACCGACTTCGCGATCAGGACCGTGCTCTGCGCGCGCCGTGCCCGCAGCCCGGTGAGGGTGATCAGCAGGCCGGCCAGCGCGATCGCGGTGACGACGACGAGACCGGGCCGGAAGCTGTCGAGGACGGCCTGCGGGGACGAGCCCTCGCCGGAGTTCGCGGTGACGACGGCCGTCACGACGGCGAGGAAGATGGCTCCGCCGACCTGCACGGAGGTGTTGAGCAGGCCCGAGACCATGCCCTGCTCGTCGTCGTGGACGCCGTTCGTGGCCTGGATGTTGAGCGAGGGGAACACCAGGGCGCAGGCCGCGCCGATCAGGAGCATCGTCGGCAGGATGACGGAGGCGTAGACCGGGTCGAGGTTGATGCGCAGGAACAGCGCGTAGCCGATCACCATGAAGGTGAAGCCGAGCGCGATGAGGCGCGGGGTGCCGAACCGGTCGACGATCGCGCCGACCTTGGTCGAGGAGAGCGCCACGAGGGCGCCGGCCGGCAGGAACGCCAGCGCGGTGTGCAGCGCGGACCAGCCGAGCAGCGACTGCATGTACAGGGTGACCAGGAACTGGAAGCCGACGTACGAGCCGAAGAACGCCATCGCGCCGAGCTGCGCCCTGATCTGTGAGCCGGAGCGCAGCACTCCGAGGCGGATCAGGGGGCCGGGCGAGCGGCGCTCGATGGAGACGAAGACCGCGAGCAGCACGGCGACGGCCAGGAAGGACAGCAGGGTGCGGGCCGAGGCCCAGCCCGCCTCCGGCGCCTGGACGACGGTGAACACGAGGAGGAGCATCGACGCGGTGCCGGTGATGGCGCCGGGGATGTCGTAGCCGCGGTGGTTCTTCTCGCGTTCGCTGTGCGGGATGAGCTTGATGCCGATGAGCAGCGCGATCACGGCGATCGGCGCGGGCAGCAGCATGGTCAGGCGCCAGCTGGCCTCCGTGAGCAGGCCGGACAGGACGAGGCCCATGGAGAAGCCGGTGGCGGCGCAGGTCGTGTAGATGGAGAGCGCGCGGTTGCGCAGCGGGCCCTCGGCGAACGTCGTGGTGATGATGGACAGGCCGGCCGGTGCGGTGAACGCGGCGCTGAGGCCCTTGATGAAGCGGCTGGCGATCAGGAGCGGCCCGGAGTCGACGAGTCCGCCGAGCAGGGACGCGAGGGCGAAGACGCCGAGGGCGATCAGGAACACCCGGCGCCGGCCGAGCAGGTCGGCCGCGCGACCGCCGAGCAGCAGCAGGCCGCCGTAGCCGAGGATGTAGCCGCTGACGATCCATTGCAGCGTCGACGTCGACAGGTCGAGCTCCGAGCCGATGGACGGCAGGGCGACTCCGACCATCGACACATCGAGTGCGTCGAGGAACATCGCGGCGCAGAGGACGAGCAGGGTGCCCCACAGACGGGGGGACCAACGCTCCTGAGACGCAGAAGTGTTGGCGAGCGGAGAGGTCATGCGGAGCACACTACATGCGCATGCATTGACTGCAAGTGCATTTAATTCCGATGCAACAATGCCCGTCTTTTCTGCTACGGTGCGGTCATGGCGGCGAAAAGGGCCGAGCCCGGCCTCGTGGATCAGTGGCGGGACATCCTCGCGGTGCATGCGCGCACCATGTGCGAGCTCGATCGTGAGCTGCATCAGCACGGCCTGGGGGCCAGCGACTTCGAGGTGCTCGACGTCCTGGCCGACGGCGCGGCGGAGGACGGCAGTTCCTCCTTCCGCGTACAGGAGATCGCCGCTCAGGTCCATCTCAGCCAGAGCGCCCTGTCGCGCCTGATCGGCCGCCTGGAGAAGGACGGCCTGCTGGAACGCGGCATGTGTCCCGAGGACCGCCGCGGCGTACGGGTCTGCCTCACGCGGAAGGGCCGTGACCTGCACGCGGAGGTCCGGCCCTTGCAGCGCGCGGTACTGGGGCGGATGCTCGCCGATCGAGCGCAGGGCTGATCGCCCCAGGTGGCCCGGTCCGTCCCCGGCGTCAGCTCCAGGTGACCCCCGACCGTTCCCGCCACAGCGCGGCCAGCGAGACGTCGCCGGTGAGGCTCGGGAACGGCAGTCGGTTCCACAGCGACAGATAGAGCCGCGCCGCGGGACCCGACAGCTCGCAGTCGGCCTCGCCCGCCCCGTCCCGCTCGGTGACCGGCGGCTCCTGCGAGATCCGTACGGTCCACGACCGATCGGCGTCGGTGGCCCGTACGCGCAGCAGGCGCGGGATGTCCGACCGCACCTTGCTCCGGCCGCGTGCGTGGAAGCCGAGGAGCAGTTCCTCGATGCCGTCGACCGCGAACTGTGCCGGGATGACACCGGGCGACCCGGTCAGCGCGGACTCCGCGTCCACCCGGTGGACGGTCGTCTCGTGCGCCTGCCGCCGCGCCCAGAACGCCAGCGGCGACGGCGCGGGCAGGAACGTCCAGCACTCCACGTCGGGCCGGGCGCCGGCCAGTGTCTCGACGAGCCGGCCGTGGCCCTCACGGAACCAGGCGACGAGCTCGGCGCCGTCCAGATCCGGCAGGCCGCCGTCGGGGTGGTACGACGTACGCTCCTCGGCGACGAACGCCGTGGCCCAGCGATGCACCATGCCCACGTGGCGCAGCAGGTCCCGGACGGCCCAGCCCGGACAGGTCGGCACCTTGGCGTCGGTGCCCGCCGTCTCGGCGGCGCGGGCGAGGAGGCGGCCCTCCTCGTCGAGCGTCTCTATGTGTTCCGCAGTCTCCATGGCGGGAGTCTGCCCGATGGGACCTGGCTCGGATGCGTCCTTGCGGGATGCTCGTCGTGTGCGGGTCAGGAGACGGCCGCACGCCGGGTCGCGAAGCCGATCAGGGCGGCGACGCCGGCGAGGGCGGCCACGCTGGTGAGTGCGGCGGGGAGCGAGAACCAGTCCGCCATGAAGCCGATCATCGGCGGTCCGAGGAGCATGCCGCCGTAGCCGAGCGTGGACGCGGCGGCGACGCCGGTCGGCCCTGCCAGGGAGCCCGCACGTTCGACCGCCACGGGGAAGATGTTGGCGAGGCCGAGACCTGTGACGGCGAAGCCGAGGAGTGCCAGCCACACGGTGGGGGCGAGTGAGCCGAGCAGCATGCCGGCCGCGCCGGTGGCGCCGCCGAACACCAGCGTGCGTGTCCTGCCGAGGCGTTCGAGCAGCGCCGTCCCGCTGATCCGGCCGATGGTCATGGCCAGGGCGAAGCAGGAGTAGCCTGCCGCGGCCACCCCGGGGTGGGCGTGCAGGTCCTCCTCCAGGTGCAGGGCGCCCCAGTCCGCGAGCGCGCCCTCCCCGTACGCGGTGCACAGGGCGATGAGGCCGAAGACGAGGACGAGCCCGCGCACGCGCCCTGCGGGCCGCCCGGACACCGACGCGGGCTCGTTCCGTGTACGGCCTCGGTCGTCCGGGGTGGCGGGGGCGTCGTGGCGCAGGAGTGTGGGGCCGACGGCGGCCGTGACGAGCAGGCCGACGACGGTGAGGGCGAGCAGGTGCCGGGTGGGGGAGACGTGGCCCGCGACCAGGCCGCCGAGCCCGGCGCCGAGCATGCCGCCGAGGCTGAACGCCGCGTGGAAGCTCGGCATGACGGGGCGGCGCAGGGCGGCGACGAGGTCGACCGCGGCGCTGTTCATCGCCACGTTGATCCCGCCGTAGGCGGCGCCGAACACGAGCAGGACCAGGCCGAGGGTGAGCGCCGAGTGGGTGAGCGGGGGCAGCGCGACGCTCAGCGCCAGGAGCACACCGCTGACCACGGTCACCGGATGGCTGCCGAAGCGCCTGCACAGGCGCCCCGTGAGCATCATCGTGATGACGGCCCCCGCGGAGACGCCGAGGAGGGCGAGCCCGAGCGTGCTCGCCGAAGCGCCGGTCTGCTCCTTCACGGCGGGGATGCGCACGACCCATCCCGCGAAGATGAAGCCGTCGAGCGCGAAGAAGATCGTGAGCGCGATCCGCAGGCGGGTGAGGGAGGGGGTCCGCGGGCTGTCGTCCTTGACGGTCCGGAGTTTGTTTAGTGTCGGCACAAAGTCAGGGTAGGGCGCCACCCCGGCCGGGGACAAGACGGTTCGAGGCGTGACGGCCGCGACATCCGACGGGCGGACGCGGGGAAATGCCGGGCAGGCGCAGGGAAGTGCCCGACGGGTGCACGGAAACGGCGGCGGCCCCACCCGTCCGGGAGGGGCCGCCGCCATGCAAGCCGTAGGTGTGGCTCGGGGTGTCACACCGCGAGGACCTTGACCCCCGCCTCCTCGAAGCGCTCCACCGTCGCCGCGTCCACGGCGCTGTCGGTGACCAGGGTGCCGATCCGCTCCGTCGAGCAGATGCGGGCGAAGGCGCGCTGCCCCAGCTTGCTGGAGTCCGCAGCGACGACGACGCGCTCCGCCCGCTCGCACAGCAGCCGGTTGATGGCCGCCTCCGCCTCGTCGTGCGCCGCCGCGCCGTGCGCGACGTCGATGCCGACGACGCCGAGCACGGCCGTGTCGATCGTGATCTGGCTCAGCACGCCGTCCGCGAGCGGGCCGATGAGCTCGTACGACTGCGGCCGTGCGACTCCGCCCGTCACCACGATCTTGAACTGGGGCCGCACGGCGAGCTCGTTGGCGATGTTCAGCGCGTTGGTGACGATCGTGAGGGCCGGGGAGCCGGAGGCGAGGTCGGGGCGGACCGCGAGTGCGCGCGCCACCTCGGTCGTCGTCGTGCCGCCGGTCAGCCCGACCGCCTCGCCCGGCGCGATCAACTCGGCGACTGCCTTGGCGATCCGTTCCTTCTCGGAGGCGTTGCGCGCGGTCTTGTAGCGCAGGGGCAGCTCGTAGGAGACGCCGTGGACGACGGCGCCGCCCCGGGTGCGTACGAGCATCTGCTGCTCGGCGAGCTGGTCGAAGTCGCGCCGGATCGTGGCCGCGGACACTCCCAGGTCGGCCGCCGCCTCCTCGACATCCAGACGCCCCCGCTCCACGAGCAGTTCCAGCAGGGACTTCCAGCGGGCGTCGCGGGACATCCGCGGCCTCCAATCGTCGTTCTCCGGTGACCCTAGCGCACTACCTGATGCTTGGTTATGCTCGAAAGGTATCGAATTCTTGCAGGAACGAGCATACGCTCGGCGGGGCCGGTCGAGCGCGACGCATGCGACGTGTTCGACCGGCCCACGGACACGACACATCAGGGAGTGGGCACGGCATGAGCCATGTCGAGAACGAGCTGAACAGCCAGCCGGAGTGCTGGACGCGCGCGGCGGGCCTGGCCGCGGGCGAGGCCGCCAAGCTGCCCGCGCCGGGGGAGCGCGTCGCGATCGTGGGCTGCGGCACCTCGTGGTTCATGGCGCAGGCCTTCGCCGCGCTGCGCGAGCAGTCCGGGCAGGGCGAGACCGACGCGTTCGCGGCCTCGGAGTTCCCGGCCGGACGCCCGTACGACCGTCTCATCGCGCTGTCCCGCTCCGGCACGACGACCGAGGTCGTCGAGCTGCTGGCCGCGGTCAAGGGCCGCATCCGGACCACCGCCGTCATCGGCGACCCGAACACACCGATCGTCTCCGCCGCCGACGACGTGATCGTCCTGGACTTCGCCGACGAGCGGTCCGTCGTCCAGACCCGCTTCGCGACGACGGCGCTCACGCTCCTGCGCGCCCACCTCGGCCTGCACACCGAGCAGGCCGTCGCCGACGCGCGCACCGCGCTGGAGACGCCGCTGCCCGAAGGCCTCGTGGAGTGCGGCCAGTTCAGCTTCCTGGGACGCGGCTGGACCGTCGGCCTCGCGAACGAGGCCGCCCTGAAGATGCGCGAGGCGTCCCTGTCGTGGACCGAGGCGTACCCCGCGATGGAGTACCGCCACGGCCCCATCAGCGTCACCACCGCGGGCACCGCCACCTGGATGATCGGCACGGCGCCCGAGGGGCTCGCCGAGCAGGTGGCCGGCACCGGCGCGCTCTGGGTCGAGGGCGGCCTCGACCCGCTCGCCGAACTCGTGCGCGCGCAGCGCCTCGCCGTGGCCGTCGCGGCCGCCCGCGGACTCGACCCCGACCAGCCGCGCCACCTCACCCGCTCGGTGATCCTCACCGCCGGCTGACCGTCGACCGAGCTTCCGAGCCTTCCGAAAGGAGGGGCTGTGCCCCTCGCAGCAACCGGCGCGCTCGTCGCCGAGGCCACCGCGGCGCGTACCGCGGTGGCCGCGTTCAACGTCATCACCCTGGAGCACATCGAGGCCGTCGTGGCGGGCGCCGAAGCGGCGAACGCGCCGGTGATCCTCCAGATCAGCGAGAACGCCGTACGGTACCGCTACGGGCGTCTGCTGCCCCTCGCCAGGGCCGCGGCCGCCACCGCGGAGGCGTCCTCGGTGCCCGTGGCGCTCCACCTGGACCACGTCCAGAGCGACGAGCTGCTGCGCCAGGCCGCGGACGCCGGGTTCAGCTCGGTGATGTACGACGCGGCCCGGCTCCCCTACGACGAGAACCTCGCGGCCACCCGCGCGGCCGCCGACTGGGGCCACGCCAACGGCCTCTGGGTCGAGGCCGAGCTGGGGGAGGTCGGCGGCAAGGACGGTTCCGCGCCGCTCGACGCCCATGCGCCGGGCGCCCGCACGGACCCCGGTGAGGCCCGCGCCTACGTGGCGGACTCGGGCGTCGACGCCCTCGCCGTCGCGATCGGCTCCTCGCACGCCATGACCACCCGCACCGCGACGCTCGACCACGACCTCCTCAAGCAGCTCTCGGAGGGCCTCGACGTACCGCTGGTCCTGCACGGTTCCTCCGGTGTCGGTGACGACGAACTCTCGCAAGCCGTCCGGGGCGGCATCGCCAAGGTGAACGTCGGCACCGCCCTGAACATAGCGATGACGGCGGCCATCCGGGAGTTCCTTGCCGCACATCCCGACGCCGTCGACTCCCGCAAGTACCTGAGCGTGGGCCGCGAGGCGATGGCCCGCACGGTGACGCAGCTGGTCGAGGTGATGCGCCGCTGACCCGTCCCCGCTCCCGCCCCGGTACGCGGAAGACACCTCGTACCGGGGACAATGGAGCCATGGCCGGCCGGCACGAACCGCACGCGCCCCCGCTCTTCCCGGTGCACCGGGAGCGCAGGGAGATCACCCCCGGCGCCGTGCACGTGCCCGGCTGGCTCGACGCCGAGGCCCAGCGCGCACTCGTCGAAGCCTGCCGCGGCTGGGCCGCCGGGCCCGTGCCGATGCGCCACACACGGCTGCCGGGCGGCGGCGTGATGTCCGTCCGGACCGTGTGCGTCGGATGGCACTGGCAGCCCTACCGCTACACACGTACGGCCTCCGATGTGAACGGCGCGCGGGTGGCCCGCTTCCCCGACTGGCTGAGGGAGTTGGGCAGACGCGCGCTCGTCGACGCGTACGAGGACGAAGCGGCCGGTGACGGCTACGACCCCGACACGGCACTGATCAACTTCTACGACGGCGCCGCCACCATGGGCATGCACCAGGACAAGGACGAGCGCGCCCGGGAGCCCGTCGTCTCGCTCAGCGTCGGCGACACCTGCGTCTTCCGGCTGGGCAACACCGAGAACCGCGGCAGACCGTACGAGGACGTGGAGCTGGTCTCCGGGGACCTGCTGGTCTTCGGCGGGCCGGCGCGGCTCGCCTTCCACGGGGTGCCGAAGGTGTACCCCGGCACCGGCGACCCGGCCACCGGGCTCTCCCGGGGCCGCCTGAACCTCACGATGCGCGTCACCGGACTCACCGGACCACCCTCCGCGCCCTCCCCACAGGGGTGAGTTCACCCGCAGGGGCTGCGGCGTTCACCGGATACGATGCGACACGGTGATCAGGGCGAGGAGTTGCTGATGCGTGGCAAGGCGGCCTCCGGGGCCGGCGGGCAGACGGCGGGCGAGGCGGAGGGTTCCGCGCGTGCGCCCCGTCTCGAGCGGGGCCGTGGTGCTCTCGGCCCGGCCCTCGAACTCGTGCACACCGGCCGCGCGCCGACCCGCGCCGTCCTCACCGCCGAACTGGGGGTGACCCGGGCCACCGCGGGCGCGGTCGCCGCCGAGCTGGAGGCGCTCGGGCTCATCCGGATCGACGCGAAGCCGAGCGCCGCAGCGGGCTCGCAGGGGCGTCCCTCGCACCGGTTGTCCGTCGCCGAGGACGGCCCCGTGGCGCTCGCCGCGCAGGTGCACGCGGACGGCTACCGCGCGGCCCTGGTAGGTCTCGGCGGCCGCATCGTCGCGACCACTCCCGGCTGCGAGATCATCGACCCGGACCCGGCGCAGGTACTCGGCTCGGTCGTGGAGGCCGGTGCCCAACTCCTGCGCGAGACGGGCCGCCACTGCGTGGGAGCGGGCCTCGCCGTGCCGTCGGCGGTGGCCGAGCCCGACGGCACCGCCCTCAACCCGCTCCACCTCGCCTGGCCCGCGGGCTCGCCCGTCCGCGAGATCTTCGCCGAGCGCGTACGCGAGGCGGGCATCGGGCGGCCGGCGTTCGCCGCCAACGACGTCAACCTCGCCGCCCTCGCCGAGCACCGGCACGGCGCGGGCCGCGGCGCGCGCGACCTGCTGTGCGTCGCCACCGGCCACCGCGGCGTCGGCGGCGCGCTCGTCCTCGACGGGCGTCTGCACACCGGCAGTTCGGGCCTCGCCCTGGAGGTCGGGCACCTCACCGTGAACCCCGAGGGCCGGCCCTGCTACTGCGGCAGCCGCGGCTGCCTCGACGTGGAGACCGACCCGCTGGCCCTGCTCGACGCGGCGGGCCGCGAACCGGGCCCCGACGGCTCCCTGCTCCAGCAGGCCCGCGACCTGATCGCCGGCAGCCTCGACGATCCGAAGGTACGGATGGCCACCGAGGCACTGATCGACCGTCTCGGACTCGGCCTCGCGGGCCTGGTGAACATCCTCAACCCCGACCGCATCATCCTGGGCGGCCTGCACCGGGCGCTCCTCGACGCGGATCCGGACCGTCTGCGGGCCGTCGTCGCGGACCGCAGCCTGTGGGGCCGCAGCGGGGGCGTCCCCATCCTGGCGTGCACCCTCGACCACAACAGCCTCGTCGGAGCAGCCGAGTTGGCGTGGCAGCCGGTCCTCGACGACCCGCTCTCGGCGCTGGGTCTCGCCTGACGCGCCGGAATCCGTCGCACCCCGGCTGGCACTACGGGGGCTTGACCATGCACAATCACCGCCATGATCGGTGAATCGGCCCGGAACTACCTGGCCTCGGTGGAGAGCCGCCTCCAGGCGGACGGCTGCGCGACGCGCTGGGAGGACTGGTCCGGTGTGCCCGTCCTCGTGGGGCGGCGGGCCGACTTCCGGATGCGCTGGATGGGCACCAACCTGCACCTGTTCACCGTCGCCGCCGCCGTGCCCGAGATCACTGCGCAGAGCGTCGACGTGTTCACCTCGCAGGTCCTGACGTACGCGAAGAAGAACAAGGGCGGCCTCCCGGTCGGCCTGCAGACCGGCGTCGCGGCCTTCCCCGTCCTCGTCAGCGAGCGCGTCGACCCGGCCGCCATGGCCTGGGCCGAACAGCAGCAGCGCAACCGGTTCGCCTGCTTCGCGCGCCCCGTCGTCGTGGACAGCGCGCAGCGCTACGTCGGCTTCTACCGCGGCAAGCCGGCCATCGGCCGCGTCTACGCCTCCCATCTCATCGACAAGGGCAACCGCTACTTCAACGGGTAGCCGTCACGGTCACCGGGCGTCGCGCCCGCTCCGTAGAGGCCCACCGAGAGCACCCCCCGCGCCAGATCGCCTCCCGAGTGGTGTCCGACGGCGAGCAGTTCGCGTAGCGCGGGTTCCAGGGCGCCGTCCCCGCTCAGCGCCCGCAGGAACGCGTGTGCCTGCGGCACGCATTCGCCGCGCGCCGCGTGCCGCAGGAGTGCCGCCGACAGCAGCGGTGTGCGCAGGGTCGCGTCCGCGACCGCCTCCGAGAGGTGCGCGAGAGGGCCTCCCCACGCTCGGCTCGCCAGCAGCGCGCCGCACAGGATGTCGTCACCGGACGGGGTGAGCCCCGGGCCGAGGCCGACCAGCGCGCGGGCGGCCCGCCGGACTTCGCCCGCGTCATCGGTGTGCAGGGCGTGGCGCAGGTCGGTCAGGCGGGGCGCCAGCGGGGGCGGCAGGGGTTGCGCCGACGCGTCGAGCAGCGCCGTCACCCGCCTGAGGCGCGCGGGGCCCGGTGGGGAGAAGGCGTCCTGGACACGGGGCGGTGTCCAGGACGCCTCCGGCTCGAAGCGAACGGTCCCGATGACTACGTAGCCCGCGCCGAAGCCGGCCCACGGTGGGCGCAGGTCCAACGGCCGGTCCGCCGACGAGAAGGGCAGGACGAGCGCGTTCGGCAGGAGGATCGCGTCCCGGGTCACCACGGTGAGCGCGGGCAACTCCCGGTCGCCGGTGGCGAGATGGACCGCGTGGCGGGTGGCGGCGACGACGCGGGCCGGCCGGGGCGGACCGTGCAGCAGCGGGGCGACGGCCGTGCTGATGGTGCCGAGGCGCGGGTGACTGAGGGGGCCGTGGTGTACGTGACCGACGGTGCCCGGGTGTACGTGCGCAGGGCGGGTCACCCCAGCCCGTGCGGCACCCCGGTCGGCCGCCGTGCCCGTCACTCCCCGGGCTCCGGGGGCACGGGGAAGGCGCTCAGCGCGTCCGTGAAGCAGCGCATCGGGGCATGGGTGAGGCCGGCGCCGATCTGGCCGATGCCCGGTTCGCGGTGGGCGATGCCCGTGGTGATGACGGGTTCGAGGCCCGTGTCGACGACCTTGCGGATGTCGAGGCCGACGGGGCTGCCCACGAAGTCGAGGCCGGGGAGGCGGTAGTCGCGGTGCCGGCCGACGGTGAGCGTCGCCATCTCCTGGCTGACGCGGCGGGCCCCTTCGGGGGTGCCCCCCACGAAGCCGACGATCGCCGGGGCGGCGGCCAGTGCGAATCCGCCGAGGCCGTGCATCTCGGTGATGGCGCTGTCGCCGATGTCCGGGTTGGCGTCGGCGGGCCCGTATCCGGCGAAGTAGAGGCCGTCCACGGGAGCGGCGGGCGCCGTGAACCAGGCGTCGCCGAGGCCGCTGACGCGGATGCCGACGTCGACACCGTTGCGCGCGAAGGCGGTGACGACCGTGGAGTGCGGCACGCCGTGCCCGGCCAGCAGCGCCAACTTGCTCGCGGCCATCGAGAAGTTGAGGAACCAGTAGTTGTTGTCGCGCAGGAAGTCCAGCGCCTCGGTCCCGCCGAGTTCCGCGTGCCGGGCGAGCGCGGCGGAGAGCTCGCGGGTGAGCAGGGCGCTCGCGGCGGTGTTGCGGCTGTGGCACTCGTCGCCCATCTGCAGGGCCTGCGCGGTGACCGACCGCAGGTTCACCGGCTCGGCCAGCGAGCCGATCGCCGCCCGCAGCGCTGGGCCGAGGCGCTCTCCCATCCAGCGCAGCCGCTTCATCACGTCGTCGCCGAGCGCGCCGTAGCGCAGGCAGCGGCCCTGCCCTTCGTTGAGGTTGGAGTACGCCCGCAGGCCCGTGGCCTCGTCCTCCACGACGAGCAGGGGCATGGACGCGGAGATGACGCCCGCCATCGGGCCGACCGCGTCGTGGTGATGGCAGGGGGCGAAGCGGATGGCTCCCGCGTCGGCGAGTGCTTCCGCGTCCGGTGCCGTCGTCGCCCAGCCCTCCAGGAGCGCGGCGCCGACGACGGCGGCCCGCATCGGGCCGCACATGCGCCGCCACTCGATCGGCGGTCCGGCGTGCAACAGGAGCCTCTCCTGGGCCAGTTCGGGGATGAGTTCCCCGGCCGGGCGGACGTCGGTCCACAGAGGTACGACGCCGAGTATCCGCTCCAGCGCCTCGGCGTTGGCCGCCTCGACGGCAGGGTGCGCGACCAGGCGGGCGAGCCCGGCGCCCAGTTCCGGATCGCCGTGGGCCGGAGGGCGCCAGTCGATCGCCGTCACCGTCGCGCCCGCGGCCCGTGGTGGCCCGGCGAACGCGTCGACACCGACGTTCACGACGTGCGGTACGCCGGTCAGGAGGCCCTGCGCGGGCGCGACCTGTGCGGTCATGCGGTCTCTCCGATCCGGGAGGCAGAGGGGGAGGGGGAGGCAGAAGCAGAGACGGAGACGGGGGCGGAAGCGGATTCAGGGGCGGCCGGGGTGGACATCAAGTCACCACCGGGGGCGAGGAGTTCCGCACACATCCGCGCGGCGGTCGTGCTGCTGTCGACGACGTGCGCACCCGCGTCGCACAGGATCCGCCGCTGTGCGCCGAGCCTCTGCGGGTCGTCGTCGGTGCCCACGACGAATGCGATCACCGGAGGCCCGTCGACAGGAGCCTCGGCCAGTGCCCCGGCGAGAGCCGCTGCCGGATTCGGCGCCGCGCCGTGTCCGATGACTACGTCGAGGACGACCGCGGCGGTCCGCGGGTCCGCGAGGGCCGCCCGCAGGTACTCGGTGCGGACTGTGGGGTCGATCATCGGGTGAGGACGTCCGGCGGTGAACTCGTCGTCGCCCAGGTCGAGTACGAGATGCCGGTCCGGCAGGCGCGGGGCGGCGCCCGGCACCGGCGGGGGAGCGGTGCGGCTGAGGTCACCGAGCGCCGGGCCGAGGAGCTGGGCCGCCTCATGGGCGAAGGTGCCACCCGCGTACAGGGCCCGCAGCAGGCGGCGCGGCGGAGCGGGGGCGGGCAGCTTGGGCAGCTCTTCGCACGGCGGCGGTGCTCCGCCGACGGCAAGGGAGGCCGCGGACCGCGCTGCCTCCAGGAGGGTGGGCGCGAGCGTCACCCCGGCCGGGGCCGGGGCGGTCCCGTCCGTGCCGAGGAAGCAGGCCACCACTGGTTTCCCCGACGCGCTCGCGTGCCGCAGCAGGTGCTCGGCCACGTGTGGTGCGGGCGGCTTGGACACGAGGACGACGACCTCCGTGGCGGGATCGGCGGCCAGGGCGTCGAGCCCGGCCCGCATCGTCAGCCCGCCCACTTCCGCGCTCACGTCGCGGCTGCCCGTGCCGATCACGTGGCTGACCCCCGAGCCCATGGAGTGCAGCAGACTCGACACCTGTTGCAGTCCCGTACCGGAGGCCCCGACCAGGCCGACGCAGCCCGCCCGCACCTCGTTGGCGAAGCCGAGGGGGATGCCGCCGATGACGGCGGTACCGCAGTCCGGGCCCATGACGAGCAGGCCGCGGCGGGCGGCCTCGCGCTTCAGGAGCAGCTCCTGCTCGATCGGCACGTGATCGCTGAAGACGAAGGCGTGCATGCCCAGGCGCAGCGCCTTGAGGGCCTCGGCGGCCGCGTACGGTCCGGGGGTGGAGATCAGCGCGAGGCTCGCGCCGGCGGGGGCGCCGACGAGCGAGCGCACCGGGGGCCCGGCGTCCGCACCGGCCTTTGGTCCTTCGCCCGGGCCCTCGCCGGGACCGGACAGGGCGTCGACGACCAGGCTGAGGGCGGTGTCCACCGCGTCGGGTTCGCCGCGGACGGCGACGAGCAGGTCGTTGGGTCCGGCGTCGTGGCCCGGGGTGGTCAGAAGTCCCGACCGCGCGAGGACGTCGCGGTTGGCGGGTGTCCCCATCACGAGGCTGATGGTTTCGACGCCCGGCGGTTCCGCCAGGCGGGCGGCGACCCTCATGAGGGCGACGGAGTCGGCGTAGAGGTCCTTGTGCACGGCGTTTCGCAGCACCATGGGTCCGACTCTAGGCAGCGGCCCGCCCCTTGCAGCATGGCTCGAAGTGCCAGAACCGGCCGGGGAATTACCGGCAACGGGTGACAGTGACCCGCCTTTCGAGGATCAGCGTCAGCCGTGGGGAGGGCCGGCTCAGCGCCGGTCGCGCGCGGAGAGCAACCGGTGGGCGTGGACGGCCAGTTCGGTCTGGAGCCGGGCCGTCGGCCGGCGTTCGAGACCGCCGGTGAGACGGTCGATCTGGCGCAGCCGATAGCGCAGGGTGTTGTAGTGGACGTGCAGCCGCGCGGCGGTGGCCACGCCGTTGCGGTCCTGGAGGAGATAGACGCTGAGGGTTTCGACGAGGCTCCCGTCGTGCTCGGCGTCATGGGCGAGCAGCGGGCCGAGCGCGTCGTCGACGAGGGCCGTGAGCTCGGCCGCGGGCAGTTGACCGAGGAGCCGGTACACCCCCAGGTCCGCATGGCCGCGGACGAAGTCGGGGCCGTGCAGTTCGCGGCCGAGCGTCAGGGTCTGCGCCGCTTCCTCGTAGCTGTGGTGATAGTCGGTGAAGTCGTCCCGTACGGTTCCGGCGGCGACCGCCACGTCCCAGTCGGGGTGCGCGGTGGTGACAGCCGCGTGCAGGGCCTGGCATCGGCTGGTGAGCGACGGCCCCGGTTCCATCAGCAGGACGAGTCCGCTCTGGCTGCCCCAGATGATTGCACCGGACCCGGCCGCCGACCGCACGAGGGGCAACAGCCTCTCCTCCAGGGCGAGTTCGGTGTCGGTGGGGCCGCCGGTGCCGGTGGAGGCGACCTCGACGAGGACGACCGCGCGGGGCAGT
Organism: Streptomyces sp. NPDC055955; assembly: GCF_042270245.1. NCBI lineage: Bacteria > Bacillati > Actinomycetota > Actinomycetes > Kitasatosporales > Streptomycetaceae > Streptomyces > Streptomyces sp. NPDC055955. The sequence continues at coordinate 39,299 of NZ_JBHJYS010000033.1, forward strand.
CGCAGGTTCCAGCCCATGGCCGCCGCGCGGCGCGCGGTCTCGGCGCGGTCGCGCGGAGGCCGTGAGACCAGTTCCATCAGGAGCAGCGTGCGGTAGCGCTGCTGGCGGCTGGCCAGGGCGCGTTCCTGGGCGGCGATGGTCGCCGCGACGGTCGTGGCGTGCTCCAGCGCCATCCGCTGATGAGTGTCGAGCTCATGAGGGGAGAGCACGGCCGCCCCGGCCTCGTGGTCCGAGGCCGCCGCGTCGTCCCGCCACAGGGCCACGGCGCCGCTCGCGCCCGTGCCCGTCTCGATGGCGCGCTCGGCGGCGGGCGGACGGTCGGGGGGCGGGGAGCCCGCGGAGGCCAGGATCCACCCGTGCTCGTCGAGCACGGCGGCCGCGCAGCCGGACAGCTCGAGCAGGACGTTCATGAGCTCCTGGTAGGAGCCTCCGTCGAGCGCCACCGCCGTGAGCCGCTCATGGATGGCGCGCGAACGCTCCAACTCCAGTGCCTGGCGGTTCAACACCGTGCCCAGTACCTCGGACAGGATGTCGTTGAACATGACGGCGCCCGGCAACTCGACGACAGGGAAGCCGAGTTCGTCGGCCATCGCCAGCATCACCGGCGGCAACGCGGGCAGATAGGGGCCCACCTTCACGGCCAGGGCGGCGAGGCCGCGCTCGGCGAGTACGGGGATCAGGCCGCTCAGCGCCTCCGCGTCGTCACGGACGGCGTACGCGGTGGTCAGCAGCAGCTCACCGCCGCGCATCCAGCGCACGATGTCGGGGACTTCCATGATGTTGACGACGCGGATACGGCGGCCGCGGCCGCTCGCCCCGGCGACGAGTCGTGCGCCGCTGAGGCAGGGAAGGGCCAGCGCCTCGCTCACGGTCAGTCCGGGAGAGAGGCCGTAGGGGACGGTCGGGGCGGAACCGATACCGATGCCTGTCATGCACAGTCACTATGCGACAGCCGCGAGTAACCTGTAATACCCCGCGCGTAACTTCCATGTTTCCCGCCGTGGTGGGGACTCCCCTTGTCAGCGGATGTCAACGGCGGACCGCTCATCCTGGTGTCCGATGCCCATGACCGGCTCGGCCCGCCTCTCCTACGGTGACCCGCATGACTCCCCGAGCCGTGCCGAGGACAGCGGTGGTCGCCATCGGCGGCAACGCGCTGCTGCGCGGTGGCACCCATGCCACCGTCGCCGAACAGGTCGAGGCCGCACGCCGGCTCGCGTCCCCCGTGGTGGCGCTGGCCGACGCGGGATGGCGGGTCGTGGTCACCCACGGCAACGGCCCCCAGGTCGGATTCATCAAGCGCCGCGCCGACCTCGCGGCAGCCCTCGCCCCCGAACTGCCCGCCCTCGGCCTCGACATGTGTGTGGCCGACTCGCAGGGCGGCCTCGGACACATCCTGGCGACCGCGATCGCGGGCCGCCTCAGGTCGCTCGGGCGCGCGGACGACCGGGTCGCCGCCCTGATCACCCACACCGTGGTGGACGCGCACGACGAGGCGTTCAGTCACCCGACCAAACCCATCGGAGCCTTCTATCCGGCAGCCAGGGCAAGGGAGTTGGCGGACCTTCACGACTGGACCGTGGTGGAGGAGGGCGAGCGGGGCTGGCGGCGTGTGGTCCCCTCGCCCCGGCCCCGCCGGGTCCTTGAGACGGAGTCCGTACGGGCGCTGTCCTCGGCGGGATTCACGGTGATCGCGGCCGGTGGCGGCGGCATCCCTCTCGTGGAGGGCGACGACGGTGGCTACCAGGGCGTCGAAGCCGTCATCGACAAGGATCTGACCTCGGCGCATCTCGCGGCACAACTCGGCGCGGACCTGCTGGTCATCACCACCGGGGTCGAGCGCGTGGCCGTCGACTACGGCCGTCCCGCGCAGCGCTTCCTGGACCGGATGACCTGCGGCGAGGCCGAACGGCTGCTGACCGAGGGCCAGTTCCCGCCGGGCAGCATGGGCCCCAAGATCAGTGCCGCCCTCGACTTCGTGCGCGGCGCCCCCGGCCGCCAGGTGCTCATCACCTCACCGCGGCAGCTGGGCGCCGCCCTCGACGGACACGGCGGCACCTGGCTCGACAGCGACCCGGCGCGGACCACCGAAGAACCCCTCAACGGCACCGTCACGGCAGGGAGGCCGCAGTGATTCTCGAAGCGGGACAGGGCCCGATCGACGGCACGCACTATCTGCGGGCCACACCGGAGACCGTCGGCTGGGGGCGGCTGCCCTGCCGCAGCACGCCGCCGGCGCTCACGATCGACTCCGGCGACAGCGTCACCTTCGACACCGTCTCGCACGAGGGCATCCTGGAGGACCAGGGGCGCGACCCGGCGGCCTTCTTCGGGCGGTACGGCATCGCCGCGACCGAGGTGCTGTCCGACGCCCGCCTGCTGGCGAAGTCCCCGCCGCCGCGGGACCCCGACGGGGACGGCCCCCATGTCGTCAGTGCGCCCGTCCACATCAGGGGTGCCGAGCCGGGAGACCTCCTCAAGGCCGAAGTGCTGTCCCTGCACCGGCGCGCCGACTACGGCGTCGTCTCCAGCAGGCACGGCCGTGGTGCCCTGCCGGACGAGTTCGCCTGCACGGCACCGGAGTTCACGTTCTGTGAGGTGGAGCAGGCGCACGGCCGGGACGTCGGCGTGATCCGCTACGCCGAGGGCCGGGCGGCCCGGTTCCCGCTGCGGCCCTTCATGGGCATCATGGGCGTGGCCACCGACACGGACGGATCGCAGCACTCGGTGCCGCCGGGACGGCACGGCGGCAACCTGGACATCAAGGAACTCGAGACGCGCTCCGCGCTGTATCTGCCCGTGCAGACGGCCGGAGCGGGTTTCTACACCGGAGATCCGCACTACGCCCAGGGCAATGGCGAAGTCGCCCTCACCGCGCTGGAGGCGCCGCTGCGCGCCACGTTCCGGCTCACCCTCCTCAAGGGCGCACGGGCCCGCGCGGCGGCGGCCCTCACGCATCCCTTCGGCGAGACCGACCGGCACTGGATCCCCGTGGGGCTGCACGAGGACCTCGACGAGGCGATGCGGGAAGCGGTCCGCGCCGCCGTCCGCTTCCTCACGGACCGCTTCGGCATGGCCGGGCCGGCCGCGTACGCCTACCTGAGCGCGGCGGCGGACTTCGAGATCTCACAGGTCGTCGACCAGGTCCAGGGAGTGCACTGTCTCATCCGCAAGGCGGACTTCCCCGAGTGATCCAGACCAGGTCCGGAGCAGTCCGATCCAGTCCGATCGCGGCTGATCCCGCTTGCCGCGTACGCCGGACACCCCCCGCATCCGCCCCCGTCCATCCACCCACCGGGAGCCCGTATGCCTCAGCTGATACTGCGTCAAGCACGCGTCGAAGACGCCCGGTCGCCCTGCGACGTGGTGATCGACGGCGGCCGGGTGCGAGCCGTCGGGGACGCCTCGGGCCAGGACGCCGACGAGGTGATCGACTGCGCGGGCCGGGTCGTCCTGCCCGGCTTCGTCGAACCGCATCTGCATCTCGACAAGGCCCTCCTGGACGGCGTACGAAGCAACCCCGACGGAACCCTCGCCGGAGCGATCGCGGTGACCGGCGAACTGAAGAGCGCGTTCACGCACGAGGACGTACGGGCTCGTGCGCGGCGCGTTCTCGAGGCGGCGGTCCTCAACGGCACGACAGTGATCCGCGCCCATCCGGACGTCGACCCGATCGCGGGGCTGCTCGGCGTCGAGGTCCTGCTCCAACTCCGCGCGGAGTACGCGGACGTGGTGGACCTCCAGATCGTGGCGTTCCCGCAGGAGGGCGTCCTGCGGTCCCCCGGCACCGAGAAGCTGCTGATCGCGGCGCTGGCGGCGGGCGCCGACGTGGTGGGCGGCTGCACCTACAACGAGGCCACCCTGGACGACTGCCGCCGCCACGTCGAGCTCGTGCTCGACCTCGCCGCACAGCACGGAGTGCCGGCCGATCTGCACGCGGACTTCGCCGACGACGCGTCCGACCCCCGGTACGCGCTCGCCGAGTTCATCGCCGGCCAGACCGCGCGCCGGGGTCTGGGCGGTCGGGTGGCGCTCGGTCACATGACCTCACTCGGCGGCCGGGAGCCCGCGGACCGGGCGCGGGCGATGGCCGCACTCGCCGACGCGGGCGTCGCCGTCGTGCCGCTCCCGGCGACCGACCTGCACCTGGGCGGGCGACGTGACACTCGGGCGGTCCGGCGGGGGGTTGCCCCGGTCCGTGAACTGTGGGACCACGGTGTGCTCGCCGCCTGCTCCTCCAACAACATCCGCAACGCCTTCACCCCGTTCGGACGCGCGGACCCCCTGGACACGGCGCTCCTGCTGGCGCAGACCGGCCATCTGTCCGGGCCCACCGACCTCCATCGGGTGCTGCGCATGGTCACGCACGACGCGGCCCGGGTCGTGGGCGTCGCCGACGGCTACGGCGTGCGGCCGGGTGCCCGCGCCGACCTGGTGGTGCTCGACACGCAGACCTACGACGACATCGTCCTGGACCGGCCCGAACGCGCCCATGTCATCAAGGCGGGGAAGGTGGTGGCCCGCACGGTCAGGACCAGCGAACTCCTCGTCCACTGAACCTTCCCGCCGCCACCCGCACCGGCCCCCCACACGCCCCCGCACGGCACCGCGCTCTGCCATCCGACTCCAGCAGAGGAAACCCCATGCGCGAACGCCTCTCTCACGAAATCGTTGCCTCCGTACTCGCCGGTCTGACGGCGTTCATCGGAGGGACCGCGCTCCACCTCCCGCCCTGGGCGATCTTCATCGCGTGGGCGGCCGTCTTCGCGCTCGGCGGGCCCAGCTGGGCGAACGCGCGCAGACTGTGGTGCACGATGCCCGCCGGCTCCGCCTTCGCCCTGATCATCGTGCTGATCGACCAGCACGTGGGCACGGCGTTCGGCGACAGCCAGTTCGCCCGGAACGCGGTGCTGGCCCTGGTGATCCTGGTCGTCAACACCGCCCTGATGTACACGGGCCGCATCAAGGCCTTCTCGCTGATTCCCGGCATGTTCCTCGGCTTCGCCAGCTACTTCGCCACGTTCTTCGGAGGCTTCGGCTACAAGCCGGGCAACATCTGGGCGGCGTGGGTCTGTGTGGTCGCGATGAACGCGCTCGGGCCGGTCTTCGCCTATCTGTCCAATCGGCTCATGTACCCGATCTTCTCGCCGGTGCCGACGTCGGTCGTGGCGTCCGCGGGCCCCGTGCACCACGACGGCCGCACACCGTCGGCCGGAACCGCACCGGCCGAGTGAGGCCGTCCGTCACCTCCCGGGCAGCCGCTCCACCGCGAACGCGCTGCCCGGGTTGTCGACGAGGATCCGGTCCACCAGCGCTCTGTCCAGGGCCAGTTCGAGGCGAGGACGGACGCGGCGCAGCAGATACGGCATCCCGGGCCCGCCGCTCACCGAGCGCGCTCCGGCGGTCGTCGTGTCGCCGCCGAGCAGGAGCCGGTCGCCGTACCCCGCGTCGACGAGCGCCGCCATCGCGTCCGGCATCCGCCAGTCCGTCGCGTGGTTGGCGCGCGACGGCCCGTCGAAGGCGAGGTAGGCGCCGGACTCGGCGGCCTGCCGATGCACGGCGAAGTCGGGCGAGCGGTTGAGGTGCCCGAGCACGACCCGCTCCGGCGCCACCCCCAACTCCCCGCACAGCAGGTCGAGTACGTCGAGCACGGCCGTCCCCAGCTCGTGGTGGACGGCGATCGGTGCGCCCGTCGCGTGATGGGCCTCGGCGGCGGCCCGCATCGTCCACACCGCGTGGTCGTCGAGGGCGTGGAAGCCGCCCGCGACCTTGATGAGGCCGGCCCGCACACCGCTGTCACCGATCCCCTCGGTGAGTTCCCGCACGAACACGTCGGCCAGGGCGGGACGCAGCCGGGCGAGCAACTCCGGTGCGTAGTGGGCGGCCTGGTGGAGTCCCGTCGAGGCCACGACGTGTACGCCCGTCGCGGTGGACAGTGCGGGCAGCAGCTCGGCCCGGCGTCCGAGGCCGTGCGGTGTCCACTGGACGACCGCGCCGCCGCCCGCGTCCCGGTAGGCGCGCAGTTCCGCCTCGGCGGCGGCCGTGTCGTCGAGTTCCTGGCCGGGGAGCAGAGGACTGCGGAAGAAGAGGTGGTCGTGCGCGTCACACACGCCGAGTTCCTCCGGCGCCACGTCCCCGAGCACGGTCCGAACGGTCGCGGTCACCACTGCCTCCCCCGAGGAAGCCGGTCGCGCTCGGGGGCGCTCAGGTGCAGCACCTCGTAGACGTCGCCCGGCGTGTCGGGTGTCGCGTGGTCCCAGAGCGAGAAGGTGAGCAGTTCCCAGTGGCGCGGGTCGACGGCGACAGCCGCGCACACCGCCCCGTCCTGCCCGGCGATGCGGGCCGCGTCGCGCACGGCGGCGTCCGTCGCCTCGGAGAGCGGGGCCGGCCCGGTGAGGGGCGTCCGGCGGCGCACCGCGCTCCTCGGGGTGGCCTGCGGGGCCGGGCCCTCCTCGTACGCGAGTCCGGCCCAGTGCTGCACCTCGGGCCGCCCGAAGTCGTCCACGATCCCCTGGAATCCGGGCCCCCACAAAAACGAGTTCATGCCCTGAGGGGTGTTCCACAGGTAGCACGGCGCGTACTGGTTCACGGGTGACCCGGCGACACCGCGTTCGCGCATCAGATAGGCCTTGAGGCCGAGCCCGGGGAAGGCATCGAGGAGATGCCCCCTGTTCTCCACCCGCTCGCGGATGATGCCCATGTCGTAGTCGGCGGGCAGCGTGATCTCGTACTGCATCGCGTGCACGGTCGTGTCTCTCCTCGGCTCAGGCGGCGGGTGCGAGCAGTCGGCTCACGCGGCGGGTGCGAGCAGCGAGAGCAGCCCGCGCACCCCCGCGTCGAAGGCTGCGGGCGAGTCCGACGCGCGGGCGAGGACGTAGCCGCCCTGGACCGTCGCGACGATCGCCGCCGCGATCTCCTCGGCGTCCAGCGAGGGCGCGAACTCGCCCTGTTCCTTGCCCTCTTCCACGATCCCCGCGAGCTGCTCCCGCAGCCAGTCGATCGTCTCGTCGACCGGTGCGCGCAGCGCGTCGCTCGCGATCACGTCCGGGTCCATCGTGAGCCGGCCGATCGGGCAGCCCCGCAGCACGTCACGCTCGCGCCGCAGATACGCCTCGATGCGGGTGTACGCGGAACCGCCGCCGCCGAACGAAGCCGCGGCGGTGGCCCGCATCTCCTGGGCCGTGCGCTCGATCGCGGCGAGCGCGAGGTCCTGCTTCCCGCCGAAGTGGTGGTACATGCTGCCCTGCCCCGCGTCGGCGCGCTGCTGGATCGCCTTGGGGCTCGTGCCGACGTAACCCCGCTCCCACAGGAGCTCACGAGTGGACTCGATCAGCCGGTCCGAAGTGCTCATGAAACCACTGTACATACTAGTAGGTACAGAAGTCCACGGTGGGGAGAGTAGGCGGACGCGGGCCCCGTACTCCCGTGGGGGTACGCGCGCTGCCGCTGGCTGTACGACGACTTCGGCCCCCTTCGGAGCGAGTCTCGAGTCATCGAGAAAACGTGCACACGTTCCGAGGAGATGAGTCACATGCAGACCCTGGCTGACTGGGACGGCGGGCCCGGCCCGTGGATCCTGTTCTTCCCCCTGATCTGGGCGGCCGTCGTCATCGGCGCCGTCACGCTGCTGCGCCGCACCGTGTGGCGCGGCAGCCGCCGTGGTGGCCCCTGGCGGCCCGCCGCCGACGACAACGCGCCCCTCACCGTGCTCGGCCGGCGCTTCGCCGCGGGCGAGATCGACGAGGACGAGTACTGGCGCCGGAGCTCCGTCCTGAACGAGGAGTTCGGCCGTTCCAAGCGCGGTGCGGCATGACCACCGCCACGCTCACCCGGACCGCGGCCCGAGTCGTCGACGCCGTGAAGGTCTACGGAGGTGGCGACACCGCCGTCCGGGCCCTGGACGGCGTCAGTGTCGGCTTCGAGGCCGGGAGATTCACCGCGATCATGGGTCCTTCCGGTTCCGGCAAGTCCACGCTGATGCACTGTGCGGCGGGCCTCGACACTCTCAGCGCCGGCTCCGCCTTCATCGGCGACACCGACCTGAGCGACCTCGACGACCGCCGTCTGACCCTGCTGCGCCGCGACCGGATCGGCTTCGTGTTCCAGGCCTTCAACCTGGTGCCGACCCTGACGGTCGCGGAGAACATCACCCTGCCGAGAGACCTCGCGGGCGCGAAGGACGACGCCGCTTCCAGGGAGTGGATCGACGCGCTCGTCGACATCGTCGGCCTGCGCGACCGGCTGCACCACCGGCCGTCCGAACTCTCCGGCGGACAGCAGCAGCGCGTAGCCGTGGCCCGGGCCTTCGCCGGCCGTCCCGACGTCGTCTTCGCCGACGAGCCCACCGGCAACCTCGACTCGCGCTCCGGTGAGGAGGTGCTCGGGCTCCTCGGCCGCGCCGTACGGCAGATGGACCGCACGGTCGTCATGGTCACCCATGACCCGGTGGCCGCCGCCCACGCCGACGAGGTCGTCTTCCTCGCCGACGGCCGCCTCGTCGACCGGATGCCGCAACCGACCCCGGACAAGGTCCTGGACCGCATGAAGGCCTTCGACGCGGCCGGGGGCGCACGGCATGCGGGGGAGGCGCCGTCATGAGTTCCCTGAGCACCTCCGCGCGCCTGAGCCTGTCGTCGCTGCGCGCCCACAAGCGGCGCTTCGCCGGCACCTTCCTGGCCGTCCTGCTCGGCGTCGCGTTCTTCGCCGGCACGCTCGTCATGGGTGACACCCTGCGCGCCAGCTTCGACACCATGTTCGGCAACGCGTCGAGCGGCACGGACGCCGTCGTCCGCAGCACGAACGTGATCACGACCCCCGGCGAGAGCCAGGGCACCCGGCAGCCCGTCGCCGCGTCGCTCGCGAAGAAGCTCGCGGACACCCCGGGTGTCGCCGCCGCCGTGCCCGGCATCCAGGGCGCGGGCCAGCTCGTCGGCAGCAACGGCAAGGCGATCGGGGGTCAGGGCCCGCCCACCCTCGCGGGCAACTGGATCGACGACCCCGAACTCAACCCCTACCGCCTGGCCGAAGGGCGCACCCCTTCGAGGACCGGCGAGGTGGTCGTCAACCGGGGAGCCGCCGAGAAGGGCGACCTCAAGATCGGCGACACCACGACCCTGCGCACCCCCGACCCCGTCGAGGTGACGATCGTCGGCCTCGCGACCTTCGGCGGCGAGGACGGCATGGCGCAGGTGACGTACACCGGCATGACGCAGGCAGACGCGGAGAAGTACCTCACGCCGAGGCTCGGCGAGGCCGCGTCCATCCAGGTGCGGGCCCGCCCCGGCACCAGTCAGCGGGAACTCGTCGACGAGCTGACTCCCGTACTGCCCAAGGGAGTCGAGGCCATCACCGGCGAGGCGTCGGCGCAGGAGAACACCGACATGGTCTCCGGGCAGTTCCTGACCCTCTTCACCACCTTCCTCCTCGTGTTCTCCGGCATCGCCCTGCTCGTGGCGACCTTCTCGATCCACAACACGTTCGCGATCGTCGTCGCGCAGCGCACCCGTGAGAACGCGCTCCTGCGCGCCCTCGGCGCCTCCCGCCGCCAGGTCACCACCATGACGCTCGTCGAGGCGAGCGCCGTAGCCGTTCTCGCGTCGGTCGCCGGTCTCGCCGGCGGCATCGGCATCGCCGCCGGGCTCCAGGCGCTGTTCCCCGCCATCGGTTTCCCGTTCCCCGACGGCGCTCTCGTGATCAGCGGCCTGTCCATGCTGCTCCCGCTCGCCGTGGGCATCCTCGTCTGTCTCGGCTCGGCGCTCCTGCCCGCCGTACGGGCCGGACGCACCGCACCCCTCGCGGCCCTGCGCGAGACGGCCGTCGACCAGTCCGGTGCCTCGCGCCGCCGCGCCGTCGTCGGCACGGCACTCGGCGTCGCGGCGGTCGCCGTCACCCTGGTCGCCGTCCTCGCCTCGCCGTCCATCCGGCTCGCGGGCCTCGGTGGCGTGCTGATCCTCATCGCGTTCGTGATCCTCGGTCCGGTCGCGTCGGCACGCGCCGTACGCGTCCTCGGCAGCCCCCTCGACAAGCTGCGCGGCGTCACCGGCGGTCTCGCCCGGCGCAACGCCCTGCGCAGCCCCAGGCGCACCGCGGCCACCGCGAGCGCCCTGATGATCGGTGTCGCCGTCGTCTCCCTGTTCACCGTCTTCGGCGCCTCGCTGAAGGCGACCATGGACCAGACGGTGTCCCGCTCCTTCGCCGGCGACATCGCCGTGTCCGCCCCGTCGTTCGGCGCGGGCGGCAGCGGCCTCAGCCCGAAGCTCGCCCCGGCCATCGCCCGACAGCCGCAGGTCGCGACCGCCGTCGGCCTGGGCAAGGGCGTCGCGGACGTCGACGGCGAGGGCCGTGTCCTGACCGTCACCGACCCGGCAGCGCTCGCCCGGTCCTTCGACCTGGGCACCGTCCGCGGCTCGCTCGACGACCTCGGCACGGACGGCATCGCCATCACCCGCGAGGAGGCCGGCAAGCAGCACCTCCGACCGGGCAGCACCGCCCGCCTGGCCTTCACCGACGGCAAACGGCAGAACTTCACCGTCCGCGCGGTCTACGGCCGGTCGGAGCTCGCCGGGGACTACGTCATCACGCGCCAGGCCTGGGCCCCGCACCGCGCCCAGGACTCCGACACCCTGATCGCCGTCACCTTCAAGGACGGCGTGAGCACGGCCGACGGCAAGGCCGCCGTCTCCAAGGTCGCGGCGGCGTACGGGAATCCGGAGGTGCAGACCCGCGACGAGTACGCGCAGTCGTCCGCCGGCGGCATCGACATGATGCTGACCCTGGTCTACGCGCTGCTTGCCCTCGCGGTGCTGATCGCTCTGCTCGGCATCGCCAACACCCTCACCCTGGCCGTCCACGAACGCACCCGCGAGCTGGGGCTGTTGAGGGCCGTCGGCCAGACCCGCGCCCAGCTGCGGGCCATGGTCCGGTGGGAGTCCGTCCTGGTCGCCGCGTTCGGCACCGCGGGTGGCCTGGTGCTCGGCGGATTCCTCGGCTGGGTCCTGGTCGAGGCGTCGGACGGCGCGAGCGACAGCGCGTTCGCGTTCGCCCTGCCCCCGCTCCAGCTCGTCGTCGTCGCCCTGGTGGGCCTCGCCGCCGGAGCGCTCGCGGGCCTGCGCCCGGCCCGCCGCGCAGCACGCCTCGACGTGCTGCGGGCCATCGCCACCGAGTGACGTGGCCCGTGCCGTGAGAGGGGGTGGTCACCGCCCGGTCAGCCGACAACGGCCGACCGGGCGGGAGCATGTCGGGCCGCGCTGCGGTCCACCGGGGAGTCCAGCTCGGGGAAGGCGTTCTCCACCCGGTACTCGGGGATCGGCGGCAGCGGCATCGCCGCCGACGGCGCCGGGAGCGTGAACCACACGACCTTGCCGTGCTCGCCCTGCGGCCGCACGCCCCAGCTCTCGCTGACGGCGGCGACCAGGGCGAGGCCCCGGCCGCAGGTCGCGAGCGGGTCGGCCTCGCACGGTTGCGGCAGGTGCGGGTCGTGGTCGTGCACCGACACCGTGAGGCGGTCGAGCAGCAGCTCGATCTCGACCGTGCACATCTTGTCGGGGCCCGCGTGCCGGTGGACGTTGGTCAGCAACTCGGTCACGCCGAGCATCGCCTCGTCGATGAGCGGGTCCAGATGCCAGTAGCGCAACTGCGCCGATACGATTCTGCGGACCTGGCGGATCCGCGACGGCAGGGCCTGGAGCTCCACCGTGCAATGCCTGCTTGGGTGGGTGATCACGGCTGCGACTCCCCGAATTGAAGGTCCGGAAGAAGGCGGAGTACCGATCCAGCAGTGGGTCGCTCGGACAGCCGAGGCCCGCCTGCTGCGTGTCCGGCGGGCTGGTTCGCAGCGTTATCGCCGGTAAACCCTGAGTAGTGATGTGTGACCAGAGTGACTCAGGGGGTGCCAGGCTGCAACTCGCGCACGCCGTCCCCCAAGTGCGCGGCCGGCTAGGTCACCCGGCCGCGCGCCCTGCGCACCGCCTCCAGGAACCGACGCGTCGTGGGCGGCCCGTTCTCGCCGGCGAGACGGGGCACCCCGTCGCCGGGTTCGTGATCGGCGCCGAGTTTGAGCAGGTAGCGCCGGCCGCCGACATCGGCCATGGCCCGGTCGCCGGGCGCGAACCAGGCTTTGCCGGCGCGGACTTCCTGAAGCGGCGCGCTGTCGATCTCGCTGCCGTAACTGGTGAGCAGTTCGAGGCGGCCGCCCTTGATGCGGACCTCGCCTGCCCGGGTGAGCGAGCGAAGGAGTCGCCCTATGCGCACACCCGTCGCCGTGAACTCCGGCTCCGCCATGTCGTCCGCCCCCTTGCTGTGAGCTCTCACCGGCCCCGCGGTGCAGTCTGCCCGCACGAAGGCGTCCGCACCAGTGCGTGATGCGGTGCGCCCGGCAGGGGAAGGGCCGACTCACGCCTTTGTTCCTCCGCACGCCCGTTCCTGTCCTGGGGCAGGTGTTCCTTTGAGTTGCTCAAAGGGGTGTTTATGCAGGTGAGAAGCGTGCGGAAGGTGTTTATGATCGGGGCGTCCGACCGGTCGTGAAGACGACGGCCGGGTGTGGACGGCGTCGGACCGGCGCTCGCAACGACGCCAAGGAGCCATGCGGTGAACACTCCTCAGCAGGACCAGTCAGCCGGGACCCCCCAAGGGACGAACCCGATGCCCACGCTGGACGTGGACCACACGGACGCCGCGTACCGAAGCTGGCTGAAAGAAGCCGTACGAAAGGTGCAGGCCGACGCCAACCGGTCCGCCGACACCCACCTCCTGCGTTTCCCGCTCCCCGAGGAGTGGGGCATCGACCTGTATCTGAAGGACGAGTCGACGCACATCACGGGAAGCCTCAAGCACCGGCTCGCCCGCTCGCTGTTCCTCTACGGCCTGTGCAACGGATGGATCCGGCCCGGCCGCCCCGTCATCGAGGCGTCCAGCGGCTCGACCGCCGTCTCCGAGGCCTACTTCGCGAAGCTCATCGGGGTGCCCTTCATCGCCGTGATGCCGCGGACCACCAGCCCCGAGAAGATCCGCCTGATCGAGTTCCACGGCGGCCGGTGCCACTACGTCGACGACTCGCGCACGATGTACGAGCAGTCGGCGGCGCTCGCGGTCGACACGGGCGGGCACTACATGGACCAGTTCACGTACGCGGAGCGGGCCACGGACTGGCGCGGCAACAACAACATCGCGGAGTCGATCTACCGGCAGCTGGAGCGGGAGCGCTACCCGGAGCCGACCTGGATCGTCGCCACCGCCGGCACCGGAGGCACCTCCGCGACCATCGCGCGGTACGTCCACTACATGCAGCACGACACCCGCATCTGCGTCGCGGACCCGGAGAACTCCTGTTTCTTCGAGGGCTGGACGACCGGGGACCCGGACGTCACCTGCGACTGCGGCTCCCGCATCGAGGGCATCGGCAGGCCCCGAATGGAGCCGAGCTTCGTACCCGGCGCGATCGACCGCATGATGAAAGTGCCGGACGCGGCGAGCGTCGCCGCCGTGCGCGCCCTGGAGGGAGCCATCGGCCGCAAGGCGGGCGGCTCCACCGGTACGGGCCTGTGGAGCGCGCTGAAGATCGTCGCCGAGATGGTGGCCGAGGGCAGGACCGGCAGCGTCGTCACGCTGCTGTGCGACCCGGGGGACCGTTACCTCGACAAGTACTACTCCGACCAGTGGCTGGCCGGCCAGGGCCTGGACATCGCGCCGTACACGCGGGCCATCGAGACGCTGCTCGCGACGGGGGTCTGGCCGAGCACCGACTGAGAACCGGGGCCGCTTCTAACTCGCCTTGGAGTCCCGGGAGTTCGCCGCGATCCTGCGGTCGAGAGCGGCCACCGCGTCACGGAACGCGCGGCCGAGTCCGGCCCGGCCGAGGCGCAGGCCCACCCGGAACGCGGCGGCCCCGTCCGCGGCGAACGTCCACTGCACCCGCGTCCCACCGGTGCCCGACGGCGTGAGCCGCCACTCCTCGACCAGGGCGCGTATCCCCGGCGCGTTGGTCTCGTCCACCCGGTACGCGTACACCTCGTCGGGGTCGGCCGCGAGGACGGTCTCCCGCATGCGCGTACCGCCCCTGAGCCGCACCTCGCGCCCCCCGCCGTCGTCCGTCGGGCGGGCGAGCGTCACGGCGGAGAACCACTCGGGCCAGCCCGCCACGTCCTCGGCGAGCGCCCGGAACACCGCCTGCGCAGGCGCGGACACCTCGCGGGCGAAGACCAGGCGCAGCGGCGCGGACTCGGTGAACTCCAGCCCCACGGGCTTCAGTCGGCGTGCCATGGACGTTCAGCCCCCAGGCGGAATCGGGCGGTTGGCCGGGCACGGGTCACCATAGCTGGCGAACCGTCAGATGTCTGTACCTGTTCCGGGCTCGCCCGCGATGACGAGCCGCAGCTCCTCGGAGACCTCCGCGCGCGCGTCCGCGGGCAGCCCCGCGTCCGTCACGAGCGTGTCCACCTGGTCGAGCGAGGCGAACGAACTCAGGCCCACCGTCCCCCACTTGGTGTGGTCGGCCACCACGACGACCCGCCGAGCGGACTGCACGAGACGCCGGTTCGTCTCCGCCTCCGCCAGGTTCGGCGTCGACAGGCCGGCCTCCAGCGATATGCCGTGCACCCCGAGGAACAACACGTCGAAGTGGAGCGCCGCGATGGCCTGGTCCGCGACGGGCCCCACGAGAGAGTCCGAAGGTGTCCGCACGCCACCCGTGAGGACGACGGTCGCCGCGTCCTGCCGCTGTCCCGAGGAGCGCTGCGCGCCGTGGAACACGTCCGCCACCCGTACCGAGTTGGTCACCACGGTCAGGTCCGGCACGTCGAGGAGATGGTGGGCCAGCGCGTACGTCGTGGTGCCGCCGGACAGCGCGATGGCAGTGCCCGGCACCGCCAGGGCCGCGGCGGTCCGCGCGATGTCCTCCTTGGCGCTGAGCTCCAGACCCGACTTCGCCTCGAAGCCCGGCTCGTGCGTGCTCGCCTCGACCACGGGGACCGCGCCGCCGTGCACCTTCTCCAGGACACCCTGCCGGGCGAGCGCGTCGAGATCACGGCGGACCGTCATGTCGGAGACGCCCAGCTTGCGAGTGAGCTCGTTGACCCTGACGCCGCCGCGGCGCCTGACCTCGTCCAGGATCAGGGCCCGGCGCTGCTCCGCGAGAAGGTTCTGATTCTCGCTCACGTCCTGTCGGATCCCTTCGCCTCGTCACAGCCGTCCATGGTCGCCACATCCTCGCACGCGCCGCCGACAGCCGTGAGACTGCCCGCTCGCGCCCGGCGTATGGCGCGCGGTCGCACGGATGGAGGAGATTCGGTGAGGAGGGATGCGTAGCGCGGTCGTGAGCGGGGATTCTGATTCCGGCACCACACGCGCACGTCAATCGGGGGATGCTGAACGGTGGAGCGTGACACGGCGGACGAGACCGCCCTCGAACTTCTGGTCCACGGCGTAGGGGGCACCACCCCCGAGGCGATGCTCGGCGACCCGCGCACGGTCCGGGTCTCCGGAGACGACACGGCCGCGGTGTACCGCCGTGCCGACGACGTCGACGCGGAGGAACGCCCCGACGACTACCGGGGCAGGCCCGTCCCGGAGGCCTACGTCTGGTGCAACCTCACGTCGGGCAACGGCTCGCGCGCCTTATGGCTGCTGCTCCTGCCGTTCATGGTCGTCAATCTCGCCCACTGGATGCGCCCCGACGCCCACCGCCGCACACGGACCGTGCGCGCCTACGGCCTTCTGGTGCGCCTGGTGGGGCTCAGCCTCACCGTCCTCCTGGTCGCCGCCGCCTGCGAGGTGGCGCTCGATCTCGTGGCCTGGCAGTGCGCCGGTACGCACGCGTGCGCCGAGGAACGCTCCTGGCTGGGCTTCCTGTCGGTCGACGCGCACGGACACGGCGGCTGGTGGAGCCAGCCCGGCCGCCGCCTCGCTCTCGCCGCGATCGTCCCGGCCGCCCTCATCGGCCTCCTCTGGTACCTCTCCCACCGCACCTGGGGCGCGTACGAGTCCCAGCAACCGCTGCCCCACCAGCCCGACCCCGAGGACGAGGCCCCGACCAACGCGCTCGGCAGGCCGGGGTTCTGGTACGGACGCCGCCTCGTCGCCCGCCTGCGCGCCGCGCACACCGCCGCGGGCCTGCTCACGGTGGCGGCCGCTGTCGGCACCTCGGCCGCCCGCTTCGACCGCGGGAGCGGCGGCCCCGTGCTCCTCGACGTGCTCGGCCGGGTCCTCGACGGCGCGCTCCTCGTGGGTACCGGCGTCGTCGTCTGGGTGGTGTGCCGCAGGGGCCGCAGCGAGAACACCGTCGACCGCACCCTCGACCGGGCCGTCGTCCGCCTCCTGCCCGCGGCCGCCCTGGCCCTCCTGCTGCTCACGTTCCTGTACGCGGGCTGGTCACGCCCCGAGTGGCGGTCGCACGGGCGCCTGCCCGGAGACGCGACGTTCGGCGGGATCGTCCTCGTCCAGGGCGCGGTGGTCGTGGCGCTCGCCGTGGTCGCCCGCGCCATCCACCGCCGCGCCCGCGACTCCCGTGCGGCCCTGCGCGGCCTCGGCGGACCCGCGACCGCGATGCTCGCCTGCGCCCTGGGCGGTGTGATGTCCGGGGGAGTGTCGCAGCGCGTCGCCGACTGGCTGGACGGCCCCGGCACACCGGGAGCCGACGGCACGATCGAAGGACCGCCCGTCCTGCTGTCCTGGCAGGCCTCCGTGATCCCGCCCCTGCTGATCGTCGTCGCCGTGGTGTGCGCCGTACTCGCCCGGCGCACCCTCCGTCTGAAGCGCCGTGAGACGGCCACCGTCGCGACCGACTACCCGGGGGAGCCCGAGGACGCCGCCCGCACCAGCCGCATCGCGGGCACGCGCGCGCGTGCCGCCCTCACCGACCAGGCACCCATGATCATCGGTGCGGTCTCGGCGGTGACGCTCCTCCTCGGCGCGGGAGCGCTCCTCGGCGCGTGGGCGACCCGTCAGGTCCCGGGCCAGGCCGCACAGGGCACGTACGACATCGTGGAAGGCGCCGCGCAGACCGCGCAGGCGATGGGCTCCTGGCTCATCGGACTCGGCTTCATACTCTTCGTCACCTGGGGAAGGCGCGCCTACCGCGACGCGTCGGCCCGCCGCACGATCGGCATCCTGTGGGACGTCGGCACGTTCTGGCCGCGCGCCGCGCACCCCTTCGCGCCGCCCTGCTACGCGGAGCGCGCCGTGCCCGACCTGACCTGGCGCATGGCCACGTGGACCCGCGCCACGGGCGGCCGCCTCGTCCTGTCGGGGCACTCCCAGGGCAGCGTCCTCGCCGCCGCGGCCGCCTGGCAGCTGCATCCGACCGTCCGCCGACGCGTCGCCCTGCTCACCTACGGCTCGCCTCTGGAGCGGCTCTACGGGCGCTGGTTCCCCGCCCACTTCGGTCCCGCCGCGCTCGGCGCCCTGCACCGCCAGGTCGACTGCTGGCGCAACCTGTACCGCACCACCGACCCGATCGGCGGACCCGTCCGGCTGCCCGGCGAGGACGGCCCCCAGGTCGACCACCCGGCGCTGAAGGACCCGCTCGCCTACGGCCGTACCGAGCAACACCCGCTGCCCGCACCGATCCTGGGCCACTCCGACTACCAGGCCGACCCCGTCTTCGCCGAGGAACGGGCCCGCCTCCTCGCCCGGCTGCGCCCCGAGGTCCCGGGGCCACGTCCGGACGGCGAGCCCGTCGTGCCTCAGGGCAGCTCGGGCAAGTCGTCCTCGTAGAGCAGGGTCAGGTCGTCCGTGCTCGGTTCGGCGAGCTGGGCGACCCGGCCCGCGTGGCGCTCCACCATCGACTCGAAGGTCTGCCGCGCCGTGCGGCCGTTGCCGAAGGCGGGCCCCTTCGGGAGCGCCGTGAAGTGCTTCAGAAGTGCTTCGGACGCGCCCTCGCCGAGGCGGTACTCGTGCTCGTCGGCCTGCTGCTCCACGATCCGCAGCAGCTCTTCGGGCAGGTAGTCGGAGAACGTGATGGTCCGTGAGAAGCGGGACGCCACACCGGGGTTGACCGAGAGGAAGCGCTCCATCTCGGCGGTGTAGCCCGCGACGATCACCACCACGGAGTCGCGCTGGTCCTCCATCAGCTTCACCAGCGTGTCGATCGCCTCACGCCCGAAGTCGCGGCCGGAGTCCTCGGGGGAAAGGGCGTACGCCTCGTCGATGAACAGCACGCCCCCGGTCGCCCGTTGAAAGGCCTCCTGCGTGCGGATGGCGGTCGAGCCGATGTGCTCGCCGACCAGATCGACCCGGGACACCTCGACGAGATGGCCCTTCTCCAGGACGCCCAGCGAGGCGAGGATCTCCCCGTACAGGCGTGCCACGGTCGTCTTGCCGGTGCCGGGGGAGCCCGTGAACACCAAGTGCCGCCTGACGGAGGCGGCCTTGAGGCCCGCCTGCTGCCGGCGCCGGCCGACCTCGATCATGTCGGTCAGGGCCCGCACCTCGCGCTTGACGCTCTCCAGGCCCACCAGGGTGTCGAGTTCACCGAGCACGTCCGTCGACGTACGGGTCGTGGCCGGTGTCTTCGTGTCGGGTGCCGCGGCTCGCTGGTCGGGCAGGGCACTGAGCAGTCCCACGGTCTGCGTGGCCTTCTGGACGCTCGGTGCCGGGGCGGCGGCCTGCCCGGCGGAGCGCACCCCGCCGCTCTCGTCGCTGGTGCAGTCCTCGACGACGGGGCCGTCCTCGGCGAATTCGTATCCCCCGCGCGAACACCGTTCCGTACGGCACTTCTTGAGGGTCGTACGGCAGCCGTCGATGATGTGGAAGCCGTAGCCCTCGCTGCCCGTGACGCGGCAGCCGTGGAGGCTGCCCCGGCCCTCGGCCGACACATAGAAACCGGCCTCGGCGGGGGAGGTGACCGTGCAGCGCTCGATCGTCGGGTCGGCGCCCTTGGTGACGATCACGCCGGTCTGGACGGCGTCCA
The DNA here is from genome assembly GCF_042270245.1 of Streptomyces sp. NPDC055955. Classification (NCBI taxonomy): domain Bacteria; kingdom Bacillati; phylum Actinomycetota; class Actinomycetes; order Kitasatosporales; family Streptomycetaceae; genus Streptomyces; species Streptomyces sp. NPDC055955. The sequence continues at coordinate 58,200 of NZ_JBHJYS010000033.1, forward strand.
CCGTGCAGTTGGCGAGGGTGCCGCCGCTCCCGTGATCACGGAACCAGGCACCCGTCGCGGCCTCCCGGATCCGGCAGTCGTCCAGCTGGGCCGTGGCGCCGTCGCTCACCGACACGGCCGTGTTGCGGACCTGGGAGAGATCGCTGTCGACGACGTCCACGCGCGAGCCCCGGTCCAGGACGAACAGCGCGTCCGGCACGTCGTGCACCCGGCACGCGTCGAGCACGGCGGTCGCGCCGTCGCTCACCCACACCGCCGGGTAGTCGCCCGTGCTGTCGTGGATCTCGCACTGGTTGGCGTCCACGCGCGTGCCCGGGTCCCACACGGACAGGCCGTTGCGCCCGAACCGGCGCACCGTCGAGCGCGTCAGGGTCAGGACCGACCGGGAGCGCAGATCGATCGCGTTCTCCGGGATGTCGTGGATACGGCAGTCGGCGAGGGTGAGCACCGCGTCCGTGTCGAGGGTGACGCCGTCCGCCGTGGTGCGGTGCACGTCGCAGTCCGTGAGGTGCGCCGTGGCGCGCCCCGTGATCTGCACGCCGGTGCCCTTGACCTCGTACACTTCGCAGCCGACGGCCTCCAGGCCGCTGTGCTCGCCGGTGACGGACAGTCCGGAACCCGACGCGTGATGCACCCGGCAGCGCTCCAGCCGAGGGTGCGCGCCGCCGCGTACGGCCACACCGGCCTGGCCCGCCGAGACGACCTCGCACTCCTCGAAGACGCCGCCCCCGCCGTCGAGCACGGCGATGCCGATCCCTCCGGGGTTGTCGACGGTGCAGCGGCGCACGGTGGGCCGCGCACCGCCCCGCACCTCTATGCCGGCCGCGGAGCGCGTGACGATGCGCAGATCGCAGAGCTCGGGAGCGCCTTCCTCCACCAGCAGAGCGGGGGCCGCCGAGTCCTGCCCCTCGACATGCAGATCGTGGACGGTCGCGGACGCGCGCACCGTGAGCGGCACCCCGTCGACCGGCGCAATCCGCACGGATCCGGGCGAGCCCTCCGGACCACGCAGCGTCACCGCCCGCTCCACGACGAGGTTCTCCCTGTACGTGCCCGACGCCACGGTCAGCACGTCACCGTCACCCGCGGCCTCCAGGGCCGCGGCGAGCGATGCGTACTCCCCAGTGCGGCGCCGCCACCGCGACGTGCCGGTGTGCGTCACCTGGACCGTGCCCTGTGCCATGGCTTTGTCGTGCCCCCACCTCGTCGTACGCGGGTCCTCGCTGCGATCCCCGCGGCGAAGGTGGGTCAACCGTAGCGTGCGCGCAGCCGCTGAGTTGACCGGAGCCGAAGGCTGCTCAGCTGCCGGTCCCCGTCCTGCCCCAGTCCGGGCCCGCCTTGTCCCAGGCGCGGTCCCAACGGTCGTACCGGCGGCGGACCATGCGCCACACGATCAGGCGTCGGGCGCCCTCGACGAGCCCTGCCGCGGCAGCCGCGGTCCCGAATCCGGCCAGCGCGGCGTGAGTTGTCGCTGTCGCGTTGTCCAGCGGGCGGCCCACGACCTGACCCGTGCCGTCGACCCACAGGGTGAACCGGTCGCCCGGATGCGGGGCCTTGAGGCTCGACAGGACGCGGCCCGTGCGGTGGGCGCCGTCGGGTGCCTTCCAGTCGGCGACGACCCTGCTGTGGGCGTCTCTCGCCGTGGACGTCTCGGGGTCGGAGTCCAGCGGCGGCTGGGCCAGCTTCCGTATGACCGTGGCGGGAACTTCCCGGCGGTTCTTGTGCTGTTCCTGGACCGACTGCATCAAGGCGCCCTGTGCCAGGGATCCCGTCGCGACGCCGATGATCGGTGCGACGACGACGATGAGCAGCACCGCCACCAGCGCGACCCAGGCCTCGGCGAGGTCGGTCGCACGGCGCAGCGGATTGTGCCGCCACCGCCACAGTCCGGCGATTGCCCGCACAGCCAGCACCCCCTTCCGCGTCCGTCTTAACCGTGAACGGCACGGCTCACGCGCAGGTAGGACGAAGAGAGAGCGAAATCACCCCACTCGACGAAGCTCTCCGCCTGTCCCCGCCTTTCCATTGTGCTCCAACGACCGTGATCCGGCGCGGGGTTCCCCGCGCGGCCGGGCGTCAGGCGAGGATCGTGACCGCGTCACCGACCCGGACCGTCCCGGTCGTCTCCGGGACCAGGTTCGTCCCGAAACACAGCTGGTCACCGAAGCGGCGGTGACGGGCGAGCGTCCGCAGCGGCTCCTTGCCACGCTCCGAAGTCGACTGGTTCGTGGTGGTCACCACGCAGCGACCGCTCTTCTTGGTGATACGGAACGTGACGGAGCCGATCGCGATGCGTGACCAGTCGTCCTCCGCCCAGGGCGCGGTGCCGTCCACGACGACGTTCGGCCGGAAGCGGTTCATGGGCAGCGGGCCCTCGTCCGCGTGATCACCCTGCGCGATGAGGGAGTTGAGGGCGTCCAGGGAGGAGAGGGTGGTGAGCAGCAGCGGATACCCGTCGGCGAAGCTCACCGTCTCGCCGGGCTTCGCGTACTCGGGGTCGATGGGGCGTCGCGTCGCCGGGTCGTCGAGGTGGAGGAGCCGCACGTCGGCCTCCAGATGCGCGCTCCACCAGACGTGCGCCGCGTCGTCGGCGAGCACGGCTTCGACCTTGTCCCCGAAGATGTTCACCGTGGTCGTCCCGGCGGGCCGGGGCACCGGCACGGTCAAGGGCGCGCGGCCGGGGGCCGACATGCGCAGGCCGCCGCCGTCCGGGGTCTCGGCCGAAGTGAGCGCGAGCCGCGGGTGCTGACGCTGGGTGACGACCTTGCCCGAGGCGTCGATGAGCACCCACCGGCGGTCTCCTGCGAGACCCCACGGCTCCACGGCCGCCTCGCGCGGCGCGTGCCCCCGAACCGACTTCAGTGGGTGTATGTGGATCGAACGAAGCGAGGCTTTCGGCATGGGGCCATCCTGCCAGCAGGTACGGACAGCCCCATGTCCGGGAGATCAATAACCGCGGTACTGCTGACGGTTGTACGGATCCTCGTAGGGCGCTGCGGGGCGGGGCGCCGCGGGGCGCATGGCCTCGTAGCCGGTGCCGGGCGCCGGACGCTGCTGCTGTTGCGGCTGCTGCATGCCCGCGTAGCCGCGGGGCCCGGACGCCTGCTGCGGGATGTACGGCGTCGGCGCCTGCTGGAGAGGCGCCTGCTGCGGATATCCGTACTGGGGCATGGGTGCGGAGGGCGCGGCCGGCAGCGCGGGAAGCGCGGACGGGAGCGCGGGCAGATGACTGCCCGTGTCGTACATGGCAGGAACCCGGATCGGGGCGATCTGGGGCGTGCCCCGCTCTGCGACGAGGGAGTCGTAGATCGGAGTGTCCGGGAAGGACGGCGCGGAGTAGTAACCGCCGCCATAGGTGGAGCGGGGGGAGGTCATGGCACATAAGTTAAGCCCACGATGTGCTGGTTGGGGAGACCGATAAGAGGGTTGTTTTGCGTGCCGCCAGTGACTTGAGATCCCCAATGCGAGCGAACTTGGCAAAATCGGTCGTCCTTCAGCGTTCGGATCGTGTAAAGGCGAGTTCTCGGTGGGTTACCGGCGGTTGGCCAGTGATCATCGAACGTGTGCGCCTGCGCCGCTTTCGCCGCGGGGAATAGGTTGACCAGGAAGCCGGAGATCTCTGTTGGGGGCGGACATGCCAATGTCTAAAGGTTCGAATGTCGTCGTGCCGGCGTCGGCCGTGCGGATCGAATTGGGGTGGCGTTCAGGAGTGGGGGTGCCCGACGCGGACGCCTCCGCGCTGTTGCTCGTCGCCGGAAAGGTCCGGTCGGACGCGGACTTCGTCTTTTACAACCAGCCGGCGCACGCCTCGGGGGCCGCACGCCACGAGGGCAAGCGGAGCGCGGACGGCCGGGTGACCGACACGATCTCGGTCGACCTCGCCCGCGTGGAGCCCGCGATCGAGAACGTGGTGCTCGCCGCGTCGGCGGACGGCGGCTCGTTCGGGCAGGTCCCCGGGCTGTACATCAGAGTCCTCGACGCGGCGGACGGCGCCGAGATCGCGCGCTACGACAGCGCCGACGCGAGCGTGGAGACCGCCTTCGTCCTCGGCGAGCTCTACCGGCGCCAGGGCGCCTGGAAGTTCCGCGCGGTCGGCCAGGGGTACGACACCGGTCTGGCGGGCCTCGCCCGCGACTACGGGATCACGGTCGACGAACCCCAGACACCCGCGCCGACACCCGCACCCACGCCCGCGGTCACGCCCGCCCCCGCTCCGCCGGTCGCGGCCCCCGTCACCGCGCCGCCGCCCCCGGCCGCACCCCCGCAGCAGCCCGTCCGCCTGACCAAGGTGACGCTCACCAAGGCGGCTCCTTCCGTCTCCCTGGCCAAGCAGGGAGGTACGTCGGGCTCGATGCGCGTGAACCTCAACTGGGAGGTGCGCAAGCAGTTCAAGGGGTGGGGCAGCAAGCTGGGCCGCGCCGTCGCGCAGCACGCGGACCTCGACCTGGACCTGTGCGCCCTCTACGAACTCGCCGACGGCCGCAAAGGTGTCGTCCAGGCGCTGGGCAACGCCTTCGGGGCCCTCGACCGCCCGCCGTACATCCACCTCGACGGCGACGACCGCACCGGTGCCGTCTCCAGCGGCGAGAACCTGACGATCAACCTCGACCACCAGAGCGAGCTGCGGCGCGTCCTCATCTTCGTCACCATCTACGAAGGCGCCCGCAGTTTCGCCGACCTGCACGCGACCGTCACGCTCCAGCCCCAGTTCGGCGCGGCCGTCGACTTCTCCCTGGACGAGTGCACCGTTCCGTCGACGGTGTGCGCGCTCGCACTGATCACCAACACGGGCAGCGACCTGACCGTGCAGCGCGAGGCCCGCTACCTCGTGCCCGAGCGCGGAGTGAGCCCGCAGCGCACCATCGACCACGCCTACGCGTGGGGCATGAACTGGACGCCCGGCAGAAAGTAGCCGCCCCGGTCGGCTACTGCCGCTCTGGTGCGGGGTCCGGCCTGGAATACGTACGTCCCTTCCAGGCCGCACCCCGCCCTCTGTAGTGCTGCACGGCGGAGTCGACCGTCATGAGGAGATAAAGGAACGCGGTACCCGGCAACAGCGGCGCGAGCCACAGTGGTTGCGCGTAGTGCCGCAGCATCGGGACGTACGTCGCCGTCATCGACAGCCAGGCGAGCCCGCCGAGCAGCGCGGTGAGCCCATGGCCCGTGGCGAGTCCGGTGACGAGCGCGACCGGCGGCGCCAGGTAGACGAGGGCGAGTCCGGCCACGGTCCCGGCGAGGAGCAGCGGGTTGTGCCGCAGCTGGGCGTAGGCGCTGCGCGCCACCATGCGCCACAGGTCGCCGAGCCGCGGGTAGGGGCGCACACTGTCGACGCGGTCGGCGAGGCCCAGCCAGATGTGCCCCCCGGAGCCCTTCACCGCCCGGGCGAGCGCGACGTCGTCGATGACGGCGTGCCGGATCGCGTCGGGGATCGCCGCGCGGTCGGCAGCTTCGGCGCGCAGCAGCACGCAGCCGCCGGCTGCGGCCGCCGTGCGCGAGCCCTTCCGCGCGATCCGGCGGAACGGGTACAGCTGGGCGAAGAAGTACACGAAGGCCGGGACGACGAGCCGCTCCCACACGCTCTCCACGCGCAACCGCGCCATCAGCGAGACGAGGTCGAACCCGCCGGTGCGGGCCGCGGCCACCAGCTCCCGGAGGCTGTCGGGCGCATGCGCGATGTCGGCGTCGGTGAGCAGCAGGAACTCGGGGTCACGCGCGCGTGCCAGGCCGATACCGTGCCGCACCGCCCACAGCTTGCCGGTCCAGCCCGCCGGCGGCTCGCCCGGCGAGTCGACCGTGAGGGGCAGCCCGCCGTGGCGCAGGGCCAGCTCGCCGGCCAGAGCTCCCGTGCCGTCCGTGCTGCCGTCGTCGATCAGGAAGATCTCGGCGCGCCCCGGATAGTCCTGCGCGAGGAGCGAGGGCAGGCTCTCCGCAAGCACGGCCGCCTCGTCCCGCGCGGGGACGACCACACACACCGAAGGCCACTCTGAAGGGGCCGTGCGCGGGGGCAGCCGCAGATCCGTGCGCCAGAAGAAGCCCTGTCCGACCAGCAGCCACACCCACGCGGCCAGTGATGCTGCGGTGACCCACACAACGGCGTCCATCCGCCGCAGTCTGCCCCACCACACCCTTGGTGTGAGGGCGATCGTCTATGGTTTCCGGGTGAAGATCGCGCTGATGGACTCGGGAATCGGACTCATCGCGGCCGCTGCCGCGGTACGGCGCCTGCGGCCCGACGCCGACCTCGTCCTGTCCTCCGACCCCGACGGGATGCCCTGGGGGCCGCGCAGCGTGCGAGACGTCACCGAGAGGGCCCTGGCCGTCGCCGAGGCCGCCGCGGAGCACCGTCCCGAGGCGCTGATCGTGGCGTGCAACACCGCCTCCGTCCACGCCCTCCCGGCCCTGCGGGCCCGCCTCGAACCCGGCATCCCCGTCATCGGCACGGTCCCCGCGATCAAGCCCGCCGCCGCCGGCGCCGGACCTGTCGCCATCTGGGCCACTCCCGCCACCACCGGAAGCCCCTATCAGCGGGGACTGATCCGGGACTTCGCGGACGGGGTCGAGGTCACCGAGGTGCCCTGCCCGGGCCTCGCCGACGCCGTGCAGCACGCGGACGAGGACGCCATCGACAGGACGATCGCGGCCGCCGCCGCGCTCACCCCGACCGATGTAAGGGCCGTGGTCCTGGGCTGCACCCATTACGAACTCGTGGCGGAACGCATCCGCGCCGCCGTCCAGCAGCCCGGCATGCCACCGCTCGTCCTGCACGGCAGCGCCGGGGCCGTCGCCGCGCAGGCGCTGCGCAGGATCGTCGCCGGTCCCGACGCCGAGAGCGGTGCGCAGGGCACCCTCACCGTCATCCTCAGCGGCCGCACCTCCGCGCTGCCGCCCGCCGCACTCGCGTACGCGGAGGGCCGGCTGCTCCAGGCCGCCGTCAGCCACGCACAGTGACGGCGGCGCCCGGGTTCCGGGCACGGCCCAGGCGTCCCGGGGCCGGGGGCAATCACTCTCCGCTGCACAGTGCCTTCACTGCGGAACATGAGTAGTCTCAGTTTCATGAGGGACCACTCCGGCAGTGAGCGGCGCGCGTCCGTCGCGCCCGAGGTCTGGACAGGCCGTGCACGCAATCGCGTGCAGTGGCTGGCAGCGCTGGGCGGCGCCGCGTGTGTGGCGCTCGGCATCGAGCTCGCCGTGGCTTCCCAGTGGACTTCCGGTATCGCCGCGCTGGTGATGTCGGTCGTCGGCTGCATCGCCGCGGGTCTACTGATCCTCTTCGGGACCCTTGCCTTCGTCCATGTGGCCGTGAAGGTCGACGAACACTGCCTGGAAGTGCGGTGTGGCCACATGGGAGTGCCACGCCGCCGCATCCTGCTCGCCCATGTCGTGGGAGCCGAGTTCGAACCCCGCGTCACGCCCCGCCAGTGGGGCGGCTGGGGGTATCGGTGGCGTCCCGAGCAGGGCACGGCCGTCATCGTCCGACGCGGCGAGGGAGTCGTGCTGATCCTGGGCGACGGCAGGAAGTTCACGGTGACCGTGGACAACGCCGAGTCCGCGGTGCGCGCCATCCACGCCCGGCTCAAACCGACGTCTGTCGGCCCCGCCGCCTGACGGCACCCGCGCACCTACACACGGCCGCCCCGGACACGTACCGGGGCGGCCGTGGTGCTGTCCGAGGGCTCGTCGCCCCAGGGTCTCGCCGTCGCCACCCCCGCGAGCAGGCCCGCGCCCGCGGTGACGGTGGTGAAGCTCAGGGCGTTGCCGAGCGTCGCCAGGCCGGCGAGAGCGGCCAGCGCCGCGCCCGCCGTCAGGACCGCCTGCGTGGAGCGCGCCGACCTCCACAGGACGTACAGGAGCCAGCAGAACACCGCGGCCAGCAGGCAGACGCCCACGAGTCCCTGCTCGGCGGCCTGCTGGAGCGGGGCCGAGTGCGGCTTGCCGTCGGGCAGCAGCGTCTCGCCGACCGTGGGGCTGAGCTCCCCGAAGCGGCCGGGACCCACACCGAGGCCCGGATCGGACTCGGCCTGCCGCAACGCGTCCTGCCACAGAAGAATCCGGTGCTGCGAGAGCTGCCCCTCCAGGAAAGCGGAGAGCCCCGAGGGCAGCACACCCTTCAGCAGCGCCAGGGAGAGTCCGGTCACCAGCCCCGTCATCACGCCGAGACCGGCGAGGCCGAGACCCCTGTGGTGCCGCATCGTCACCGAGGCGAGAGAGCACAGCAGCACCCCCGTGCACGCGGCGACACCCGCGATCGACCCACCGGCGGCAGCAGCCGCGACCGTGCCGCCCGCCAGCAGGAACAGGGCCGCCCGCACGGGCGGGCGTCGCGCCGCCCAGGCCGCACAGCACGCCGCCCCGGTGGACAGCGCCAGGAGCGCGGCCGTCGCACCGGTGCGGCCGAGCGGAGAGCCGGTGTCGGGCGCGGGCACCGCGTGCGGGGACGCGAGCGCGAGCCCGAGTCCCGCGACGGCCGCCGCGCAGGGCGCCGCCATGGGCAGCAGCGCGCCGGAGATCCGGCCGCACGCATAGCCCGCCGCCACGGCGAGCACCGCCAGGAGCACGCCCTCGGGCCTGCCCGCGCGGGCGGTCGCGGTGATCAGCGCCCAGACGGCGCACGCCCCCAGCGCGAAGACCCCTGCCGCGTCGGCGACATTGCGCCGCTCGTACTCCGTCGACGGACCGGCCGTCGACGACATCCCCGTGGTCCCCACCACCCCGTCGCCCCCCGACTGTGACGGGCCCCGAGCGTCATGGCCGGATACGGCCGTCCCCGGGGGCCAGGGGCACACCGTAACGGCTGATGCGCCGGTTTGTGCACGGGTTGCGCAGGAACGATGCTGCACGGGTGGTCCGCGCGGCCCGCGTGACCCCCGCGGACCGCCGTGTTCCCCGGCAGGTGACCCGCCGTACACTCCCCGAGTGACCGCCACCGCAACCTCCGTAGACGAGCCGGAACAGCTCGATCCGCAGTCGGCGCCCGCCGGGCGCTGGGCCGGCCTGCCCCGCCGGATCGCTCCGGCCGCCGCCGCGGTGCTCTCCGGAGTACTGCTGTACGCCGGCTTCCCTCCACGTGAGCTGTGGTGGCTCGCGCCCCTGGCCCTCGCGCTCTTCGGAGCGTCCGTCCACGGACGGCGGATGCGCGCGGGCTTCGGCCTCGGCTTCCTCATGAGCCTCGGCTTCCTCCTGCCGCTCCTGTCATGGACGGGCGTCGACGTCGGGCCGCTTCCGTGGCTGGCCCTCGCCCTCGCCGAATCACTCGTCATGGCCCTGACCGGACTCGGCATCGCCTATGTCTCACGGCTGCCGCTGTGGCCCCTGTGGGCCGCGGGCGTGTGGATCGCGGACGAGGCGCTGCGGGCCCGTTTCCCGTTCGGAGGCTTCCCCTGGGGCAAGGTCGCGTTCGGTCAGCCCAGTGGCCTGTTCCTGCCCCTCGCCTCACTGGGCGGCACCCCGCTCCTGGGCTTCGCGGTCGTCCTGTGCGGGTTCGGCCTCGCCGCTCTCGCGCTGCGTCTCAAGGACGTACGCGGTGTGCGTGACCGGGGTCTGGCCGTCGCCGCCGCGTTCACTCTCGCGCCCGTCATCGCGGGAGCCGCCGCGGCGCCCCTCGTCTCCACCGCGGCACAGGACGGCACCGCGCGCGTGGCCGTCATCCAGGGCAACGTGCCGCGCATGGGCCTCGACTTCAACTCCCAGCGCCGGGCCGTGCTCGACTACCACGTACGGGAGACGATGAAGCTCGCCACGAAGATCGAGGCGGGCCGGATCAAGAAACCCGACCTCGTGCTGTGGCCGGAGAACTCCTCCGACATCGACCCCTACGTCAACGCCGACGCGTACGCCGAGATCGACAAGGCGGCCAAAGCCGTCGGCGCGCCCATCTCCGTCGGTGCCGTCGTCACCGCCAAGGACGGCACGCCCCGCAACCGGCAGATCCTCTGGGACCCGAAGACGGGCCCCGGCGCCGTCTACGACAAGCGGCAGCTCCAGCCGTTCGGCGAGTTCATGCCCTACCGGAGCTTCTTCCGCATCTTCAGCAAGGACGTCGACCGCGCGGGCAACTTCGTGGCCGGCAAGAAGCCGGTCGTCTTCGACATGGCGGGCACCAGGATCGGCCCGGTGACCTGCTACGAGGCCGCCTTCGACTCCGTCGTGCGCGACCAGGTGGAGGCGGGCGCGCAGATCCTCTCCGTGCCCAGCAACAACGCCACCTTCGACCGCAGCCAGATGACCTACCAGCAGCTCGCCATGGACCGGGTGCGCGCCGTGGAGCACGGCCGCGCCGTCATGGTGCCCGTGACCAGCGGCGTCAGCGCGATCATCAGGCCCGACGGATCCGTCGCCCAGCGCACCGGCATGTTCGTCGCCGACACCCTGGTCGCCGACGTGCCCAAGCGGACCTCGCTGACCCTGGCCACCCGCCTGGGCGGATGGCCGGAGCTGCTGCTCGTGGCCATCGGCGTGGGCGGTCTCGGCTGGGCCGTGGTGCGCTCCCGCCGGAGCGGATCCGCCGCCGGATAGGGTCGCAGCATGGCTACCCCAGAGTTCATCCGCAAGATCCGGGCCGACGTCGGCCACCAGCTCCTCGTGCTGCCCGGCGTCAGCGCCGTCGTCTTCGACGACGACGGCAGGGTTCTTCTCGGGCGCCGCGCCGACACCGGAATGTGGGCCGTCCTCGCCGGAATCCCGGAGCCTGGCGAGCAGCCCGCCGAGGCCGCCGTACGCGAGGTGTACGAGGAGACGGGCGTCGAGTGCTCGCCCGAACGGGTCGTCCTGGTCAAGACCCTCAAGCCGGTGACGTATCCGAACGGCGACCGGTGCCAGTTCACCGACATCTCCTTCCGCTGCCGGGCCACGGGCGGCGAGGCCCGGGTCAACGACGACGAGTCCCTCGAGGTGGGCTGGTTCGAGCTGGACTCGCTGCCGCCGCTGGGCGACTTCTGCCTGCTCCGGATCAAGCAGGCGGCCGCAGACGGGCCGACATGGTTCGAGACCATGTCCGAGCGCTGAAGTATGGGTGTCGACCACATCGGGCGGGGCGCGAGCCCTGCCTAGGGTGCGGAGCATGACCGCGCCTCACGCTCCCCTCACCGCGCCGCTCGATCTCGGCGGCCGCATCGCACTCGTCACCGGCGCCGCAGGCGGCATCGGCCGCGCCTGCGCGCTGCGGCTCGCCGCGGCCGGGGCCAAGGTGAGAGCGGTCGACCGGGACCGGGAGGGCCTCGACGCGCTGGCCGAGCAGGCCGGTGCCACCCCCGGCGGCATCGAGCCGCGGGTCCTCGACCTCACCGACCTGGACGCGGCCGAGGAGTGCGCCGCCGGGGCCGACATCCTCGTCAACAACGCGGGCATCCAACTGGTGCGCCCCATCGAGGAGTTCCCGCCCGACGTCTTCCACACCGTCCTGACGGTGATGCTCGAGGCACCCTTCCGCCTGATCCGCGGCGCCCTGCCGCACATGTACGAGCAGGGCTGGGGGCGCATCGTGAACCTCTCCTCGGTCCACGGCCTGCGCGCGTCCGCGTTCAAGTCCGCGTACGTCGCCGCCAAGCACGGCCTCGAAGGGCTCTCCAAGACCGCCGCGCTCGAAGGCGCTCCGCACGGCGTCACATCGAACTGTGTGAACCCCGCCTACGTCCGCACACCGCTGGTCGAGAAGCAGATCGCCGACCAGGCCGCCGCCCACGGCATCCCCGAGGAGCGGGTCCTTGCCGAGGTCATGCTCCAGGACAGCGCGCTCAAGCGACTCATCGAACCCGACGAGGTCGCCGACGCGGTCGCGTATCTGTGCAGCCCGGGGGCCTCCTTCATCACCGGTACGTCGCTCGTCCTGGACGGCGGTTGGACCGCACACTGATCATCCTCACGGGTGGCGGCGGTTGTCTGATCGATTGAGTTGTCCACAGGGCTGGCGGGGCCGGCCGTACGACGGGTAATCCTGTTGAGCATGTCGCACGATCCAGCACAGTCCCCATCAGGCCCCGCAGGCTCTGAACGCCCCGCGTCGAGTGCCGAGGCGCCGTTCCTCGAGCTCCTCGCACGGGGCGCGTCCGCAGACGCCTACGAACAGCCCGTGCTGGTCGCCCGCGCCGAGGGCGAGCCACCGGGGCGGATCGACGCCCTCGAACACGCCAAGGGGCTCGCCCTGCGCGTCCGCGCCGACCTCGAAGGCAGGCGCCGCCGCGAGGCGGAGCTGTCCGCGCTCTTCGAGACCGCGCACGATCTCGCGGGCCTGCGCGACCTGAGCGCCGTCCTCCAGGCCATCGTGCAGCGCGCCCGATCCCTCCTCGGCACGGACGTCGCCTATCTGACGCTGAACGACCCGGTCAGGGGCGACACCTACATGCGCGTCACCGAGGGCTCCGTCGCCGCGCGCTTCCAGCAGCTCAGGCTCGGCATGGGCGAGGGCCTCGGTGGACTCGTCGCCCAGACCGCCCGGCCCTACGTCACCGCGGACTACGCCCAGGACGTCCGCTTCAAGCACACGCGCACCATCGACACCGGTGTCCATGACGAGGGTCTCGTCGCGATCCTGGGTGTGCCTCTGATGCTCGGCCCCCATGTCATCGGCGTGCTGTTCGCCGCGGACCGGCGCGCTCGGGTCTTCGAGCGGGAGCAGATCGCGCTGCTCGGCTCGTTCGCGGCGCTCGCCGCGGCCGCCATCGACACCGCGAACCTGCTCTCCGAGACCCGGGAGGCGCTCGGCGAGCTGGAGCGCGCCAACGAGATCATCCGGGACCGTGGCGATGTCATCGAGCGCGCGTCCGACGTCCACGACCGCCTGGCGGAACTCGTCCTGCGAGGCGGCGGCGTCCACGACGTGGCGGCCGCCGTGTCCCAGGTCCTCGACGGGACGGTGGAGTTCGCCGACGCGGTCACCGCCCCCGACAAACCCCTCGACGCCTCGCGCGCCGACGGGCACGCCGTGCGCGACGGGGACGACTGGGTCGCCGCCGTCGCGGCGGGCGGCGAACTCCTCGGCGCGCTCGTGCTGCGCGGTCACCCGGGGCTCGACCCCGTCGACCAGCGCACCCTGGAGCGCGCCGCCATGGTCACCTCGCTCCTGCTGCTCGCCCGGCGCTCCGCATCCGAGGCCGAACAGCGCGTACGGGGCGAGCTGTTGGACGATCTGCTCGACGCGCGGGACCGGGACCCGCGACTGCTGCGGGAGCGCGCCGCGCGGCTGCACGCCGACCTGGACGCCACGCATGTGGTCCTGGCCGCGCGCCTGGAGACCCCGGGCGCCGACGCCGAACATGAAGCCGCCGCACGACGTCGTCTGTGGTCCGCCGCGTCCCACCTCGCCGCCACTCGGCACGGGCTCGCCGCCGCGCGCGACGGGGGAACGGTCCTGCTGCTTCCCCTGAGCGCCGCGGACCGGGCCTCCGACCTCGCCCGCCGTACGGCCAGGCACCTGTCCTCCGCGGTGCACGAGCAGGTGACGGTCGGCGCGTCGGCGCCTGTGGAGGACCTGGCCGATCGCACCGACACCGTCGCCGCGGCCTACGCGGAGGGGCAGCGCTGCCTGGACGCCCTGCGCCTGCTCGGCAGAGCGGGGGAGGGCGCGGCCGCGGAGGACTTCGGCTTCCTCGGGCTGCTCCTCGCGGAGAGCCGCGACATCTCCGGGTTCGTCGAACGCACCATGGGGGAGGTCGTGACGTACGACCGGCGCAGAGGGACCGACCTCGTGCGCACGCTCGACGCGTACTTCGCCTCGGGCATGAGTCCGGCCCGCACCAAGGACGCGCTGCACGTGCACGTGAACACGGTGGCGCAACGCCTGGAACGCATAGGGCGCCTGCTCGGCCCGGACTGGCAGTCGCCCGCGCGTGCCCTGGAGATCCAACTCGCGCTGCGGCTGCATCGGTTGGCCGGGGCGATATCGGGCTGACGGACAGGTCGCGGGCGCCGCTGCTCAGTGTGTCGTGCGACGGCAGGGCCCCCGTACGCGGGGTGCGTACGGGGGCCGGGGGAGCGGTGGCCGGCTCAGACGGTGCGGGCGTCCGCCGTTCGGGCCCCGGCCGACTTCTCGTCGGCCGCGCCGTCCTCCGCGATGTGGGACAGGTCGCGGTGCCTGGTCTCCTTGGCGACGCCCACGGCGATGAGTGTCACGACGGCGGCGGCGATCACGTACAGGGCGATCGGGGTGGAGCTGTCGTAGTCCACGAGGAGCGCCGTGGCGATGAGCGGTGCGGGCGCTCCGGCGGCGACCGAGGCGAACTGCGCGCCGATGGAGGCGCCGGAGTAGCGCATCCGTGTCGCGAACATCTCGGAGAAGAAGGCCGCCTGCGGTGCGTACATCGCCCCGTGCAGGACGAGGCCCACGGTCACGGCGAGGATCAGGTTCCCGAAGCCCCCGGTGTCGATGAGCGAGAAGAACGGGAACATCCACAGGCCCACGCCCGCGGCCCCGAGCAGATAGACGGGCCGGCGCCCGACCCGGTCGGAGAGCGCGCCCCAGGCCGGGATGACCGCGAAGTGTACGGCGGAGGCGATGAGTACGGCGTTCAGCGCGGTCTGCTTGGAGACGCCGGCCGACGTGGTGGCGTACACGAGGATGAAGGCGGTGATGACGTAGTAGCTGATGTTCTCGGCCATGCGGGCGCCGATGGCGACGAGGACGTCGCGCCAGTGGTGGCGCAGCACGGCGACGAGCGGCGTCTTCTCGCTCGCGTCGCCCTGTGCGGCCTTGCGTGCCTCGGCGCGGGCCAGCGCTTCCTTGAAGACAGGTGACTCGTCGACAGAGAGACGTATCCACAGTCCGACCATGACGAGGACTCCGGACAGCAGGAACGGGATGCGCCAGCCCCACGAGGTGAAGGCGGAGTCGGAGATGAGCGCGGTCAGCAAGGAGAGCACGCCGGTGGCGAGCAGCTGTCCCGCGGGAGCTCCGGTCTGCGGCCAGGAGGCCCAGAAGCCGCGCCGCTCCGCGTCCCCGTGCTCGGAGACGAGGAGCACGGCGCCGCCCCACTCGCCGCCCAGCGCGAAGCCCTGGACGAGGCGCAGGACGGTGAGCAGCACCGGAGCGGCCAAGCCGACCGTGCCGTATGTCGGCAGGAGGCCGATCGCGAACGTTGCCCCGCCCATCATGAGCAGGCTCAGGACCAGCAGCTTCTTACGGCCCAGCTTGTCGCCGAAGTGCCCGAAGACGAGCGCGCCGATCGGCCGCGCGGCGAACCCGACAGCGTAGGTCAGGAACGAGAGGAGCGTCCCGACGAGCGGCTCGGTGTTGGGGAAGAAGAGCTTGTTGAAGACCAGTGCTGCGGCGGAGCCGTAGAGGAAGAAGTCGTACCACTCGATCGTGGTGCCGATGAGGCTCGCGGCGACGATCCGCCGGAGGCTCGCGGGCGGTGGGGGAGCGGTTGCTGCGGAGGCCATGTGGACCACTTCCAGGCGTTGGGCGGGGACGGGTACGTGTCGGCACAAGGTAGAAAGACGCAGGTCAACGGCACATGTGGTGGGGCACCATAGTTTCGGGCGGTGCTATGCGGGGAGCCACCATGAGGAGGCGGTGAGCAGCGTCAAGTTCCGAGCGCTTCGGCGTGTCGCGCCAGCGCGAAGCCCACGAGCCTCCTCGGTCATTGGGCCAGGCGGATCAGACTGATCGTCAGTGGCGAGGGCGTGCGGACCGGACCCGCCGTCAGGGACGACCGGTGCATCGGACCCCTCGTCAGCAATCGGAGCGGGTGCGGATCGGACGCCTCGTCAGCTATGAGCGACGGCCGGATCGGACTGGGCGTCAGTCATCGGGGTGCGCCGGACCGCTGGTTCGGACGGGTCGGGTGCGCGCAATCGTGTCGGGGCCGATCGGGTTGAACCCGAAGCGGTCCACGGGCCCGAAGGTGGCGAACCACTGTGGCGAAATGCCTGGTCAGGGTCTGTTGCTTGCCCCGCTGGTCGATCCATTCGACGCCGATCGGGTGACGGCGCGGCTATGAGTCGGGCGGGCGGTTCGAGTGGTGTGCGGGCTGCGTTTGGCTGACGGTGATCAGGTCGGGGCCGAGTAATTCGAGCTGACAAATCGTCAGTGGCTCGGCCGTGGCGGAAGGACTTCGACGATGCGTACTGCCCGCATGCTTCTCGCTACCGCGACGGCTACGGCCGCACTCGCCATCGCTGCTCCTGGTGCGTTCGCCGCCGCCGCAGGCGACTG
Organism: Streptomyces sp. NPDC055955; assembly: GCF_042270245.1. Classification (NCBI taxonomy): domain Bacteria; kingdom Bacillati; phylum Actinomycetota; class Actinomycetes; order Kitasatosporales; family Streptomycetaceae; genus Streptomyces; species Streptomyces sp. NPDC055955. The sequence continues at coordinate 74,344 of NZ_JBHJYS010000033.1, forward strand.
GGACAACGACGGCTCTTCCTACAGCGCGGAGCACGACAAAGACAGCAACCACAGTGACGAGCACGGTTCCGGCAAGAACGAGCGCGGCTCCGGCAAGGAAGACCACGGCTCCCGCAAGGACGACCACGGCTCCCGCAAGGACGACCACGGTGGCTATGGCAAGGAAGACGGCGGCTACGGCAAGGGGCGTGGCGACGACCACGGCAAGCCGCGTGGTGGCATTCACACCGGTGGTGGCGCCCTCACCGCGGTGAAGGGTGACGACTGGAGCAAGGACGAGAACAAGAAGGGTGACTCGGGCGAGCACGGTTCCGGCAAGGACGAGCACGGCTCCGGCAAGGACGACCACGGTGGCTACGGCAAGGACGAGCACGGCTCGGGCAAGGGCGACCACGGTGGCTACGGCAAGGAAGACGGTGGCTACGGCAAGGAAGACGGCGGCTACGGCAAGGGGCGTGGCGACGACCACGGCAAGCCGCGTGGCGGCATCCACACCGGTGGTGGCGCCCTCTCCCTGGTGAACGACGACGACTGGACCAAGGACAAGGAGAAGTACGACCCGGAGAGCTACAAGAAGGACGACGAGGGCTCCGGCAAGGGCGACTCGTGGGGCTCCGACTCCGGCAAGGGCGACTCGTGGGGCTCCGGCTCCGGCAAGGGCGACTCGTGGGGCTCCGACTCCGGCAAGGGCAAGCCGCGCGGCGGCATGCACACCGGTGGTGGCGGGCTCGCCGGCAACACGCCGGGAGTCACGGCAGGCGGTGTGGCGATCGTCGCGGTCGCCGCGGCCGGCGCGTTCGCGATGCGCCGTAAGCGCGCGTCCGACGCGTCCTGACCGGTGCCCGTCATAGCAGCCGGGGCCGCCGCGTTCACACGTCGCGGCGGCCCGGCTGCCTTGCTTTTTTCGTACGTCCCCTTTGAAGCTCCCGACCTCGCGGCGCGGTCCCGGACCGCGCTTGCGGTGTTAACGGACTCTTTTGCTGATCCCGATCTTCCTCTTGTGCTGTTCCCGATCTGCTCGTTCCCGTGAGGTGGTGCCAGATGGCAGCCCGGTTGCCTTCCCCCAATCAGACCGAGTCCGTGTCGCCCGGGCGCCGATCCCGCATCGGCGCCTGGATCGTTTGGTCCGTCGGAATCGTCGTCCTGGCGGTGAGCCTGTTCGGTGGCAACGACACGACGTCAGACACTTCCGACTCCTCCGGCGCGCCGCAGCCCGCGGTGGCGTACGCGCCGTCCTCGGACGCCGTGCCCCCCGCGCCGACGGACCCGCCCGCGCCGCCGGACCTGCCCGCGCCGACGGCGCCGCTCGAGCCGCCCGCAGCGGCCCCGTCGCCCATCGGAAAGCATCTGCCGCGGGCCAGGCCCACGCGGCTGATCATCCCGAAGATCGGCGTGAACGCCCCCTTCACCGACCTCGCCATCGGCCCCACGGGCCAGCTGCAGCCCCCGCCCGCCGGCGACACCAACCTGGTCGGCTGGATGGCGGCCGGCGCGTCCCCGGGGGAGACCGGTACCGCGATCATCGCCGGGCATGTCGACACGAAGACGTCCGCGGCGGTGTTCGTCGGTCTCAGGGCCCTGAAGAAGGGTGACACCTTCACGGTCCAGAGGGACGACTCGCGCACGGCCTCCTTCGTGGTCGACAGCGCCGAGACGTTCGCGAAGGACGACTTCCCCAACGAGCGTGTGTACGGGGACACACCCCAGGCGCAGGTCCGGCTGATCACCTGCACCGGGGTGTACGACCGCGCCAAGAAGGACTACACCGACAACCTGGTGGTCTTCGCCCATCTCGTCTGAGGCCGAGGGGAGTTGTCAGTCCCGGTCCAGGACTTCCCGCAGGGTGTCCCGCAGTTCCTTCGCGGGATCCGCCGACGGCTCTTCGGACCGCCACGCGACGAACCCGTCGGGGCGGACGAGGACCGCACCCCCCGGGGCGACGCCGTGGGTCTCCGCCCAGTCCACGTCGCCTACGGGGGACATCTCCGCGTCGGGCCCGCTGCCGATGCGGTACGAGTCGAGCGGCACGGCCATCCGTTGCGCGATGGCCGTGCCCGCGGTGTGCCAGGAGTCGTCGCCGTCGCCCGAACTCAGGAGCACCAGCGACCGCTCGTACAGGTCGAGGGTGGAGACCCGGGCGCCGGCGCGGTTCAGCCACATGTGGGGCGCGCGGCTCCCGGGCTCGCCGGTCAGCCGCAGTCCCTGGGGTACGACCGGCGTCGCCGGGTCGGCGCCGAGGACCGCGCCGCGCGGATAGCGGTAGCCCAGCGCCACGTTGAGGATTCCGCCCTTCTTGCCGCCGGGGCCGCCTGCTCCCGGTCCGCCCGGTCCGCCTGGTCCGCCGGCTTCCGGGTTGGGGGTGTATCCCGGGTGGCTGTGCTCGACCGATCGCGTCGAGGCGCGGGCGCTCGTCGCCTCCGCGACCGGCCGGCGCTCCAGGTCGTAGGACTCCAGCAGACCGGGACCGGCCCAGCCGCCGAGGACGGCGGCCAGCTTCCAGGCGAGGTTGTGCGCGTCCTGGATACCGGTGTTGGAGCCGAACGCCCCGGTGGGAGACATCTCGTGGGCCGAGTCGCCGGCCAGGAACACCCGGCCGTCCGAGTACCGTTCGGCGACCCGCTCGGCGGCATGCCAGGCGGCCCTGCCGGTGATCTGCACATCGAGGTCAGGGACTCCGGTGGCCCGCCGGATGTGTTCCGTGCAGCGCTCGTCGGTGAACTCCTCGAGCGTCTCGCCGTTCTCGGGGTGCCAGGGAGCGTGGAACACCCAGTGCTCACGGTTGTCGACCGGCAGCAGGGCACCGTCGGCCTCCGGGTTCGTGAGGTAGCAGACGATGAAGCGCCGGTCGCCGACGGCGTTCGCGAGGCCACGCGAGGTGAACGTGATGCTCACGTTGTGGAACAGGTCGCCCGGGCCGCTCTGCCCGATGGTGAGCCGCTCGCGGACGGGGCTGCGCGGGCCGTCCGCCGCGACGAGATAGTCCGCCCGGACGGTGGTGTGCTCCCCCGTGTCGCGGCTCTTGAGGTGTGCGGTCACCCCCTCGGCGTCCTGCTCGAACGACATCAGTTCGGTGTGGAAGCGCAGGTCCCCGCCCAGCTCCCGCGCGCTCTCCAGGAGTACGGGTTCCAGGTCGTTCTGGCTGCACAGGCACCATGCGCCGGGGCTGAAGCGGGCGAGTCCGCCACCGGGGTCGATCTCCTTGAACAGCCACTCGCCGGCGTCTCCCACCAGGGTCGGCGTCTGCAGGATGCCGTGGTTGTCGGCCAGGACCGACGCGGCGTCCTCGATGCGCTGTTGGATTCCGGCCACCCGGAACAACTCCATCGTGCGCACGTTGTTGCCGCGCCCGCGGGGATGGATCGACGTGCCCGAGTGGCGCTCGACGAGCATGTGCGGGACGCCGAGACGGCCCAGGAACAGCGAGGTCGACAGGCCCACCAGGGAGCCGCCGACTACGAGGACCGGCACGTGCTGAACGCCCTCGGCGGTCTCTTCCGATCGGGTCATTGATTGCCTCCAGCCGCAGCCGCGGGTGAGTCGGGGGTGGGGAACTCAGTCCATGCCTCCCCACGTCGCTTCGCCCCCTGGAGCGCCCGGACGGGTGCCTCGGTCACCCTTTCGGCGCGTGTGGATCGCGCCCCCCGAGGGCCGCATCGACGATCGGCTCATGGCGACCCCGGCATTTCGGACGCGGTGGTCGTTTCCTGATCATCTGTGAGGAAGAGGAGAGGTGCGCCGTATGACCCCCATCTCAGGACGCATATCGCAGTCGGCTTTCGACGGCTCCAGGTTGCGGGTGATCCTCCTGCTCGATCTGTACGAGGGAGCCCAGCAGCAGTTCCTGGACGCTTACGAGCACATGCGCAATCAGGTCGCGTCCGTGCCGGGTCACCTCAGTGACCAGCTCTGCCAGTCGATCGAGAACCCCTCGCAGTGGCTCATCACCAGTGAGTGGGAGAGCGCCCCGCCCTTCCTCGCGTGGGTGAACAGCGAGGAGCACGTCGAAACCGTCAGGCCGATGCACAACTGCGTCAAGGACACCCGGTCGATGCGCTACAGCATCCTCCGGGAGACCAACCCCGCCGAGCCGGTCACGCCGGCCCCGGCGGAGGCGAACGCGGTGGCGGCCCGGGTGGGCGACGGCGCGGCGCGCCACGCCCTCACCTTCACCGTCAAGCCGGGCTCCGAGTCGAAGGTCGCGGAGATCCTGGCCGGGTACCAGTCACCCCAGGCCCAGGTCGACGACACCACCCGCCTGCGCCGTACCTCGCTCTTCATGCACGGCAACCGCGTCGTGCGGGCCGTGGAGGTGGAGGGCGACCTCCTCGCCGCGCTGCGCCATGTCGCGCGTCAGCCCGAGGTACGGGCGGTCGAGGAAGCCATCAACCCCTACCTCGAGCAGCACCGGGACCTGACCGACGAGGATTCGGCGCGCGTGTTCTTCACCCGGGCCGCGCTGCCGGCCGTCCACCATGTGGTGTCCGACATCCCGGTGCCGCGTGACCTGCGGCGTCACGCCCTGTACTACCCGGCCAAGAAGGGCCGCGGGATGGACCTGGCCCGGTTCCTGGCCGAGCAGGACGCGGCCGGGGCGGACGACCCGGCCAACCCGGTGTACGGCAGTACCGTCTTCCAGCGCGACGACACCGTGGTGCGTCTCATCGACATCACGGGTGAGCTCGACAGCGACCCCGTCGCCTCCCTCGGCCTCAAGGGCGCGAAGAAGAGCGCGGAGCTCGAGCAGCTCCTCGACGGTGCGGCGATCGGTGTCGAGGGCTCCCTGGAGACGGAGCGCAACATCAACCGGCTCCTGTCGCACGCCGACATGATGCCCATCACCGACCGCAGCTCGGCGGGTTCCTGACGGACAACCGCGGGGGTGTCCGTGGGCGCTGCCCCGGACCCCACCGCCGCACCCGGAGGTATCAACCATGACCAAGAATCCACGCATCGTGGACTTGAGCGAGACCGAACCCAACCGTCGCCGAGGAGGTGACCTGCGGGCCATGCTCACGCCGGCGACGGTCGGCTCCACCAGCGGCTTCATGGGCCTGGCCCTCGTCCAGCCCGGCGAGCGCATCGGCGAGCACTACCACCCGTACTCGGAGGAGTTCGTCTACGTCGTCAACGGCGCCCTGGAGGTGGACCTGGACGGCGAGACGCATGAACTCCGCCCGGACCAGGGCCTGTTGATCCCGATCAACATGCGGCATCGCTTCCGCAACGTCGGCGACGTGGAGGCCCGTATGGTCTTCCACCTCGGCCCGCTCGCCCCGCGCCCCAGCCTCGGCCACGTCGACACGGAGGTGACCGAGGGCGCCGAAGCCGGACCGGGGTTCATCACCGGTGGCCCGGACCTGACCGCGTCAGGACACGGACAGCCGTCCGAGCGTAGTGGGGCCATAACGTGACCCGGCGGGTGGCTGTCACCGGAGTCGGTGTAGTCGCCCCGGGTGGTATCGGGGCGAGAGCGTTCTGGGACCTTCTCGCCAACGGCCGTACCGCGACCCGCGGCATCTCGCTCTTCGACCCGGTGGGCCTGCGCTCACGCATCGCTGCCGAGTGCGACCTGGACCCGGTCGCGCACGGCCTCGACCCGGAACTGGTGGAACACGCCGACCGGTACATCCAGTTCGCGGTCATAGCCGCCGACGAAGCCGTCAAGGACTCCGGACTCGACACCGGGGTCGAGGACCCCTGGCGCATCGGGGTGTCCCTCGGCAGCGCCATCGGCGGCACCACCCGCCTGGAGCGGGACTACGTGCTGGTCAGCGAGGGCGGCAAGCGGTGGGACGTGGACCACCGCGCGGCCGAGCCGAAACTGCACATGGCGTTCTCGCCGAGCACACTCGCCTCGGTCGTCGCCGAGCAGTTCGGTGCCCAGGGCCCGGTGCAGACGGTGTCCACCGGCTGCACCTCCGGACTCGACGCGGTCGGCTACGCCTTCCACACCATCGAGGAAGGCCGCGCCGACATCTGCATCGCCGGGGCGTCGGACTCGCCGATCTCCCCGATCACGATGGCGTGCTTCGACGCCATCAAGGCGACGTCGCCCAACAACGACGACCCCGAGCACGCCTCCCGCCCCTTCGACGCCGACCGCAACGGCTTCGTGATGGGCGAGGGCGCCGCGGTGCTCGTCCTGGAGGACTACGAGCACGCCCGAGCGCGCGGAGCGCACATCTACTGCGAGCTCAGCGGCTACGCCACCTACGGCAACGCCTACCACATGACCGGTCTGACCAGCGAAGGCCTGGAGATGGCCCGGGCGATCGACAACGCGCTCGGCCAGGCCCGGCTCGACCCCACGCTGATCGACTACGTCAACGCCCACGGTTCGGGCACCAGACAGAACGACCGTCACGAGACGGCCGCGGTCAAGGTGTCCCTGGGAGCTCACGCCTACGACACACCCATGAGCTCCATCAAATCCATGGTGGGGCACTCCCTGGGGGCGATCGGCGCGATCGAGGTGGTCGCCTGTGTCCTTGCCATGAAGCACCAGGTGGTGCCGCCCACGGCGAACTACGAGACCCCCGACCCCGAGTGCGACCTGGACTACGTACCGCGTACCGCACGCCCGCGAAAGCTGCGGAACGTGCTCTCCGTCGGCAGTGGATTCGGCGGATTCCAGTCCGCGGTGCTCCTGACCGAACCAGGTGGGAGGACACGATGAGCAGTGAACGCGCCCGCGGCGCGGCCATCACCGGGATCGGTGTGATCGCGCCCAACGGACTGCACGCCGACGCGTACTGGAAGTCCGTCCGCGAGGGCCTCGGCGCCCTGGACCGGATCACGCGCGAAGGATGCGAGGACATGCCGCTCCGCGTCGGCGGTGAGGTCCGCGGCTTCGATCCCGCGGACCTCATCGAGGAGCGGTTCCTCGTCCAGACGGACCGGTTCACCCACCTCGGTATGGCCGCCGCGGCGCTGGCTCTCGACGAAGCCGGGCTCAGCCGCGGCGACCCCGCCGAGCCGTACTCCATCGGCGTGGTCACCGCGGCCGGTTCCGGCGGCGGTGAGTTCGGACAGCGAGAGCTCCAGAAGCTGTGGGGTCAGGGATCCAAATTCGTGGGCCCCTACCAGTCCATCGCCTGGTTCTACGCGGCCAGCACCGGACAGATCTCCATCTGGAGCGGCTTCAAGGGGCCGTGCGGAGTGGTCGCGAGCGACGAGGCGGGCGGTCTGGACGCCATCGCGCACGCGGCCCGCACCGTACGGCGCGGAACCGGCGCCATGGTCGTCGGATCCGCCGAGGCACCCCTCGCCCCGTACTCGATGGTGTGCCAGCTCGGCTATCCCGAGCTCAGCACCGCCGAGGAGCCCGACCGGGCCTACCTGCCCTTCACCAGGAAAGCCCGCGGGTTCGCGCCCGCCGAGGGCGGCGCGATGCTCGTCGTCGAGGACGAGCATCGCGCTCGCGAACGGGGCACGGACATCCGGGCCGTGGTGGCCGGCCACTCGGCCACCTTCACCGGTGCCTCCCGCTGGGAGGAGTCCAGGGAGGGGCTCGCCCGCGCGATCAAGGGTGCCCTCGACGAGGCGGGCTGCGCCCCGGAGGAGATCGACGTCGTCTTCGCCGACGCCATGGGCGTTCCGGAGGCGGACCGCGCCGAGGCGCTGGCCATCGCCGACGCCCTGGGCGCGCACGGCAGCCGCGTGCCCGTCACCGCACCCAAGACCGGTACGGGCCGGGCCTACTGCGCGGCGCCCGTCCTGGACGTCGTCTCCGCCGTGTTCGCGATGGAGAGCGGCCTCGTACCCCCCACCCCCAACGTGTTCGACATCTGCCACGACCTCGACCTGGTGATGTCTCGCGCTCGCCCCGCCGAGCTACGCACGGCCCTGGTCCTCAGCAGGGGACTCATGGGCTCCAACGCGGCGCTGGTAGTGCGCCGCGGCGGCGACTCCGCCCGGTAGGACCGGGCGGGAAGGAGAACACTCGCATGATCACCGCAGAACTGACCTTCGACGATCTGGCCGGTCTCATGAAGAAGGCGGCCGGAGTCACCGTGGACCCCCAGCAACTCAAGCAGTCGCCGGACTTCCCGTTCGACGCCGTCGGCCTCGACTCCCTCGGCCTGCTCGGCATCGTGGGCGAGCTCGAGAACCGCTACGGCCAGTCGCTCCCCCAGGACTCGGAGCGCTGCAAGACGCCCCGTGAGTTCCTCGACCTCGTCAACAGCGCCCTCAAGGCTGGAGCCTGACATGTCAGCACACACAGAGAACAGTGTCACCATCGACGCCCCCCTCGACCTCGTCTGGGACATCACCAACGACATCGAGAACTGGCCGCAGCTCTTCAGCGAGTACGCGTCGCTCGAAGTGCTCTCCCGTGAGGGCGACACGACGACCTTCCGCCTGACCATGCACCCGGACGACAACGGGAAGGTCTGGAGCTGGGTCTCGGAGCGGACCGTGGACCGTGCCAAGCGGACCGTGCGTGCCCGCCGCGTCGAGACCGGTCCCTTCGCGCACATGGACATCCGGTGGGACTACACGGAGACGCCGGAAGGCACCCGTATGGACTGGGTGCAGGACTTCGCCATGAAGCCCGAGGCCCCGGTCGACGACGCCTGGATGACGGACAACATCAACCGCAACTCCGTCACGCAGATGGGCCTCATCCGCGACCGGATCGAGCGCGTCGCCCGTGACCGCCAGAAGGCCGGCGTGGCCCGCTGACAGCCGACCGCCCGTCCAGGAAGGAAACCCGATGCATCACGCCCTGATCGTCGCCCGCATGGCGCCCGGTTCGGCACCGGCGATCTCCGACGTGTTCGCCGCCTCCGACCGAGGTGAGCTCCCGCGTCTGATCGGAGTCAAGAGCCGAAGCCTGTTCCAGTTCGGCGACGTGTACCTGCATCTCATCGAGTCCGACGAGGACCCGGCGCCCGCCATCGCACAGGTGGCCGGGCACCCCGAGTTCCGCAACATCAGCGACCAGCTGTCGGCGTACGTCAGCGCGTACGACCCGCAGACATGGCGCAGCCCGAAGGACGCGATGGCGCACCGCTTCTACCACTGGGACCGGGACAACCCCTCCTGAGCGAGGGCACGACACAACCCGAGGCCGCCGGTCCCGCGTCAGACGCGGAGCCGGCGGCCTCGGGTTGTGTCCGAAGACGAAGACGGTGTGCGGGTCAGGCGGGCACAGTGCACTCGAAGGCGTGCAGGTACGCGTTGACGGGACGGACCTCGCCGAGAACGAGACCCGCGTCGGTCAGCCGCTCGACCATGCTCAGCCGGGTGTGCTTGGCGCCGCCGACGTTGAGGAGCAGCAGCAGATCCATGGACGTCGTGAACTTCATCGACGGGGTGTCGTCGACGAGGTTCTCGATGACGATGACGCGGGCACCGGGCCGCGCCGCCTTGAGGACGTTGGCCAGCGCCCTGCGGGTGCTGTCGTCGTCCCACTCCAGGATGTTCTTGATGATGTAGACGTCCGCCTGGACCGGGATGTCCTCGCGGCAGTCACCGGCGACGATGCGCACCCGTGAGGACAGCGCGCCGCCGTCGCGCAGCCGAGCATCGGCGTTCTCGACGACCCCCGGCAGGTCGAGCAGCGTGCCGTGCATGCCGGGGTGCTTCTCCAGCAGGCTGGCGATGACCTGCCCGTGACCGCCGCCGATGTCCGCGACCGAGGCCACACCCTCCAGGTCGAGGAGGTCGGCGACGTCGCGCGCGGACTGCTCGCTGGACGTCGTCATGGCGCGGTTGAACACGTGCGCCGACTCGGGAGCCTCCTCGTTGAGATAGGTGAAGAACTCGCTCTCGTACACGTCCTCGAAGACGTTGCGGCCGTGGCGCACCGCCTCGTCGAGCTTCGGCCAGACGTTCCAGGTCCACGGCTCGGTGCACCACAGCGCGATGTAGCGCAGACTGTGCGGGTCGTCCTCGCGCAGGAGCCGGGACATCTCCGTGTGCGCGAACGTGCCGTCCGGGCGCTCCGTGAAGACACCCTGGCTGGACAGCGCGCGCAGCAGTCTGCGCAGTGTCTGCGGCTGGGTCTTCACCTCGGCCGCCAGGTCCTCCACGCTCATGGGTGTGTCGCCCAGGGCGTCGGCCACGCCCAGGCGGGCCGCCGCGCGTACCGCGGCGGCGCACGCGGCCCCGAAAACCAGCTCCCGCAGGCGCATGGGTGACTGGGGAGCCTGATCGACGGTCGTCATCTGCTGCCTCGCTTCTGTTCGCGTGATGTGTGCGGACATGGCATGGGCCCTCAGCACCTTCCGGCGGGCACGGACACCGCGCACCTGTTGTCGCGGTACTTGTTGCCCTTGCCCTTGTCCTGGGTGACCAGGTCGGTCGTGTTGCCCATCACGAGGTTGTCGCGGATCTCGTTGCGCTGGTTGAGGGCACCCTTGAAGTTCTTGGCGAGCACGATGCCGCCCGACATCGGGGCCTTGCCCACGTTGTTCACGATGCTGTTGTTCGCCAGCAGCGAGTCCTCGACGCCGGTGAGGACGATGCCCGACCCCTGGATGTAGGGCAGGCGCGCGGTCTTCGGGCAGTACTTGCTGTTGTCGTGCACGTAGTTGTTCACCACCGTCAGTGCGCCGGGGCGTGGTTTGTTCTCGTCACCCACGAGCATCATCGCGGCGCAGTTGCCGGCCGCCTCGTTGTGCGCGACCGCCAGGTTCCGCAGCCGCCGCACGGTGACGCCGATCCGGTTGCCGATCATCCGGTTGTGGCTGACCACCGTCCTGTCGGTGTCCAGAGCCCCTTCCTCGGCGTAGACCGTGTTGCCCAGGAAGAGGCCGGCGTCGCCGTTGCCCTCGACGGTGTCGTGGCGGATCACCCCGCGCACGGACCGTTCCTGGCCGATGCCCCACTGGCCGTTCTTCTCGGAGGTCACTCCCTCGATACGGAGACGGTCGGTACCCGTCGCCCACAGACCGTTCTTGGTGAAACCACGAAGGGTCAGCGAGCGCACGGTGACGTGTTCGACGGGCTTGTTCTTGGTCCCGGTCACGCAGATGCCGTTGCCGGCCTTGGCGCATGCGCCGCGGGCCGACGCCGCGTCAGGGACGATGACGGTGGACCGGGCGCCCGCGCCCCGCAGCGTCACTCCGGACACGCTGATGGTGACGCTCTCGCGGTAGGTGCCGGGGGAGAGGACGATGACGTCTCCCGGCTTTGCCGTGTTCACGGCTTTCTGGATCGACTCGCCCGGTTTCACCCGGTGCACCGATCGGCAGTCGGACGACGGGGCGGCGGCCCCCACTCCCGACGCGACGAGGGCCGCGGTGCATGCGAGGTACGCAATCTGTCGCTTGGTCATATGGCGAAGCTACGAGCGGGTGTTCCGGCCCGCCACTGCTGATCGCCCAGGTGGGCAGCCGCCTACGCTGAGGGTGAGCCGAACGAGCGGAAAGGGGGCGGCGCATGGCCACTTGGGGGCTGATCGTCGAGATGACCGTGGGGACGGGAGAGCGCAAACACATGGAGGCGTCCGTGCTCGCGCAGGTGGAGGGCTCACGTGAAGAGGCCCTGGCGGAGCTGGGGGAGTGGATCGGGCGCTACACGCCGGAGCATCCCCGCAGTCCGAAGCGCAGCCGGGTCTTCCGAACCGCCGACGGGTTCCTGCTCGTCGTCGACGGTGCCTGGCAGTCCTTCAGTTCCCGGTTCACGGTCGCGGAGCTGGTGAAGGACAGCGCCGCGCCGCGGCCCGAGCCGCAGCCGACGCCGTTGCCCACACCTGAGGACGCCGCGCCTGCGCCCGCCGCGCCGTCCGAGGACACTGCTCCGGCACCCGCGGGTCCGACCGTGGACCGGTACGCGGACGGGGTGCCGGTGAAGCCGGCCTGGCTGGGCCGCACCGACCTGCCGTGACGGCACGGGTCGAGAGGCCCTGGGGCCTCTCGTTCGGATCAGGCCGGGCTTGCGGGTGCCGATACCCGCTCCCTGGACCGGCCTGATCCGGACGAACGGCCTATGTGTCGGCGGAGACTGGTGAGTCGGTGCGTGCGGCGACGGAGTTGTCGGTGGCGGTCTTGGGGATGGGCCGGTCGTCGTGGAGGGC
>NZ_JBHJYS010000034.1:0-84378 GCF_042270245.1 Streptomyces sp. NPDC055955
GCCGCGAGCGAACGCCACCTGGGACACCCAGCACGCCAGATCGTTGACCGTGCGCAGCGTGGAGCGCAGCGCGGCGGCCTGTTCGGCCTCCGGCAACAGCTTCACCTGCACCACAATCTTCATACCGAAACCCTATGCGGGGGCACTGACAACAAAGCAGACCCATACGTACACGCAGGTCACCCCCATTTTGAGAAGTGATTCCTCCCGGGCCTGAAGACCCCAGGGTTCCTCACTAGATCCCGCTGAACGAGCAGCCGTCACGGTGACAATCGACGTCGCGTGCCGGCGTCAGCCGGACGCTCCGGTCTCAGTGAACCACCAGTCCAAAAGTACCAAGACCGGAGCTGAGGAATCCGGCTCACCAATCGTGGACAGTACCGTCCTGCAGCCGGTTGACGGGCAGATAGGCGGCCTCGTAGGGGTGAGCGGCTGCCATGTCCTCGTCCAGTTCCACGCCGATACCGGGAGCCTCGCCCGGGTGCAGATGTCCGTCGGTGAACGTGTAGGCGTGGCGGAACACCTCCTCGGTCAGTGCGGTGTGGCCCGAGTACTCCTGGATACCGAAGTTGTGGACCGCCAGGTCGAGGTGGACGGCCGCCGCCATACCGACCGGTGAGATGTCCTCCGGCCCGTGGATGGCACTCTTGATCTGGTACTGGGCCGCGAAGTCGAACAGCTTGCGCAGTGGCGTGACACCGCCGAAGTGCGTGACCGCGGAGCGCACATAGTCGATCAGCTGCTCGTTGATCAGGGTCTGGTAGTCGTACACGGTGTTGAACACCTCGCCGATCGCCAGCGGCGTGGTGGTGCCGGCCCGCACCACGCGCAGCGCCTCCTGGTTCTCGGCGGGGGTGCAGTCCTCCAGCCAGAAGGGCCGGTACGGCTCCAGGTCCTTGCCGAGCCGGGCCGCCTGAACGGGGGTGAGCCGGTGGTGCGCGTCGTGCAGCAGAGGCAGATCGGCGCCGAACTCACCGCGCACGGCGTCGAACACAGCCGGAATGTGGCGCAGGTAGGCGTCGGTGTCCCAGTCCTCCACCAGCGGGCGGGCCTGCTGGTGCAGGACGGCCGAGCCGTCGCTGTCACTGCTGTCCACGCCGTACACGGCTTTGAGGCCGGGGATGCCCGACTGGATACGGACGGCCTGATAGCCCTCGGCGAGCCGCGCCCGCACCGAGTCGATGAGCTCGGGGATGTCACGCCCGTTCGCATGCCCATAGGTACTAATGCGCTCCCGGCTCGCACCGCCCAGGAGCTGGTAGAGCGGCAGACCGGCGGCCTTGGCCTTGATGTCCCACAGGGCGACATCGACCGCCGCGATCGCGGCCATCGTGACCGGGCCCCGCCGCCAGTACGCCCCGCGGTACAGGAACTGCCAGGTGTCCTCGATCCGGTGCGGATCCAGGCCGAGGAGGAGAGGCGCGACATGGTCGGTGAGATAGCTGACGACAGCGAGTTCACGGCCGTTGAGCGTCGCGTCGCCGAGGCCCGTGACGCCGTCGTCGGTTGTCAGCTTCAACGTGACGAAGTTGCGTCCGGGACTCGTGACGACGACCTTCACGTCGACGATCTTCATCGCATACCTCCATGTATACCCCGCCGTTCACGGCGGACAGGAAACAGACTCCTGCGCGAAAGGGAACCGGCCGCGATCCGCCACCATGGCGGATCACCGCGGTCCGACCCGCAGGACTGACGGTTACGTGATCAGCACTAGTCTGCGGGCACAGCCACGAACCAGTTGAAGCGGGGCATGCAGAGGACATCGGGGCGGGCGCAGTCGCGGCGCGCCTGCACGCCGGCAGGTGGGCCGGGTCCCGGTCCGGGCGCCACAACCGGGTGGCATGAGGGATCGAAACTGCGTTTCGGCAGAGTGCCGTCGGACGGTGCGTCATGCTGACGGGCACCCGTGTGACCGGCCGTCAGGGACGGCCGCCTGAGTGCGGTCCGAGCATGGCTCAGATGGTGCTGTCCGGGGGCAGGGTCTGGTGTGCAGCAACTCCCCGGCCTGTTCCGCGGCGTGGGAGGCCGGCAACCGACGCGAGAACGTCCGGCAGGCGGTAGGGACGTCGCTGCTGCCCGATCCACGCCGACACCTGGAGCATCTGTGGACGTACGCGCGCGCTCGGGGACCACGGAAGTCTCGCCCCAGGGCTGACCGACCTCGCGACCTTGGACTCAAGCGGACGGCGTGACCGGGGACCGCAGACCGAGCCACTGCTCGGCGTCCCAGGCCTGGAATCGCTCTACCTCGGTGAACCCCAGCTTTGCCGCGAGGCGCATCGAGCCGGTGTTGGCGCTCTGGGTGGTGAGCACCACGGGCTCACCGGGGAGGGCGCCGTCGAACCAGTCGAGCGCCGCCGCACACGCCTCGGCGGCATATCCGAATCCCCACGCTCGTGGCAGGAACAGGTAGCCGAGATCGGCCTTCCCCGCGGCAGCCGGTCGACGGTGCTCCGTTGCTCTCCTGAGCAGGATCTGGCCGATCATCGAACCGTCCAGATCGACGACGAAGTTCCCGGGCCACCGCTTGGGCGCCCCGGGCATCTCGCGCTCGATCTCGTCACGCGAGTGGGGGCCGCCAAGGTAGGTGTGCACCGCCGGCGACGCCAGCAGCTCGATGAACGCCGCACGGTCCCGGGCCTCGGGCTCACGGAGCACGAGCCTCTCGGTCTTGATCGGCTCAGGCGGCCAGAGGATGGGCCCCAGATCTGACATGCGCGCAGGCTAACAGCCCTAGAGGCGCAGTAGATAGGATTCCTCTCGACCATCACCACCACCCTCCCAGTGGGGCGCCAGGCGGTGGTCCCCCAGCGTCGGTGGCCGCCACCTCCTCGGTCAGCCGGCCTCGCCCTCACCACCGGCACCGTGCCGCAGGGGCCGGCCCTGCAGGTGGTCGGTTTCGACCGGCCCGCCCGCACCGCCCTCCCCCCTCACAGATCAGGCGCGATACCGGATTTCGAGCATCGTGCAGCCGGCCGGAGTGCGATAGGGGCCGTGGCGCATACCGGGTCGGCGGCTCGCATAGTGCCCCGGCCCGAAGGTCTGCCCGAGTGTGAGGTCGACCAGGTCGCCCTCCAGCAGGTACACCTCCTCCACGTAGTCGTGAGTGATCACACCGGCGGCACTGGTGTCCAGACCAGGCATCCAGCGCACAAGCCGGGTCAGCACAACAGGATCATCAGGGTCCCGCGACAGCACCTTCTCCTCGGTGCCCGGCTGTGCGGCGTCCCGCCACGGCGCGACGTCCCCCGCGAAGAACTCGAGTTCCTGTTTCATCACACCTCTTCCTGATCTCCAGCGGCCGTCCGCCGCCGGTATGCGATTCTTCCGGTCTTCCGGTTGAAGCTTCGAGGGTCTTCGTGGCGCCGGGACGGGTGCCGAGGGCTGGAGTTGACCACCGGGGTTGAGTCCCAGTCCGGCCAGCCTTGGCTGGTTGACACGTTGGCGGGTTGGCGGGTTGCCAAGACGGAGTATGGCCACCTGCCCGAACTCCAACGCCTACGCTGCCTCTGGCTCAGCGTTCGGTGTTTCAAAGACCGTGACGGCATCCTTCCCCGCTCTGGAGAGATCCACAAGAAGTAGCGCTCTGCTGGAGGAGCTCGGTGACGGCCACCCGCGTCCGCTCAGCTTCTGGCAGGCCCTCACCACCGCCGCGGAGCAGATGCATCTGGAGCGGAGCGCGGCCTGGTGCCGCTGGCGCTGCTACGAAATCCGGCACGGCATCATCCGAGCCGACCTCACGCTCAGACCCGCCCACGAAGCTCGCCGACAGACGCCCTTCTCAGGAGCGGGCGTCCTTCGATCGATGTGGAACATCGGGCCTCGAACCCCGACAGGCGAACCGCATCTCTACGTTGCCGGCCTCTGGGTGGAGTTCGCGCCGTTCATGGAGCCCGGCGGGCGGGCCACGGTGCGTCTCGCCCCGTTGTCACCGTCCAACTGGCAGCGCCTTCGGCCCGGTCAGGCAATCACCATGCACGAGGACCGGACCGTCGCCGGAACGGCGATAGTCCTGGACATTCAGCGCCCCTCAGCCCCGGTGCACTCGTAAGACAAGAGCTGCCCTGGACCGCGCTCGCGCAGCGCTCCCGGCGGGCCCTTTACCGGGCCTCAGCGCCGAGCCAGCGCCAGCACACTCAGGCCGAACATCAAGACCCCCAGGGGAAGATGGACCGACGGAACGTGCGCGATGCCGAGCACTACCTGGACCGAGGCGAGTGCGAGGAATCCCGACGCGTGCCAGACCGGCCGGGTCGAGCCGCCGCCTCGCTTCCACGCCAGCACCGCCGCGAGCACGTACAGCATCGACGCCCCGTACATGACACGGGCTCCGACACTGTGCAGTGTCTCTCCGTACGACGCGGTCAGCAGCAGCCCGGCGGAGACCGCCTGAAGGAAGATGGTCAGGGTCTGCAGCGCGATCGCGATCTGCAGGAACGAGGAGCTGCGCCGTGCGTTCGCCGTCGTCGTCGCCGTCTCCGTCGCCTTCACCTCAGTGGTCATGTCTCGGTCCCCTTTTCCGCCCTCGGGCAGCAGATCGATAAGGTCTCACCAGCCCGACGACGCGGGCCTGCGAAAGGTAAGGCGAGGGGGCGGCCGGAAGCATGGGGACTGTCGGGGTCAGCACAGAAGAAGTGGCCGGCGAGCGACGCCAACTGATGAATGTCGCTTACCGGTTGCTCGGTTCGGTGACCGAGGCCGAGGACGCTGTGCAGGACGCCTACGCACGCTGGTACGGGATGACGCGAAGCCGGCAGGAGGAGATCCTGTCCCCCGGCGCCTGGCTGACGACGGTGACCGGCCGCATCTGTCTGGATCTGCTCGGCTCGGCGCGGGCCCGCCGTGAACGCTATGTCGGCGCATGGCTGCCCGAACCGCTGCCCGACCGAACCGAGTGGAACCGCGCGCACGGCGCCGACCCCACCGCCTCCGCGGATCCCGCCGACCAGATCGTCCTGGACGAATCGGTGTCCATGGCTCTCCTCGTCGTCCTGGAGACGATGACGCCCGCCGAGCGGGTGGCGTTCGTCCTGCACGACGTCTTCCGGTACCCGTTTGCCGAGATCGCCGACGTTCTCGGCCGGGCCCCCGGGGCCTGCAAGCAGCTGGCGGCCTCCGCCCGGCGGCGGGTGAGCGTCGCGCGCGTTCCGGCGATGGCGACCGGCCAGGCCGACGTGGTGAAGCGCGTGAAGGCGGCGTGGGAGAGCAAGGACATCGCAACCCTCGTCGGTCTCCTCAACCCGGCCGCCGTGATGACCGCCGACGGCGGCGGCATGGTCGGTACCGTCCTGCGCCCGGTCGAGGGAGGCGCGCGCATCGCCCAGTACATGGTCGCCATTGCCGACAAGGCCCCGGGGCTCGAACTCCTGGAGCGGTCGGTCAACGGTGTGCCGGGCTTGGTGGCCCAGCGTGCCGGCGTCGTCATGACCGTAGCCTCGTTCGACGTCTCCGACCGGCGCGTCACCCGGATCTGGGCGGTCCGTAACCCGGAGAAGCTGCGGCCGTGGGGCGCGGCGGGTTAGGACCTTTCGTTTGGATCATGCCCGGCTCGCGGGTCCTGCCTGATTCACTCGCGGGTCCTGCCTGATTCGAGGGAAAGGCTCTGACCCCTGGCTCGGCTCAGATCTGCCACCGGTCCATTGCCCTTCAGACGTCGATTCCGAGGAGACCGGTCCCGAGGAAGGCGGCCTGCGGACCGTGCAGACCGCGCGCGGTGCCTGGGCGGTGCGTGGGCGACATCGACCGGCGACCACCCGTAGAGCGTGCGCCCTCCCGGGCTGGTGCCCGTGAAGCGCCAGGCCCGCGGCGATCTCCTCGCCATCGAGGACCGCCTTCTGACCTCACTTCGCATCAGTGCCGGGGGCGTCGGCCACGACTACGCAGGCGCTGAGATGCCAGGTCTCGCCGTCCCGCGCGGACAGCTCCAGGTCCACTTCCCCTCCGGAGGGCCCACCGTCCAGCGGGATCCGGAGCCAGGTGAACTCCCGGCCGTCGAGCTGTTCGCTGCGGGCCTTCTCGTTCCCGTCGACACTGACGATCAGCGGCCTGTTGAAGGTGTTGGGGTCGCCGGTGAGCAGGTGCGCCGTGCAGCGTCCGGCGGGCAGTTTCAGGCGTAGGACGGTCGGTGCGCTGTCCCGTACGTAGTCCCGGCGCACGACGTCGAACAGTCCGGTGTCGGTGGCTTGCGGCGCATCGCCCACCCAGCCGAAGTCCGCGCCTTCGTGCCAGGCGCTGTCGGGCGAGAGACGGGTGTAGTCCTTGAGCACGGGCGCCGAGGCCGGCCCTGCGTCCAGGGCATGCACACATCGGGCGGCCGGCGGCACCACGACGGTCTTGGCCAGGCTGCGCAGCGAGGCGTCGAGGGCCTGAACGGAGCCCGATCTCGGGCGGGCGTGGAGCGTGGCGAGCGAAGGTGTCGGCGGTGGCACCACGGTCATCTTGACCGTCTCGTCGCTCTCCGAGTCCACGTAGGCGGTCTGCTGCTCGGACCGCCAACCGTCGGGTACGTCGAGCGAGATGACCGTCCGCAGCCCGGAACCCGTCGCGTTGACCACCTGCACCGGCAGGTCGTTGCGTTCCCCACTCAGCAGCACCGTGTCCGCCGGGGCGATGACCGCTTGGAGCCAGCCACGGTGTTCGTCTCGGATCCGGCTCAGCTCGAACCAGTAGGCGACCAGGGTGTCACGCCACTTGGCGGCTTCGGTCGTCTGCCGGCCCAACTGACCGTGCACATCGGCCAGTCGACGGCTGTCTATGCGGCGACGCAGCCCGTCCCAGTCCTCGCGCATGTCCGCCACGCGCGCCGCACCGGCGAAGTGTGTGTCGTAGATGTGCTGGATCACCGTCTTGCCGTTGTCGAGGCGGTGGGTGTAGGGGACGTGGTGGAGGAAGAGGAGCAGTTCCTCGGGACAGCTCTCCAGCGACTCGTAGGCGTCACGTATCGCCGGGGCGTACACCTCGGTGTAGCCGTCGCCGGTGGCGGCGGTGCGGTCGTAGCCGAGGCCTTCGCGGTCCGACTTGTGGAACTGGGTCGTCGTGGTCGGGCTCGGCTCGAAGTGCCCCGTCACGGAGCCGTCCGGCGGGTGGGTGATGTAGCCCGTGCCCAGTGGCGAGGTGTAGTCCTCGTAGGTGTGCCAGGAGCCGAGCAGGAGGGCGGAGACGGTCGTGACGACGTGGGAGTCGTTGCCGAAGGTCATCCGCGTCCACTCGGTGGCGAGGTCCTCGGCGGAGAGCTCAGGGTTCCAGGCCAGGCGGCCGTAGCCGTGGGTGTTGGCCGCGGCCAGGTGGGAGCCGGTCCAGTTCCTGGCGTCGCCGAAGTTCATCACGCCCGCGAAACCGCAGTGCGTGTAGGCATGGGCGTTGCCGGTCACGACCCGGGCGACGGTGCTGCCTTCGCCGGCCTTCCGTGTGTCGAAGTCCAGGACCTCCTTCCACTGCGGCACCAGGTAGCACAGATGGGTGGAGTGACCGGTGTACTCCTGCGTCACCTGGAGCTCGATCATCGAGTTCGTGTGTGGCAGGGAGCCGAACAGCGGGTGCGCGGGCTCGCGGACCTGGAAGTCGATCGGCCCGTTCTTGATCTGCACGATGGCGTTGTCGGCGAACTTCCCGTCCAGCGGCGTGAAGTCGAGGTAGGCCTGCCGGTCCCACTTCGCGTCGCCGTCGTGCACGAACGACCGCCACATGACGATGCCGCCGTACGGTTTCAGCGCGCCGGCGAGCAGATTGGCTCCGTCGGCGTGGGTACGTCCGTAGTCCAACGGCCCTGGCCTGCCCTCGGAGTTGGCCTTGACCAGGAAGCCGCCGAAGCCCTCGATCTTGCCGTAGATCTCTTTTGCCTTCGTCTTCCACCATGCCTGCACCCCGGGGTCGAAGGGGTCGGCGGTGGCGAGTCCGTCCAGGTCGATGGGGGCGGCGAAGTTCGCCGTGACGTACAGCGCCACGCCGTATCGGCGCAGCACACCGGCCAGCGCGGCGAGTTTCGTGAGGAACGGTTCGGCGAGGTAGTCCGCGGTCGTGTTGACGTTGTTGATCACGGCGCCGTTGATACCGAGCGAGGCGAGCACACGCGCGTAGTCCGTGTACCGGTCGTCGAGTTGAGGGAGCTTCTCCCAGTCGAAGAAGGACAGGCCCGCGTAGCCGCGTTCGATCGAGCCGTCGGCGTTGTCCCAGTGGTCGGCCACACGCAGCGGTGCGGCCGGGCGTTCCGTGATGTCGACGCGGTCCAGCGACCGTGCTGTCTGCACGAGTCGCAGCAGGTGGAAGGCCCCGTAGAGCACTCCGCGGTCGGCGTGGGCGGCCACGACCGTGCGGGTCCTGCCGCGAACGGTGACCTGGCGGATGACGTAGCCCTCGTCGCCGAGGTCGGCGAGGTCGGCCGCGGGGACGAGCGACCGGATCAAGGAGGAGCTCGTCGGGGTGCCCACCACGAGGGCCGGGTCCGGCGGGGCGGCGGCGCGTGGCGTCACATGCCTGTCGAGCAGTCCGGTGAGCCCACGGGCCAACTCGTCCACCGCCGAACGCTGGAGTGGACCGCCGCCCTCCCAGACCAGGAATCCCAAGTCGGCCCGGTATCGCCTGAGTTGACCTGGGTCCGCCACTCTCCGATAGCGCAGCCACAGTTCGTAACCGTCCTCGACGGGCAGCGCGGCGGCCGGCGGTTCTGCGCCGAGAGCCGACTGTGCCGCCTGCGCCGATGCGGGCACCGACAGGCCGAGTGATCCGACAGCGCCTCCCAGGGCGGCTGCGGACAGGATGCTGCGGCGCCGTATTCCTGAGCTCATGGCTCTCACTCCCGTTGATGAACGAACCGTGCACATCCGGGCAAGGACCAAACCCCGCAACCGTCACACACGCCACGACAGCCGTCAACACAACCAACCACAAAAGAACATTGAGACCGTGAGCGCCGATCAGCCTTGGTTCATAAGGAAGTTGGGTCTAGCGACACGACACCAAAGATGGAGCCGGGTTGGAGCAGGGGGCTCTACATATGTGAACTCCGGCCGTACATAGCAACGCCCAGAATCAAACAACAGCCGCGTTGACGGCCCCAGTTCCTCGGCGGCATCTCCGGGTCTCGCCACGGTGACTGTGCCGCCGGACTGCGGAGCCGGACCTGCCCCTCACCTGTCGTCGGCAGTCGTGCGCGGATCCGCCTCGGGGGACGTGAACGGGGCTACCGAGCCCATGGTGAACTCCTCGGTCCGCGGCCCGAGGCAGTCGCTGTGGAATCGCGTGAAACGACGGAGCGGCGGTGCCCATGCTGAGCACCGCCGCCGATGTACGTCGCCTGTCGCGCCGCCGGTCCGAACCGTGTCGGCCGTCAGCAGATCCGCGGAAGCTGCTCGCCGATCGGCAGGTCCACGACGCGTGTGCCGCCCAGACCCGTGCGGGCGACCACCATGCCCGGATGCTCCGCGACGGCCTCGCCGATCACTCGCGCGTTCGCGCCCAACGGATGTGCCCGCATCGCGCCGAGTACGGCGTCCGCGTGTTCGCGCGGGACGAACGCCACCAGTTTGCCCTCGTTGGCCACGTAGAAGGGGTCGAGACCGAGGATCGCGCACGCGTTGGCCACAGCCGGCGGGACAGGCACGTCACCTTCCTGGATGACGACGCCGGCGCCGGAGGCCACCGCGATCTCGTTGAGCGCGGCGGCCAGACCGCCACGGGTGGGATCGCGCAGCACGTGGAGGTCCTGTGTCACCGCGAGCATGGCGTCCACCAGGCCGCCCAGCGCAGCGCAGTCGCTCTCGATCTCGACACCGAATTCCATGCCTTCGCGCACGCTCATGATCGCCACGCCGTGAACGCCGATGTCACCGCTGACGATGACGACGTCGCCGGGGACCACGCGCTGGGGGCGGATGTCCACGCCTGCCGGGATGAGCCCGATCCCGGCCGTGTTGATGAACACCCCGTCTCCGTGGCCGCTTTCGACGACCTTCGTGTCCCCGGTCACCACCTCGACTCCGGCACGACGTGCGGCCGCACCGAGTGCCTCGGCGACGCGGGCCACCACCGACATCTCGACGCCCTCTTCCAGGATGAAACCGCAGGAGAGGTAGGCGGCCCGTGCGCCGCTCATGGCGAGGTCGTTGACGGTGCCGTTGACCGCGAGGTCGCCGATGCTGCCGCCCGGGAAGAACAGGGGCCGCACCACGTAGGAATCCGTGGAGAACGCCATCCGGACGCCGCCGAGCGAGACGGCGGCGGAGTCGCCGAGCTGCGACAGGGTCTCGCCGCCGAAGGCGGGCGCGAAGACGTGCTGCACCAACTCGGCGGACAGGGCCCCTCCCCCACCGTGCCCCATCACCACCCTCGGATGATCACGCAACGCGACCGGGCAGGTCCATGCGGTCGGGTCCACGGCTGTCAGTTGGGTGGTCTCAGGCAACGGGGCTCGCCTCCAGCGGCGCGGTGGTGATGTCGAGGCGTCGGTACAGGTAGTAGGCGGCACACGCGCCCTCACTCGAGACCATCGTCGCTCCGAGTGGATTGCGCGGTGTGCAGGTGGTGCCGAACGCGGCGCACTCGTTCGGCTTCAACAGCCCCTGCAGAACCTCGCCGCTGCGGCACTCCGCGGGTTCACGGGTGTCGATGTCACCGACCGAGAATCGGTGCTCGGCGTCGAAGTCCCGGTAACGGGAGGAGAGCCGCCAGCCGCTGTCCGGGATGACACCGATGCCTCGCCAGGACCGGTCGGTGCCCTCGAAGACGTCCGCCAGCATGGCCTGGGCCGCGGGATTTCCCTCGGGCCGCACTGCGCGCGGATAGGCGTTGTCGACCGTGTGCTCACCCCGCTCCAGTTGCCGCACGGTCCGGCGCACGCCTTCCAGGATGTCCAGCGGTTCGAAGCCGGTGACCACGATCGGAACGCGATAGCGGTCAGCGAGTTCGGGGTACTCGCCGACCCCCATCACGCTGCACACGTGTCCGGCGGCGAGGAATCCCTGGACCCGGCAGTTCGGAGACTCCATGATCGCCTTGATCGCCGGGGGGACACGCACATGGGACACCAGGAGGCTGAAGTTCTTGATGCCCAGCTTGCGTGCCTGATAGACCGTCATGGCGTTGGGCGGGGCGGTCGTCTCGAAGCCGATACCGAAGAACACCACTTCCCGGTCGGGGTTCTGCTGGGCGATGTGCAGAGCGTCCAGCGGCGAGTACACGACGCGCACGTCGCCGCCCTCGCCACGTACCTGGAAGAGGTCACGGCCGGTGCCCGGTACCCGGAGCATGTCGCCGAAGGAGCAGAAGATCACTCCTGGCCGGGAGGCGATCTCGAGGGCCTTGTCGATGACCTCGAGCGGCGTGACGCACACAGGACACCCCGGTCCGTGGATCAGCTCCACCTGATCCGGCAGGAGTTGGTCGATCCCGTGCCGGATGATCGTGTGCGTCTGTCCGCCGCACACCTCCATGAGGGCCCATGGCCTGGTCACCACTGAGTGGATGTCGTCGAGCAGACGCCGTGCCAGGTCCGGGTCCTGGAACTCGTCGAGGTACTTCACTGTTGCGCCTCCTGGGGTACGTCCTTGTCGTCGGCCCACCGAGGTCCGCCTGCTTCGGCCGCAAGCTCCCACGGGTCGCCGAACTCCTCCTGGAGCAGGCCGAGCGTCGAGAAGAGCTCCAGCGTCTGCTTGGCCGACTCCTCGTCCAGCTTCTGGAGCGCGAATCCCACGTGGACGATGGCGTATTCGCCCACCTGGAGGTCCGGCAGGTACTCCAGGCACACCTCCTTGACCACTCCGCCGAAGTCGACGGTGGCCATGCGGGTGCCGTCGCGATCCTCGATTTCCGTCACTCTCCCGGGTACCGCCAGGCACATGGGGGGCTCTCCTCACTGTGGTGGTCCGATCCGGCTTGCCGACTGCGGTGTCATCCGGCGGTGGCCCGCCCCGCGATCATCAACTGACCGAGGGCCAGTCCTCCGTCGTTCGGCGGGACTTCGCCGGCCCGCAGCACGGTGAATCCGTCCTCCTCAAGCCCTCGGGCGCAGGCCGAGGAGAGCAGGACATTGGCGAACACGCCGCCGGTCAGGACGACGGTGGCCGCGTCATGCCGTTCGCGCGCCAGCGCACACATCCGCCGCACGAGATCTGCGACTCCGGCATGGAAGCGGGCGGCGATGACCGCCGGTTCCGCGCCCGCGCGTACGTCATCGACCACGGCTCTCACCACAGGTCCAGGGTCGGCGGTGACCGGCTCCGAGGTGTCCGGACTCAGCGCGAACCGGTATCCGGCCCCGTACTCGTCCGCGACCCCCCTCAGCGCGGCCGCCTCCAGCTCGATGGCCGCCTGCGCCTCGTATCCCACCTGATGGCACACGCCCGCCAGAGAAGAGACGGCGTCGAAGAGCCGGCCCATGCTCGATGTCGGCACACAGTTCAGACTCCGCTCCAACTGGCGTGCCAGTACCCGTCGTTCGTCATGCGGGCAGGCGATCACACTGGGCAGGTCGTCCGTCCACGCGATGCCCGCCTCCCGGAGCTGCGCGAGCGCCATGCGGTACGGGCGGCTCACGGCAGCGTCGCCGCCTGGCAGGGGGACGTACGCGAGATGCCCCAGACGCCGGTACGTGTCGTAGTCCGCGAGCAGGATCTCGCCGCCCCAGACGGCCCCGTCGTCGCCGTATCCCGTGCCGTCGAACGCGACGCCGATGACGGGTCGGCTGCCGTCGAGACCGTGCTCGGCCATGACCGCGGCGACATGGGCGTGATGGTGCTGCACACGGACGACCGGGCGGTCGTTCGCGTTGCGTCGGGCCCACTGTCCGGACCGGTAGCCGGGGTGCCGGTCGGCCGCCAGCAGTCCGGGCTGCACGCCTGTGATCGACTCCAACTGCCGTTCTGCGCGGGCGAAGGCATGCTGGGTCTGCAGGTCGTCCATGTCTCCGATGTGCGCGGACAGCCAGGCCTTACGGGCTTCGCCGAGGCAGAACGTGTTCTTGAGGTCTCCGCCCACGGCGAGCGAGGGCCTGACGGACACCGGCAGGGAGACGGGCAGTGGGGCGTAGCCGCGAGCGCGGCGTACGGTCATTCGTTCACCGTCGCACACGCGCAGCACGGAGTCGTCGCAGGGCACGTGGATGGGGCGGTCGTGGGTGAGCCAGGCGTCGGCCAGAGGGGCGAGCCGCTCGAGCGCCTCGGCGTCATCGGTGACGATGGGCTCGCCGGCCACGTTTCCGCTGGTCATCACCAGTGCGCTCGGCCCGTCCGGGTCACCGGGCAGGCCGAGCAGCAGGTGGTGCACCGGGGTGTACGGAAGCATGATTCCCAGGTCGGGACTGCCCGGTGCCACCGCGTCCGAGAGTCCGCGCTCTCCTGGCTGGACGTCATTTCGGCGTCTCAGCAGGACGATCGGCCGGACTCCCCCGGACAGCAGGGTCCGCTCGGGGGGACTGATGTGCACGAGGTGCTCGATGTCGGCGAGGCTTTTCACCATCACCGCGAACGGCTTGTCACCCCGCCCCTTGCGGCTGCGCAGCGCGGACACGGCCTGGGAGTCACCGGCGTCGCAGGCGAGGTGGTAGCCGCCGATGCCTTTGACGGCGACGATGGCGCCGGCGGTCAGAAGCGCGCGTGCCTCATGGATCGGGTCGACATCGGTAGCGGGTCGGGGCGACGCGTACACAAGGCTCAGGCGCGGGCCGCAGGCGCGGCAGGAGACGGGCTGGGCGTGGAATCGGCGGTCTCCGGGGTCCGTGTACTCGCGTGCGCAGTCTGCGCACATCGGGAAGCCGGCCATGGTGGTGTGCGCACGGTCGTACGGGAGTCCGGTGACAATGGTGAAGCGCGGCCCGCAGTGTGTGCACGTGATGAACGGGTGCCGGTGCCGACGATCACCGGGGTCGGCCATTTCGGCCAGGCACGCGGCGCACGTGGCCGTGTCCGGAGAGACGAGTGTGCGCGACGATCCCCGCGACCGCGAGGCGACGATGGTGAATCCGCTGCCGCCTGTGAGGGGGACCTGCTCGTGCTCCACGGACTCCACCAGGGCCAGTGGCGGGGCCTGTTGAGCGATCCGATCGCAGAAGTGCGCGACGGCGGAGTGATCTCCCTCGACTTCGGCGACGACACCGTCTTCGGTGTTCGTCACGTGCCCTGCCAGCTCCAGCGACGTGGCCAGGGTGTACAGGAACGGACGGAACCCGACGCCCTGGACGACACCTCGTACGGTGACGCGACGGCGCTGCAACACCTCGGCGACGGCCGGGCCGGGCTGAAGTGTGCTCATGGGAGAGGCCGTGTCATGACGACATCATCCACGTCGTCGTGGTGGTGATGGTGCTCGTGCGGCTGTACGGCCATGACCGGCGCGTGGACGGCCCCGCCGTCCGCGACGGCGAGGGCGCGGTCGAGCAGTTCACCCACGCCGCCGCCCCGGCGGGCCGAGGTGAGGACCACCTCCACGCCGGGGTTCACCTGCTCGACGTGCGCGCGGAACGCTTCCTCGTCGAACTCGACGGCTTCGGCGATGTCGGCCTTGGTGACCACGACCAGGTGCGCGAGGCCGAAGGCGGTGGGGTACTTCAGCGGCTTGTCCTCGCCTTCGGTGACTGACGCGAGCACGACGCGCAGGTCCTCCCCGAGGTCGTAGGAGGCGGGGCAGACCAGGTTCCCGACGTTCTCCACGAACAGCAGCCGGGTGGCCTCGGGCAGCCAGCCTTCCAGGTGGCGCCCGAGCATCGAGGCTTCGAGATGGCACAGCCCGTCGGTGAGTACCTGCTTGACCGGCACTCCGGACCGGGCCAGACGTCTGGCGTCGTTCTCCGTGGCGAGGTCGGCCGTCAGCGCGGCGGTCGGCACCCCGCGCTCACGCGCGCGCAGGAGCTCGCGTTCCAGCAGGGCCGTCTTCCCGCTCCCCGGGCTGGACAGCAGATTGACCATCGTGGTGCCGCGGCCCGCGAGTTCGGCCCGCAGAGCATGCGCGGTCGCGTCGTTCTTGGCGAGCACCGCCTGATGCAGGTCAACGGTTCGGCACATGGCTCAGCGCTCCTCGGAGATCGGTTCACAGGTTCGTTCTCGGGCGGCCGGCCCTTCCTCCCACCGCACACTGACGATCTGGAGCTCTCGGCCCGACAGCAGTTCCGGCGTCGGCTCACCACAGCGCGGACAGCAAAGGCTCGGCGGCATGCCCACCGACCATTCGTCGGCACACGGTGAGCAGCGTGCCCGGCCGGGCACGGACTCGGTGACAAGCTCGGCCCCCTCGAGGAGGGTTTCGGCGCAGGCGAGTTCGAAGCAGAAGGACAGGGCGTCCGGGACGACGCCGGCGAGCTCCCCCACCTGGAGTCGCACCGAAGTGACCGAGGTGACCCCGCCGTTCCGTTCCGCCGCCTCTTGCACCTGGCCGACGACAGCCATGGCGATGGACATCTCGTGCATCGGTCTCCGTCCTGGCAGAGGCCGATCGTTGGGCGGCCATTGCGCTCGGCTCCATTAGAGGGTGCTCGCTGCCGTGCGTCCTCGGGGCTCGCCGACTCCGCTGCCCTGGTGCACCGTTCGGCGCAAGGAGCCCGTTACATGCTTCTCATACGCAGATACCGCTGGACGTCGGGGACGATCTGCCGTGCGAGCACGGCGAGAGCGACGACGGCGACGGCTCCGATGACGGACTTCTTCATGAACCTCTCCTCACTTACCGGCCTCACGGGCGGCGGTGCCGACCACGGGCGTCTGGCTCTCCCGCACGATCTCCTCGATCACACGTACAGCTTCGGGAACTGCGGCGGCCACCGGAGCACTCAGGCCGATGCCTTCCTCCAGTGAGGCGGGCTCGCAGCCCACCACCACGGTGCGGCCGGGAGGTGTCCCGCCCGTCCCGGAGCAGAGGGTGTCCAGCAGGGCCAGGACCGCGTCCGGTGACATGTGGTGGCCGTCGAGCACGGGTCCTTGCGGCGCGATGTCCCCGGGCGAGTCGACGTCGATGCGGTAGACCGTTCCCGGGTCACCGCCGCGGGCGGTGGCATCGACGAGCACCAACGTGTCGTATCCGTTCAGCAGTTGGTACGCGAGGTGCACACCCCGTACGCCGATGTCCACGACCTCGACATGCGCGGGCAGTGGGTGTGCGGCGAGTGCGCGCACCGTCTCGACGCCGAATCCGTCGTCGCCGAGAAAGATGTTTCCCACGCCGGCGACGAGGGTGCGGGCGCCGGTCTTGCGGTCCTCGGTCACTCGTCCTCCAGTGGTGCGACCTCGTCGGGCTGGAAGTACAGGAACCGGCCCTGCTCCCGACGGATGTCGGCGCCGGGGTCGCCGTCGACGGTCACCGCCAGATGCACTCCCCCGTCGACGTCGTGCAACACGGCCTCGACGAGCGCCGTGCGTCCGTGCAGGAACAGGTCCTGGGCGTCGGTGCGGCGCCGTCCCGCGCGCAGGGTCACCCGGCTTCCGGCACTCACGGGCCGGCCGTCGACCAGGACCTCGTCGCGGGCCGGGTCCAGGCCTGCGTCACCCTCCGGATCCCACCACGGGGTCTCGGGCATGACGACATGCGGCTGACCCGGTTCGACGAGAAGGTCCGCTTCGCCGGTCGCGGTCGGGGCAGAGCCTGTCACTTCCCGGAGGGACCGCACCGCGCCGTGCAGACGTTCCAGCACCTCGGGGGGCATGGACTCGGCCAGGTCGATCACGGCGGCGGCCTTCGGGTCCGTGCCGCGCGCCTCGCGCTTCTCCTGTTCGGTGAGGGCCGCGGTGCGCAGGGCAAGGATCTCGTCGATCTCGGTGGCGTCGTACAGCGCTCCCGGACTTTCGGGGGCGACGGCCGGGTGGTCCTCCAGGATGATCGGCGAGGACAGCACCAGGTCCGCGCGTCCCGGCTCGCCGGCGAGTACCGGCCAGGTGTGCAGGTTGCGGCACTCGGCGACGGCGCCTCTGGCCCATTCCGGAGGGTCGGTCATGGAGAGAAACGAGCCCGCGCCGAGACACAGCAACAGGTGTGTGGCGACGAGCGAGTGCGGGAGCGCGGCGTCGCGGTCGCCTTTGCCGTCAGCCGGGGACCAGGTGCTGGTGTTCTCCACCACGGCGGTCAGCCGGGAGACGCGGTAGGGGCCGTCGACCTCGCGCGTGGACAGGCGTACGACTCCGCTGACCTCTTCGCACCGGCGGACCAGTCTTCCCACCAGCCGGCCCTCGGCGTCGTGAACCGGTTCGGTCTCCTCGCGCGCGGGGCGGCTGAAGGGGACCATGATTCCGCCGCCGGCGAGTTCGGCCACCGTGGCGGTCACCTCGACGCGTTCCTCCGCGCCCTCGTCCCAGGGAACCAGCACACGGTCCGGGAGCGACAGTTCGGACACGTCCTCGAACGAGCCGTCCTGACAGGCTTGTTGCACGGTGCGGCGCTGAGGGTGCAGGAAGCGCACCTCGACCGACAAGGTGGCGCCCGCTTTGGGCTCCATCAGACACTCGGTGTGCTGGAAGTCGTGCTCGTCGCAGTCCGCACCCCAGGCCGGCGGGACCAGCACGCCGAACTGCCAGCGCAGCCGGTTCTTGGCCGCCGACGCCCGGTACGGATAGAGCACGTAGCCCTCGAACAGCACCGCGTCGGCCACCGCGCGGGCGACGGCGAACCGTGTCTCGGTCTCCTGGCTGAACACGGCTGTCGTCACGGCGCCGACCTCTCGCTGGTCCGGGGCAGAGCGTCCGCGGCAGCGGAGTCGAGAAGGGTGCGAACCGTCGCCTCCCAGGAGGACAGCGCCCGCCGCGAACGGAACTCCAGCAGGTCGTCCATGGTGTCGCGGGGCAGCCTCACCCAGCCCGCACCCGGGAAGTGCTGGTCGATCATCTCCTGCCACACCTTGACCGGCAGGAGATACGGGGCCTCGCAATCCCAGGGCACGGGTTCGACGTGGAAGCCTCCGTCGCCGGTGAACGCGGTCCCGGAAAAGAGCAGGAGGAGCGGCACGTCCCCACTCGACAGCGCGTGGAAGTAGCGGGTGGAGGCTACGTCCATGTCGTACGTGCAGGGCACGGCCAGGTCGACCTCCGTCTGCCCGGTGAAACTGGGGACCATGACGGAGATCTGCGCGAACTGCAACGGCTGGAGAGTGCTGCCCCAGCGGGCTCGCCGGCCGAAGAGGTCATGCAGTCCGTCGGCCTCGTCGGTGTCGTAGCCGCGTCTGGCCGGTTCGATGCGCATCTGGCAGCGCAGGGCGAGCGCGTGCACGCGGGTCTGCTCGGAAGCATGGACGCGCAGCCGGAAGACCAGGGTGGGGCCGGCGGCGTACTGGTCGGCGCGGACGCCGACGCAGGAGAACGAGAACTCCGTCATCGGCGGCGCGCCCCCTCCGGTGTCCTGGTCCGCTGCGCGATGTGGTCGAAGAACGCGGTCAGGTCGGCGCGGGCCTCCGCCCCGCCGTCGAAGCCCTGCCACAACATGCGCATCCGTCCGACGAGTTCGTAGCAGATGTCGACCGGCACGAGATAGCACTCGGTCCGCTCCTCGACCCGGCGCAGGAGCAGAGCCTCCACGTCGGGTTCGAGCAGTTCGGCCAGGCGGCTGTTCCCGAGCGCGGTCTGCCAGGTGGACGGGTCGAGTTCGCTCTCGGTGGCGCCGGCCGGGCTGGGGTAGAGCGCGACCAGTCTGTCCAGCGAGGCGTTGCGGAAGAAGAACGCGACGCTGACAGGGATCTGCAGAAGCTCCCAGACTCCCTGGTCGAGTCGGTGGTCCGGGTCTGCCAGATAACGGTCCGGGACGGTGCGGAATCTCCCGCCCCCCGCGCCGCTGTGCTCGAAGAGCATGGCGCACGGAGTGCAGGCGCAGGCGAGGGAGCGGTTCTCGGTGTCGACCATGTGCCGGTGGTTGCCGTCGTCGATCTGCGCTCCGCACAGTTCGCACACCTCGGGCCGGGACGTGCGCGGCTCGGTGAACCGCCGCAGCCCCGATGCGGGCGGACGCGTCCGCTCGTGTGGCGTACTCATGGTGTCTTCGGCGAGGCGGGGGCACTGCCGCGTGCGCCGGAGGGTGGTCGCGAGATCTGCAGCAGAGGCGGTTCCTGCGAGGAAGCCGCCCCCTCGATCTCGACCGTCGTCACTTCCGGCGCGAAGCAGGAGAGGGCAGCCTCCACCTCCTGCCGGTCGGCCGCCGCGGTGCTCGCGCAGCCGCAGCCCGAGCTCTCCGTCGAGCGCAGGTGCACGGTGCCGGTCGCGTCGTCGAAGCTCACCAGCTCGACAGGATGGTTCCGCACGCTTCCCAAGGCGCGGGCGATACGGGCGGTGGTGTCCTCCGGGTGCAGGTCGTGCAGGACCAGCAGACTGGTGACGACGGCGTCGTCGAGCAGCGCGGCGAACGGGTCGTCCTTGGACGTGGGGGCTTCGAGCAGGGAGACCATGCGGGCCAGACCTGTGCCGTAGTAGTCCATCAGTACGCGCACCAGTTCCTCGGCCGCACCGGCGGCTTCGGAGTCCGCCTCGGCGGTCAGGTGGTCGATGATCTCCTCGACCCGCCGGCCGGCCTCCTCCGCGTTCGCCGCCCTTGCGCCGGACGACCGGGCCGTGGTGGTGGACGCGCTCATCCGGCCAGGCCGCTCAGTCCGGTCGGCACGTGCATCTTCTGCACGGTTTTGCCGCCACCGACGTACATGTGGACACCGCAGGGCAGACAGGGGTCGAAGCTGCGCACCGCCCGCATGATGTCGATGCCCTTGAAGTTCTCCGGCGTGTTCTCCTCGAAGATCGGCGTGTTCTGCACGGCGTCCTCGTACGGGCCCGGGGTGCCGTAGGTGTCCCGCACACTGGCGTTCCACGGAGTCGGCGGATAGGGGTGGTAGTTGGCGATCTTTCCGTCGCGGATCACCATGTGATGGGACAGGACGCCGCGTACCGCCTCGGTGAAGCCGACGCCCAGGCCCTCGTCCGGCACCTCGAACTTCTCCCAGGTCTGGGTACGCCCGGCGCGGACCTCCGCCAGGCCCTGCTCGGCGCAGTGGAGCGCGATGGCGGCGGCGTAGGCCTGGAAGTAGGTGCGGGCCCGGTTGCGCTCCAGCGCGTTGCTCCACTGCGGGATCTTCCACTCGAAGCGTGTCTCGGGCTTGGTCATCGTGCGGGGCAGGGTGATGACGACGCTGTTGCCGGTGGCCTTCACGTAGTCGGTGTCGACGAGCCCCGACAGCGCCGTCGACCACAGGCGGGCGATGGGGCCGCCGCCGGTGTCGAGCGCGAGGTAGTCCTTGCCGTCGAACCAGCGAGGTGACATCACCCAGCTGTAGTTGCCCTCGAAGTCGCGCTTCTGGGGGGCCGGGATCGTGTGCTGGTTCCAGGGGTGGCGCGGGTCGACCGGGTTGCCGAGCGGGTCGTGGGTGACGAACTGCTCCTTGCCCTGCCAGTCCTCGTAGTACGAACTGCCGAGCAGGATACGGATACCCAGGTTGATCTCGGTGAGGTCGTTGGTGACGAGTTTGCCGTCCACGATGATGCCCGGGGTGACGAACATCTTCCGTCCCCAGTCGGTCATGTTGGCGTACGTGAAGTCGCAGTACTCGGGGTCGTTCAGCGCACCCCAGCAGCCGAGCAGTACGCGGCGGCGGCCTACTTCCTCGTATCCGGGCAGGGCCTCGTAGAAGAAGTCGAACAGGTCGTCGTGCAGGGGCACCACGCGCTTCATGAACTCCACGTAGCGCATGAGGCGGCTCATGTAGTCGGTGAAGAGCTGGACGGACGCGATGGTGCCCACGCCACCCGGGTAGAGCGTGGAGGGGTGCACATGGCGGCCCTCCATCAGGCAGAACATCTCACGCGTGTAGCGGCTGACCTGGAGGGCCTCGCGGTAGAACTCGCCCTCGATCGGGTTGAGCGAGCGCATGATGTCGGCGATCGTGCGGTAGCCGTGCTCGGCCGCGTGCGGCGCCTCGGTGCGCTCCGCGAGTTCCAGCACCCCGGGGTTGGTCTCGCGGACCATCTTCTCGCAGTAGTCGACCCCGACCAGGTTCTCCTGGAAGATGTTGTGGTCGAACATGTACTCGGCGGACTCTCCGAGGTTGATGATCCACTCGGCGAGGTGCGGCGGCTTCACGCCGTACGCCATGTTCTGCGTGTACACCGAGCAGGTGGCGTGGTTGTCGCCGCAGATGCCGCAGATGCGGCTGGTGATGAAGTGCGCGTCACGCGGGTCCTTGCCCCGCATGAAAACGCTGTAGCCGCGGAAGACCGACGACGTGCTGTAGCACTCCGCCACCCGCTTCTGCTTGAAGTCGATCTTGGTGTGGATGCCCAGGCTGCCTACGATCCGGGTGATCGGATCCCAGGACATCTCCACCAGGCCGTTGCTGTCGGTCTTCGTCTTCGATGCCATCTTCTGTGCAGCGCCCTTCGTCAAGTCTTCGTACGGGAGGTCGGATCACCTGGGACGGCCACCCCCGAAGGCGCGCCGTGCGGTACATGCACTCACCACGGCGACCGGTATCCGGTCGTCAACTTGTCGCCCCGGTGACGCCACTTCGGCTCCTTGTCCACGGTCTTGGCCGTGATGGAGCGGAGCTTGCGGATCACCGAACCGTACGCACCGCTCGCCGTGCTGGACAGCTTGCCGCCGGGCGGCTCGTCCATGAACGGCATGAACTTGTCGGGGAAGCCGGGCATGGTGCAGGCGATGCAGATGCCGCCGACGTTCGGACAGCCGCCGATGCCGTTCATCCAGCCACGCTTGGGCACGTTGCACTTGACGACGGGGCCCCAGCAGCCGAGTTTGACCAGGCACGTGGGCGAGTCGTAGGAGGTGGCGAACTGGCCCTGCTCGTAGTAGCCGGCCCGGTCGCAGCCCTCGTGGACGGTGGCCCCGAACAGCCATGCCGGGCGGAGCTTGTCGTCCAGCGGAATCATCGGAGCCGACCCTGCCGCCTGGTAGAGCAGATAGGTCAGGGTCTCGGAGAAGTTGTCCGGCTGGATCGGACATCCCGGTACGCACACGATCGGGATGCCGGCCTGGGACTTCCAGTCCCAGCCGAGGTAGTCAGGGACGCCCATGGCACCGGTCGGGTTGCCCGCCATCGCGTGGATGCCGCCGTAGGTGGCGCACGTCCCGATGGCGACGACGGCAAGCGCCTTGGGCGCCAGCCGGTCGATCCACTCGCTCGTCGTGATCGGCTGGCCCGTCTCGGGATCGTCGCCGAACCCGCACCAGTAACCCTCGGGCTTGATGGCCTCGTTGGGGATGGACCCCTCGACGACCAGCACGAACGGGTCGATCTCGCCGCGCTCCCCCTTGAAGAACCACTCGATGAAGGTGTCCGCGCCTCCTACCGGTCCGCATTCGAAGTCGATCAGCGGCCAGTGGACGGCGATCTTCGGCAGGCCGGGAAGCACGCCGAGCACGATTTCCTCGATGCTCGGCTGCATGGCGGCCGTCAGAGCCACGGAGTCACCGTCGCAGCTCAGTCCCGCGTTGATCCAGAGGATGTGAATCGTCGGGGATTCTTCCTCGGCGGGCGTATCGGGCACGTCGGAATCGACCACGGTCGACGCTGCTGCATCCATAGGGATGCCTCCTAGGGGGAGGTATACAACGAAAGGGCACAAATAGGCCCTCGTCTTCCTTGATAGCAGGCACCAGGGCACTGCGCGACGTGGCCGTGCGCAGTGCTGCGCGGACCACCCGGACAGGTCACCGGCCCGTCGCACCTACGCGGATCAGGTGGGACGGCGTCTGCGTGGCCGGCTGCTTGCGGACGAACGCACGCCGCAACGCGTGGTAGGGGGCATCGGGATCCGAGAAGGTGCGGAGCATGCTGGCGAGCTCCGCTTCCCGGTACAGGGACAGCGGCCTGACGGATTCGTCCCGCTCCCGCGTCCGCTTCTTCGCCGCGATGCGCTCCTGCATCCCGGGAGACTCGGCGAGCCGTACGGCCGAACGGGTCACTTCGCCCGAGAAATCCTGCGGGCAGCACTCGACCAGCCGGTCCACCAGACCCAGCCGCAAGCCCGCCGACGCGCTCACGGGCAACGCCTCCTGTGTCAGGCGGTCGGCCGCCTCGGCGCCCACGCGGCGCGGCAGCGTATAGGTCCAGTACTCGGACCCGTACAGCCCCATCAGCCGGTAGTGCGGGTTCAGCACCACGCCCGCGCGGCACCACACCTCGTCCGCGGCGAGGGCCAGCATGGCCCCGCCCGCGGCCGCGTTGCCGCCCAGGGCACTGACCACCAGCCGGTCGGTGGTGGTCAGAACGGCCTCGACAAGGTCGTTCATCGCGTTGATGTTGGCCCAGGACTCGGCACCCGGATCGGCGGCCCCCTCAATCACGTTCAGATGGATGCCGTTGGAGAAGAAGTCCCGGGTGCCGCCGAGGACAAGCACGCTGGTGGGACGCGAGCAGGCAGCCACGTAGGCGTCGAGCAGGCGTCGGCAGTGCGATGTGCTCATGGCGCCGCCCGGGAAGGAGAAGGACAGGAAGCCGACCGCCCCCTCCTCGCGATAGCGGATGTCGGACCAGGTGTGCCGGTCACGGTCCGCGGCGGGCGCGAAGGTGCTTTCGGGAAGCCCGGACGGCTTGGCAGGGACCGGCACCTCGGGAAGCGCGGGTAGTCGGCCGGCGAGTGCCTGAACCGCGGGCAGTTTGAACGGCCTTGGCTCCCCCGGTCTGCGGCGGGGCCTCAGTTCGGGGATCCACACGGCGCCGTCCACTGTCGCCCGGCAGATCGCACCGGCTCGGGTGGCGAGCAGTTTCCCTGGGCGCCCCTTCAGCTCGTCCTCCGGGTAGCCGCCGTGCAAGTGCCACTCCTCGCCGAGGAGTTCGTCCAACACACCGGGAGACGAATCGGCGGCACGCAGCTTGCGCAGCACGGCCTCTGTACTGTCCCGATGCCAGCGGATGCGCCGCAGGGTCTGGGGGTAGGAGGGGCGGGTTCCTGCTGCTGCCCTGTTCCGCAACTGAGCCTGGGGCTGGGGCGCATGGACGCCCGAGGCGAATCGGTCGACGGCCAGCAGCACCGCGGCCGACGCCGCGTCCGACACCTCGTTCCGGTACAGGTCACTCTTTGCGACCCGAGGCACCGGGAAGCCGACCGACGCCCACACGTCGCCGGCGTCCATCTCCCCGTTGGCCTGGAGCACCGTGACGCCCCAACGGTCCACGCCCGCGCTGATCGCCCAGTCGAGCGAGGAGGGACCCCGGTCACCGACCGGGCCGGGGTGAACGATGAGGCAGGTGTGCCGGCGCCACACGTCCTCGGGGACGGCCCTCTTCAGCATGGGCGCGATGACGAGTTCCGGCTCGCAGACGCGGAGTGCGTCGCGCAGTGCATCGTCACTGGACGCGAGATGCACGTCCAGGGTGTGCCCTCGGTCCCGCAACTCGGCGTGGACACGCTGAGTGAGGCTGTTGAACGCGCTCGCCACCAGCAGAATGTGCACGGCAACCTCCCATAGCCCCGGGGCAGCGGCCGGAGCGGGTCCGGCCACCCGCGATCCTCAGACACGGGGCAGGAGCGACACCGAAACCGGGCCGCGCCGTCACTCCAAAAGCGCAAGGGTTGACGACCACTCGGCGCACGTGCGAGTCATCGCCGGCAGCGTGGGCACGACCCACTGCTCCTGGGCCCGGCGGGAGCCGAGCCACGGATGCGCGCCACGTCCCTCCCCCGCCGGCTTCGACCAGCCAAGGAAACAGCACAAGAACGAAGTTGAACGGACAATCAAGCACCTTCCGCGCCCCGCTCACGGAGTCAGCGGCGCCGCCACGCCTTCGGGAACGCACCTGAAGCAGTTCCCCGCAGCCACGCGACTGCCCCGTGTCAGAGGGACCCTTCGACGTACGACGCCAGGTTCGCCAGCGAGGAGGCGATCCCGGCCTCATGGGACGCTTGGTCGATGCCGAGTGGAACATCCGTGGCGGTGACCGTCACTTCGGTCCCGGCGCCCGTGGCAGTCAGGTGCCAGGTCATCGTCATGGTGCCCGCGTACGACGGGTCGTCGGACTCGAACACCGCACGCTGCACCACGCGCTCCGGTGGCACCAGGGCGGCGAACCCGACGTCGACGACATCCGTCGAAGCGGACGTCTTGCCCGGGTTGTCGGCAGCGTCGAGATAGGTGAGGACCATGCGGAACCCACCACCGGGCCTGGGGTCCCACCGTTCCACCCGCCCGCTCATGCCGTCCGGCGGCAGCCAGGTCTCGATGGACTCCCGGTCCACCAGAGCGCCGTAGACGACCGCCGGTGGCGCCGCGATCATCCGCCTTGCGCTGTCAGTCCTCCGCATGGGCCCGATTCTAGAACCGAGGTCCCATCAGCCGAGGATGTCGCCGGTCGGCCGAAGGAGAGACCATCCGCCGAGGCCTGGTCATGGATTCTTGTCCTCGATCCGGTGCCCTGTCTCCTACCTACGTTTCGGGGACGGGCCCGAATCCCGCGGACAAGCCCGAAACGCCAACTCCATTACACGTTGCCTGAGTTCGTCAGGAGAGAGGCCGTACAGCGGGACAGGGCCATCGGAGCCGGGCTCGAACGGCGCCACGGCGAGATGCGGCAGCGGCACGCTGCCCAGGGGACCTGGAGACGTCCGGGGGGTACGTACCGTGAGCCTGTGCGGGATGTGCTCGCTGACGGCGCCGGCCACCTCGGCGCGCGGACCGGGCTCAGTTTCCCCCGAGGCGCTTGCGGAGCTGGGGCGTGAGCGCCTTGCCGCTCGGATTGCAGGGGCAGTCGCGTGACGAAGCGAGACCGCACGGAGCTTCTCGCACGGCGCGAGTGGCCCACGCGAACACGATCACCGTCCGCGCCCGGTCCGACGTCCTCGCGCACGAGAAGGCGGACCGCGTCCCGTACCGCCTGGAAGTCAGCGGCGACCATGCCCGCTGTCCCGTCCGGTACGAGACGGGCCCATGTGGCCCGTCCCGTGGCCGCGCCGGTGGGTCAGAGCAGTTCGAGGATCGTGGCGTTGGCCATGCCGCCGCCCTCGCACATCGACTGCAGGCCGTACCGGATGTCGTTGTCCTTCATGTGGTGCACGAGAGTCGTCATCAGTCGCGCGCCGGAGCCGCCCAGCGGGTGGCCGAGCGCCATCGCGCCGCCGTTGGGGTTCATCCGCTCGTAGTCGGCGCCGGTCTGCCGCTGCCAGCCGAGCGAGACGGAGGCGAACGCCTCGTTGATCTCGTACGCACCGATCTCGTCGAGGGACAGTCCCGAACGCTGGAGGACCTTGGCCGTTGCCGGGATCGGGCCCTTGAGCATCGTGACGGGGTCGACGCCGGTGACGACACCGGTGTGGAAACGGGCGATCGGCGTCCAGCCGTTGCGCTCGGCGACCTCGGAGGTGGTGATCAGGAGCGCGGCCGAGCCGTCGGAGATCTGCGAGGCGTTGCCCGCGGAGACGACGCCGTTCTCCTTGAACGGGGTTTTCAGCTGACCCAGCTTCTCGACGGTCGAACCGCGGCGCACGCCCTCGTCGATGTCGAAGACGCGCTCGTTGCCGTCGGCGCCCGTGACCGTGACGGGGGTGATCTGACCCTTGAACCGGCCCTCGTCGATGGCGCGGGCGGCCCGCTCATGGGAGTCGACCGCGTGCTGGTCGAGCTCCTGGCGGCTCAGCCCGAACTCGTCGGCGATCATCTCGGCGCCGATGCCCTGGTTGAACGTGACGTGGTCGTAGCGCTCGCCGACCAGCGGCCCGAACGGGGAACCGAAGGTCCCGCCCGCGCGGGTGGAGCCCATCGGCACGCGCGACATGATCTCGACACCACCGGCTATGGCGATGTCGTACTGGCCGGCGATCACGCCCGCGGCGGCCTGGTGCACGGCCTGCTGCGAGGAGCCGCACTGGCGGTCGATCGTCAGGCCGGGCACGGACTCGGGCCAGCCCGCGGCAAGGACCGCGTAGCGGCCGACGCCACCGGCCTGCTCGCCGACCTGGGACACACAGCCCCAGATCACGTCATCGACGGTGGCCGGGTCGAGGCCGTTGCGCTGGGCCAGCGCCTTGAGCACATGGGCGGACAGGTCTACCGGGTGGACACCGGAGAGGGCGCCGCCCGGCTTGCCCTTGCCGACCGGGGTGCGAACAGCGTCGACGATGACTGCGTCACGCATGGGAACTCCTGCTCGTACGAAGGAAAAGACCGATGTGTACGGGAAGGCCGCGGGGTCTACGGGAAGCCCACGGGCCGGACCGTCTACTTGGGTGCCATCCGGATCGAGCCGTCGAGGCGGATGGTCTCGCCGTTCAGCATCGGGTTGGTGATGATCGCCTCGACGAGCTGGGCGTACTCGACGGGCGCACCGAGGCGGCTCGGGTGCGGCACCTGCGCGCCGAGGGAGTCGCGCGCCTCCTGGGGCAGTCGGCCGAGGAGCGGCGTCTCGAACAGGCCGGGCGCGATGGTCATCACGCGGATGTTCGTCCTCGCCAGGTCGCGGGCGATCGGCAGCGTCATACCGACGATGCCGCCCTTGGACGCGGAGTACGAGCACTGGCCGATCTGGCCGTCGAACGCCGCGACGGAGGCAGTGTTGACGATGACGCCACGGTCGCCGTCGAGCGGCTCGTTGGCGCCCATCGCCTGGGCGGCCAGACGGATCACGTTGAACGTACCGATCAGGTTGACCTCGACGACCTTGCGGAACTTGGCGAGGTCGTACGGGCCCTCCTTGCCGACGGTGCGACCCGCGCCGCCGATCCCGGCGCAGTTGACGGTGACGCGCAGCGGCGCGAGCGCGGTGGCGGCGCCCACCGCGGCCGTGACGTCGGCCTCACTGGTGACGTCACCGGGCACGAACGTGGCGCCGATCTCCTTGGCGACGGCGTCACCGTCGGACGTGGCCAGGTCGAGGATGACGACTCGGGCACCGTTCGCGACGAGGCGCTCGGCGGTCGCCCGGCCGAGTCCGGAAGCTCCGCCGGTGACGAGGGCGGACGAGCTGGCGTCGATCTGCATGGGGAATTCCCTCTCCTGCTGTACGAGGTCCTGTGGTGCGAGGCCCTGCTCTACGCGGTCCTGCTGTACGCATTGCGGTGGTACGAGTTCCTGCTGCAGGCGTTCCTGCTGTACCCGTGCGGGTCGTACGAGTTCCGGGCGAGCTGGGTCTCAGAGGCCGAGCGACTTGGCGACGATGGTCTTCATGACCTCGCTGGTGCCGCCGTAGATGCGCGTGACGCGGGTGTCCGCGTACAGCCGGGCGATCGGATATTCGGTGACGTAGCCGTAACCGCCGTGCAGCTGAAGGCACTTGTCGATGACCCGGCCCGCGACCTCCGTGCAGAACAGCTTCGCCTTGGCGGCGTCGACGACCGACAGCTCGCCCGTGGCGTGCAGTTCCAGGGCGCGGTCGGCGAACAGGCGCGCGGCCTCCGCCTCGGTGGCGCACTCGGCGAGGACGAACTTGGTGTTCTGGAAGGCCGCGACCGGCTTGCCGAAGACCGTGCGGTCCTTGACGTAGTCGGTGGCGAAGCGCAGTGCGGCCTCGGCGGCCGCCGCGCCGCCCAGCGCGATGGCGAGGCGCTCCTGGGCGAGGTTGTGGGACAGGTACGAGAAGCCCTTGCCCTCCTCGCCGAGCAGGTTCTCCACCGGCACCTTCACGTCCACGAAGGACAACTCGGCGGTGTCGGACGCCTTGAGGCCGATCTTCTTCAGCTTGCGGCCGACCGAGAAGCCCTCGGACCCGGTCTCGACACACAGGATCGACAGGCCGGCGCGGCGGTCCTCGGCGTTGAACGGCGTGGTGCGCACGACGACGAGGACGAGGTCGGCGAGGGCACCGCCGGTGATGAAGGTCTTGGCGCCGTTCAGGACGTAGTGCGTGCCGTCCTCCGAGAGCGTGGCGCGGGTCTGGATGTTGGCGAGGTCCGAACCGGTGCCCGGCTCCGTCATCGCGATGGCCGTCATCAGGTCGCCGGTCACGAAACCGGGCAGCCAGCGCTCCTTCTGCTCCTGCGTCGCGTACGCCATGAGGTAAGGAAGGATCAGGTTGGCGTGCACCGAGTAGCTGCCGAAGGTGACGCCCGCACGAGCGGTCTCCTCCATCACGACGGCCTGGTACTTGAAGCCCTCACCGGCGCCGCCGAACTGCTCCGGCACCTCGATGCCGAGAACACCCAGCTCACCGAGCCTACGGTAGAAGTCGCGGGGAGGGTGTCCCTCCTCCTCCCACTCGTGGTGGACGGGGACGACTTCCTTCTCGATGAAGTCCCGCAGCGTCGCGCGGAACGCCTCGTGGTCCTCGTTGAACACCGTACGGCGCACAGCAGCCTCTTCTCGTACTGGCCTCGTTCTGCGCCGCCGCGTGTGGCCTGCGTCGCAAATCCTGTTCGAACGATCGTTAAAGTAATCCGCGGCGCAGAACCTGTCCATATTCCTGACAGGTGACCTGCTTCACGCGGGCCCGCGCGGCCCGCCGCCGGGAGGACCTGCGCCATGCCCGAAGCGCACCCCTGGCAGGGCGCACCGTTCTCATCTCCGGCAGCAGCCGCGATCTCGGGCTCGCCACCGCGCTGCGGGACGCCCGCGACGGCACCCAGGTGGCCCTGCTCGCCAAGGACGGACCCCCCCGACCCGCGCCCGCCCGGCACCGTTCACAGCGCGGCCCGCCGGATCGAGGAGGCGGGGGCGCACACCACGAGCCGCCCGTCCCGGCCCCAGAGCTCGCCCTACGCCCCGCTTGACCGTTCGCACATATACGGACGGTGCTGTCCCTCTCTCAGTCGTGCGGCGGCGAGACGATGTGCCGCTCCCGCAGTTCGGTCTTGAGGATCTTTCCGGCCGCCGAGACCGGGAGCGCCTCGATGAAGCGGATCTCGCGGACGCGCTGGTAGGGGGCGACACGTGCGGCAACGAACTCGGTGAGTTCGCGGGCGAGTTCGGCTCCGGCCACGTGTCCGGGGCGAGCGACGACGTACGCGACCGGAATCTCTCCGGCCGACGCGTGCGGCGCACCGATGACACTGGCGCCCGCGACCGCGGGGTGCTGGTGGAGCAGTTCCTCCAACGGCCCCGGGTAGACGTTGTAGCCCTTGTAGATCAGCATGTCCTTGGCCCGGCCGACCAGGTACAGCCAGCCGTCCTCGTCGAACCTGCCGATGTCCCCGGTGCGCAGCCAGCCGTCCTGGAACTGCTCGGCGGTCAGGTCCGGATGCCCCTCGTAGCCGTCGGTGATCTGCGGGCCACGCGCCCACACCTCGCCTGTGTCACCGGTGGGCACGACGGAGCCGCAGCCCAGTTCCCTGATCTCCAACTCCGTGTCGAAGAGCGGGGCGCCGACGCTGCCCAGAGGCACGGGGTTGTCCCGCAGGAGCGGGTGGGTCGTGAGCGCCATGGTGGCCTCCGTCAGGCCGTAGCCCTCGACGATGCAGGCGTTGGGGAAGAGGCCGTGCAGCCGTTTCAGGGCGATCGTGTCGATGGGCGCGGCGCCGGAGTTGACGAGTTTCACCGAGCTCAGGTCCGCGTCCTCGATGCCGGGCAGGGCGAGCAGGCTGTGGAACAGGGCCGGCGAGCCGGGCAGGGTGTTGACCCCGTGCTCTTCGACGAGCCGCACGAACTTGCGCGGGTCGAACCGCCCGGCGATCACGACCGTGAGGCCGGTGGCCACGCTGACGGACTGGCTGACCAGGCCCATCGCGTGGAACATCGGCGCGAGCGCGACCGATGTCGACTCCCCGATGTCGAGCGTGTGGGGCGTCCGCGCCGCAAGGATGTGCTCGAGATGGATGTATCCCGGCTCGTCACAGACGGGCCGGGCAGCGCCGCGCCAGGACGCCATCTGCAGGACGTTCGCGACGAGGTTGCGGTGCAGGACGCGCACGGCCTTGGACCGTCCGGTGGTGCCTCCGGTGAAGGACAGGTGTGCCACGTCGGCCCCGGACACGCTCTCCGGCGCGCCCGGAGCCGTCTCGAGAAGCTCCTCGAGCGGTGTCCCGCTCAGATCCGCGGCCTCGGGCGCGGGGGCTGCGTCCGAGGCCGGAACCAGCACGGTCAGCCGCAGGCCGGCGATCTCGGCCTCGTCCAGGGTGGCCCGCGTGGACGGGTGGGTGAACACCGCCACGGCACCCGCCTCTTGGAACTGGTCACGCAGGGCCAGGGCCGGCAGGGCCGGGTTGACGGGCGTGACGACGGCACCCGCGAGCAGGACGCCGAAGTAGGTGACCGTGAACCAGGCGGAGTTGGGCTGATGCAGCGCGACGGTCTCGCCACGGCGCACTCCACGCTCCCGCAACGCCTGGGCGACGCGCAGCGCCCCGTCGTACAACTCGCTGTACGTGAAGGCGAGTTCCCCGTCACGCAGGGCGATCCGGTCCGGGTACCGGCGGGCGGAGCCCGCGAGGACGGCGCCGAGCGGCCCCTCGGGATAGGTCAGACTCTCGGACATGCCGTCAGGCACAAACCGCTTCATCCGACGACGCCCCTCTCACGCAGCGTTTCGATGTCCGCGCGGGTGAGCCCGGTCGCCTTGGCCAGGATCTCGGTGGTGTGCGCGCCGATGACGGGCGCGGGCAGGGGCTCACCTGCCGGGGTCGCACCGAACCGTGGTGCGGGCGCCGGTTCGTGGCCTGCGTGGGCGCCCCGCCGGAAGGTGCCGCGGGCAATGTTGTGCGGGTGCTCGGCGGCTTCTGCGAGGGACAGGACGGGGGTGACGCACGCTCCCTGTCCCTCGAACGTGGCCGCCCACTCGTCGCGGGTGCGGGTGGCGAAGACCCGGGCGAGGCGGCCCTTCATCGCGGGCCAGGTCTCCCGGTCGCGCTGACGCGCGAACTCCGGTTCCTGGGACAGGCCGAGGACCCCGAGCAGGGCGGCGTAGAACTGCGGCTCGATCGCGCCGACGGCCACGTGCTTGTCGTCGGCGCAGCGGTACACGGCGTAGAAGGGAGCACCTCCGTCGAGGAGGTTGACACCGGGCTTGTCCTCCCAGTCACCCCGCGAGAGAAAGCCGTACGTCATCGCGAGCAGCAGCGCGGTGCCATCGGTCATCGCCGCGTCGACGACCTGCCCCTCGCCGATGGTACGCGCGTGGAGAAGCGCGCTGACCAGTCCGAGGGCGAGCAGCATGCCGCCGCCGCCGAAGTCGCCGACGAGGTTGATGGGCGGTACGGGGTCCCCGCCCGTGGGGGCGATGGCGTGCAACGCTCCTGCCAGCGCGATGTAGTTGATGTCGTGCCCGGGCTCCTGGGCGAGGGGCCCGTCCTGCCCCCAGCCCGTCATCCGGCCGTACACGAGCGTCGGGTTCGCGGCGAGACACACGTCGGGGCCGAGTCCGAGCCGCTCCATGGCTCCCGGCCGGAATCCCTCGATCACGGCGTCCGCGCCGGCGATCAACTGCCGGACGGCGCCGGCACCTTCCGGGTGCTTCAGGTCGACGGCGACGGAGGTGCGACCGCGGTGGATCACCGGGTGCCTGGTCTCTTCCCCGGCCTCGGCGGGCCGGTCGACACGGATCACTTCGGCGCCGAGGTCGGCGAGCACCATGCCGCAGAACGGGCCGGGGCCGAGGCCGCCCAGCTCGACGACACGTACCCCGGCGAGCGGGCCCCCGCCCCCGTCGGCGGGACTCACTTTCCCGTCCAGCGCGGGGCGCGCTTCTCGGCGAAGGCGCGCGGGCCCTCCTTGGCGTCGTCGGAGGCGAAGACGGGGGCGACGATCTCCCGCATCCGCGGCCAGGCCTC
Source organism: Streptomyces sp. NPDC055955 (assembly GCF_042270245.1). Taxonomy (NCBI): domain Bacteria; kingdom Bacillati; phylum Actinomycetota; class Actinomycetes; order Kitasatosporales; family Streptomycetaceae; genus Streptomyces; species Streptomyces sp. NPDC055955. The sequence continues at coordinate 32,586 of NZ_JBHJYS010000034.1, forward strand.
GTCGGCGGCCCAGGTCGGGGCCTCGGCGACGATCTGCTTGGTGGCGCGCACGGCGAGCGGCCCATTGGCGGCGATGGAACGCGCCAGGTCCAGAGCACCCTCCAGAGCCCCGCCCTTCTCGGTCACGCGGTTCACGAGACCGTAGGTGTGGGCGCGCTCGGCATCGAGAAAGTCGCCGGTCAGGGCGATCTCCATGGCCACGGCGTACGGGATGCGCTGCGGCAGCCGCAGCAGCCCTCCCGCGGCTGCCACAAGACCCCGCTTGACCTCGGGGATCCCGAAGCGGGCGTCGCGCGCGGCCACGACCATGTCGCTGGCGAGGACGATCTCGCAGCCGCCGGCCAGGGCATAGCCCTCCACAGCGGCGATCATGGGCTTGCGCGGCGGCGCCTCGGTGATGCCCGCGAGGCCACGTCCCTCGACCACGGGCCGCTCCCCCGCGAGGAACGCCTTGAGGTCCATGCCGGAACAGAAGGTCCCGCCCGCGCCGGTGATGACGCCGACGATCTGGTCGTCGCGGCGGTCCAGTTCGTCGAGTGCGGCTGCCACACCCTCCGCCACCGCGCGGTTCACCGCGTTGCGGGCCTCAGGACGGTTGATGGTGATGACGGTGGTGCCGTCGTCGCGGAATTCGGCGAGTACTGCGTCGGCCATGCGGGCTCCCGGCTCTGGATCACGGACTGCGCTGTGCGGTGGACGAACGGCCTCCGGCCGCGGCGCCCAGCATCACGACTTCTGTCGAACATTCGTTAAGTTACGAGCCGCGCGCATGCCTGTCCAGCCTGTGTGATCCACCGCGCATCACGGGGCCATCTCGATGAGCCTCCCCCGGGGCTTCCCGACGATCACCTACCAGCGCCTCAACCCGAAGGGTCGGCGCAGAGGCGGCCAGAACGAGTTCGACGAGCTCGCAAGGGGCGTCAAGTCGGCGTCCCGTCAGCTGTTCATGGCAGCGCAGGCGGTTGAGCACGGTATTGCGGTGGCACCCCAGGCGTTCGGCCGCCTCCGGTGGGAGGTTCACCAAGAGGTGGGCGTGCTTGTCTTGTCCGTTGAAACTCGATCAGCTCGCACTCGGAGTCGGCGCAGACCGCCGACGTGATCTCCTCCATGCGCCGAAGATGGGCATCTGTGAACACCCTTGTGCCGGAACTTGGTCACGAAGACCAAGTGGGCGTGCATGACGAAAGCACAGTGTCTGCCAGTTCTGAGTTCTGTATCTCGGCCATAACCCACATATGTAAGGTGACGGTCATGCAGCTTCGGTACGCCTTCAGGTTGTACCCGGAGCCCGGCCAACAGACAGCGTTGGCGCGGGCGTTCGGGTGCGCGCGCGTCGTGTTCAACGACGCGGTGCGTGCCCGTCGTGACGCCCGCGCCGCCAAGGAGCCCTACCCCACATCCAAGGTCCTTTCGGCGTCGCTGATCACCGAAGCGAAGCAGCGTCCCGACCGCGCCTGGCTCAGTGGCGTGTCCGCGGTGGTATTGCAGCAGGCGCTGCGGGATGCGGATACCGCCTACGCCAACTTTTTCGCCTCGCTCAAGGGGGAACGCAAGGGGGCGAAGATGGGCGAGCCGTCGTTGCGCTCCCGTAAGGACTCGCGGCAGGCCGTCCGGTTCACCGCGAACGCCCGCTGGAAAATCACCAAGGGTGGGAAACTCTCCCTGCCGAAAATCGGCGAGGTGCGGGTGAAGTGGTCCCGAGCGCTGCCATCAGTGCCGTCCACGGTCACCGTCATCAAGGACGCCGCCGGCCGGTACTTCGCCAGCTTCGTCATCGAAACCGACCCCGTGACCGACGCCGCCAAGCTGCCCGCCCCTGCCCCCGACTCCTGCGTCGGCATCGATCTTGGCCTCACGCACTTCGCGGTCCTGGACGACGGCACGAAGATCGATGCCCCACGGTTCTTGCGCCGTGCGGAGAAGAAGCTCAAGAAGGCCCAGCGGGAGCTGTCCCGCAAACAGAAGGGATCGAAGAACCGGGAGAAGGCCCGGCTGAAAGTCGCCCGCGCCCACGCCCACGTCGCTGACGCGCGCAAGGAGTTCTGCCACCAGCTCTCCACCCGGATCATCCGTGAGAACCAAACGGTGGTCGTGGAGGACCTGGCGGTCAACGGACTCGCGCGCACCCGGCTGGCTAAGAGCGTGCATGACGCGGGCTGGTCGATGTTCGTCGACATGCTGGAATACAAGGCGAAGCGGTACGGGCGCGAGTTCGTGCGCATCGGCCGGTTCATCCCGACCACCCGTACCTGCTCCGCCTGCGGACATGTCGACGGACCCAAACCATTGTCCGTGCGGGAGTGGACCTGTCCCGCCTGCAATACCCTGCACGATCGCGATGTGAACGCCGCGAAAAACATCAAAGCCGCCGGACATGGCGGTTCGAGCCTGCGGAGCGTCGGTAAGACCAAACCCCCAGCATCATCGGGGGCGAGGCACGGCGTGAAGAAACAGGAAGCCACGGAATCCCGTACCGAAAACCGTGTCGCGTAGCGGCACCGCAACCAGTACGGGACGGCCAAAATCCTCGGGCTACAGCCCGAGGAGCATGTCAAAGCTTCAATCTCGACGGCGCCGGCGCCGGCGCCACCCTCTACATCGCCCAGGCCACCGACACCGCGCTCTCGGTGGGACAGCAACTCGGGCTGCTGGCCGTCATGTTGCTCACCTCCAAGGGTGCGGCGGGAGTGGCAGGCGGCGGCTTCATCGCGCTTACTGCCACTCTGTCGACCGTCGGCCACGTACCGGCCGCGGGCATCATGCTGATCTTCGGCATCGACAAGTTCATGTCCGAGTGCCGGGCCCTGGTCAATTTCTACGGCAACGCCGTGGCGACGCTGTTCATAGCCACGTGGGAGAAGGGCATCGACCTGCCGCGCGCTCGGCAGGTCCTGGCAGGCGAGGTCGGAGAACTCCCGGCTGCGGCGCACCCGGCCGACCACGCTGCGCAGCGTCCGGTGCCCGCGGGCCACGCGGACACCGATCCCCACTCCACGCCCCGGTCGGCCTCGTCCCGCCGGTGACCGTGCCGCCCGACTGTGTCCCGGGTACGGATGTCCGACCGCCGGTCACCCGTACCCCGGCAGTCTGCGCCGCAGCCTGACCGATAGGCTGCGGCTATTGCTTTGTCGTCTACGGGTCGGGGAGGCGCCGTGGACGCCCGGCAACTCGAGTACTTCCTCGCGATCGTGGAGCACGGGGGGTTCAGCAAGGCGGCGGCCGCGCTCCATGTCGCGCAGCCCTCCTTGTCTCAGGCGATGGCGAACCTGGAGTCCGATCTGGGTGTCTCCCTCTTCCACCGGCTGGGCCGCGGCGTGGTGCTCAGTGAGGCCGGCGCTGAGCTCCTGGAGCCCAGCCGGCGGGTTCTGCGGGATCTCAGTGCCGTGCGTGAGAAGGCGGCGGGACTGTCGGGGCTGCACGGCGGGACCGTCGAGATGGCGGTCATGCCGTCCCCCGGCATCGAGCCGCTGACGACACTGGTCCAGCGCTTCACCGAGCTGCACCCCTCGCTGAGGGTCAGCACGCGGGCCGCGTTCACACCCGAAGAAGTGATCGCTCTCGTGCGCAGCGGCGCCTGTGAACTCGGCCTGCTCGGAGCGGCCAGCCCGGTCGACGCCCCGGGGATCGAAGTCCTGCCCGTCGAGGTCCAGCCGTTCGTCGCCGTCTCCGCTCCGGGAGGGGAGATCCAGGACGCCGTCCCCCTGCGCCCGGAAGACCTCTCCGGGCGCAAGCTCATAGCGTCCCGCCGCGGCAGTCTGATGCGCACCATCGTCGACGACATCACCAGCGCCGGAACGGACACCGACATCGTCGCCGTGGTCGACCACCGCACATCGATCCTGCCTCTCGTCCTGAGCGGTGTGGGCATCGCCGTGCTCCCGGCAGCCTGGACGCGCCTTGCCCGGCGGTGCGGAGCCGCCGTCGCACCCATCGAGCCGACCGCGCATCTGCACGTCGCCATGATCAGTCTGCCCGCGCACCTGACCCCCGCAGCCCGCTCGTTCCTGGACCTGACCCGGTCCCTGGCCGGACAGCGCACCGCCGAGGGCCGCGCCCACCTCGCCTGATCGGCCGCTGTGCCACCCGGCGGACCACCGCCGGGTGGTCCGCCGACCCTCCTGAACGGCTGATCGTTCCACGCGTCGGACACCGGCGGGTGGTTCAGGTCCCCTGCCGCCCCACCGATCGGCTGCGGCTATGGGTCGTATCGGAACCAGGTCTTGGACGCGGTGCCGGGCCCCTGTGTTGACTCGTGGATGTCCAGCCACGCACCCCATGTGCCCGCTCATCGCCGGAGGCCGTTGTGACCACACCCCAGATTTTCAGGATCGCCGCCATTCCAGCCGACGGCGTCGGCGCGGAAGTCGTCGCCGCGGGCCGCGCCGTGCTGGACGCGCTGGCCCAGGACTCGGGCGGCGCCTTCTCCTTCGCCTGGGAGGAGTTCCCCTGGGGGTGCGACTACTACACCAGGACCGGCAGGATGATCGACGACGACGGTCTCGACCGCCTCAAGGACTTCGACGCCATCTACTTCGGCGCTGTCGGCTGGCCCACGGTCCCCGACCACATCAGCCTGTGGGGACTGCGTCTGAAGATCTGCCAGAGCTTCGACCAGTGGGCCAACGTCCGCCCCGTCCACTTCCTGCCCGGCGTCCGGAGCCCGCTGCGCAAGGCCGACGACACCGACCTCGACTGGGTCGTCGTGCGCGAGAACAGCGAAGGCGAGTACGCCGGCCTGGGCGGACGCAATCTCGCGGGCCGCGGGCCCGGTGGCGAAGTCGCCGTCCAGTCCGCTCTGTTCACCGAAGTCGGATGCGAACGCATCATGCGCTTCGCCTTCGACCTCGCCCGCACCCGCGACCGGCGCAAGGTCTCGAGCGTCACCAAGAGCAACGCCCAGCAGTACGGCATGGTCCTCTGGGACGACGTCTTCAAGCGCGTCGCCGCCGACTACCCGGACGTGGAGACCGAGAGCGTCCTCGTCGACGCCATGTCGGCGAAGTTCGTCCTGCGCCCCGAGGACCTGTCGGTCGTCGTCGCCTCCAACCTCAATGCCGACATACTCTCCGACCTCGGCAGCGCGCTGGCGGGCAGTCTCGGACTGGCCGCGAGCGCCAACCTCAACCCCGAGCGCCGCTTCCCCAGCATGTTCGAGCCCGTGCACGGCTCGGCGCCGGACATCGCCGGCCAGGGCCTGGCCAACCCGATCGGCGCGGTGGGCAGCGCGGCGCTCATGCTGGACCACTTCGGCCTGTCCGAACAGGCCGCCCGGCTGCACCGAGCCATCGAGGCCACGACCGCGGCGGGCATCCTGACCCGCGACGTGGGCGGAACCGCGACGACGGAAGACGTCGTCAAGGCGCTCATCGACGCCCTGAACGTCTGACACCCCGAGACCGTCCCGGGCCGTTCCATGTTCGCGCCATCGGCCCGGGACTTCGTGCGCGTCGGTGCGTACGGCGAACGACGGGCTACTGGTAGCAGGGCGAGCCGCAGAGGACGGTGACCGCGGCCCTCTCCTCAGGGGTCGTAGCCGGGCTGTGGTGGGTGGCGGTCGCCGGGGACTTGCTGGTCTCCCAGGGCATCGGGGCTGCCATGGCCTGCGGAGCCAGAGCGGTGAAGGCTGCGGCAGACACGAAAACTACGGCCATCGCACGCTTGCGCAGGCTCATCTCAACTCCCTGATCGACCGGTGAGGTGCTGCTGTCGGCGCCGCTCGGGACGACGCCGACAGTCAGTCTCAACGTTTTAGACTCCCAAGTGCCATGTTTTTCAGCTGAGTTGGGGTGTCTCCACATGGTCACCGCGACCGGCAGGCCATGTTCCGTGCGGGCCCGCCGATGGTCGCGGTGACGTGGGGGCTCGGTCCCTGCCGGATCCCTGAGAGGGCTCCTGGTGGGGCGAGCCCGCCGCGGTAGGCGTACTTCCGGAGCGGTCAGCGTCCCGCGCGTGCCGTGTGGGCCAAGTCCATGTCGGTGGTCTCCGGCGCCAGGAAGTGGGAGACCAGACCGCCGAGCGCGAGCACCGCCGCGCCGATCAGCAGGACGAATCGCGGGCCCACGTGTTCCAGGCCCATCGGCAGCAGGAAGGTGCCGATCGCCGCACCGACCCGGCTGATGGCCGCAGCGAATCCGACGCCTGTGGTGCGCAGCGCGGTGGGGAAGACCTCCAACGGGTACACCGCCGTGAGCGCGCTGGACGCCGCGTTGAGGAAGATGAAGAAGAGGAAGCCGCCCACCACGACGGGCGTGACGTCCGGCCACACCGCCACCAGAGCGAGGCAGACCGCGGTGATCCAGAACGGGGGGATCAGGAGCTTGCGGCGGCCGATGCGTTCGACGACGAGGCAGCCGAGCGTGACGCCCGCGACCGCGGTGAACGCGTAGACGAGGAGTGCGGCGACCGCGTTGTCGCCCATGTTCAGAGCTTCGAACACCTCGCTCCAGAAGGCGCCGATCGCGAAGTAGGGCAGGACGAGGGCCGCCCAGAACGTGCCGGCGAAGACGGTCGCCCGCAGGTGCTTGCGGCTGAACAGCGCCCGGAATCCCGCCCGTTCGCCACTGTCGGCGAGTTCCGCGTCCGCGTCGAGCTCGATGCCGTACCGCTCGATGAGCGTTCGGGCTTCCTTGGTGCGGCCCCTGCTGAGGAGCCAGCGTGCCGACTCCGGCACTCCCCCGCGCAGTGCCAGACAGACGACGGCGATGACCGCGCCGCTCGACAGGGACCAGCGCCAGCCGCCGTCCATCTCGGCGAACAGGGCGCCGACCACGGTGGCCAGGGCGTATCCCACGTACCAGCTGATCTCCAGGCTGCCGAGCAGCCGGCCGCGGCCCTTGCTGGGCGCGTACTCGGACAGCAGGGGTGCGCCCACGGCGTATTCGCCGCCGATCGCCAGGCCCATCACCAGGCGGATCAGGAAGAGCTGGGTGCCGTCCGCCACGAAGAACTGGGCCACCGAGCTGATCAGGAAGATCAGCATGTCGACCATGAAGACGGGGCGGCGCCCGAACCGGTCGGCGAGCCAGCCGAAGGCGGGTCCGCCGAAGAAGATGCCGATCAGCGGCGAGGCGCCGACCAGCCCCTGGGCGACCGTGCCCAGGTGCAGGTCCGCGGTGAGCGCGGTCATGGCCATGCCGATGCCGCCGATGACGTAGCCGTCGAGGCCCTGGCCCAGCTGGGTCGCGGTCTTCAGGCGGAAGTGCAGCCGGGCCCGGTCACGGGGGCTGCTCGCCGTGGGCACGCCGTGAGGGCGTTGGGAGACTGGCGTCATTGCCATGGGGACTCCGTAGGTTATGGGGACGGGGGCGGGCCGGGTCAGGAGGTGGGCCAGTCCAGGGCGACGTACTTGGTCTCGAGGAACGCCTCGATTGCCTCGCGGCCTCCCTCGCGGCCGATGCCGGACTGCTTGACGCCGCCGAAGGGGGCGGCCGTGTCGGAGATCAGGCCACGGTTGAGGCCGACCATGCCGGCCTCCAGGCGCTCGGCGATCCGCAGGCCGCGGGCCAGGTCGCGGGTGTAGACGTACGCGGCGAGGCCGTACGCGGTGTCGTTGGCGGCGGTGAGCATCTCCTCCTCGTCGGCGAAGGTGACGATCGGGGCGACCGGGCCGAAGACCTCGGTGTGCAGGATCTCGGCGTCGGCGGGGACATCGGTGAGGACGGTGGCCGGGTGGTACCAGCCGCCGTCGCCGGGCACCTCGCCCTGCGCGGCGATCCGGGCCCCGCGCCGCACGGCGTCCGTGACCAGGCCGCTGATCCGCTCCACGGCCGTCGGGTTGATCATCGGGCCGAGGGTGACGCCCTCCGCGAGACCGGGTCCGGCCTGCACCGCGCGCATCGCGGCGCCGAACTTCTCGGTGAACTCGGCGGCCACGTCGGCGTGCACGTAGAACCGGTTGGCGGCGATGCACACCTCTCCCCCGCCGCGCATCTTCGCGTCCATCGCACCGCGTACGGCGGCTTCGACGTCGGCGTCGGCCAGGACCACGAAGGGGGCGTTGCCGCCGAGTTCCATCGTCACGTTGACGACGTGGTCGGCGCACTGGCGCAGCAGGACGCGGCCGGTGGCGGTGGAGCCGGTGAAGGAGAACTTGCGCACGCGCTCGTCGCCCAGCCAGGCGGAGACGGTCTCGGGGGCGCGGTCGGTCGGCAGGACGTTGAGCAGCCCGTCGGGGAGTCCGGCCTCGGCGAGCAGTGCGGCGACGGCCAGCGCGGTCAGGGGTGTCTCGGGGGCCGGCTTGAGCACGACGGGACAGCCGGCGGCGAGGGCGGGGGCGATCTTGCGGGTGGCCATCGCGGCGGGGAAGTTCCACGGCGTGACGAACGCGGTGACACCGACGGGCTGCTTGGTGACCACGTGCCGGAAGCCGCCGGCCGGTGCCTCGCCGAAGCCCGAGCCGACGCGTACGGCCTCCTCGGCGAACCAGCGGAAGAACTCGGCGGCGTAGCCGACCTCGGCCTTCGCGTCGCGGTACGCCTTGCCGTTCTCCAGGGTGATGAGGCGGGCGAGGGCGTCGCTGTGCTCGTGCATCAGACGGAAGGCGCCCGTGAGGATCTCCGAGCGGCGGCGGGCCGGGGTGCGCCGCCACTGCTCGGCCGCGGCCGACGCCGCGTCGAGAGCGGCGGCCGCGTCGGCGGCCGAGGCGGCGCCGACCTCGCGGACGACCTCGCCGGTTGCCGGGTCGTACACGGGGTACGTGCGACCGTCGGACGCGGCACGCCATTGCCCGCCGATCCACAAGTCCCCTTCTCCGTATGGGGACTTGACGATGCGGTCGATGTCGATGTCGATGTCCATGGACTGCTCCTTGCACCGGGTCGCGGGCGCTCGGGGCGCGCGGAACCGGCAGGTGGAAGAAAGTGTTGCCGAGCAGACCGGCGAAAAAGGGCGTGCCGAAGGGCAGGCCCGGTGCGGGGCGGGGACGTCTCTGGGGTCTCTGTCCGTCGCGCTGAGGCCGGGATGCGAGGAATTTACGGGCCGCCAACCATGGAGAACAAGGTCTCAGTGGCGATCGAGACGCGAGTTGCGCTCAGCGCAACCGCTCCTCGTGGCGGCGTTCGCCACCGCCTACGGCCGCGGCTCCCAGCCGAGCTGGGCCGACACCTTGGCCGCGGCGGCCGCGGCCGCCCGTCCGGCGTGGTCGAGGCGCGCCGCGAAACGGTCGGTGGGCGCGGTGACGTTGAGCGCGGCCACGACCCGGCCGCGGAAGTCGCGCACCGCGGCGGAGACGCCGACCAGGCCGGGCTCGAACTCCTCGAACTCCCGGGCGAACCCCTCCGCCTCGGCCCGCCGGATGCGGGACCAGAGGTCGGGCACCGACACCTCCTCCGTGGCCCCGAACCGCACGTACAGCTCGTCCGGGCTGGCGCCCTCCAGGAGCACGGGTCCCGCGGAGGTGATCCAGGCGGGGCAGCCGCGGCCCTCCCATTCGCGCAGCCGGTAGGAATGCCCGGACACCGAGAGCAGGGTGCGCACCTCCCTGTCGTGCAGCACGCACAGGTGAGTGGTCTCCTCCAGGTCCGCGGCCAGCCGGTGCATGACGGGCCCCGCCACCCGCACGACCCGGCTCTCCGAGGTCCGCGCGACCAGCGAGAACAGCCGCCAGCCGAGCCGGTACTCCAGACTGTCGGGGTCCCGCTCGACGATGCCCTCGTCGGCGAGCGCTTTCAGGGCCCGGGACACCTGGCTCTTGTCGCGTCCCACCAGCTGGGCTATGCGTACGACGCCGAGGCCGCCGGTGCGGTGGGCCTCGGGCGAGCCGAGGGCTTCGAGCAGATCGACGTCACGGCGCAGGCCATGGCCCTGGCTGCGGACGGATCGAGGGACGTTCGCTTCGTTCACGCTCGCATCGTAAAGCCGCCGGCCTCCCGCCGAAGTGCCTGGTCAGAGTGTGGTCGCGCGGGCATCCGTGCCACCGGGGAGGCCAGGGGGTTGCGCGCATCGCAACCCCGGTTTCGATTTCAGGTGCGGGCTTGCACGCCGGACGCGCGGCGACCTAGTTTCGCCGAGCAGCCAACCGAAGGCGGGGCACGTCCCGCCGGTGCGGCCACGTCTCGTGCCGCGGGTCGGCACACCCTTCGCCTCGTCCGGCGCGCCCGCCTGTCGGGCCTTGTGCGCCGCTGCCTCGACCCCACCCCTTCCCGCCCTGATCCTCGTACGGGAGCACCACCATGTCCTTTGCCCCCACCGCCCTCATCGGTGAAGCCTTCGTCGGCGACGGCGTCAACGCCGCGCACACCAACATCGTCCTCGGCCGCAAGGGCGGTCCGGTCGAGACCGCGTGGGCCACCGCCCTGGCCACACCCAGCGCGGGACACGTGCCGTTCATGACCGTCGTACGCCCCTCCGTCCCGGTGAAGCCGCTGACGCTGTTCGTCAACAAGGCCGCCGCCGACGGGGAGTTGCACGAGCGCGCCACCTGGGGCTCGGCCCAGGCGGGCCTCGCGCAAGGGGTCACCGACGCCTTGATCGACGGCACCATCCCCGCCGACGAGGCGGACGACCTGCTGATCATCGCCGCGATCTGGGTCAACCCGGGCGTCGACGACCTGGACGAGTCCTTCCGCAACCAGCGCGTCGCCGCGCACCAGGCTCTGCGCGCCGCCGTCGAGGGCCGACCGACGGCCGGGGACGTGATCGACGCGGCGAAGTCGGGCGTCACCAACCCGTTCTACACGCCGTCGGCCCGGCAGCTCGCAGACTCGGCGCCCAAGGCCTGACCATCCGCCCAACTCACCAACCTCGCACCACACTTACGGCATTTCCCTTACACCCCCGTACGTCGCTGCAGTAAGGAAAGATCATGAGGATCGGATTCATCGGTCTGGGCAACATGGGCGGCCACATGGCCCGTCATCTCATCCAGGCGGGGCACCAGGTGACGGTGCACGACACCCGCCCCGAGGCCGCCGCCGAGCACGTGGCTCTCGGCGCCGCGTGGGCGGAGACCGCCGCGCTGTGCGCGAGCGACGCCGAGGTGCTGGTGACGATGCTGCCCAACCCGCGCATCGTCGAGGACGTGCTGCTGCGCGGCGCGGTCGCCGAGTCGCTGCCCGCCGGGTCCCTGTGGATCGACATGTCTACGTCCACGCCGGCCGCCGCCGACCGGGTCGCCGCCGAGGTGCTCGACAAGCGTGGTGTGCGCCGGCTCGACGCACCGGTGAGCGGTATGGCGCACGGCGCGAAGGCCGGGCAGCTGCAGATCTTCGTCGGCGGCTCCGACACCGACTTCGCGGCGGCGCTGCCCGTCCTCGAGGTGATGGGCGACCCCGACCGCATCCTCCACGTGGGTCCGCTGGGCGCCGGTTACACGGTCAAGCTCATGATCAATCTGCTGTGGTTCACCCACCTCACCGCGTCCGCCGAGGTCCTGGCCATGGGGGTGAAGGCGGGTGTCGCTCTGGACACCCTGCGCAACGCGCTCCTGGCCAGCCCGGCCGCCTCGAACTTCCTCGAGAACGACATCATGTCGATCCTCACCGACGGGGACTACGACGACTCGTTCGCCATGGCACTCGCCTGCAAGGACCTGGGGCTCGCCGTGGACCTGGGCCGCGACATCGGCGTCTCCACCGAACTGTCGGCCCTGGTCGAGCAGATCTACCGCCGCTCCAAGGCCCAGCACGGCGACCTGGCGGGCGAGATGAGCCCCGTCCGTCTGTACGAGTCCCTGGCGGGACAGGAATTCCGGCTCCCGGCGACCGAGGTACAGGAAGCGGGTACGCCGGCGGCCGTGTGACCGCGGCGGGCTCGGCTGAACTCGGCTGACTCGGCGGTATGAGGCAGCGCCCGGGTCCGGTGCCGAATGTGGCACCGGACCCGGGCGGTGGGCTCCCCCGCAGCCGCCTGCCGCCTCCGTTTGGCTCTGTGCCCGCGCGGGCGCGTCCGGGAGGGCACAGCATGTCGGTGTCAGCCGTACCGGAACGATCAGGAGTGCTCATGGCGACAGGCTGGGGCGAGCGACCCGCGACCGGCACCGCCGGAGGCAGTACCGAGTGGCTGCCTGCCCTCGACGTCCCCGCGCCCGAACGTCAGAGACGCTGGACCGTGCTGCTGCGGTGGTTGCTGCTGATTCCCCAGTACGTGGTGCTGTTCTTTCTCGCCGTCGCGGCGTTCTTCGTCGTGATCGCCGGCTGGTTCGCGGCTTTGTTCACCGGGCGTCTGCCGGACGCGATCTTCTCGTTCCTGGGCTCCGTCCTGGCGTACGAGACCCGGGTCAACGCAAGCGCCACGCTGTTGGTCGACCGCTACCCGCCCTTCGCCTTCTCGGCCCCTGACTACCCGGTGCAGATCGAACTCCGCGCCACCCCGCTCAACCGTCTCGCGGTGTTCTTCCGCCTGATCCTGGTCATCCCCGCGGCCATCGTCGCGACCCTCGTCCGCAGCGGCTGGGTCACACTCTGCTGGGTGTTCTGGCTCGTCGCCCTCATCCTGGGGCGCCTGCCCGCTCCGCTGTACGCCGCGACAGCGGCCGTCGTCCGGTACAGCCTGCGTCTGAACGCGTATCTCCTGCTGCTCACGCCCGCCTACCCCAAGCGCCTCTTCGGCGACGAGCCGGTACCCGCGGAGCAGGTCCGTTCGGGGACACGGCCGCTGCTGCTCGACACCGCGGCCAAGGTCCTCGTCGTGCTGTTCCTGCTGCTCGGTCTGGTCGCGCAGATCGCCAACAACACCGTCCACTACGACTCCGACGACACCTACGACATCACCGATCACTCGGCCGGCGCCGTGACACCGGCGCACCTCTGACCGGCCCCACCGTGCCAAAGGGGTGACGACACACCCATCATGACAGGTCAGAAGGCATTTTCGTAGGACGAACGGCACAGGTCACCAGGCTTGTTCGGCCCTCTCCGACGCACGCAGAATCTCCGCCATGACTCACTCGGGGAACGTCGATCAGGACGACATAGTGCGGGCACGCAATGTACTGCTCGCCTCCGGACGCCGCACTCCGCGCGAGGAAGTCGACGCCTACCGCGTACTCGCCCACGTCAGCCCCGCCGCCTACCTGCCCCTCTTGGCCAAGGCCCTGCAGCGCCTCAGCTACGACACCGGCTCGGGCCGACCCCACGTGGCGTGTCTCGCGCTGCGCAAGGAGGCGGTGGCCGCGGCGCGGGCCATCGATCCGGCCGAACCCGCCCGTGCCGACGTTCTATACGAAGCGCTCGACGCCTGCCAGAGAGAGCTGTACGCCCAGGGCCGACGCTCCGAAGGTCTCGCCCTGCGCGCCGAGATGCTCGCCGTCGGCCGTGCACAGGCCCGACTGTCCGGAGACTCCCGGGTCCGGGGGCTGCGCGACTGGGCCGCGGCTCTCTCCGAGGAAGGCCGCTTCGCCGAGGCCGCCGACGCGCTCACCGAGTGGGTCGGGGCCCTCCTGCCCCACGGACCCAACAGCGGGAGTCTCGCCTGGTCAGTCCTCGAATGGATCGCCGCTCTGGATGCCGCAGGCCGGTCCGGAGAAGCACTCGACGCCTTCGCCACACTCGTCGGCTTGGAAGCGGACGAAGCCGCGAACGACCGCGGCACGATGGCCTGCCACCTCTACTCGCTGATCGGCTACGCGCACCTGCTCGACAAAGGGGGCCGGGGCGAGGAGGCCACCGCCGTACGGCAAGAAGCGCTCACCGTGCTCACGGAATTGGCCGCCACGGGTGAGCGCAGGTCCTGGAGCGGACATCAAGCATCCTTCTGGGCGGTGCTGCTGCTCTTCTCCGGCGCCGACAGCGAGCGGCAGCCGTCCGGTGAACCGCACTTCCCTTCGGGGTCGACGCCCATGCTGTGGACTCCCGATGTCAAGCAGAGCTACTTCGACAGCCGGATCACTCTGCGCGAGAGGGTGGACAGCCTTGCCCCGCGAGCCGCCGAAGACCCGGATCAGCACCTGGCCGAACTGGTGCGGCTTCACCGCGTCCTCACCGTCCGCTCCGCTGTCTACTGGGAGCAGCGCACCCATCTGTTCGCGGAGCGAGTACGCCCACTGTTCGACGAAGGAGTGAGCCTGGCCCACCAATTGTCACTGCAGGACCCGGCAGACGGTCCCCGCACACTGGCCGGGATGCTGATCGACCGGTCGACCTTTCACACGGCGGCCCGCGAGTTCGGGCCAGCCCTCGATGACTTCCGTCAAGCGCTGAGCCACCTGGGTGAGGCCACATAGCACAACGGGCGGGAGGTCACTGGACAGACATGTCCGGCCGGATGATCGTCACCGGGCACGGAGCGTGGTGCGCCACCTGCTGACTCACCGAACCGAGCAGGGCCCGGCGGAAGCCTCCGTGGCCGCGGCTGCCCACGACCAGCATCTCGGCGCCCTCGGCCGCATCCACCAGTACCTCGGCCGCGTTCCCACGCACCAGCCGTTCGTGCACCAGGTCCGCGCCGTTCTCACCGAGTACGGCGCGGACCTCCTCGACCAGCCCCCGCTCGGCCTGGCCCTCGTCGAAGTCGGTGTCCACCGCCGGGGCCGACCATGACGCCATACCGGGTACCTCCCACGCCGACACCGCCTCCACCCTCCCGCCCACGAGGCCCGCGTACCGGACCGCCCAGCGCAGCGCGGCCTGCGAAGAGGGCGAACCGTCGACGCCCACGACGATCCTCGGCACCCTGTCCATTGCGTTCACCCTTCCGACGCCCGTACAACCACAGTCTCCGAAACCCCTGCACACCGCCACGCGAGGCCGGCAGTGTCCGGCGGTCCCTCGGAGCGCCGCTCCGAACGTCGAACAGCGCGCGCCCGCTCTACCCGACCAGACACCGGATGCCCGGCCTCACGCGTCCGGCACCCAGCTCCCGTGGAAGCCGAGCGGTACCCGGCCCGGAAGATGGATACGGGCCAGGGGACGGGCGGTGAAGTCCTGGGCGGAGAGGATCACCAGGTCGCTCGCTCCGCGGTCGGGATCGTGCACGTAGGACAGGAGGTAGCCGTCGTCCTCGTCCCGTGCGCCGCGGCGTGGTACGAACACCGGCTCCCCGGCCGCCGCGCCGTGCGGGAAGCGGTGCACCTGCCGGTTGCCGCGCAGCATGTCGTGCTTGACCAGGCAGTTGGTGAACTTGTCGTCCGGCGGCACTCCGTCGACCGTTTCGTAGGCGCGCCACATCTCCGCGGCGCTCGCCGCGTACGCGAAGCGGTGCCGTCGCGACACGAGGGATTCGTTGACCCGGGGGAACTCCTGCGGCAGGTCGTCGAGCCGGGTGCTGGTCACACGGCCCGCGCGCAGGTCGATGGTCCACCGGTCGAGTACGGGCGTGCCGGTCGTGGAGGGCCCGCCGTTGCCCCGGCCCGCGGCGTAGAAGGGGGCAGGCATGGTGGTCAGCTCCATGACGACGGTGTCGCCCTGGTCGTACGCGTTGAGCGTGTGCGAGTAGAACACCGGATCGATCTCGAACCAGCGCGTGGCGCCACCGCTCCGGGGCATCACCCCCACGCGCATCGGGTGCTTCGAGTTCCACACATAGGGGACGGGTGCGCCCGCCTCGGCGGCTGCCATGTCGAAGGTGATCGGCACGTCGACGATCACCACGTACTTCCCGGTCAGAGCGAAGTCGTGCATCATCGGCGCGTCCGCGACCGGGATCCTGGTGGTCCGTGCCACGCGGCCGGTCCCGTCGATCACGAGGTGCCGCACGTGGTCCCAGGTCGGGTAGTACGCCACCGCGTGCAGTTCGTCCGCTGCCGCGTCGTACTTGGTGTGCGCGGTGAACGCGCCCTCCAGTGTGGAGCGGAAGTCGTAGGGCCCCAGCGTGTTCAGCTCGCCGTCCAGTTCGTACGGCAGTGGTCCGCTCTCCTGGAGGGCCAGGACGCGGCCCTTGTACGGGATGACGTGTGTGTTGCAGGCGAAGTCGTCCGGCGGGGCCTGGCCCGGGTACGGCTCGCCCAGTTTCCGTGCCACCTGCGAGGAGCGCACCCACCGGTTGCGATACCACTCGGCGCGCCCGCCGCGCAGCCGCACCCCGTGCACCATGCCGTCGCCGAGCATCCAGTGGTGGGCCCGCGGGTCCTCGACTCCCAGAGCGTTGGGCCCGGTACGCAGGTAGCGGCCGTCCAGGTCCCGTGGCACCCGTCCGGTCACCTCGAGGCCGAACGCCGTGAGTTCCTCGGTGACCGGCGCGAACGCGCCCTTCAGGAACGGAGTTGACTCCCCGTCCCCGGCATCCGTGCCACGCCTGGCGGCCTGTGCCGCGGTGGCGTGGTGTCCGGGACCGAAGCCCCCCACGACGCTGCCGGCCGCCGCGACTGCCGCTCCCTGGAGAATCCTCCGGCGTGTGTGACCGCTCATCGCTCTTCCCCGTCCATGGCCTGTGCCCGGCGTTTCTCCGCCGGTGCTGGGAAAAGCCTGCCGCGCGGCCGACGGCGAGTCAGGTGGCCTGAGCCCCAGGGTGGGGGTGGTGCCGGCACCACCCCCACCCGGGTCGCTACCCGGGAACGTCAGCCGTGTCTCGGCCGACGGGCACAGCACCAGTGTCGGAGCCCCCGGCAAGGCGCAGTGTCGCGACGGCCGCCAGCGCTGCCGCGATGCCGAAGGTGAGCGCGGCCGGAACACCGTTCCCGAGCGCCGAGAACCGGTGCACGGGCCCGTACACGCCGGCCGTGTCGTCGATGGCCATGTGCAGCACCTGGCTCGCCAGCAGCCCCAGTACGGTCGCGCAGACCGCACCCATCGCCATCGCCGGCACCGTGGCGCGCGTGAGCAGGCCGGGCAGCAGTCGCAGCGCCCACCACACCACGGCCAGCATGAACACGTCGACAGCCCGGTACAGCAGCCAGTCCCCGAGCCCGCTGCTCGCGGGGCCCGTCCAGCCACCGAGCAGCAGCCACTGGCGCAGCAGGTCGCCGGGCTCGGACAGCATGCCCGCGCCGCTGAACGAGGTCTGGATCCAGGCCGCCACCGATTGGTACGAGAGGACCACCAGCGACAGTGCGACCACCCCTGTCCCCACGCTCGCCGCTGTGCGAGCGGCGCGCGGCGGCACACTGCGCCGGGGCAGCGGTTCCTCGCCCTTGGCGGTGACCCGTGCCACGAGCACCGTGACCACGGCGGTCGACAGCCCTGCGAACACCACGACCGGGCCGCTCGACGCGACCACGCCCGCCAGCGCCGGCAGGACCCGGTAACTGCCGTGCCCCCTCGACGCGATCAGCCACGGCGCGGAGACGGTCACGGCCAGCGTTCCGGCCACCGGGGCCCAGGCCCACAGCGCGAGCAGCGTGGCCGGCGTACGGCCCTGCGTCGGCGGGATCCTGCGGACCAGAAGCAGCGCACCGGCCAGGAAGAGCACGAAGACCGCCACGAATCTGATCTGCATGGCCGTGCTGTGCAGCTCGGCGTACTGGGTGTCTCCGCCCGTCACCATGCTTCCCCCGACAGGCCCGCCCGACATCAACTCCGCTGTCGAGTCGTACGACCAGGGCGTGAGCCACCGTTCGAGTTCGCTCACGGACTGGGGGTCGAACACGCTGGTGGCGCCGCGCACTTGCAGCGCATGCGTGCTCGCCCCCGCCCACCACAGCAACAGCGTGAGCAGCAGGCCTCCGACCAGTGCCGGTATCACCGCGCGCCGATATGTCATGTGTCGTCCCCCGCCTTGTTCCCGCAGCCGTGCGTGCTGCGATCAGCGGAAGAATAAGGGGTGGCGATCTCGTGCGGCATGCGGTCGGCCGGCCGCCAGACCATCGTCGGCGTCCGGCCCGGTGATCCCGCCCCTGCGTAGTCACAAGCCTGGTGCCGCGCTGGCGCAACTGGACCGGCCAGCACGATCACCGCACTCCCGGACGGCACTCATGACGTCGCCCCTTGCGCCGCACTCTCGCCCTGCGTGCGCTCGGTGAAGCGGCCGATCGACTCGGCGACGACGATCGGCTTGTCGATGCCGTCCGCCTCGATGGTCATCTGCGTCACGACGTTGACCTCGCCGGGCCTCACCACATCGACCGACAGGAACGTCCCGCGCATCCGGATACGCGAGTTCACCGGCAGCGGATGAAGGAACCGGACTTTGTTGTAGCCGTAGTTGAGACTGTGCGCGAAGCCGTCGAACGCCATCAGCTCCTCCATGAAGTGCGGACCTAGCGACAGGCTGTACAGGCCGTGCGCGATGGTCGATCCGAACGGGCTCCGCGCCGCACGCTCGGGATCGACGTGGATCCACTGGTGATCGCCGGTGAGGTCGGCGAAGGCGTTGATCCGTTCCTGTGTCACGGTGTGCCACTGGGTCGGGCCGATCTCGGTGCCGACGAGGTTCAGCAGATCTTCGACGGTGGTCGGGCGCAGTTGTGCCGCGGTCTCGGTCATGGCAGCTCCTGGGATCCGGGGGACGCCGACGACGGTATTCGAAGATGAATCCGGCTTCAATATCTGGACCGGATCGCCTCACTCCTTGACGTCGCCTGGCGCAGGGCGGCACGCTCAGTAGAACTTGAACCCGACGTCAATACCGACATCGTCACACTCGCGGGCCGCAGGGACGCGCCGCTCGCCGGCAAAGCCGGCTCTCAACACCCCTCCCCCGCACCGCAATTACTGATCCACATGCCGAACGGCCCCACACACACCTGGAGCACCCTTGAGGCAAGCCGTCATCGTTTCGACCGCCCGCACCCCCATCGCCAAGGCCTACCGCGGCGCCTACAACGACACTCAGCCGCAGGAGCTCACAGCCCATGTGCTCGCCGCTGCCGTCGAGCGTGCCGGACTGGAGGGCGGCGAGATCGAGGATGTCGTCATCGGCGTCGCCGCGCAGCAGGGCGCCGGCGGTTTCAATCTGGCACGGCAGGCGATCCTGCGCGCAGGGATACCCGACTCCGTGCCCGGAATGACGATCGACCGGCAGTGTTCGTCGGGGCTCATGGCCATCGCCACGGCGGCCAAGCAGATCGTCCACGACGGCATGCAGATCGCCGTGGGCGGTGGCGCGGAGTCCATCTCGCTCGTGCAGAACGAACATGCCAACTCCTATCGCGCGCAGGACCCTTGGCTCGCGGAGCACCGTCCGGACCTGTACTTCCCGATGCTCCGGACCGCCGAGATCGTCGCGGAGCGCCACGGGGTCAGCCGTGCGCGGCAGGACGCGTTCGCGCTGCTGTCCCAGGCGCGGACCGCCGCCGCGCAGGAGGCGGGCCGGTTCGACGCGGAGATCGTGCCGCTGGACACGACCAAGCTCGTCCAGGACAAGGCGACCGGCGAGGTGCGCCGGGAGAAGGTCACGCTCACCGCGGACGAGGGCAATCGGCCCGGTACGACCCTTGACGGTCTCGGCATGTTGAAGGCGGTCCTGCCGGACGGTGCCGCGGGAGCCGTCTCGACGGTGACGGCGGGTAATTCGTCCCAGCTCTCGGACGGGGCGTCGGCGTCGGTCCTGATGGAGGCCACGGAGGCGGAGCGGCGCGGGCTCGAACCGCTCGGCGCGTACCGCGGCATGGCCGTGGCCGGGTGCGGGCCCGACGAGATGGGCATCGGGCCCGTGTTCGCGATCCCCAAGCTCCTGAAGGAACACGGGCTTTCGGTCGACGACATCGGCCTGTGGGAACTCAACGAGGCGTTCGCTTCCCAGGCGGTGCACTGCCGGGACGCACTCGGCATCGATCCCGACCGGTGCAATGTCGACGGTGGCGCGATCTCGGTCGGCCATCCGTACGGCATGACCGGGGCTCGTCTGGTCGGGCATGCGCTCGTGGAGGGGCGGCGGCGCGGTGTCCGCCATGTGGTGATCACCATGTGCATCGGCGGCGGGATGGGGGCTGCCGGGCTCTTCGAGGTGCTCTGACGGGTCCGAGGGATTCCGAGATCTTCTCAATCACTCCGGTGCCCGTGCTTCCCGCCACGGGCACCGGAGCCATCAGCGCGTAGGGACCACTGCGTGGCCGATGTGATCGCGCGCGTCTACAGCGCGCCCTTCTCGGGGTCTCCCGCCGGAAGCGCGTCGAAGACGGCGACGTCGGCCGGTCCCTCCAGCGCGTCCTTGAGCGCGCGTCCGATCCCGGCGAGCGCGGCGCCCTTGCCGTGGGTGTGGAGCGCTTCCTTGGACTCCCATTTCTCGACCATGACGAAGTGGCCGGTGGTTCCCGTCTTGCGGTGCAGGGCCCAACGGGCGCACCCCGGCTCCGCGTGCACATCGGCCGCGGCGTCCCTCAGTGTCTTCTCGACGAGTTCCTCCTGGCCGGGCTTGGCGATCATGGTGGCGACGACGACGTAGGACACGGGGTGCTTCTCCTTGAGTCGGGCGATGGGCGGGCGGGGCTTGGCGCGGTGTCAGAGGCCGTAGTGGGTGGCCAGTGCCCAGGCCTGGTCGACCATCTGATCGATGTAGGCGGTGCTGGGCGGGCCGCCCTGTGCGGCGTTGCGCGGCTCGTCGAGAGCACGGCGCAGGACGCCTTCGCCGATGACCGCCACCTTCCACACGGCGAGTACGTGCCAGAAGGCGAGTTCCGGCCCGATGTCGCGGCCGCTCGAAGCGGCATAGCTCTGGATGAGTTCGTCGCGCCGGGCGAAGCCGCCCAGTGCCGTGACACCGAGGGCGGGGCGATCCGCGGGGACTTCGCCGGGCTCGGGCCAGTAGGCGAGCAGGGTGCCGAGGTCGGCCATCGGGTCGCCGAGCGTCGACAGCTCCCAGTCGAGCGCGGCGCGTACGGTGCCGGTGTCCGGCGCGCAGATCACGTTGCGGACGTGCAGGTCTCCGTGGACCAGGACGAGGCTCTGCCGTTCGGGGACGCGTCGGCGCAGCAGCTCGGTGAGCCGGTCGAGGGCGGGCAGATCGCGGGTGCGGCTCTGTTCCCACTGCCGGGACCAGCGCTTCAACTGCCTTTCGGCGTAAGGCCGGTGGCTGGCGAGGTCGTGCAGGCCGGTCTTCGCCAGGTCCACCGTGTGGATCGCGGCGAGGGTGCGCGTCAGCGACGGCCCCACGCCCGCACGTACGGGAGTGGGCAGGGCCTCGGCCACGTCCAGGCCGTCGAGCACGATCCCGTCGACGTGCTCCATCACCAGGTGGTGCACGCCGTCGTCGTCACACAGGCCGACCACGGCGGGTACGGGGACCTGAGTGCCGGCGAGTGCCGCCAGGATGCGGTGTTCGCGCCCGATGTCGTGGGCGGTGGGAAGCAGGTTGCCCAGCGGTGGTCTGCGGACCACCCAGCAGTGGCCGTCGGCGTCGTCGACACGGTAGGTGAGGTTGCTCTGGCCGAGGCCGATGCGCCGGGCGGTGAGCGGACCGATCACGTGCTCGCCCCGCCGGCCCAGCCATCGGGCGAGCGCGCCGAGGTCGGTGCCCGTCGGCGCCCCGGCGTGGGCGTCGACGGACTTCATACGGCGCCCGTGCCGCGGGACAGCTCGCACACGAATCCTCCAACGGTCATGTCTCTTACGGTTTCAGCGACGGCCGCCCGGCGCGAGGTCCACGCGAGATCCGCCCTCGTCAGGCACGAGCGGTGCACAGCAGCGATGTGCCGCCTCCGGTCACTTCACCGCATCCTGATAGCGCCGCATGCCGCGCAGCCACCGGTCGTAGTCGCTGCCCTTGTGGCGGTAGAAGTCGAGTACCTGCGGGTGGGGCAGAACGAGGAACCGTTCGTCCCCGACCGCCTCCATCACATGGTCGGCGACGTCGAGCGGCCGCAGCAGCTCGCCGGAGTCCAACACGGCGCGTGCCGCTGCGCGTTCCACCGGATCGTCCGACCGGGTGCCGGACATGAGCAGTTCGGTCTCGACTCCCTGCGGGCACAGGCAGCTCACTCGCACCCCACTGTCCCCGTACGTCACCGAGAGCCACTCGGCGAACGCCACCGCGCCGTGCTTGCTGACGGAGTACGTCGCGGAGCCGATCTGCGTGAGCAGGCCGGCGGCCGAGGCCGTACTGAAGAAGTAGCCGGCGCCGCGCTCGACCCAGCGTGGCACCAGCAGCTTCGCGGCACGCACGTGCGCCATCACATTGACGTCGAGCGACCGGCTCCACTCCTCCTCGCTCGCGTCGAGCCCCGCGCCACCGCCGACGCCGGCGTTGGCGAAGTACAGGTCGACCGGTCCGAACCGCTCCTCGGCCGCCTCGACGATCCGCTCCAGATCCGCCGTCGACGCGGCATTGCCCGCCACTCCCCCGACCCGCTCGCCGTGCGAACCTGCCAGCAGTTTGACCGTCGCCTCCAGGCGACCGGCGTCGAGGTCCGTCAGCAGGACGCCTTGAGCGTCGTGTTCCAGGAGGCGCTGGGCGATGGCCGCTCCGATGCCGCCCGCCGCTCCCGTGACGATCGCGACTTTCCCGTTGATCTGCACGAACTCTCCCGTTCAGTTGCTCGACCGGCCCCTTCGGGCCCCTGCACCGTAGATGAATCCGGCGTCACCTTCAATGGCGTCTTCACCGCCGACCGCCCGGCCCGCGCGGAGTGCGCGTCAGCCCTTGAGTCGCGCCGCGGCCCAGGGCATCAACTCCGTTGCCAGGGAGCGGCTCCAGGGCCGCACCAGGTCGCACAGCTCGGCGCAGCCGTCCCGCCCCAGGGCGGTGTAGGGCGCGGCGGCCAACCGGTCCGTTGCCTCCTCCACGGCCGATCGCCACTCCTTGCCCTCCGCAGTGAAGGCCGGCTCCTGCCCGCTCGCGAGCCACCCTCGTGTGCGCAGCCCGTCCACCGCCCCGGCCCATTCATCTGTCGACCAGGAGCGCGTCGTCCGCAGGGCCTCGGCCCCCACCGGCCCGGCCGCGGCATGGGTGACCAGCGCCTCGATGCCGCTCAGCCCCGCATTCAGGAGCGCCGCCACATGGCCGTCGCCCCGATATTCACGCAGCAGCGTCTGGGCATGCCACAGGACCAGATGCGGCTCGTCGGGCCAGGGCAGTGCGGCGTGCGCGGCGAACAGCGGCCGGCCGTGCAGATGCGCCGACGTGGATTCCGCGGCTCGCCTGCCGAGCTCCGCGGCCCGCCGAAGCTCTTCCGACGCCAGAACATCGGCCCCGAGGATTCTGCGCAGCGTCGCGTCGATGCCGGCCAGCCGTGCGGCGAGGAACTCCTCGGGCGGAGCGGCCCGCCAGGCGGCGGGAAGCGCTGCCCGTACGGCCTTCGGGCTGAAGTTGTAGAAAGCGGCGATCACGACGTCCGGTGCGGCCGGCCCCAGGGCCGCCGCACGGGAGGCGAAGTATCCGGGCCCGCTCTCCACTCCCAGAGCCGCGTAGGCGGCGTGTGCCTCGGGCGAGAAATAGACCGCGCCGTGGTAGGGCTCGAGCGTCTGCCAGGTCTCGCGGGCGTAGGCCGGTGCGTGTGGCGTCGTCATGCGTGTGTCCCGTCGCTGGTTCGAGGCGTTCCAGGAGGCGTGGCTGCTCAGTCCCGCGGTGTCGGCTCGGCGGCGTCCGCGTCCGCCTTCAGCAGGGCCGGATCGATCGCGCGCTTGAGGATCTTCCCGGTCGCTCCCTTCGGCAGCTCGTCCACGACGGCGACCAGATGGGGCACCTTGTAGGCGGAGAGGCGTTCCTTGGCCCAGGCGCGCAGTTCGGTCACGCCGAGGCGGGCGCCGGGCCGTACCGCGATGACGGCCGCGACCTCTTCGCCGTAGAACTCGTCGGGGACTCCTATGACGGCCGCTTCGACGATGTCGGGGTGTTCGTACAGGACCTCCTCGACCTCGCGCGGATAGACGTTGTAGCCGCCGCGGATGACGAGATCCTTCTTGCGGTCGACGATGCGCAGGTCTCCGTCGTCGTCCGTGGCGCCGAGGTCGCCGGTGCGCAGCCATCCGTCGTGCAGGGCGTCGGCGGTGGCGTCGGGGCGGTTCCAGTAGCCCTTCATCACGACGGGGCCCTTGATGTGCACCTCGCCGACCTGGCCGGGTGGCAGCTCACGACCGTCGTCGTCCCGTACGGAGACGGCGCAGCCGGGCAGGGCCCGTCCCACGTGTCCCGGTTTCGCCGGTCGGCCCGCGAGATGGCAGGTGGCAGCGCCGGTGGTCTCGGTCAGGCCGTATCCCTCGACGATGGTGCAGCCGAACCGCTCCTCGAAGGCGCGCATCACCTCCACCGGCAGTGAGGCGCCGCCGGAGGACGCGAGGCGCAGGCCCGTGAAGTCGGCGCCCGTGTCGTCGGCGGTGCGCAGCAGGGCGTTCCACATGGTGGGTACGCCCGCGATGAACGTGGGGCGGTCGCGGCGGATCAGGGCCAGCATGGTCGACGGGTGGAAGCGTTCGAGCAGGGTGAGACTGCCGCCTGCGCGCATCGTGGTGGCCATCACGCATGCCTGCCCGAAGACGTGGAACAGGGGCAGGCCGGTCACGGCGCAGTCGTCGGCGGTGATGGCGTGCACGTCGCAGAAGACCGCCGCGCAGGCGTTGAGGTTGCCGTGGGTGAGCTGGGCGCCCTTGGGCCGGCCCGTGGTACCGGAGGTGTAGAGGAGGGCGGCCGTGTCGTCGTCCTCGCACGGGTGCGCATCGAGGGCCGTGGGGGTCGCGGCCGGTCCCGTCTCGGCGAGACCGGGCCGCAACTCCCAGTACGGCAGGGACAGTTCGTCCGCGGCCTGCTCGGGTGCCGGGGTGATGGCGTGCCAGCCCAGCACGAGCGACACCTCGGCATCGCCCGCTATGTACGCCAGTTCCCTGTACGGGGCCATGGTGTTGGCGGTGACGGCGATGGCTCCGGCGGCGAGGATCCCGTAGTAGGCGAAGGCGAACTCGGGCACGGAGGGCGCGACGAGCAGCACTCGGTCACCGGGGCCCACGCCCAGCTCTCCCAGGCGGCCCGCGACGGCGACGGCGCGCTCGCGCAGCCGGTCGTACGTCCATTCCTTGCCGTCCTCCCCATGAAGGGCGATGCGGTCGGGTGTCGACGAGGCGTGGTTCCAGACTGGTGCGGCGGCGTTGGTCATCCCGGGCGGCCTTCCGTGCTCACTTGGGGTCGAGGGGGCGAAATGCGGGCGCGCGGCCTTCCAGATAGCTGGTGACGCCCTCGGTGGCGTCGGGCCGCCGGAAGGCTTCCGGCATGAGCGCGTCCGCGGCGTCGGCGGCCGTGACGAAGTCGGTGTCGAGCGCTTGGAGCACCTGGCGCTTCATGATGCTCATGGACGCGGGTGAGGACCACGTGGCCAGTTCGGTGGCGTACTCGACCGCGGCGTTCAGGAGTTGGTCCGCGTCGACGACCTTGTTGACCAGGCCCATCTCGTGGGCCTCCGTACCGCGCACCACTCGTCCGGAGAGCAGCAGGTCCATGGCCCGGCTCTGGCCGACGAGGCGCGGCAGCAGCCAGGCGATGCCGTACTCGGCGATCAGGCCGCGGCGCGCGAACGCCGTCGTGAACTTGGCGTCGGGTGTGCTCAGGCGGATGTCGCAGTAGAGGGCCTCGACGAGGCCGAGTCCGGCCGCGGCCCCGTTGACGGCCGCGATGAGGGGCTTGCGCAGTGTCAGCGGGAACCACCGCGGGCGCTCCCTCTTCGGCATCGGGCCCTCCATCGACCCCGCTGCCGCACCGGCCTGTTGCAGGTCCGCCATGTCGGCCCCCGCGCAGAAGCCGCGGCCCGCGCCGGTCAGGACGATCGCCCGCACGCCGGGGTCCGCCTCGGCTTCGTCGAGCAGTGCGAAGTAGCGTGCTTCCAGCTCGTCGGTCCATGCGTTCAGACGGTCGGGGCGGTTGAGTGTCAGGACGAGCACGGGCCCGCGCCGTTCCGACAGAACCGTCGTCGACTGGGCTGTTCGGATGCTTGCGGTCACCGTCGTGGTCTCCTCTTCGGTCGGCCCTGACCCGCCTCATGTATATTTGAACCCAACGTCAAGTTCAACACCTACAACACGCCTCTTACCGGCGTGAGTTCCTTGCGCCGGCGCAGCATGCGAACGACAGGAGCCCTGAGCACATGACGACACACATGCCGATCACGGACTGGGAGCGCGTCGCGGCGCGGGATGTCACGACCAACGGCATCTCCCTGCGCGTCTTCGAGCACGGCGAGGGGCGGCCGGACAGGCCCCCCGTGGTCCTGTGCCACGGCTTTCCCGAGCTGGCCTTCTCCTGGCGGCACCAGGTCCTCGCGCTCGCCGAGGCGGGACATCGCGTCCTGGTTCCCGACATGCGCGGATACGGCGGCAGCTCGCGCCCCGACGATGTCGACGCCTACGACATCCTGACGCTCTGCGCCGACCTGGCCGGGCTCCTCGACGACATCGGCGCGGACGACGCCGTCTTCGTCGGGCACGACTGGGGCGCCTCCGTGGTGTGGAACATGGCCGTCATCCACCCCGAGCGGGTGCGCGCCGTGGTCGGCATGAGCGTCCCGGCGACACCCCGCGCCCCGGCCCCGCCGCTGCCCATCCTGCGCTCGCGCAACGGCGACGACTTCTACATCGTGTGGTTCCAGGAGCCGGGCGTCGCCGACCGGGCACTGAGCCAGAACGTGCGCAGGACCCTCGTCACAAGGGAGATCTACTCGGCCGAATGGGCCGCGAACCCCGACGAGCAGCTGCCGCCCCCGCGGTGGCTGGGCGATGAGGAACTCGCCTACTACGTCAAGACGTTCGAGGAGACCGGCTTCACCGGTGGCCTCAACTACTACCGCAACCTCGATCGCAACTGGACGCTGACCGAGCACCTGGACGGCCGCCTCATCACGCAGCCGTCGCTCTTCGCCACCGGGTCGAAGGACCCCGTCGGGAAGTTCATGCCCGCGCACGGACTCGACCGGGTGCTCACCGACCTCCGTGGGCACGTCGTCCTGGACGGCGCCGGCCACTGGATCCAGCAGGAGCGACCCGAGGAAGTGAACGCCGCGCTTGTCGAGTTCCTCTCCACCCTCGGCTGATAACATCCGCTGCCACCGGTGAAGTACGTGATCGAACAGGAGTGGACGGACCTCCGTGGCTGCCCAGGCCCCGGCCGCGGACGGCGGCCAGAAACAACCCATCACGCCACGCAGCGCGCGCGGTGTCAGGACGCGTAACGCGCTGATCACCGCCGCCCGCGAGGTGTTCGAACGCGACGGATACCTGGACGCCCGGATCACGGACATCTCCAAGGCCGCAAACGTCGCGTCCGGGTCCTTCTACACGTACTTCAACAGCAAGGAAGAGATCTTCCAGGCACTCGTCGCGCAGGTGCAGGAGGAGATGCTCCACCCGCACCTGCGCGAGCGCACCGGGATCACCGACACCCGGCAGCTCATCGACGCGTCGAACCGCGAGTACCTGCGCGCGTACAAGAAGAACGCGCGCCTCATGGCGCTGTTCGAGCAAGTGGCCCAGGTCGACGAGAAGTTCATGGCGCTGCGCATCGAGCGCGGCAACGCCTTCGCGCGCCGTAACGCCAAGCTGATCCAGGCGCTGCAGGAGAGCGGCGAGGCCGACACGAGCCTGGACCCCCTGGTCACGGCGCACGCCCTGTCCGTCATGGTGAGCCGCATGGCCTACCTGGTGTTCGTGATGGGCCAGCGCATCCCCTTCGAGCGGCTCGTCACGACACTCAACAAGATCTGGGAGAACGGCCTCCAGCTCACGGCCTCCGACCCGGAGCGCTGACCGCTCCGGGTCCGTCCCGTACGTGCCGGTGGGGCGGGTCAGAGGAACGACGCGAGTCCGTCGAGGAACCTGTCCACGTCCTCGGCGGAGTTGTACGGCGCGAGGCCCACTCGCAGGGCGGGGTGTTCCAGCTTCAGGGCGTTGAAGGTCTCGTAGGCGTAGAACGACCCGGCGGGGGCAAGGACGTCGCGAGCGGCCAGGTGGACCTGGGCGTCTCGGGCGTCGCGGCCTTCGACGGTCATCAGGAGCGTCGGGGTGCGGTCGGCCGCCTTCGAGTGGAGGGTGACGGCGTCGCCGAGAGCGCGCAGCCCTTCTTCCAGCCTCGTGCGCAGCGCCCGCTCGTGCTCGTGGAGGGAGCCCAGCGAATGGGCGAGCCGCTCCCTGCGCGTACGCCCTGTGCCCGGATCGATCGCGGCGAGGAAGACCACGGCGGCGGTGGCGCCCGCCAGGACTTCGTAGGGCAGCGTGCCGAACTCGAAGCGCTCCGGCACCGTGTCGGGCGACGGCGCGAGCTTGTCGGGGTGGACGGTTTCGAGGAGTTCGGGCGCTGCCGCGAGCACGCCGCAGTGCGGTCCGAGGAACTTGTACGGGGAGCAGACGAAGAAGTCCGCGCCCAGCGCGGGCACGTCCACCAGGTGGTGGGCGGCATAGTGCACCCCGTCCACGTACACCAGGGCGCCTGCCTCGTGCGCCCGGTCGGCGATGTGGCGCAGGGGCGGCTTCGTGCCCAGCACGTTCGAGGCCGCCGTGACCGCGACCAGCCGCGTCCGGGGCGACAGCGCCCGCTCGAACGAGTCGAGGTCGAGCTCCGTACTGGCGCCGTCGATCTCGATCCAGCGGACCGTCACTCCGGCGCGCTCGGCGGCCTGGATCCACGGGCGGACGTTGGAGTCGTGATCCAGGCGGCTGAGGACGATCTCGTCCCCCGCCTTCCAGCCCTTGGCGAGGTGGCGGGAGAAGTCGTACGTCAGCTGGGTGGCGCTGCGCCCGTGGACGACACCCTCGGCAGGCACGTCGAGCAGATCCGCGTAGGCGTCTCGGAAGTCCGTGACGGCTCGTTCGGCGTTGAGCTCGGATCGGCTCACCAGCCCTCGGTTGGAGAGGGGGGCGGTCAGCGTCTCGGCCATGGCATCGGCCACGGGGCGGGGCGTCTGCGTCCCACCCGGACCGTCGAAGAAGGCGAGGCCGTGGTCCAGGGAGGGGAAGTGGGCCCGGAGAGCGTTCAGGTCTATGGCCAAGGCCTCGGCTTTCTGAAGATTTTCTGGAGACGGGTACTGGTCAGGGCGGACGGCTGCACATAGCGGCGGCACCCATGCGTCCCTCCGCTGGTGGAGCCACTCTGGCACCGGCAGCAGCCCACGTAAAGCGAGGGAGGACGCGTACGACGGACCGCCCTGACCGGTTACCCGCGAGGGACGGTCCGCCTCGGTGCGGGGCCGGTCCCGCAGAACGACTTCAGTGACGGCACAACATCAGCGACGGAGGCCCACCGCATCGTGCGGCCCACCCGGGAAGCCGCCGACGCACGCGACGCGCTGCTGCGGGGCGGGCCGGCGACTGCCGTCGGCGACAAGGGCTCACGCCTCACGTGTGGCCTGGGCCGCCGCTGCCGAACGAGCCGCTCGATCCCGGGGACCACGTCGGGGGCTTCTGATTCCTGCTGCGCTTGCCGCCGCCGTGGTGGAGCTCGTACGGCATGAGTCGCTCACTCTCGTCCTTGGCCAGTGGGAGCTCGTCCGGCTCCCGCATTTCCCTGATCTCGTGGACCGCTCCGCCTTCGGGCAGACGGGGCTGCTCATCGGGCCTGGGGGGCCTGAGTTCCAGCCTGCGCACCCGCATGCCGATCTGGACGGCCCATATCAGCGATCCCGCAACGAAGAGGCCGCCGATGAAAGCGGCGACAGCGGCGACCACCGTGTTCGCCGCGGCTATTTCGAGGTAAGCCGAGTTCATGATCGCCGAGCACCCCCTGCTCCTGACGTGTTCTCCGGTGCGCGCCACACCACCGGATCGCCTCGGGATACGGCAGATGTGACGCTGGGGATCGTGCGCGAAAGGTGCGTCCTGCGCGTACCCGCTCTTTCCACCCGATTATCCGTCGCGACAGCGGTGAAATCGAGCCGAGCCCGGTCGGACCGCCGAAGTCCCGGCGAGGTCTGCCATTACCTCGTACACAGAGCTAAAGTTATTTCATGGCCACGGATGAGCTGGCGGATTCCTTCACCGACGTACTCGCCGCCGTGCAGCGCCTGTCCCGGCGCAGGCTTCGGCACGGCCTGAGCGCGCCCCCGTTGCGCGGCGCCCAGGTAGAGCTGCTGCGCCTGGTGGTCGACCGGCCCGGAATCGGCGTGTCGGCCGCCGCGCGAGACCTGCGGCTCGCCGGGAACTCCGTGTCCACGCTCGTCAACCAGCTGGTCAGAACCGGCTTTCTGCGCCGCGAGACGGACCCCTCGGACCGCAGGTCGGCGCTGCTGTACGCGACCCCGGCCGCCGCGGCCCGATTGCGCGACTGGCGGGTCCGCCGGGGCACGTTGATGCGGGAGCAACTGGCGGTGCTCGACCCGGCCGACCGGGCCGCGCTCGCCGCGGCGCTGCCGGCCCTGCGCAAGCTCGCCGACAACCTGCACGAGGACCGCACGCCCGTCATCCTCACAGAAGGCGAAACGCCCTACGCAGTACAGGAAGGACCGGGAGGCGCACTGACATGAGCGAGGACCCCGCGGTCTGCTGCCGCGGACTGGAGTACGCGTTCGGTGAGACCCGCGCCGTGGACGGCCTCGATCTCACGGTCCGGCCGGGCGAGGTCTTCGGACTGCTCGGGCCCAACGGCGCCGGCAAGACCACCGCGATCCGCTGCATCACCACGCTGCTGCCGGTGTCGCGCGGCCGCGTATCCGTGTTCGGACACGATGCGGCGACCGAGCGGATGGCGGTCCGCAGGCTCCTCGGGTACGTGCCGCAACAGCTGTCCGCCGACTCCGGCCTGACCGGGCGGGAGAACGTGACGCTGTTCGCCCGCGTCTTCGACGTCTCCCGGCGCGAACGGGCCCGCCGGGTGGCCCAGGCGCTGGCCGCGGTCGACCTCACGGACGCCGCGGACCGGCTCGCCAAGACCTACTCGGGCGGCATGGTGCGCCGGCTGGAACTCGCCCAGGCACTGGTGAGCGCCCCCCGCCTGCTGATCCTCGACGAACCCACCATCGGCCTCGACCCGATCGCCCGGACCAGTGTGTGGGACCACATCAACGCGGTCCGCCGGGCCACCGGAATGACCGTCCTCGTCACGACCCACTACATGGACGAGGCCGACCAGTACTGCGACCGGGTCGCACTCATGCACCGCGGGCGCGTGCGCGCTCTCGGTACCTCCGACGGACTCCGGCGCGACCTGCACGAGCAGCGCGGGAACGCCGGATCCGATGAGCCCTGGCCGACCTTGGAGGATGTCTTCCGTGACGTCGCCGGCCGCGGGCTCGGCAGCGACGGTGACGAAGGTGGTGACTTCCGCGATGTCCGCAGCACCCGCCGCACCGCGTCAAGGCTCGGCTGACCCGGCCCAGTTCGACCTGCTCCTCACCCCGCCCACGGCCCGTACCGGATGGCGCGTGGCGCCCGCCCGCGTCGTCGCGCTGTGCGCCGTCGAACTCCAAAAGCTCCGGCACGACCGTTCCGAGTTGTACACTCGAGCGGTCCAACCTGCCCTGTGGCTGCTGGTGTTCGGCGAGACCTTCACCCGGATCAAGGCGATCCCGACCCACGGCATCCCTTACATCGACTACCTCGCGCCGGGCATCATCGCCCAGTCCGCGATGTTCATCGCCATCTTCTACGGCATCATGATCATCTGGGAGCGGGACGCCGGCATTCTGACCAAGCTCCTGGTCACGCCGACCCCGCGCGCGGCGCTCATCACGGGCAAGGCCTTCGCCGCCGGGGTCAAGGCACTGATCCAGGCCGTCGTCGTGATCGTCATCGCGGCGCTCCTCGGCGTCGCCCTGACCTGGAACCCGCTGCGCCTGCTCGGCGTGGCCGTCGCGGTGGTGCTCGGCTCGGCGTTCTTCTCCTGCCTGTCGATGACCATCGCCGGCATCGTCCTGACCCGGGACCGCCTGATGGGCATCGGCCAGGCCATCACCATGCCGCTGTTCTTCGCCTCCAACGCCCTCTACCCGGTCGCGCTCATGCCGGGCTGGCTCCAGGCGATCAGCCGGGTCAACCCGCTCACGTACCAAGTCGACGCGCTTCGCGGTCTGTTGCTGGGGACACCGTCACACCTGCCCCTGGACTACGCCGTCCTCGCAGTGGCCGCCGCGCTCGGCATCGTGGCCGCCTCCTCGCTGCTGCCCCGCCTGGCCAGGTAGCCCGACGGCGGCGGCCGCCCAGGCACCCGGTCGGGCGGGCCGGTACCCGGCGGGCGGAATCGGCGCTCCCGCCGTAACGTCGAAATATGTCTGTGAATCTCGTAGTGCTGGGCAAAGAGGGGCAGACCTCCGAGCACGAGGGCGAGGTGCTGCACTTCGTCGACGGCAAGGAAGGCCAGTTCTCGTACTCGATCGACGCCGGCGCGCTGCTCGTCTGGAAGGCGGACCCCGCCGCCGCCACGAGGGTCGAGGTGGCGTACGCCCCCCACGCGTGGATCAAGGCCAGCGGGACACGCAAGGACAGTTGACCAGCGGGCCGACCGGGCGTCGCGAGCGCGCGTCCGGGGCCCCTTGCCGACCCGACCTCTTCGCGTTCACTCCCTTCCGCACCCTACCTATTCCTGATAGGAACACTCCTAACAGGAATAGGTAGCGCGGTGCTGAAGTGAGGGACCTCTGGCATGCTCCGACTTGGACTGATGGCGCCGTTCACCGACGGCCTGATCACCTCGGGTGGCTTCCTGCGCGACCTCGCGGGCACGCTCGAAGAGTGCGGTGTCGAGTCACTGTGGACGGTCGAACACGTCGCCGTCGCCGAAGGGTACGAACCGCTCTACCCGTACTCCAAGGACGGCCGGATACCCGGCAGTTCGGGTGCGGTGCCCATGCCCGACCCACTGGAGACCATCGCCTTCCTCGCCGGAGCTTCGAGCTCGCTGCGGTTCGGTACGGCGATGATCGTCGCCCCGCTGCACAGCCCGGTGGTCCTGGCCAAACGCGCCGCGACGATCGACCGGCACTCCGACGGTCGGCTGATGCTGGGCCTCGGCATCGGCTGGCAGAAGGAGGAGTACGCCGCCGTCGGCGTGCCCTACAGAGAGCGGGGGCAGCGGCTCGAGGAATGTGTCGGCGCGATGCGCGCGCTGTGGAGCGGCGGCCCCGCCTCGTACAAGGGGCGGCACGTCTCCTTCGAGGGTCTGCACTCGCTGCCTCGTCCCGCCGGCGGGTCCGTGCCCGTGGTACTGGGCGGGAACAGCGATCCCGCCGTCCGCCGCGCGGGCCGGATCGGCGACGGCTGGTTCCCCTACACGATCACTCCCGGGGACTTCGCCCGCCAGGCCGGCCTGCTGCGCGAGGCCGCGCGCGGGCAGGGCCGGCCTGAGGACGCCGTGGAGATCACGGCGTGGCCCGGCTCCTGCGACCGTGAGCGCGCCGGGGATCCCTCATGGGTACGGGGCTTCGTCGACGCGGGCGCGACGCGCCTTGTCATCGCTCCACGGATCCGCGGCTCGGACGGCCTTGCGGGCCCACGGGGCCTGGACGCGCTGCGCGAACAGATCGACCGGTACCGGGCCGAGGTGCTGGAGAAGCTGTCATGAGCGGGGTCCAGGTACTCGACGTCGTCCTCCTCGCGGGCGATGACGTCGACGAGTGGCTGCGCCGCTGGCGCACGGAGTATCTGCCGGGTGCCGTGGGCCGGGGCATGGTCGAGGAGCGTTGCTGGCGCGCCTGGACGGGGCCGGGCACCGTGGCGGTCCGGATCCTGTGGTCCTTGCCGGACAGCGGTGCGTTCTTCGCCGCGCGCGCCGCGGCCGCCGCCGACCCCCGGGTCTCGGCGTTCTGGGCGTACACGGACGAGATCGCGACGGGCCGCGATCGTCATGTGCTGGAGCCGGTCACCGCCGTTCGCGGGGAGAAGACGTCATGACCCGATGGGTGACTCTGCTGCCGGACGACAACCCCGACGCGTACAGCGAGGCCGCCGCGGGGCCCGGCGTCCTGGGCGGCTCCGCGGCGGCCGATCTGCCGGGCAGTTTCGGCGGCACCGGCGCCACATGGGACGTCACGGCGGAACGGACTCCCACAGACATCGCCACGGCGGCCGGGCTGCCGGAGCCCCTCGACACGGTCGCTCTCGCGCCGGTGCGTGGGGAGTACGTACCCCTGCGAGGCCCGCGCGTGAAACGCACCCTGCTGCTCGCGGTGCGCCCCGGCACACCCCGTGCCCTCGTAGGGCAGTTGGAAGCGGATCTCATGGCGATGCCCGGGCACATCTCCACCATCCGCTCCTGGTCCCTGAGCAGGGTGGACCAGACGCTCACCCCCTCCCACTGGACCCACGTCTGGGAGCAGGAGTACGCGGACGTGCAGGGGCTGACCGGCGAGTATCTCGGCCACCCGTTCCACTGGACGTGCGTGGACCGGTGGTTCGACGGCGAGATTCCGGGCGCCGGGATCGTGGAGCCGGGCCTGGTCCACGTCTTCCGCTGGAGCCGGGAGCCGGTCCTGACCTCCCGCTGAGGCCAGGACCTGGGCGGTTCGGGCTCAGCCGGCGACGTAGGCGATGAGTCTGGCCATGTTGCCGGTGTAGGCGGACGTCGTGATGCCCTCGGCGCTGTCGTGCGGCTGGTACGGGGGCTCCGCGGGCGGTGTGGCCGGGTCGTACGGCGAGGTGTCGTACACGTCGCCCACGTGTTTGCTCATGTAGGCCGCGCCCTCGTACGGCGTGGCCGGCGCCGGGCCGAGGTACGGGTTGGTGGTGGTGCCGATCGGGGTGATCCAGTGGTCCTTGGCGCCGAGGTCGTCCACGAGGGCGCTCGCCTGGTCCTCGGTCACCTCGGGCAGGGCCGCGTCGGCGCCTCGGAACAGGTCGGTGAGGTCGAGGTCGCGAACGCTGAAGTAGCGCGGGAGCTCCTGAGGTCGGCCGGGGGTGAGCGGTGACCGGTCGCGCAGATCGGCGACCTCGGAGCGGCTCAGCGCCATCAGTTCGTCGTAGGTGGCCTTGAGGCCGGTGAGGTCGATGGAGCGCCCGCCGGAGTAGTGGCTGAGTGTGTTGCGGTGGTCGTGGTCGTAGTAGTAGGCGCCGTTGCGGATGTTGGAGCCGAAGCGGTGCACGAACCGGGGCCGGTTGGTCTCCAACTCCACGAACGTGGGGTGCGTGGAGTTCTTCAGAAGCGGGTTCTCGCCCTTCTGCTCACTGGTGAGCGGGCAGGTCTCCAGCCAGGCGATGGCCTCGGGCACACGCCGCAGGTAGGCGTGGTCGCCGGTGAGCCGGAAGTAGTGGAACAGCTGCCGGATGTTGGTCTGCGTGGTGTGTGTGGTCAGGGACCGCGGCTCGTACGAGCGGGCGCTGGCGGGAGCACCGGCGGGCCGGCCTCCGACGGCGTGCGAAAGGTGCTGCAGGCCCCATCCGGCCTGGGGTCCCGGCTGCTGCAGCCGGTGCAGACAGGCCATGGCGCGCAGCACGGGCCGGGTCAGGTCGCGCCGCCCGAGCGCCGTGATGCACATGAGCAGGAACTTGATGTTCTCGCCGAGAACGTCGTCGTTGAAGGTGACGTGGCCGGTGTAGTCGCCGTCCTGCATGCCGTGCTGGACGTCCGACGGCAGCCAGGAGGGCCGCTCTTCGGGCCAGGGCATCTCGCTCACCGCACCGGAGAAGGCGGGGAACCGCTGCGGCCAGCCGCCGTCGGCCGGGCCTCCGCGCAACTGCGCCTTGAGCATGAAGTCGATGACGCGGTTCAGGGACGACTTGAACTTCGGGTGTCTGCGCTCCACGTAGAGACGCAGGATCAGTTGCGCCGCCGTGGAGGTGCCCGCGTCGTCGAAGGTGGCGTTGCCGTAGTAGTGCTGGAACTCCTCGAGACGCCAGCCGTTCGCGCCGATGGTCGCGTACCAGTCGCGCAGCGAGCCGTTTCCGGCGAAGTCGTGGATGTAGTTCCAGCCTCCGACCGGCAGTTGAGCCTCGACGAGCGCGAGGCCCGTGCGCTCGGCGGCGCGGTAGAAGGTCTCGTCACCGGTGGCGTGATACGCGTCGAGGAGGCTGTGGCCGACGCTGGGCGTGCCGGGCGGCTGGACCCAGCACATCGTCCGCTTCGCCTCCATCTCCCCCCACGTGGTGGAGAGATCGGGGAGATAACTCCAGACGTACGCGCCGCGGTAGGACACGTGCTCGTCCATGAAGGCCGCCGCGCGGCGCATGGCCTGCGCGGCGTGCGTGCGGTCGCCGCCGGTGCGTGAGCCTGCCGGGTGAGCGGTGGGCCGGTCCTCGGCCGACGCGACGCCGGGCCGCAGCCCGACCAGCGCTCCGACGGCGGGCGCTGCGGCGAGTCGGGCGAAGGTGCGTCTGGACATGGGCGTTCTCAACGGTGTCGCCTCCAGGCATGACGGATGCGCGTCGCGGGGCGCGCCGGTGGCACGGGGGCGACCCGCAACTCGGGTGTCAGGGAAGGGAAATGTCGTCGGTGACAGGCCTACCACCCGCCGTTCGGGACCCTCAAGAGTTCGTACCAGTGAAAGTTGTTCATGTACTCGGCCAACTGGTTGCCCAAGTCAGGCAATTGGCACTGTTCACACCTCAATAGCCCACTCGGCTTCACATACATAAACCCGAACCATCTGGTGCAGGGGTATTGCCCTGGCGCCCTCACCGCTCCTACAGTCACGCACGCCGCTCATCGAATCGATTCGACGAACGGATTCGACCGCCGGTGCGCCCAGCGCCGCCGGAACCATCGGCACGCGCACCAGAGACATGACCGGACCGCAAAGGAGCGGGAATGGCCACGATCAAAGACGTCGCCGAACGGGCGGGCGTCGCGCCCAGCACCGTCAGCTACGTCCTCAGCGGCTCCCGCAAGATCTCCGAGGACACCCGGCGGGCGGTGCAGACCGCCATCGCCGAGCTCGGCTACCACCCGCGCGCCAGCGCCCGCACGCTGCGCAGCGCCCGCAGCGACGTCCTGGCCCTGGCCGTCCCCCGCGTGCCCGGTGAATACCGGGCGGTGGACGGCAGGTTCGCCATCGACATCAGCGATGCGGCCCGCAACCACGGTTACGACCTGCTGCTGATGACCGACCTGGACGGGGTCGGCGGGCTGCGCCGGGTGGCCGGCAGCGGACTGGCGGACGCGGCGGTCCTCATGGCCGTCGAGGAGCAGGACCCCCGCATCGGCGCCATGCGCGAACTGGGCTTCCCCACGGTGCTGCTCGGCCGCGGCGACGACGACTCGGCGCTGCCCTGGGTCGACCTCGACTGGGAGGCCGCCGTCGCCCTCGCCCTGCGTGAGACCGCGGCGGCCGGTCACCGGCACATCGCCTTCCTCGCCTCGGCCGACCACGAGATCGCGGCCCGCCGCGGCTACGCCGTGCACGGCCTCGACGGCGCCCGCAGAGCCGCGCGAGAGACCGGCGCGGACATCGGGGTGCACCGGTCGAGCAGCGACCCCGACGTACTGGGGCGCCGGGTGCGCGAAGTGCTGAAGGCCCCGTCGGCCCCGACCGCACTGGTCGTCCAGCACCTTCACCGGCTCCCCCACCTGCTGGCCGAAGTGGCCGCCGCAGGACTACGGGTCCCCGAAGACCTTGCCGTCGTACCGGTCGGCGCCCTCCCCGACGACCTCGGCGGACGGCCCCTGCCACGCATCGACCTGCCCGTCGCGGAGATGTCCTCGGCAGTCGTGGAACTCGCCGTGAAGGCGATTGCCACGGCGTCCCCCGGCCGTGGCACCCAGGACGATCCGGCCCCCGGTCTCCCCCCTCACCGCCTGATCGAGCCGCAGATGGCGCCCGGGCTCACCATCGCGCCGCCGAAAAGGCCTACCTGAGCGTCCGCTCGGCGAAGCGGCGGCCCCGAGACGCGAACCCTTGCGAAGGGGGCGCTCGCGAGACGCCCCCTCTCCCCCGACGCACGCCCGCACACGATTCCCGAGCCGTACGCACAAAGCCTCAACTCCCCGAGCCGCAGCCCCGATTGGAGATCCGCTCGTGCACTCCCGCGCAGAGCGCAGACTGCCACCCGTGACAGCCGTGAGCCTGGCGCTGGCCACGGCCGCGTCGCTGAGCCTCACCGGGTGCGCCGCCACACCGGCGGCCGACACCGTCACCGTACTCAACTCGGCGACCGACACCGCCGAACACACCGCCAACCAGAAGTTCTTCGACCGCTGCGCGAGGCCCCTGGGGCTGAAGGTCGAGCAGATCAGCGTGCCCGCGGACCAGGTCGCCTCGAAGGCGCTCCGCATGGCCTCGTCCAAGTCGCTCACCGACATCCTGGAGCTCGACGGGTCCGAGCTGCCGCAGTTCGCCGGGACCGAAGGGCTGCGCCCGCTGAAGGACGTCGGCGTCGACACCTCCGGATTCTCCGGCAGCGCCACCTCCCTCGGCTCGTACGACGGCACCCAGTACGGCATCGCGCGCTCCGTCAACTCCCTGGCCCTGATCTACAACACCGAGCTTCTCAAGAAGGCCGGGGTCGCCCCGCCCACCACCTGGGCCGAGCTGAAGACCGCCGCGAAGCGGATGACGCACGGCAGCACCTACGGGATGGCCTTCAGCGCCAGCCCCAACGCCGACGGTGTGTACCAGTTCCTGCCGTTCTTCTGGTCCGGCGGCGGTGACGAGGCGAAGCTCGACAACGGCAAGGGCGAGGCCGCACTCCAGCTGTGGAAGGACCTGGTCTCCGACGGGTCCGCCTCGAAGTCCGTCGTCAGCTGGAACCAGCAGGACGTCAACGACCAGTTCGTGGCCGGCCGCGCCGCCATGATGATCAACGGTCCGTGGCAGGTACCGGTGCTCAGCGCCCAGAAGAAGGTGGACTGGGCGGTCGCCCGCATCCCGGTGCCCGAGGCGGGACAGGACGCGATTCCACCGATCGGCGGCACCGTCATGGCGGTGCCGAAGAACGAGGACCGCTCCCGCGAGAAGAACGCCGGGAAGATCCTCAACTGCCTCAACTCCCGGAAGAACCAGCTTCAGTGGGGTGAGTCGGTCAACAACGTACCGACCCGGGCCGCCGCCGCGCAGGCGTACGCCGAGCAGAATCCCAAGCTCGCCGCGTTCGCCGACCTCGTCACCACCGCCCGCTCCCGCACCGCCGAGGTCGGCACCCGCTGGCCGGTGGTCGGGGACGCACTCGCGGGCGCCTTCCAGGCGGTGCTGACCGGCAGGACCAGTCCCGAACAGGCCCTGCACCGGGCCCAGCAGCAGGCCTCCACGGGGAAGTGAGGAACCGGACATGAGCACCTTCGCCTCCACCGCCCCGGCCGCCAAGGCTCCCGGCTCGTCCGCCGTGCCCGCAAGAAGCGACTCCGGCACCCGCCGCCGCGGGCTGCTCCG
Source organism: Streptomyces sp. NPDC055955 (assembly GCF_042270245.1). Lineage (NCBI taxonomy): Bacteria > Bacillati > Actinomycetota > Actinomycetes > Kitasatosporales > Streptomycetaceae > Streptomyces > Streptomyces sp. NPDC055955. Next base: position 71,527 of record NZ_JBHJYS010000034.1, read on the forward strand.
GTGGCTGTTCGTCGCCCCCGCGCTCGCCTACATGGCCCTCTTCTTCGGCTACCCGCTCGTCCGCAACATCGTGATGAGCTTCCAGCACTACACGCCCAAGACGTACTTCACCGGCGAGGCCCCGTTCAACGGCCTGGACAACTGGCGGGCCGTCTTCTCCAACGAGCTGTTCGCCGGGTCCCTGTGGCACACCGCGATCTTCACGCTCGGCTCCCTGCTCGGCCAGTTCACCATCGGCCTGGCCCTCGCCGTCTTCTTCTCACGCCGCTTCTGGCTCTCCGGGTTCGTCCGCGCGATCCTGCTGCTGCCCTGGCTGGTGCCCATGGTCGTGTCCGCCGTCGTCTGGCGGCGCATCCTCGACCAGGACCACGGGATACTCAACAGCGCCCTGCACGCCGTCGGCCTGACCCAGGGCGGTGTGCCGTGGCTGAACAGCCCCGGCGTGGCCCTGCTGTCGGCGATCATGGTCAACATCTGGATCGGCATCCCGTTCAACATGGTGATCCTCTACGGCGGCCTCCAGGACATCCCGCGCGAGCTCTACGAGGCGGCGTCACTGGACGGGGCGAGCCCCTGGCGGACCTTTCGCAGCGTCACCCTGCCGATGCTGCGCCCGGTGGTCACCGTCGTCCTCGTCCTGGGCTTCATGTCCACGGTGAAGATCCTCGACCTGATCCTGGCACTGACCTCGGGCGGGCCCGCGGACTCCACACAGACCCTGGGCACCGTCACGTACCAACTGTCGTTCCTCCAGCTCGACTTCGGCCAAGGCGCCGTCGTGGGCAACGTCCTCATCCTCATCAGCGCGGTCTTCGCCGTGCTGTACCTGCGGGCCAACCGCGCCGACTTCGGCCAGGGGAAGTGACCGACCGTGAATCCGAACTCGAACCGTCCCCGCCTGCGGGCCGCCTGGAACACCACCGCCGCGCTGCTGATCCTCGGCGTCCTGCTCTTCCCGGTCTACTGGATGCTCGACACCGCGCTCCAGCCCGGGTCCAGCGTCGCCGCGACCGAGTGGTTCCCGTCCTCGCCCGGCCTGGAGAACTTCGACACGGCCGTCTCCGGCCAGGGCGGCTCGCTGCTGACCAGCTTCGTCGTCGCCCTCGGCGCCGTCGCCGTGTGCCTCGCCCTCGCGGCGCCCGCCGCGTACGGGCTCGCCCAGTTCGGGCTGCGTGGTGGCCAGGGCATCGTCTTCACCACGCTGATCACCCAGATGGTGCCGGGCATCGTCATCGCCAACGCCCTCTACAGCGCGTACGCGGAACTGGGCCTGGTCAACTCCTACTTGGGGCTGATCCTCGCGGACGCCTCGCTCGGACTGCCGTTCGCGATCGTCCTGCTGCGAGCCTTCATGGTGTCCATTCCGAGCGAGGTCGTCGAGGCGGCGATGGTCGACGGCGCCAACCGCTTCACCGCGTTCGTGCGCATCGTGCTGCCGATGAGCCGCAACGCCCTCATCACGGCGGGGCTCTTCACGTTCCTTTTCGCGTGGTCGGACTTCATGTTCGCGCTAACCCTCAACACCACCGACGACGTCAAGCCGATCACCCTGGGCATCTACCAGTTCGTCGGCGCGCATGTCAGCGACTGGGGCGCTGTCATGGCCACCGCGGTCCTGTCCGCGGTACCCGCCGCGATCCTGCTGGTCGTGGCCCAGAAGTACATCTCCGCCGGGATCACCGGCGGATCCGTCAAGTAATGGCATCACATAGCGATAAGGGCTTCAGCCACATGAGCACCCCCGGATTCCCGGAATTCCCCGACGGCTTCTTCTTCGGCGCCGCCACGGCGAGCTACCAGATCGAGGGGGCGTACGACGAGGGCGGCCGAGGGCCGTCCATCTGGGACACCTACTGCCGCGAGCCCGGACGGGTGGCGGGCGGCGCCACCGGCGACATCGCCTGCGACCACTACCACCGCTACCGTGAGGACGTGGCTCTGCTGCACGGCCTCGGTGTGGACAGCTACCGCTTCTCCGTCGCCTGGCCGCGGATCCAGCCGGACGGCACAGGACCGGCCAACGCAGCCGGTCTGGACTTCTACGACCGGCTGGTCGACGAACTGCTGGCCTCCGGGATCTCCCCCGCCGCCACCCTCTACCACTGGGACCTCCCCCAGGCCCTGGAAGACCGGGGCGGCTGGCGGGTGCGCGAGACTGCGGAGCGCTTTGCGGACTACGCCGGACTCGTCGCGGAGCGGCTCGGTGACCGGGTGGAGCGCTGGATCACCCTCAACGAGCCGTACTGCAGCGCTTTCGTCGGCTATGCGGCGGGCGCCCACGCTCCCGGCGCACAAGAGGGCCGCGGCGCGCTCGCCGCCGCCCACCACCTCCTCGTCGGCCACGGCCTCGCCGTCCGCGCCCTGCGCGGGACCGGCGCCCGGGAGGTCGGCATCACGCTCAACCCGGACCGGCTGCTCCCGGCAGCCCCCGGCTCGCCGGCCGACCTCGCCGCCGTTCGGCGGGCCGAGACCCTGCACAACGAGGTGTGGCTGGACCCGTTGTTCGCGGGCCGCTATCCGCTGCACGAGGCGGAGACCTGGGGCGAGCCGGCCGACGGCTCGCCCCGGCTCGACAGTTCGCACAGTGTGGAGACTTCGTACCGGCTCGAGACTCCGTACCGGCTCGACGGCGACCTCGAACTCATCGCCGCCCCGCTGGACTTCGTCGGCATCAACTACTACCGGCCGATCACGATCGCCGACGCCCCGCACCGGGACCCCGATCCGGCGACCCGTACGGCGGTCGACATCCGGGCCATCGAGTCATGGCGCGACGACGTGCGGCACACGACGATGGGCTGGCCCGTCGTCCCGCACACCTTCACGGATCTGCTGATCGACCTGACCGAGCGGTACCCCGAGCTGCCCCCGCTGGTCATCACGGAGAACGGCTCGGCCGAGGCCGACACCGTCACGGACGACGGCCGGGTCCACGACACCGAGCGCATCGACTATCTCCGCAGCCACCTCGAAGCCCTCTCCGCCGCGATCCGCGCGGGCGTCGACGTGCGCGGCTACTACGTGTGGTCGCTCCTCGACAACTTCGAGTGGGCCCGCGGCTACGGCCAGCGCTTCGGCATCGTCCGGGTCGACTACGACACCCAGGAGCGCATTCCCAAGGACAGCTACCGCTGGTTCCGGGACCTGATCGCCACCCACCGCACCCGTACCGACACCGCTGACAAGGACCACCGTTGAAGTTCACCGACGGCTACTGGCTGATGCGCGAGGGCGTCCAGGCGTCGTACGCGACCGAGATCGCCGAGGCGCGCATCGACGACGGCCGACTCACCCTGTACGCGCCGGTGCGGCGGGTGGAGGAGCGGGGTCACACCCTCAACAGCCCCCTCCTGACGGTCGAGTGCTGGTCGCCCGCCGAGGGAGTGATCGGCGTTCGCTCCACCCACCACGCGGGCGTCGTCGCGCACGGCCCCGACTTCGCCCTGCACACCGACCCCGACCACACCTCGAAGATCACCCGGGACGGGTCCCTGCTGGAGCTGACCAGCGGGGAGCTGTCGCTACGGGTGGACACCGCGGCTCCTTGGCGCTTGGACTTCACCGCCGACGGCCGCGTCCTGACGTCCGCCGGGTCCCGCGGCACCGGCTTCGCCCTCACCGGCGACGGCGGCCACCACTCACTGGCCCAACTGTCCCTGGGCGTCGGCGAACTGGTCTACGGGCTCGGCGAGCGCTTCACCCCGTTCACCAGGAACGGCCAGAGCGTGGACCTCTGGCAGGCCGACGGCGGCACGGCCAGCGAGCAGGCGTACAAGAACATTCCCTTCCATCTCACCAACCGGGGCTACGGCGTCTTCGTCAACCACCCCGGCCGTGTCTCGTACGAGATCGGGTCCGAGGCCGTGGGGCAGGTGCAGTTCAGCGTCGAGGACCAGTCGCTGGAGTACTACGTCGTCCACGGCCCGACGCCCAAGGACGTCCTGGACCGCTACACCGCCCTGACCGGCCGCCCGGCGCTGCCGCCCGCCTGGTCGTTCGGGCTGTGGCTGTCCACGTCCTTCACCACGTCGTACGACGAGGAGACGGTCAACCGGTTCGTACGGGGCATGTCGGAGCGCGGCATCCCGCTGGGTGTCTTCCACTTCGACTGCTTCTGGATGCGCGAGTACCAGTGGTGCGACTTCACCTGGGACCCGGACGTCTTCCCGGACCCGGAAGGCATGCTGCGCCGCCTCAAGGACGAGCAGAGGTTGCGCGTCTCGGTGTGGATCAACCCGTACATCGGCCAGAAGTCCCCGCTGTTCGCCGAGGCCAGGCGTCACGGCTACCTGGTCCGCAAGGCCGACGGCGACGTGTGGCAGTGGGACCTGTGGCAGGCGGGCATGGCGCTGGTCGACTTCACCAACCCTGAGGCGCGGGAGTGGTACGCGGGCAAGTTGCGCGGGCTGGTCGCGCAGGGTGTGGACTGTTTCAAGACCGACTTCGGCGAGCGCATTCCGACGGACGTGGTGTGGCACGACGGGTCCCACCCGGAGCGCATGCACAACTACTACACGCAGCTCTACAACGAGACCGTCTTCGAGGTGCTGAGCGAGGCGCGGGGCGCCGGCGAGGCCGTGCTCTTCGCGCGGTCGGCGACCGCGGGCGGGCAGCGGTTGCCGGTGCACTGGGGCGGCGACTGCGAGTCCCACTTCGGGGCGATGGCCGAGTCGCTGCGCGGCGGCCTCTCGCTCGGCCTGTCCGGTTTCGGCTTCTGGAGCCATGACATCGGCGGCTTCGAGGGCACGCCGACACCCGAAGTCTTCAAGCGGTGGGTGCAGTTCGGTCTGTTGTCCTCGCACAGCAGGCTGCACGGCAGCAGGTCCTACCGTGTGCCGTGGGACTTCGACGAAGAGGCCGTGGCGGTCACCCGCGACTTCACCAGGCTCAAGCACCGCCTCATGCCGTATCTCTTCCGCGCGGCCCAGCAGGCGCGGGAGCGGGGTACACCCGTGATGCGCGCCATGCTCCTGGAGTTCCCCGAGGACCCGGCGTGCCACACCCTGGATCGGCAGTACATGCTCGGCGACGACCTGCTCGTCGCGCCGGTCTTCGTGGCTGACGGAAGCGTCGAGTACTACGTGCCCGACGGGACCTGGACCCATCTGCTGTCGGGCGAGCGGGTCGAAGGGCCGGGGTGGCGACGCGAGCGGTACGGCTTCGACAGCCTGCCACTGCTGGCCCGCCCCGGCTCGGTGATCCCGTTCGGGGAGAGCGACGACAGCGCCGTCTACGACTGGGCACACGGGGTGACGCTGCGCGTCCACAGCCCGGCGGACGGCACGACGAGAGTGGCTCGGATCCCCGCCGTGGACGGTTTCGCGGGTGCCACGTTCCGCATGCGGCGCGACGGTGACGTCGTCACGGTCGAGGCCGACGACACCCGTGCGCCGTGGCAGGTCCTGCTCGTCGGCACGGAAGCCACCGGCGAGAACGCGGAGCGGACGAGACTCGGAACACTCCTCACGGCCGCGCCCGGCGTCACAGCAGTCTCGGCGGTTCTGACGGAGGCGGGCGGGGCGTAGCGCGCGGAGAGGAAGCGGCTGGAGGGGAGCGGCTGTGGGACGGTCACTCCCCCTCGGGTCGCCAGTGGAGAAGTTTGACCTTGCCGACGCTGTCGACGTGGGTGTGCATGGCCAGGGCCGCGTCTTCGGGGGAACCGGCCCGAACGGCGTCGGCGACGCGTTGGTGCTGGTGCAGTGACTGGGCGGGGCGGTCGGGCTGGCGCAGTGACTCGTTGCGGCTCTCCGCGATGGGCTCGGCGATCTCCGCCATGAACTCGGCGAGAAGGGGGCTGTGCGCCGCCGCGGTGACGGCGGCGTGGAAGCGCTGGTCCTCGGCGACGCACAGCTCCCCGCGCCGGACGGCGCCGGCCATGGCCTCGAGCGCTGCGTCGATCTCCTGCAGGTCCTCGTCCGTGCGGCGTTCGGCCGCGAGGGCCGCGAGTTTGGTCTCCAGCGCGTCCCGGGCGTCCAGGACGTCGGGGAGCCGACGGCGTCGTTCCACCATGGCTTGAAGGGGTTCGGCGTCAAGGCGGTCGCGGAGCAGGAAGGTACCGCCACCGTGGCGCACTTCGACGAGGCCCTGTACTTCCAGGGCCACGATGGCCTGTCGCACCGAGGTCCGGCTCACCGCGAGGCGTTCGGCGAGGTCGCGTTCAGGGGGCAGCCGGTCGCCCGCCTGGAGGCTTTCCGCCTGGACGTATTCGCGCAGGCGCTCGACGACCTGCTCGTACAGACGAGGCCGGGGAACCGGACGCAGTGACTCGGACAACGGGCTATCCGTCCCTTCCCCCAACATTCTTGCTGTGGATCACCCTTGACAGCACATCAGACGCTGCCGACACTCTAGCGCAGGCCTAGAGGCCCAGTGGTCCATCCAATTTCTGCTCCCGAGAGGCAGGCCGCCGCACGCCCTCGGTCAACACCCCAGTCCTCCCTGCCGACATCCCCCCATGTCGTCACCTCCTGAGCCGAATCGAGGTATCCGTGACGATCAACGAGCAGTCCACCGCAACCACCGGAACCCCCACCCCCACCCCCACGCGGCTGACCGGTCCCCAACGGCACGCCTTCTGGGGCTCGTTCGGCGGTTGGGCCATGGACGGCTTTAGCTGGACCATCCCCGGCCTCGTGCTGGCCCCCGCCCTGACCGCGCTGCTCCCCGCGAGCAATATTTCCGTCACGCCCGACAACATCGGCTGGCACGGACAGGTCAGTGCCGCCGTGTTCCTGCTCGGCTGGGGATGCGCCTTCATCTGGGGACCCATCGCCGACCGCTTCGGCCGCAAGCCCGCGATGATGGCCTCCATCCTCATGTACGGGGTCTTCACCGCCCTGGCCGGCACCGCCACCCACCTGTGGGAATGGAATACGTTCCGCTTCCTGGCGGCCGTCGGCGTCGGCGGCGAATGGGCCATGGCCGGCACCCTCCTCTCCGAAGTGATACCGGAGCGGGTACGGGCGCGATTCGGCGGCCTGATGCACTCCGCCGCCTACTTCGGTGTCCTCGCCATCTCCGTCATCTACCTGCTCGCCGGACCTGAACTCGGCTGGCGCGGCATGTTCTTCGTGGGCGGTCTCCCGGCACTGGCCGTCTTCCTCATCCGGCGCACCACCCCCGAGCCGGAGCGCTGGCAGGAAGAGACCTCCGCCCGGCAGGAGCGGTCCTTCTGGCAACCTGTCGTCGAGGTTCTCTCCCCGCCCTACCGCGCACGCACCGTGGGTAATCTGCTGCTCCTGGTGGTCTGCGTCATCGGCCTGTGGGCGGGCTCCACCTACGTGCCCACAGCCGTCACCGCCCTGTCGCAGGAGGCCGGTCACAGCCATACCGCCACGGTGCGCCTGGCCAGCCTGTCGTCCATGACGGTGGCCGCCTTCACGATCCTGGGCTGCTTCGGGGTGCCCCGCCTCGCGGCACGCTTGGGGCGGCGCGGGGCGCTCGCCTCACTGTTCGCGCTGATGATCGTCGGAATCGTCGGCGCCTACGGCTGGGCCTACCCCCACCACTCGATCGCCCTGCTCTTCGCCTTCCTGCCGGTACTCGGCCTGGGCGGCGCGAGCTTCGCGGTCTTCACCATCTGGCTGCCGGAGCAGTACCCGACGCGCATGAGGGCGACCGCCTTCGCCTTCACCACGACCTTCTCGCGCTGGGTCGCCGCGGGCGGCACCTTCCTCATCGGCTACGGCATCCACGCCACCGGCTCCCTCACCCTCCCTCTCACCCTGACCGCGGCCGTCTTCGCCATCGGCATGCTGCTGGTACGCCTCGCCCCGGAGACCCGCAGCACGGCCCTCCCCACCTGATCGTCAGCTCCCGACCGGCGACGGTCAGTTCGCGTTCCGCGAGTCCTTGTCGTGGCCGTCGGTGTCCGGCCGGGCGCCCTGCTGCCCGGCGTCACCGGCGGTCTCGGGGTCGAGCGGCACGCCGTTCGTCCGCAGCATGTGCCGCACGTCCAGGATCAGCGGGAACACTTCGTGGTTGCGGTCCTCGCCCTGTTCGTCCCAGGCGCGCTGCTCGGCCTCGACCGCCATGCGGTCCTGGGCGAAGACCCGTTCGGTGAAGCGGCGGATGAGCGGCCAGGCGAGCTGGAGCACCCCCGGGACCGGTGGCTTCGCGATCATGAGCAGGCCGTAGGCGTGGTTGACGCGCTGCTGGGCGTCCTGCGGCACGTAGGCCGCCCAGAGAGAGAACGACGGGAGTCCGGCGCCGTCGGGGACCGCTTGCAGGGTCTGGTACGGGTACTGGGTGCGGATGGTGATCTCGTCGGGTGTCTGCCGCCCACCGAGGCCCTCGGCCGACAGCAGTCCGGCGCCGCGGTCCTTCCTGCCCCCGGCGGGGACGAAGAGGTACCGGGCCTCGACGAACTGCCGGCCGGTCTCGTAGCCCAGCAGCTTGGGCTGAATTCTGCCCAGCACGCTGCGGTGCAGGAACTGGTGGTTCATGTCCAGCAGGTTCTCGTGCATGAACGAGTAGTGGCAGTTGACGGTGCGGGAGAAGGTCATGGTCCGGTGCGTGGCCGCGCCGAACTCCGGCAGCACCGGGAACGGCGCCGACTCGGCCTTCTCGGGATCGCCGGGGAAGACGAACACCAGGCCGAACGCCTCGCGGACCGGATACGACCGCACGCCGCGCGGCGGCCGCTCGCATCCCTTGGGCAGGTAGGGGATCTGCGAGATGCGGCCGTTTCCGCGGTAGGCCCAGGCGTGGTAGCAGCAGCGCAGGGTGTCCCCCTCCACGACGCCGAGACTCAGCGGCACCTGGCGGTGCGCGCACCGGTCCTCCAGCGCGTGGACACCCCCGGTCCGACCGCGGTAAAGCACGATCCGCTGGCCTGCGAAAACGGCGGCGAAAGTGCGTTCCTTGCGCACAGCACGCGACACGGCCACGGGATACCAGTAATCCGGGTCGATCCCGATGCGCCGCAGGTCGGCCACGGCCTCGCCACGTTCGTCCACCGGACGTGGCGGGAGACCCGCAGGTCCGTCGGCGCTGTACCCGTCCGTGCTGGGAAGGGCCTCGGTCATGTACTGCCCCCTTGTGCTGGAGCCGGGAGGACACGGCGCCTTCCACGGTGGTGGCGGGCGGCGAAAACGGCAACCGCGGGGCGGTGCGACCGCACGGATCACCTCCCGATCAGGGCGCGACCGGCCGTCCGGGACGCGCTGGGACGGGTCACGGGCAAGGCGGTCGCACCCGTAGGCCCGCAGACGGCTTCCGCGTTACTCCATTTGCCCGCCCGGCTCCCCTGGGTGCGGTACTGAGCACCCGCATTGCCCGTCTGCGCGTTGCCACCGTGCGATCGTGCAGCGTCAGAGCGACGCGATCAAAAGGGACGTATGAACGCGACAGATGCCATTCCCATCAGCACGCCCGAGGCCGGGGAACACGCCTTCGCCCGGGCTACCGCGACGGCGCCCGACCGGGCAGAGCTGCACTCGCTCCTCCGAACAGCCCTCGCCGTCGAACACGCCACCATTCCCCCCTATCTCACGGCGATGTACTCCCTCAAGGACGGAAAGAACCGAGAGGTCGAGGGCATCATCCGCAGCGTCGTCATGCAGGAGATGCTGCACCTGGCGCTCATCGGAAACATCATGAACGCGGTCGGTCTCACCCCCAGGTTCGACGACCCGGACTTGGTTCCCGTCTACCCGGGGCCGCTGCCCGGCGGGGTCATGCCCGACCTGGAGATCTCACTCGGCGCCTGCTCGATCGAACGGGTACGCCAGGTCTTCATGGGCGTCGAGCTGCCCGAGGCCCCCCTCGCCCCGGCCGGGCAGAGGGAACTCCATTCCATCGCCGGCTACGACCCTCAGCTGGACGCATGCGGGAACATCCAGAACCTCACCGAAGAGGCCCTCGACGCCCCCAGGAGGTTCTTTGCCCTGGCCGACTACGACGAGGCCACCATCGGCGGGTTCTACCAGCGCATCGCACAGGTCCTGACCGACCTCGACGAACGTGAGAAGAATCTGTTCAGCGGCGACCCACGCAGGCAGGTCAGCTGGCCGCACGCTCCCGGACGGCTGTACCGGGTGACCAATCTGCAGACAGCGCTCTGGGCCATCCTGGAGATCATCGACCAGGGCGAGGGACACGCCCAGGACCCGACCGTAGGCCCGCTCCCGGGAAGGGCGTCATGACCAGCACCGAACAGGACGGGGCCGTCGGCGGGCCCGACCGACGTACCGCTCTGCAACTGGCGGCCACCGCCGCCGTTTCGGGGGTGCTCGCGGCCGGCGCAGGGGTGTCGTCCTCCGCGCCGGCCGCTGCCCACCCATCGGCGGCCGAGGCGCCGCCACCGGCCACCGAGGCCGAGGCAGGCGCGGATGAGCTGGCGCACTACTACCGGTTCTGGGAGATCGTGCAAGGGCGCCGGCTGGTCAAGACGCACGGCTACTGGTCGTTCGACGGGCCGGAAATCCCCTTCGATCCGCGCGAGGTGTACCGCCTGGTCGACAACCCCGACACCCAGCGGCTGGAGAAGGGCTCGGCAGCACGCGAAGCGTCCGAACGGTGCGACCGCGCGTACACCGAGATGCTCAGAACGCTCAACCGCGTGTTCGACGGCCATCCCGAAGAACTGCGCCAGGCCGAGCGGCAGATGAAAGTCCTCGGCACGCAGGCCCGTGCGCTGATGCGGATTCCGAGCGCCCCCGGCGCGAAGACGTTCCTGGCCCCCGCCTTCCAACTGGCCGGGGACGACTGAGCCGGAGGTGTCCGCGGTGACGACGCTGCGCTCGCGGTGCCCGGTTCGGCCACCAGCCCTAGGTTGGGGACATGGCAGTGATGACCGTTAAACGTCCGGGAGCGCAGGGTCGGACTCGCGTCATGGACGTCTTGCTGGCGGCCGTGCTCTTTCCGCTGTCGATGGTGGCGGTCTCGATCATTCATGAGGAACACCGGATCTCCATCCGATGGCAGGCCGTGGTGCTCGTCGGGACCAGCTGCTTCGCGCTGGTGTGGCGGCGCCGCCACCCCTTCGGCGTACTCGCCGTGGCCATCGTCTGCGCAGTGATCCTTCAGGCGCTCGGGTTCCGCGAAGGTCCGCTGGGGACGAGCTCGGTCATCGTGTCCGTCTACACCGTCGCCGCGTGCACCGACCGGCGTACCACCTGGACGACAGCGGGCCTGACGGCGACCGTGCTCGTCGGCGCGGCCACGGCGACCGACCCACGAACTCTGCTCTCCCCGGACAACGCGGCCATGCTGGCCTGGACGGCTCTGCCTGCGGCGGTCGGGGACGGCGTGCGATCCCGCAGAGCCTATGTGGCGGCCGTGGAGGAACGGGCGGAGCACGCGGAACGCACCCGCGAACAGGAAGCCCGCCAGCGGGTGGCGGCCGAACGGATGCGGATCGCACGTGAGTTGCACGACGTCGTCACCCATCACATCGCCCTGATCAACGCCCAGGCCGGCGTGGCCGTCCATCTTGTCGAGCAACGGCCCGAGCACGTACTCACCGCGCTGGAGGGCATCCGCGACGTGAGCCAGTCCGCGCTCGACGAGCTGCGGGTGACCGTGAGTCTGCTGCGCCAGCCGGACGAGACAGCCGCGCCGCGCGATCCGACGCCGGGCATGAGCCAGGTACCTGACCTTCTGGCGTCCTTCGAACGTGCTGGGCTCGCTGTCAAACAGACGCTCAGCGGCGAGCCCAAGCCGCTGGCGCCGGCGGCCGACCTGGCGGCGTACCGCATCGTCCAGGAGGCCCTGACCAATGTGCGCAAGCACTCGGGCGTGGACCAGGCACGACTGGATCTGTCCTACCTCCCGAACCGGCTGACGATCACCGTGGAGGACGACGGTCCGTCGCAGCCCGCCCGCTCCGACCCGGGAAGCGGCCACGGGCTGATCGGGATGCGTGAACGGGCCAGCACAGTCGGAGGCAGGGTGCAGGCGGGACCGCGCGCGGAAGGCGGGTTCACCGTGACCGCCGAGCTGCCGCTGCTGTCCGGCACCGCAGAGGACTCGGCAGCGGCGGATGCCGATGGGCCGACCATGCCGAAGGGCACCACCGAGGAAGGACGAGTGTGACGATCCGTGTTCTTCTCGCCGATGACCAGGCTCTGCTACGGGGCACTTTCAAAATGTTGTTCGATTCCGCGGACGACATGGAGACGGTGGGTGAGGCCGCCAACGGCAGGGAGGCTGTCGACCTCGCCGACTCGCTGCATCCCGACGTCGTCCTCATGGACATCCGGATGCCCGAGATGGACGGCCTCGACGCCACGCGCCTGATCAGCGAGTCCGAGGACCTCGCCGGAGTGAAGGTCCTGATCCTCACCACCTTCGAGGACGACGAGCACGTCGCCGAGGCGCTGCGGGCGGGGGCGAGCGGCTTTCTCGGCAAGGGGGTACGTCCGGACGTCCTGCTCGACGCCGTCCGCACGGTGGCCGCCGGCGAGGCGCTGCTCTCCCCCGTGGCGACCCGCGCGCTGATCGCCCGCTTCCTGGCGCAGCCCGAGCTGTACCCGTCCGTCGTGGAGGAGCGCCTGGAATACCTGACTCCGCGGGAGCGGGATGTGATGTGCCTGGTGGCGCTGGGTCTGTCGAACGAAGAAATTGCCGAACGTTTGTTCGTAAGCCCGCTGACCGCCAAGACGCACGTCAACCGGGCCATGAGCAAGCTGGCGGCGCGCGACCGGGCCCAGCTCGTCGTCATGGCCTACCAGTGCGGCCTGGTCAGCCCAGCGGTGGAACCAGCCGGCCCACAGGCCTGAGGCCCTAGGGCCTGTCGTCAAATTCCCGTCGTCCGCCCGAGGGGCGGGCCCGGCGGCGTCTGGTGCGTGCGATCGCAAGGCGCCGGAGAGTCCTTGTAGCGGAGCTACCAGGGCTCTTCGGCAACGCCGC
>NZ_JBHJYS010000035.1:0-78826 GCF_042270245.1 Streptomyces sp. NPDC055955
CGACGCCCACGTCCTCACATCACCCAACACCCCACCCATAGCCAGAGCAACGACCACCCTGGCAACCAGTCACGCCAAAGACCGTTGCAGTACTAACCCCCCGGGCCTCCTGCCCCGGAACAGGATCAGGTGATCGGCGTAGGGGGCACAGCCCTGCTGCTGTACGCCGCGCATGGCGCTCCTGGTGGCGTCGTCCATTGCTCCGTCATGTTGACCGTGAGAGCCCGCTGTGCTGTCCGTATAACCACCCTCTCGGCCTCGTTGGCAGGGGCGATGAAGGTGCGCTCATGTGGCCATGCCGAACTCAAAGGCGCCGCGAACATGGCGTCACCCACGGTGATTTGCGCAGCGCTTGGGTCCGCGAGTTCGCCGTGTGCGTGCAACACAGCTTCACCAACCAGTGTGGCTGGTCTGCGCACGCCTGCCGAGGGGAGGGCGGCGCCATGCACGACGTGCCGCGCCGTTGTTGGGCGGCGCTTCGGTCCTGGATGGTGAGGTCGCGGCCCCGTGGGGAGACTCTTCATCGGGTGCGGACCGAGGTGCAGTTGCATGACCTGCCCGAACGGTTCCGGCCATGGAAGTCGGTCTACGAACGCCGCCGGCTGTGGTCGGCCGACGGAACACGGGGACGGCTGCTGCAGCGGATCCAGGCCGAGGCCAACACATCACGTGAGATCTACTGGAACGACTCGGTTGGCTCCACCACCGCTCGATCCGTGGGCACCTTCGGCGACGGTTATCCCGCAGTCCGCCGACCAGATCGGCCACCGTCTGCGTCGAGGCCGCGCCAGACCCCGCCCGGCTTCGACGCTGAGACATACAAAGAGCGCAATGCCGTCGAACGGTGCATCGCTCGGATCAAGCAGTGGCGGGTCCTTGCAATGCGGACGGACAAGCTTGCTTGCCCACCAGGTCGCACTGCACCTGGCCACCGTCCCCATCTGGACCCGCAGTTGACAGGACGCCGACGTTGGCCGGTCTACTGGAGGTCTGTGCTCGGTTGGCGACGCCAGTCCCAACCGTGGTAACGGTCCACCAGCGTGAGGAAGTCGCTAGCCTGCAGGATCTCGTGGTGGTTGGTGTCGACAAGACCGTCCACACCAGACAGGACGTCACGGAGGAAGGCCCGGGCCGCGTCCATGGACTGGCACGACACGTAAACAGCGTACGGTTCGCCGATCCGGGTCCTTACCTGCTCGAGCTCCTCCGGCTCGTAGTCCGCCAGGATCCCGCCCGAGAGGTCGATGTAGTACGAGTACCCGTGCTGGTGCAGCCGTTCGTCGCCCGTCACGGGATCCGGCACGAGCTCAAGGGACCGGATTCGCCCTTCAAGCGCCGGACGTCGCTCCGCGGGGACAAGAATGATCACAGATGGCCAGGACACGCGTCTCCCCCCCGGCGACCATAGTCAAGCGGTCCCCCTGGGGCGCCAGGTTTTCCGGACGTCGGGGGCGAGTCTTCGCCAAGGAGACCGGCCCAATGCATCTAGCACCCGTACGGAGTTGCCGCACTCAGGACTTGATGTCGAACTCGCCCTTGCCCGCGCCGTCGAGGAAGCACCGCCACACGTGCTCACTGACCACGAATGGGGGATTGTCCAGGTCTTCGCTGTCTCGGAGGGCAACCCTGCCGTCACGGGTGAAGGCCACCTCTATGCAGCCGCCGCTTCCGGAGGACGCCGAGGCCTTAAACCAGTCGAGGCCCTGCAGGTAGTCGGGTTCAGAACTGTTGTTCATGGTTTCTCCTTTGCGGCGTCTCTGAGCAGCGCGGCTGAATCGTCGGGATCAAGTGCCCGTGCTCGCAACAGGTCGAAAGACGCCGAGAACTTCCTGAGGTCGTGCCGCTTGTTGAGGTAGAGGTTTCCTGCTGGGCTGTCGACGTAGACCACGGGAGCGGCTTCTTCGAAGTCGAGGATGGAGAAGGCACCTCCGAGGCCGGGGTGAGCTCCCTTGTTCATCGGCATGATCTGGAGGGTCACGTTTGGGAGGTCCGCCGTCTTGAGTAGATGTCGGATCTGCTCCCGCATCACGGTCTCGCTGCCGATGGTCCGGCGGATCACTGTTTCATCCAGGATCGCCCAGAAGTTCAGGGGCGGCCGGTCTTCCGCCGTGAGGAGTTCAGCCCGGCGCATCCGTACGCTCACGAGATCGTCGACATCGATTGGCCGGTTGTCCGGCCACGCCGACAAGATGGCGTGCGCATAGTCTGCGGTCTGCAGCAGCCCATGGATCAGGCTGGATTCCCAAGCGCGCTCCGACAGGGCGTCCGTCTCAAAGGCTAGGAGCGCGCCGAGACCGCTCGGCAGCACGCCGCGGAAGCTGTCCCACCAGGCCGAGGACTGCTCCGGCTCGGAGGCAAGGTCGAGCAGCGTCTGCACTTGCTGCTCATCCTCGATGCCGAGCAGCGAGCAGAGCGCCAGTACCTCCTTTTCAAGGAGACGCACGCGCCCCGTACCTGTCTCCAGTCGGCTGATGCGGGTTTCGCTGCACTTCAACCGGTCTGCAAGGTCCGACGCCTTCAGCCCGCGCGCCTTGCGCAACCGTTTGATCTCTGCGCCGAGCGACCGGCGCTTAGCCGTCGCTGACTGTTGCGGAGTCATACGTCGCCGCCCCTTTCGCCGCCGCTGAACTTGCGCACTTTCTTGCGCACAGTCTGCCGCACTACCCCTATGAGCTGCACCCATGAGCCGTCTCCTCGAGCTGAATATTCCTCACGCACATGCGAACTTGCCGAGAACTTGCTGCGCACTTGCGCAGCGAGTGCGCATACCGTCACTGTAGAGGCAGTTGGACACGTCAGGTAGCGGCTCGGTCGCACTAAGTCGACCAAGGCCGCAGACGATCGGGAGAGGTTCATGTCACCGTCCGCGCAAGTCACGGGCCAGCAGCCCAACAAACCAGGTACGCCAGGCGACGTTCGCGCCCGCGAGCATGACGGCCTGAGCACGCCGGCCGAGGTCTGGGAAAGGATTCGAGGCAACGCCTGTGCGGGCTGCGGGAGTTCGAAGAACCTGAAGTCCGGTCGATTCGCCTACGTCAGGCTGCGCGGGTTACTCGGCTACGCGGTGCGGGTCTGTCCCAACTGCCCTCGCTCTGTCCGGGGTACGCGGTGATGCCCGCCTACGGCAGGGCCGAGAGCTGGACGCCTGGCGCCGAACCGGGGGAGGGGCTCCAACGGGCCTGGCGGTGGGGCCGCTGCGGCACTGTCCGCATCACCGGTGTGGAGGTGTTACGCGTCAGCGGCACCGTGGCTGTTGCGGCTCTGGCTGTTCTCGAGGCGAGCGGAACACCGTTGGGGCCGATCCTGGCCAACCGCGCCCGCTCCACGGTCGAGATCGTCGTCGCGGCGGGCACGGGGGCTACTTGGCCTGCGCTGCCGGGCACACAGTGCGTTGAGGGCGCCGTGATGCGGTGCCCTGCACCGGAGTTCACGGTCGCCAGCCGCCGTCACGCGGGCGGTCGCACGTGGATCTGCGCCCCCGGCCGGGAGAGGCCGGCCACCACCGACAGCGACGCGCTGTGTGAGGCCATCACTACCGCGCTGGTCACGCTGGCGTCGCCTTGGCTAGCCCCCGTGCTCCCGACTCGCTCGGGAGGGACGCGCCTCACATGAAACCGACTCCTCCTGCGCGCTGCGACACGACTGCGCAAGTCCCGGGCCGTGACCTTGATCCGGTCCCTGCGCAAGGCACGCCCGCTCACCCCACAGCCGGCACTTGCCCTCCGCGCCGGCGCAGGGTGGCCTTGCCCGGGGCGTCGCGTTCCAGCGTGGCCGACGCCCGCGCGCATACGGTCGATGCTTTGCGGGAGTGGCAGATCGACGACGACATCGTCGAGGCTCTGCGGCTCGTCGTCAGTGAGCTCGTCACCAACGCCGTGGTCCACACAGCGAGTCGGACCATCGAGATCACTGTGTCCGTCACCGCCACCGAGGCCATCGTGACCGTCACCGACCAGGGACTGGTCGGCAAACCCGTCGCACGACAGGCGCGGCCTGAGGAAGAACACGGACGAGGTCTGGCTCTCGTCGAGGCCCTGGCCACCCGATGGGAGTCCACACCGCTTGCCGACGGGACCCAAGTTGAGGCTGCGGTCACTCTTCCTGAGCAGACCGAAGGCGCACTGTGACAGGGAGGAAAGGTGCCCAGACACCTGCCCTCCGCGCGCCAGGGGCGGACCTGCCCATGGTCCTGGACCAGGCCCCACCGCAGAAGATCCATGACGGGCAACCTCACCAAGCGCCTGTGCGCGGTTCCTTCTGGTGCGATGCTGCCGCTCACCTTTGTGACGGCCGCATGCTCTGGCTGGGCGGGCAGGCCTGTTCGACACTTGAGCAGGCCCTGGCCTGGATCGGATGGCGAGCCGGACACGTTGCCGATCAACTCGATGACGAACTGGCTCGACCGGTGCGCGCGTGGATCCAAGACCACGTCGAGCACCAACGGGCGGGCGGACAGCTCGCTCGCGGGATCACCTACTCGCTCGTCGTCTGCGACGGGAGCGTCCAGTTCGTCCTGGCAGCCACGCCCGGCGCCTTCGACCCCGACGGTGACAGCGCGCCGTGAGGCATGCCCTGCCGTGCCGTCGTCGTTGCGACAGTCCGCTGGAAGCACGTCTACGAAAGGCATCGCCGCTGGTCGCCCGACCGTGTTTGAGAACAGATCTTGGCCGCGGTCCAAGCCGACGCCAACATGGCAACGCCCCACACAGGCGCCGGGGCCTGCGACGCGGCTTGTCTGAGCATCGTCGTTCAAAGATGCGGCCCTTGCCGCAGAGGTTACGGCGGGTGCGTGGCGTTGTCGTGTTGTGCGTAGGGACCGGCGTGATGAAACGGGGAGGTCAGGCTGGCGGCGATTCTGGGCATGGTGGTGCTGGCCCTCACGGGGTTCTCGACATAGAGCTACGGATCAGATGCGGGCAATCCCGCCAGAAGTCTGAGCCACTGAGCCTTCTCCCTCTTCCCCAGCTGGCGTGTTCACGAACGATGACGGCTCGGACGATGGCGGTGATCCAGGTCGTGCCCCACTGGTGACTTCTAGCGGCCGCCGCCCAGCCGCCTGGTCACCGTGTCGAAGGTCGGCCAGGGTGGACCTTCTCGCAGCAAGCGAAGGAACTCTTCTCCGAATCGCTTCCCGTTCGGGAAGTGGTCGCCCAGCTCCCAGCGCCATGCTGCGAGCATCGCGAGGACGAGCTGTCGGCAGTCATCGAGCAGCCCTTGGTCGATGTTCGGGTAGTGCTTGCAGGCCTCCTCGGGAGCGTGGGCGAGGTCGAACTCGACGGGACCACGGCAGCACGTCTCCAGGTCGATGAACAACGGGCCCTTCTTGGTGCTGAGCACATTGCCTGGATGCGGCTCGCCGTGGAGCAACTGCTCGACGGCGCCGCGGTCCTCGATCGCCCGTCGCAAGTTTCCCAGCCTGCCGCTGAGGAGCACGCGGTCTGCGTCGGCCAGCTCCGGCGAGAGATCCAGGCTGGCAACGACTTCTTGCGCCTGCGTGATCCGGTCCATGAAGCTCGGGCTTGGCACATCGACCTTGCGCATGCCGGCGTGCAGTCGCTTCAGCGCCTCGGCGAAGTCGACGTGTGAGACGTGAGGCGTCACGGGCTCGTAGTAGGTCCACAGCGTCACGGCGAAGCCGTCGCGCGTGTACACACGCGGGTCAACCCGAGGCTCCGGGAGGCCCACCGGGGATCCGAATTCGGCGAGCCGTTGAGCGAGTTCGACTTCGAACTGTGCAACTTCCTGTCCCGCAGGGGCGACCCGGGCAAGGACATCGCTCGGCGTCAGCCGCAGTGCCAGTTTGTTCGAGTTGTGGAGAACGATGGCGTCGTCGGCCGGCAGGTCGAGCGATGCGGCAATCGAAGTCGCGGCAGCGATGGCACGCGAGGTGTCGGATGTCTCCATTCGGTGCTCTCCTCAGTTTCCGCTTCAGGTCTCTTCAGCATGGGGCTGGGGGCCCGGCCGGACGGCTGCCTCCGCCTCTTGAGGCAGAGAGCAGCGAGCGGACGAAGTCACGAGCCATCCGCGGCGACGGCCCGCCAGCCGACGGATTCAGCCAGGCCGCGTGAGCCAGCCAAGGGCCGGCTGTCTGAGCTGGCCGGGCAGGTGTCGGCGAGCGCGGAGCCTTGGCGCCGCGTCCGAGGGCTGATCCCGGGGGCCGGGGCGAGGTCACAGCAGTCGGTCGACCAGCCCGTCGACGTAGTCCGGGGTGAGCGGGCCCATGCCGAACAAGACGCGGATATACATCGGGGCCAGGATATGGTCCAGCACCTCGAATGCGTCGGGTGCGTCCTCGCCGCGTTCGCGGGCGCGGTCGAGCATGGACTGCAATTGCCGGGTGCGTTCGGCGCGGAGGCTTTCGCGAGCCTGTGCGCCTTGCTGCCCGGTGCCGGCCAGAGCGACGGCGAGGTGCAGCACCGCCGGGCCGTCGGGTCCGGTGATCTCGCGGGCCACTTGGGCCGCGTACGTGCGCAGGTCGCCGGACAGGCTCCCGGTGTCGGGCATCGGCGAGCGCGCGTTGAGGCTGGTGAGCGCTACATCGCTGAGCAGGGCCTCCAGGCTGCCCCATCGGCGGTAGATGCTGCTGTCAGCCACGCCCGCGTGGGCTGCCACGTCGCCGACGGTGAAGTTGCCGTAGCCGCGCTCGCTGATCAGTTCGGTGACGGCCCGGTGCACCTGCGCAGCGACGCGGGCGCTGCGCCCGCCGGGCCGCCGGGCCCGCTCCTTCTCGTTCATACCTCTCACCTTAACGCAGTTATGGCTTGCGTTTGTGAGGTGATGTCTCTTACAGTCGCCTAACGCAGTCGCCGACTGCGTTAAATCGTTCAGGTGCATCACCGATCGCACCCGTCCATGGCTGGCTGCGACCGGTGATCGAGAGGAGTCCCCATGGCGGCTTCGCCTGCGGCCGTAGGCAGTCGTTCACACCGAGCCGTGCTGCTCACGGTGACCTGCATGGGCCAGTTCATGGTCCTGCTCGACAACACGATCGTCGGGGCGGCACTGCCCGACATGCAGCACCGGCTGCACACTCAACTGACCGGTCTGCAATGGATCGTCGACGCGTACGTACTGCTGGTCGCCATGCTGCTGCTGTCCGGCGGAGTCTTCGCCGACCGGTTCGGCCGCAAGCGGGTGTACCTGACCGGCGTGGCGGTGTTCACCGCCGCGTCGGTGCTGTGCAGCCTCGCGCCTTCGCTCGGCTGGCTGGTCACCGGCCGGGTGCTGCAGGGCATCGGGGCCGCCGCGCTGAGCCCTGCCTCGCTCGCCCTGCTCGCCGCCGCCCATCCCGTACCGCAGGAACGGGTCAAGGCGATCGGGCTGTGGGCCGGACTCAGCGGAATCGGCCTGGCCGCGGGGCCCGTGGCCGGCGGTGCACTGACGGACGCCTTCGGCTGGCCCGCCATCTTCCTGGTCAATCTGCCCATCGGTGTGATCCTGCTGGTGGCCGGTCTGCGCAGCCTCGAAGAGACCCGCAATCCCGGCGCCCCCGCGATCGATGTCCCTGGGACGGTGCTGTCCGTCCTGGCGGTCGGGGCACTGACCTACGGGCTCATCGAGGGCGGTGCCCGCGGCTGGACCTCGCCGGTGATCTTGAGCAGCTTCGCCGCCGCGGTGATCCTCCTCGCCGCCTTCGTCGCCGTCGAAGCGCGCCGCTCCGCACCGATGCTGCCCCTGGGCCTGTTCCGGCAGCGCCTGTTCAGCGTGTCCAACACCGCGATGGTCGTGGTGGGGTTCGCGCTCATGGGCTCGTCGTTCTTCTTCTCCCAGTTCTTCGTGTACGTCCAGGGCAGCTCGATCCTGCGCGCCGGCCTGCAGACCCTGCCGGTATCCCTCGCCATGGTGATCGTCAGCCCGTACGCGGGCCGGCTCGCTGCCCGGTACGGCTTCCGGATCGTGGTCACCACCGGCCTCGTCCTGGCCGGCCTGGGGCTCCTTGCGCTCGGCACGGTGCACGCCGACACCGGTTACGGGAACGTGTGGTGGCGGCTGGGACTCGTCGGCACCGGCTTCGCCCTGACGATGTCCCCACTGACGGGAGCCGCCATCCAAGCAGTCAGCCCGCAGGAAGGCGGCCTCGCCTCAGGCATCAGCAGCACCACCCGGCAGATCGGTGCCGTGCTCGGCGTCGCGCTGCTCGGAGCCGTCGTCCGCGCCCGGCAATCCGGCGGCGCCTCCTTCGAGACCGGCCTCAACAGCGCCTTCCTCGCCGCCGGTGCCGTCACTTTGGCCACCGCCGTGTTCACCGGACTGTGGCTGGCGAGGTCCACGCCCGCGCAAGACTCCGCGGCCCCGCAGCGTTCCACCGACCCTGCTGCGGCCACCACCTTGAGCGAGGCATCCGCGACCAGCCCGAACTAGACCAAGATCACCCCATGGCCCGTTCCTGCCGTACCTGCGACACCATCCCACTAGAGAGGAACCGCCTCCCCGATGCCACCCATCCCTGCTGACCCCACAGTGCTCCACCCGATGCCCGAACACCCGCGCGTGGCTCTGCTCAAGCCGTTGGTGAAGTCGCCGTTGATCGAGGTCGGTGACTTCTCCTACTACGACGACCCGGACGACCCGACCGCGTTCGAGACGCGCAACGTCCTGTACCACTACGGTCCCGAGCGGCTGGTCATCGGCAAGTACTGCGCGCTGGGGACGGACACCCGGTTCATCATGAACGGCGCCAACCACCGCATGGACGGTCCTTCCACCTTCCCCTTCCCCACCATGGGCGGTTCCTGGGCGGAGGACTTCGACCTGATCACCGACCTGCCCGGCCGGGGTGACACGGTCGTCGGCAACGACGTGTGGTTCGGTCACGGTGCCACGGTCATGCCCGGTGTGCGCATCGGCCACGGCGCGATCATCGCCGCCGGCGCCGTGGTCACCGGCGACGTCCCCGATTACGCCATCGCCGGCGGCAACCCCGCCCGGCTCATCCGCACCCGTTACGACGCCGCGGACGTCGCCCGGCTCCTCGCCGTGGCCTGGTGGGACTGGCCCGTGCAGCACATCACCAGCCATGTACGGACGATCATGTCAGGGACCATCACCGACCTGGAGGAGGCCGCCGCGCAGATCGACCGGCCTTGACACCGCGTCCTCGCCACACCGCCCGCACTTGTCCTGCGCCGGAAACGAGTGATCGCCCAGAGGCCCCTCGCCGTGCCCAATCGCCATGGCCGGCGTCCCCATCGTCAGCCATGTCCAGTCCATCTTCGCGCTCATCCGTGAACTGGTGACCCGAGGGCGCCGGGTCACCTACGCCAACGACCCGCTCATGGCCGACGGATCACATCCGCCGGTGCGGAACTGGTGCCCTGCACCTCGACGTTGCCCATCGCGAACATCGACTGGCCCGCCGATCCCATCGCCGCGGCGAGCCTCTTCCTCGACGACGCCGTCCAGGTGCGCTACTGAAGATCCTGGCCGAGCTGGGTGAGGCGGTAGCCATCACCGTTCAGGGCGAGCAGGCGGGCGCCGGACAGTTCCTCGATTCGGGTACTGAGCACGCTGGAGGACATACCCGCTCGAGTCGACGTTCTCGACGGTTCGGCTACGGACCAAGGTCACCCGGGAAGTCGGCAGCGCGGCCGCCGCTCTCGCGATGGTCTTCAAACTCGTCGATTCCGCCCAGGCCCGCTGGCGGGCCGTGAATGCACCCCACCTCGTCGCCCTCGTCTGCGCCGGAGCCCGCTTCGAACGCGGCCACCTCGTCGAACGCCCCGAGGCTCACGCAGCCTGAGCAACCTCAACCGACCCGCAGGTCTGTCTATTTCTCCGCATATGAATACACCTCACCCCCAGGGAAGGCGCCATCAGTTGGCGTCATGCCGGAAGGCTGCGCGGTAGTCGCTTGGTCGTCGTCCGGTGTGTTTGGCAAAGAGAACAGCGAAGGTGCCGGGGTCTTTGTAACCGATCGCTGTAGAGATGCTGGCGACAGTTCGGTCCGTGGTCTCAAGGAGGTGTCGGGCGCGATGGACGCGCGACGATCGCAGGTACTGCAGCGGACTCTGGCCGGTCTCGTCTGCGAAGCGCCGCAGCAGCGTTCGAGTGCTGACATTGAATGTGTTCGACAACGCGGCGAGGTCGTATCGGGCGGCAAGGTTCTGGTCGAGCCAGCGCATGACCCTGCGGGAGAACTCGTTTCCAGGCTGTGGAAGAAGTCGCACGTCGACGTACGGGGTCTGAGACGATCGCGCATCGTCGACGAGCGCCACACGCGCGGTCGCCCGCGCCA
Source organism: Streptomyces sp. NPDC055955 (assembly GCF_042270245.1). Taxonomy (NCBI): domain Bacteria; kingdom Bacillati; phylum Actinomycetota; class Actinomycetes; order Kitasatosporales; family Streptomycetaceae; genus Streptomyces; species Streptomyces sp. NPDC055955. The sequence goes on from NZ_JBHJYS010000035.1 coordinate 10,235, forward strand.
CGCCGGCACCGCTGTGCTGGCGGATCAGCTCCAGCGCGAAGTCATACATGGCACTGAAGGCAGCCGTCGTCGTCACCCCCTTGTCGGTGACGACCAGACGTTCGGGTCGGACATCAGCGTCAGGACAGCGTCGGGCCAGTTCGTCCGCGAAGAGCCATGACGTCGTAGCCCGGCGCCCCTTGAGCAGTCCGGCTTCGGCGAGCAGGAACGCCCCGACACAGATCGAGACGACGACATGGCCTGCGGCAGTATGTGAGTGGATTGCGGCAACTTCCGGGGCGAGGGAGGTGAGCTTCGCGTCCACATCGAGGCCCGGCAGAAGCTCGAACCCTGGCACGACAAGGACGTCGACTTCGCGTAGCGGGGAGACAGTCAGTGCCGCACCACCCGATGCGGTGACATGACGTCGCGACGAAACGACCGACACTTCGTATCCGGCGTGGTCCGGGCCAGCGACGTGCGTGGCCATCGTCAATAGGTCGGGTACGCCGAACACTTCGGAGGCGAAGCAGCCCGGATAGGCCAGGACACCGACCCGCAGCGCGCTCACGCTCGCCTCCTCACCATCACGCCTTTGGCGAGATTACCCCTCTACATGGCGATCTGGCCTATCCCTTGTGCGGGCAGGCCAGTTCACGCTGTCGGCATGAGAGCCAACGGACGCCTTAACGACGAGATCAAGGACTTCTCCCGACGACTCGTGGACGTGGACGGGGTGGTGAAGACGGTGTACGCCTCGGGTTCCGGACCAGCCGTCGTGTTGATGCCGGAGATGCCCGGTATCAGCCCCGACGTCCTTCGGCTGGCACGGTGGGTGCGGGATGCGGGCCTCACCGTCTACGTTCCCTCGCTCTTCGGCACCGACGGCGCCTATCCCACGGTCGAGGGTGGTCAAGAGGTTGTCCGTCGCGCCTGCGTCAGCGCCGAGTTCCGTGCGTTCGCCGGGGGCGGCTCCAGCCCCGTCACCGCGTGGCTACGTGGGCTCGCGCGCCAAGCCCACGCCGAATGCGGCGGTCCGGGAGTCGGTGCGATCGGTCTGTGCTTCACCGGCAACTTCGCACTCACCATGGCACTTGAGCCGGCCGTCATTGCGCCAGTGGTCAACCATCCGTCACTGCCGCTGGACGACCCTGCCGCACTCGAGATCAGCGGCGAGGACGCACGCGCGGTCCGAGAGCGCATCGCGCGCGATGGACTGAAAGTTCTCGCCTACCGCTTCGACGACGACCGCTGGTGCACCGGCCAGCGCTTCGCCGCTTACCAAGCACTCCTCGGCGACGCCTTCGACGGCCGCGTTCTTCCGGCCAGTTCCGCCAACACCAATCCGCCCCCGTTCTTCCGTGACGTGGTCGGCTCCCCCCACAGCGTCGTCACCGCCCACCTCGTCGACGAGGACGGACATCCCACTCTGAAGGCCAGGAACGAGATCCTCGCTTTCCTCATCGACCGCTTGAGCCCGTCTGGACATTCCGAATGCCCAGACGACTGACAGTGAGCAGCGTCACCAGTTCGATGGCGGGTCGTCCACATCGGGTCCTTGGCGTGCTTCTAAGACTCAAGCCGCTGATACGCCGATCCACAGGTCTCGACTATTTCTCCGGGCCCAAGGGCGTGCACTATCTGATGCGGAAGAACGGCATCGCCGAATACGACGGCTGGGGCACCTTTGCCGACGACCACACACTGTGCGTCGCGCGGTCCGACGGCGAATCGGAGACGCTCACCTTCGACCACTGCGCCATCGCCACCGGTGCCACGACCCGGCTTCTGCCCGGCACCAGGCTCAGCGACAGCGTGGTGACCGATGAGGAGCAATCCTCTCCGCGGAGTTGCCGGGGAGCGTCGTCATCGTCGGCGGCGGGGCCATCGGTGTCGAGTTCGCCTACGTGCTGCGCGCCTATGGCGTGGACGTGACCATCGTCGAGTACCTGGACCGCGTGGTGCCGGCCGAGGGCGCCGAGGTGTCCACCGAGCTGGCCAAGCAGTACGGCAAGCTCGGGATCACCATTGTGACTTTGACCCGGGTCGACGCCGTCGACGGCACCGGCACGGCGGGCAAGGTGCGGGTCACGGTTACCCGCGACGGTGCCACCGAGGTGCTCGAGGCTGACAAGGTGTTCCAGGCGATCGGGTTCGCGCCCCGCGTCGAGGGCTACGTGTTGCGGGTCATGACGTTGTTGACGGTGCTGTTGGCAGCGCCTTGGGCGGGTAGCTGCGCAGTACGAGGGCGGTGGTGACCGGTCCGTAGCGGGCGAGGGAGTCCACGACTTGTTCAAGGCGTTCGGCGTGAGCGCAGTGCACGTCGAACAGCAGGCAGTCCTCGCCGGTCACGCGGAGGGTCGAGACGATCTCGGGGATCTGGGCGGCAAGGGTGAGGGCTTGGGTCAGCTGCGCGTGGGTGGTGCGTAGTCGGACGATGGCATGGATGTTCAGTCCGAGTGCGGCTGGGGCAACGACGGCGCGGTAGCTGGTGATGATCCCGTTCTTCTCCAGGCGTTGGATGCGGGCGCTGGCTGCCGGCTGGGACAGTCCGACTCGGCGTCCGACCTCGGCTCCGGTGAGCCGGCCGTCAGTCTGGAGCAGTTCCAAGATGGCACGGTCGATCGTGTCGAGTGATTCCATCGTTGTCACCCCCACTTTCTTTGAGATCGCTTGCTGAGCCCGATCGTTGCCGCCCACCCATCGAGAATCGCCCCAGAGTGCCCCGCGATGTGTGGGGGCCACGGTTGGAAGGGGGGTAGGCGATGGTCGCGTACGTCATCATCCCTGGGATCGACGGTTCGAATGAGCGGCACTGGCAGAGCTTGTGGGAGAAGCGGTGGGGGTCCTCAGCGGTCCGGATCGCTCCGGCCTCGTGGAGCAGGCCGGACCTGCCAGACTGGGTGGCCGCGATCCAGGACGCCTACGAGATCGCATCCCGGCGTGAGGGCAAGGTGGCGTTGGTGGCTCACAGCCTCGGCTGCTGGGCAACCGCGCACTGGCTGGACCGGGCGCGACCCGACGGGGTCACGGCGTTCCTGGTCGCTCCTCCGAATCCCCAGGGGCCGGCGTTCCCAGGTGAGGCCGCACCTACGTTCTTGGACCTGTCCGCTCGCCCATTGCCGTGCCGGAGCCTGATGGTGGCCAGCGACGACGATCCCTACTGCGACCCGACGACGTCCGCCTCCTTGGCGCATACGTGGCAGGCGCAAGGCCATTTCATCGGAAGCCACGGCCACATCAACTCCGGCAGCGGTCTTGGCGACTGGCAGGCCGGCCAGGAACTCCTTCGCGTACTCGTCGACGGCTGAGATGACCGCTTCGACGCGGAGGCCCTTCGCGTCGACACCGGCCGTCGCCCTGCCAAGAAGGCCCGTGCATGTCGCATCGCAATGCCCCGCTGTCCCCTGAAGGCCGGCGCCGTCTGGTCGGCCGCTGCCAGAACCGTCCGATCGCCCACGTCGCCGCAGAGAGCCGGAGGTCGCCGAGTTCCTGCCCGAGCTGACGCTGGCACGGATGTGGGATCTCACAGCACACGAGATCGCCAGGAACGTCCATGCCCACCCGACGCTCGGGGAAGCCGTCAAGGAGGTCGTCCACAGCCTCGTCGGTCCGATGATCAATCTCTGAGAGCTGAGGAACCACCCATGAAGATCGCCGATTTCCCCGCGTCGGCGGCGCGGGCCAGCGTGGCCGCGGCCCTGGCGGAGGACAGGGCCACCGACGACATCACCACCTTGTGGAGCGTCCCGGCCGACCTGATCGCCACCGCCGAGATCAGTACCCGCCAGCCCGGTGTCGCCGCCGGACTGCCCGTGGTCCCCGAGGTCTTCGCCCAGACCGACGCCGAGGTCGAGGTCGAGACTCTGGTCGCGGACGGCGTGCGGCTGCGGGCCGGGGACGTCCTGGTGCGGCTGACCGGATCGGCTCGCAGCCTGATCACCGCCGAGCGCACAGTGCTGAACTTCCTGCAGCGCCTGTGCGGCATCGCCACGGTCACCGACGGCTTCGTCCAAGGCGTGGACGGAACCCCGGCGCGGATCCTGGACACCCGCAAGACCGCCCCGGGGCTGCGGGCGCTGGACAAGTACGCCGTCACCGCGGGCGGCGGCAGCAACCACCGGCTCACCCTGGCGGCGATGGTCCTGCTGAAGGAGAACCACATCACCGCGGCGGGCGGGGTGACCGCGGCGATCAATGCCGTCTGGAAGGGAATGGCCGATTCCGGGACGAGCGTGCCGATCGACGTCGAAGTGCAGACCGTCGCGCAAGCCCGCGAAGCCATGGAAGCGGGAGCCGGCTGGCTCATGCTCGACAACATGGAGGTGGCCGACATCGAAGAAGTGATGCGCATGAGGGCCGGCCGTTCCGGCGGTTCGGAGATCCTCCTGGAGGCCTCCGGCAACATCACCCTGGACCGGGTTCGCGCCATCGCCGATGCCGGCGTCGACCTCATCTCGATCGGCGCCCTGACGCACAGCGCGCCCGCGCTCGACCTGACGATGCTGATCACGATGGACGCGGCGCCATGCCCGAGGTGACGATCGTCGACGCGTGCCGGCGGCAGGGCCAGGGCGGCAGTCCGACCGCCGTTCTCGACGACGTGCCCTTCACCGATGCCGAGCGACGGCGCATCCCTGCTGCGACAGGCACCTCGCACGCGGTCTTCATCGCTGCGGTGGACGGCGAGGATCAGGCTCGACCGTCGTATCGGCTCCGGTTTTTCACCGGCGAAGGCGAGTTGCCCGCCTGCGGTCACGGCACAGTCGCCGCACTGGCGCTGCTCGCTCTGCGCTACAGCGGCGACGCCGACTACCGGGCCACGCTGCACACCACAAGTCGCGTATTCGAAGGCTGGGCGAAGCGAGAACACGACGACCTGACGGCCACTTTCGACCCGGGCCCGATCAGCCCGCGAGACGCCGGAAAACCCGAACTCCGGGCGATCGCGACCGCCCTCGGCCTGATGAGCGAAGCCCTTCCCGACGGCGCCTGCGTGGCCTCACCCGGCCGGCCACGGCTCCTGATACCCGTGCAATCGCGCACCGCGCTGGCCGAACTCCGTCCGGACTTCACGGCGCTGCGCCATGCCTGTGACCGCTACGGACTGCTGGGCTGCTACGCCTACTCGATCCCCGATGCGGACGGTCGGGCGGCGGCCCGGATGTTCGCCCCGTCGATCGGCGTCCCCGAGGATGTCGCCAACGCCAACAGCACCGCATGTCTGGCCGCGTATCTCGCGGATCAGGGCGCCACCGGCATCGCGGTCGACATGGGCGATCACCTCGGCCATCCGTCCACGATCATCGCCAACACACAACGCAGCGCGTCCGGCACCCTGATCCGCCTGGGCGGCGCTGCAGAAATCGCGCGTGCCGTCCGCCTTCCCCGGCTCGGCTGACACGAAGGCGACTCGCGGTGGTCCGCAGACCAACAAGGGACAGCCGCCGACGCACGCCCGAGACCAACCCGTACGTCAGATGCACTCATCCCAACACTGGAGGTTCCATGCCCAAGGGCTACTGGGTCAGCGTCTACCGCACCATTTCAGACCCTGAGAAGCTGGCTGCCTACAACAAGCTGGCCGGTCCCGCCGTCGCGGCCGGGGGCGGTCAGACCTTCGTCCGTGGCGGTCGGGTCGTGGCACACGACGCCGGAATCGCCGAGCGCACCGTCCTGATCGAGTTCGACAGCTTCGAGCAGGCCGTCGCGGCGCACGAGAGTGCGGCCTACCAGGAGGCGCTGGTCGCCCTCTCCGACGGCATCGAGCGCGACTTCCGCATCGTCGAAGGCATCGACTGACCGGGGTCCAGGCGGATCTTCACTCAAGATCCACCATCTTGGTCTTCGCTGGTGCGGCTGCTGGTGTCGCGGGGTTCGTGGGTGCTCGTGCTGGTCGTGAGCCGCACGAGCCCCGCCCGCGCCACCAACCTGCTCCCCGCCACCGGTTCCCCACACGGTGACCGGGAGGAGAGCACTTCAACGTTCCTCGACGTACTGTCCGTCGATCACTGAGAAGTCGTCCAACCGAGCCGCCACACCTGTCAGGTATCCGACGAAGTCACTCGCAATGGGCCCGCTCGGCCCTGCTTCGTGGTCCATGTCGATGACCTGGCCGATCCTTCCACCAGGCCCCGGTGACAGGTCCAGCACCGCGCCGTTTCCCCCGCCGTCCGCATCGAGCGAGACCCAACCGATCTGCCACCAGCCGGCCTTGAGCGCCTCGCCGTCCGCAACGAAGTCCTTGAGATCGTCAAAGTCCCCGCTGGTCAGGAGGTCTCGCCACACACTCACTTCTTGCAGGATGCCGTCACAGGACAACAGCGTGCCCGTGGGCCAGCCCCCGTCCGTCGATCCGTTGTGTCGCCGCAGCGAGGCCGTGACCGCCTCCGGTAGCTCGACACCGAGCGTGGCCTCAAGGGCGGCGATCTGCTCGCCGGAAGCCGGAGGCAGGATCAGATGCCCAGCACCCTGGGCCTCGTACCACCGCTCGATCTCATCCCACGCGCCCACAACAGCCGCCGCGATCTCGTTTGCCATGAAGTTCCCCCCGGTGGTTCTCTGCTCAGTTGTCAGTGACGGTGACTTTAGTGACGCGCACTGACAGTGCCGCCGAGGGGCGCATCAGACCCGCCATCAACAGGATCAGCGCAGCACTCCCAGTTACCCCATCCTGCATCGGCTTCGACGGAGCAGGCTCTGCACGGATCGGCCCCAGAGTGGAACCCGACTGCACCCCAGGGTGGAACTCAGGCCCGTGCCAGACCCGTGCCAGGTTGAGCGGGGAAACCACGGAGAACGGCGGGCAGCGAGCGCTCTGCGCCGAGAGGTTGGCAGCAGGGCACTCCCCGCAGGTCACAGGCCCAACTTCCCCTAGATCATCCAAGCTTCCCAAACTCAGGTCCTCAGATCTCCGCTCAGGCCCTCAACTGCGGACTGTCGGTGGCGCCTCGTACTCTCCCTCCTCATGGGAAACCACTTCCAGACCATCGTCGACCTCCACGCCACGCCGGCCGACGCAACAGCACTGGCAGCCCGCGGCCTTGACTGGCTCGTCGCGGAAGGGATAGTCCGCGCCGAGCGCACCGACTGCGTTCTCGGCGCCCCGCTCGGACACCCGCCGGGTCCGCTCTGGGCCAAGGCGGTCGAGCAAGTCGACTGGGAGCCGAGCGACGGACTCAAGGTCGAGACAGGTCGAACCGTCTTCCACGGCGGGCAGGGCGATGCCATGTACGCCGCCTGCCCATGCTGCGCCGCCCGCGTGGACCTGTATACCGATGAGTGGGACGCGATCGAGGACGCCTGGGATCCCTTCGACAAGGCCATCGGCACCTGGCGCGACTCGGGCCAAGCTGCCGTCACCTGTCCACGCTGTAGTCGAGCCGGTGACCTGACCGCGTGGACCTGGGACAACGACTACTACGCGTTCGGCTATCTGGGATTCGAGTTCTGGGACTGGCCCGAGTTCAGCCCCGGCTTCCTCGAACGTTTCGCGCGCGTGCTGGGTGACCATCGCACGGTCTTGGTGGGAGGCAAGTTCTGAGGATCGGTGCTTCACGCGACGGCTCCAGGCCGTCAGTCGGCCGGCCAGACCTCTTCCGTGCCCGTTGGGTAGCACGGGCCTCGGGCCCAGCCCGTCTCAGTTTCCGTCTCGTTCCGCCCCGTTCACGATGGTTCGGACGCAACCCAGAGCCGAGACCACTCGGTCTCTCGTGGAAGTAGGGGGCTTCGGTGCTGCGATCGCCCTCTTGACGCGTCGGTTGTGGCTCGTGATGCTGAGTTGGCTTGCGGGGGCGGGCCATTCGAGGGGGTCGGCGTGAGCGAGCCGGAGCTGAGTCGTCGCGATTTCTGGGCACACCTGGGCTTCTTAGCGGGGTTGGCCGCGGTCATGGTGTCGCTGTTCATCGGCCAGCCCGGGTGGCTGCAACTGTCGGCGCTCATCGTCATGGTGCCGAGCGTTGCGGTGATGGCGCTCGAGAAGCGGAAGCGGCCCCGCTAAACACCGAACAGGCCGGCCGGCCGCTCGCACGACGAGCTTCGACGGGCGAAGCAAACCGGCGACGAGATCACGCCAGGGCGGCTACGAGACTTGCCACCGTTACCGTGTTGAAGACGAACGCGATGACCGCGTTGGCGGCAACGGTCCGTCGCATCTCCCGTGAGGTGACCGTGACGTCCGTCGTGCCGAACGTCGTCATGACGGACAGGGCGAAGTAGACGTAGTCGGCCCAGGCCGCGGTGTCGTTGCCGGGGAAATCCAGCCCCGGTTCGGTCTCCACGAGGTTGTCGGCGTGGAAGGCCACCGCGAAGGACGCCAGTACGCAGATCCAGGCGTCGACGACGAGAGCGAGTGCGACGATCACCCGAGGGCCGAGGGAGAGTGCTGAGCCGAGGTGTCCGGGGCGCCACACGACCGCCACCACGAGTGCGGCCACGGCGATGAAGATGGACACGCCCGGGCCGGGCGCGGTCCCGAGGACGTACCGCTGGATCACTGTGCCGCGAACTGTACGCAGGGCCCACGCGCGAATCTGTTCCGGAGAGGCGGACGCGAAAGCGATCAGCGTGACGGTGAGATAGGAAGCGAGATAGGCGAACAGCGCGAACACGCCCACGTCCGCCCCAGAGATCAGCTCCGGGCTGCCGTTGAGTGCGCGGACGAGGAGAAGCACGGCCCCTGTGCACGTCGCGATGAGAGAGCTCATCGCCGCTCTACGGCGTTCCGAGAGCCAGGAGTGCACCAGGGAGCCCCTCTTAATGCGGTGATCATCGTGATACTACGAGGAGGGTTTTCGTATTTCGCGCCTGCTGCCTACTGCGTATTGCCTGCTGGGCACGGCGGCGAGGTGGCAGTCTAATGTTCGCCGCCGATTGCGGCGTGCATCCGGTCCGTGGAGTGTTCCGGAAGACACACCTTGTCGGAAGCGAACACCGGATGCGGGCCTGCGAGGATGGACCATGGCTCGATTCATCACTCTCTTGCCCCTGTGAGTTTCCGTGGTCGCTGTCCTCGTCCTTCTGTCGTTGTTGTTTGTGTGGTCTCTGGTATCGGATCAGGTGGCCCGGTGGAGCATTACCGCGCCGATCGCTTTCGCGGTGGCGGGCGTTGTATTGGCCGGTGGTGACCGTCCCGTCGTATCCCTCGACCTGGAAACGCACACCTTTCAGCGATGCGTCGAAATCGTACTGGCCGTGATGCTCTTCACGGACGCCACTGAGGGCAGGGAATACGAATGGCGTGGAAAGTCCGTGGGGGAGGGCCGTTTGCTGGGCCTGGCTCTGCCGGGATCCGTCGTCCTCGCCACTCTCTTCGGCGCCCTGCTCTTTCCCGGCACGAGCTGGTGGCTCCTGGCAGTGGCTGCGTTGGTTGTGATGCCGATGGACCTTGCCCCGGTGCTGATGTTCCTGAAAGACGAGAGGGTGCCGTTGCGGGTTCGGGCCGCCCTCAACATCGAGGGAGGGTTCAACGATGGACTGATCTCCCCGCTGTTCGTGTTCTGCGTGGCCAATCTCGTCTCGGCTGAGGGCGATTCGCTCGGTGACTTGGTCCTGAACGCCCTGAAGGGTGCCGGGTACGCGGTGCTGGCTGGCGGCGTCCTGGGCTTTCTGGCCGCCCGGCTGGTGCGGTGGGCCCTGGACGCCGGTTGGGCCACGTCCGCCGGGCTGCGCATGGCCAGCCTGGCGCTGCCGTTCCTCGCCTACGCTGCCTCCGTGCTGATCGGCGGCAACGGTTTCGTCGCGGCATTCGTAACCGGCCTGTGCTATGCCCGCACCGCGCACGCCATCGGCAGCGACAATCTCGACCTCGTGTACGACGTGAGTCATCTGATGGCCCTGGCGGTCTGGTTCACCTTCGGCAAGCTGATCGCGGACGAGTTCGCCCATGGCATCGACCTTCCGGTCGTGGCCTACGCACTGCTCGCTCTCACCGTCGCCCGGTTCGTGCCCGTGGCCGCCGCGCTCGTCGGCACCGGCTTCAGTTGGGCCGAGCGCAGCGCCATCGGCTGGCTCGGCTCGCGCGGTGTCACGTCCATCGTCTTCGCGGTCCTGGCGTACACCCAGCTTGAGGGCGACGATGCGGCCTTCGTCGTCAACGTGACCTGTGCGACGGTCCTGCTGAGTGTCTTTCTGCACGGCGTCACCATGGAACCCGTCGCCCGCTGGTTCGCACGCCATCCGCAGTCCGAAGCGCCGTCCACCATGGTGGGACCTGATCAGTGACCGGACGCGCGCTGGCCCTCACGGCAGAGCAGACCGAAGGCCCGCGACCGATCCAAGCCGTGGGCCACCTCGACGAGGATGTGCCTCTCGGTAGGCAAACCCTCTCGTTCGCCCGTGAGTTCTCCTTGGCGGGTGGCGGGTGGCGGGTGGCGGGTGGCGGGTGGCGGGTGGCGGGTGGCGGGTGGGGTGGTCGACGGAGTCGTCCCCGACCGAAGGGATTCGGTGGCGCCGGCTGGTCCGGCGGCGACCGTGATGTGTGTTTGTACGTCGTGTGTCTCACCGCTTCGTTCAGCGTGCCAGGTCGCGCTTGAGGATCTTTCCGGTGGCGGTCATGGGCAGGCTGGGCACGAACTCGACGATGCGCGGGTACTTGTACGACGCCATCTCTCCCTTGGCCCATGCGACTAGCTCGTCGGTGGTGAGGGAGGAAGCGGGCTGCAGGATGACGAAGGCCTTGATCTCCTCGCCATGGCTGTCGTGAGGTACGCCGATGACAGCGGCCAAGCTGACCTCCGGGTGCGTCATCAGGACTTCTTCGATCTCACGCGGATAGACGTTGAAGCCCCCTCTGATGATGAGGTCCTTTGAACGGTCGACGATGTAGTAGAAACCGTCCTCGTCGCGTCGTGCGAGGTCGCCGGTGCGGAGCCATCCCTCACGCATGACCTCGGCGGTGGCTGCCGGCCGGCCGTAGTAGCCCTTCATCACGTTGTGGCCCTTGACCGCGATTTCGCCGACCTGGCCACTCTCGGTCACCTCGGTCCAGTCGGCGTCGATGAGTTTCAGTTCGACGCCCCAGATGGGCACCCCGATCGATCCCGGGCGTGGGTCGAGATCGGGGTCGCTGAACGTTGCCACGGGAGAAGTCTCCGACAACCCGTATCCCTCGAGCACCGTGACGCCGAGGCGCTGTTTGATCTGGTGAGCCATCTCCATCGGGAGTGCGGCACCTCCGGAGATGCCGATCCGGAGGTTGCTCGCGATGCGCTCGACGTCGATGTCGTCGCTGAGCGCGTTCAAGAGCCCCCACCACATGGTGGGTACGCCGGCGAAGAACGTGATGGGCTCGCGGTCCATCAGGTCCACGACCTCGCGCGCATCGAAGCGAGGAACGAGGTAGAGGGTGGCAGCCATCGAGAAGCCTGCGTGCATCTGCACCGTGGCACCGAAGGTGTGGAAGAGCGGGAGACAGAGCAGGTGGCTGTCGGACGCCGGTGTGGTGCGGAACAGGCGGTTGCATGCCAGTGCGTTCATCACCGTGTTGGCGTGCGACAGCTCGGCGCCCTTGGCCCGTCCGGTGGTCCCGGAGGTGTAGAGGATGACGGCCGTGTCGGTGGGCTCGGTCGTTGCTGAGTCGTACGTTGTGCCATGGCCCACCAGGGCACTGCCGAGCGTCTCGACGCCGTCGATGGGGCTGGGAGCGGCCGGATCACCGGTGATGACGAAGAAGTGCTCGACGGTGTCGACCTGATGGAAGCCGGCGAAGCCTTCTGAGCCCATGGGCAACTCGGGGGTGCCCTCGAAGCAGAAGTAGGCCTTCACGTCGGCGTCGTCCAGGTGGTAGGCGATCTCACGGCTTTTGAGGAGCACGTTGAGCGGAACGACAGCTGCGCCGGTTTTGATGATGCCGTAGTAGACGACCGGGAAGTGCGGCAGGTTCGGGCAGCTGAGGGCCACCCTGTCACCGGGGCCGATCCCGCGTTCCACGAGCAGGTTCGCGACCTGGTTGGCCGCAGCGTTCACCTGGCGGTACGTCAGGCGGGTCGTGCCCAGTACGACGGCTTCGCGGTCGGGGTACTTGCTGGCGGAATCCTCGAGCAGCATCGACAGGTTCAGCATGGTGACTCCTCATGAGCCTCGCGGCGGGCTTGCTCGCCCGCGGATGGATCGTTCGGCCCGCGTTTCGCCCCGGCGTGGCCGTGTACGTCGTCATCGCGGTCGATCGACGAAGATGTCGTACTCAAAGTTGCCCCGTGTCGCCGTATGGCGAGAGGTCGGTGACTCTGGCGTCACGGAGCGCCTCGACATCGACGAATGTGGTGCCGGTGCATTCCCTTGCGGGCCGTTCGAGGACCTTGACGGCGGCATGGCCACGATCTCGGGTGAGCGTGACCTGGCTACCGCGGCGTCGCCGCCGAGGATGTTCTTCAATGGATCAATGGCGATGTAGGTCTCGGGCCACAAGCAGTTGGCTGCCACGCCGTGTTCGGCCTACTCCGCTGCCCAGCCAAAGGTCAGGATCGTCACGCCGTAGTTGGCCATCGTGTACGCGGGGTGGGTGCAGAGCCAGGCGGGGGAGAGGTTGACGGGTGGGCCGAGCGAGAAGACGTGCGGGTTGGGCCCCTTGTGCGAATGGAGAAGGGCCTTGCGGGAGAGCAGGTAGGGCCTGGTGCCGCGCAGTTGGATGTCGGTCATCAGGTCGAACCGCTTCATTGTCAGCGTGTCAGTGCGTCGACCGTCAACGCCGAAGCGTTGTTGACCACGGTGTCGATGCCCCCGAACGTGTCCACGTCCCGTTCGACGGCCCGCTGCACCGATGCCTCGTTGCGAACGTCCCCGACGACAGCAAGGGACTGCCGCCAGTGGCCTCGATCTCCGCGGCAGCGATGTGGACAGTGCCGGACCATCGAAGGTCCGGAGTGTCGGTCTTGGCCGGCAGGATCACGCTGGCGCCGCGGCGGGCGGGGGCGGCTGCGATCGCCAGGCCGATGCCGCAGCTTCCGCCCGACATGAGCGGGGTGCGGTCGGCGAGACTCATCCGGTGATGTCCTTGCCGAAGATGCCGCGAGCGATGACCCACTTCAGGATCTCGTTGGCGCCCTCGTAGATCTCCCCGATCTTGCTGTCTCGGTAGATCGCCTCGACCGGCCCCGGCGTGCCGTCGGCGCTGAGCTCACGGGCGAAGCCGAGGCCGCCGAAGGCCTGGACGGTGTCGCGGGCCATGTCGACGGCGAGCCGGCTGCCGTAGACCTTGGCCATCGAGGCTTCCGGTTCGGGGAACACCTCGCCGGCGTCACGGCGCAGCGCAGCCTTGAGGTAGAGGTTGCGGGCGTTCTCGATCTCCGTGGCGCGGTCGGCGAGGAGGAACTGCCAGTGCTGGTTGGCGGCCAGTTTCCGTCCGAACGCCTCCCGCGTCGACAGGTGCGCGACAGCGTGGTCGAAGGCGGCCTGCGCCATGCCGACACCGGCGGCGGCGATGCCGATGCGGCCCAGCGTGAGTGTGGCGAGCGCGTGACGGAGTCCGTGTCCCGGCTCGCCGCCGAGCAGAGAGTCGTTCGTCAGCTCAACGTCCTCGAACGTCACGTCGGCGGTGAGCTGGCCGCGGTTGCCCATCTTCTGGTCGGGCTCGCCGACTCGCACTCCGGGCAGGGAGGTGTCGACGATGAACATCGAGAGCCGGTCGCCGGTGCGGGCGAGGGTGACGATGAATCCTGCGACCGGTGAGTTGGAGATCCACCGCTTGCGGCCATTGAGGATCCAGGTGTCTTCCCGCTGGACGGCGACGGTCCGCACCGCCTGAGGGGTCAGGTCGGACGACGCCTCGGGCTCGGTGGTGGCGAAGGCGCCGACGATCGAGCCGTTGGCGACCTGGGGCAGCCACTGTTGTTGCTGTGCGGGGGTTGCGTGGGTCAGGGCATTGCCGGCCAGGATGCAGTGCACGTCGAACACCGCCGCGATGCTGCTGGAGTAGTAGGCCAGCTCCTCGATGGCGACGGCGGTCGCCGCTACCGGGTGAGCCAAGCCGTCCCCGCCGACCTCGGCGGCGAAGGGCACGCGGAACAGGCCGGCGGAGGCAAGGCCGTCGAAGACGTCCCGCGGGAAGCCGTCGGCGCGCTCATCGCCGTTCGCGATCCGGCGTGCGGCGGGGGCGACGACGTCGGCGGCGATCTTCCGCACTCGGTCGCGGAGCTCCCGGGTCTTCGAGGGTGAGAGGAGGTCGTGGTAGAGCCGGTCCGCCTGACGGGCGGGGTGCTGTGTGACAGGCATGGTTACTTTCCTTGCAAGGGGCAGCCGGGAATCGTGGGCCGACGATGTCGGGGCGTGGCCGCCGGCGCGGGCGGCCGAGGAATGCGGTGAGTGTCGGATCGTCAGCGCACCGGGCGGGACAGGCTCGCCAGAACCTGCTCCGCGGCCCGCTCACCCGATGAGGCCGCGTCGGCGAGTGATGGCATGTCGAGCTGGTAGTCGCCGGCCAGGTAGACGGGGCCGAGGTGTTGGCGCAGCGTCGGCAGCGAGGCACGTCCGCCGGGTGGCCAGAACGGTACGACCCGGGGGTGACGTCGGACGATCCCCTCGTCGAGCTTCCCCTCGAGCTCGGGGTAGAGCGAGAGGAGGTCTGTGGTGAATCGAGTGACGATCTCCTCATCGGTGAGCTCGAACAGGCTGTCTGCCACCGCGCCGCCCGCAAAGCAGGCCAGCGCGCCGCCCGGCTTTCGTGGGCCAGGACCGCGCAGGGCCGCGGCATGGTTGAACATCGCCTGGAACGACAGCTGGGGCGTCGACACAGCGATGTAATCGTCCCATCGCTGGGGGCCCTCCTCGCGGGTGAAGTAGCCCACCACCACGTACCGGCCGTAGTGAATGTCGTCGAACGCGGCCCGATACCCAGGTGTAAGGCCGGGCATGATCTTCACAGCCACGTCGCTGGGAACGGCGACGATCGCACGGCGGGCGCGTATCCGCGCCGGTCCGTTCTCGTCCGCGTAGTCCACGACGACGCCGTCCTCGGTCCACTGCACCGACCTCACCGGCGAGTTCAGACGCAGCCGATCGCCGAGGTCGGCGGCCAGGATGTCGGTGAGGGTCTGGTTTCCTCCCGCCGGCAGGGAGAAGTTCGGAACCTTCGCCGGGTCCGTCAGGAGTATCCCCATCGAGATCGCGAACTGGGTCGCCGCTGTCTCCTCCGGCTCGCATCCCATCCATTGCCCGGACCAGGACCGGACCATCGCCCGCGCGACTTCGGAGTGAACGCCGCGCAGCACGTACGACGCGGGGCGTGCGTCGAGTGCCGCCCGGACCCGCCTCGCCAGGGACTTGTCGGGGTTCATCTCCAGGAACGGTACGGCCGCGAGGATGCGAGCGCCGACGGTCGCCAGACCGACCCGGTCCATGAAGGTCATCCGGGAGCGGAACATCAGGCCGAACGGATTTGAGGTGTCGACCTGCTTTCCGTGGAGTGCGAGGGCCACTTTCTTGCCCGCCAGCGTCCCCATGGGGATCTGGTGGCGTTCGAGGGCTTCGATCAGGGTGCCGGTTCCCTCGGTGAACTGGGTTCCGAGGTTGATCCAGTAGTCGCCCTGGCGCACCGACTCCACGCGCCCCCCGGCCCGACCGGTGGCTTCGAGCACGACGACGTCCCGATCGGACAGGGTGGTCGCGGCCATCAACCCCGCGATGCCGGCACCGACCACGATGATCTCGCACGCCTCTTCACGTGCGTCTGGTGATGCATTCATCGCTGCATCAACTCCCGTTCTTGGTTGCTTCGGCAGGGACGACACCCGTCCCTCGGGCGCGAGTAGCGACGATGGGGTGGGCGAGTACCTCCGCTCGGCCGGTCTCGTCCAGGGCTCGGCAGATGATGCGCAGTTCGAACTCGACCGTTCGACTGCGGTTGCCCTTGGACGCGAGGCGCGCCTCGACCTCGATGACGTCTCCGCCGCGGATCGGGGCGAGAAACTCGACCGAGGAGTACCCGGCAAAGAGGCTCTCGTGGCCGTCGCCGGTGATCGCCAGGTGGGTTCCGGCATCACCGAACAGCTTCAGGCTGTACGCGCCGTCGACGAGGTTGCCGGCGTAGTGGGCATCGGAGTAGGCGACGTAGCGCTGGTGGACGACGTTCACGCGATCTCCTCGGTGATGCGGCCCATCCCGGGGGCAACCGCCTGTCCGCCGATCCTGACGCCGGGGTAGCCGCGCTTGGCGATCTCGGTGCACATGCGGCGGTACTTGCCGACGCCGCCGACGTAGCCGAGGAAGGTGGTCGGCTTGCCGGTCACGTTGGAGCCGCGGTACCAGGAGTCGGTGGTCGCGTAGAGCGTCTGGCCGACCGTGGCCTCGGTGATGTTCACCCAGTCGTCCTGGGCCTCGGTGGTGGGTTCGATGACATCGCTTCCTTCGGCCTTGGCATGGGTGATCAGGTCGGTGATCCAGTCGACCGCCTGCTCGATCGTCACGACGACGTTGCTGGCGAGTGCGGGGCTCTGGGGGCCGCCGATCATGAAGAAGTTGGGGAATCCGGCGGTCATGGTGCCCAGGTAGGTGCGTACGCCGTCGCTCCATGCTTCCTGGAGCGTGCCTGCCTCCGGCGTCGCGATGTTGAGTGCGTACAGGGGGCCGGTGAAGGCGTCGAAACCGATCGCGAGCACGATGGCGTCAACGGTGTAGGAGCCGCGCTCGGTGATGATGCTGTCGGAGGTCATGGTCGCGATCGGCTCATCACGCAGCGACACGAGCGAGACGTTCGGACGGTTGAACGTCTCGTAGAAGTCGGTTCCGAAGCAGCTGCGCTTGGCGCCCAGCGGGTGGAACCGGGGCTCGAGCAGGGACGCGGTCCGCGGATCACGGACGATCTGACGGATCTTGTGACGCATGAAGTCGGCCGCAGTCTCGTTGGCCTTCAGGTCGGTGAGGAGGTCGGCGAACTCCGCGCCGACGCCCTGGAATCCGCTGCGTTCGTAGGCCCGCTCGTAGCGCTCCTGACGCTCCTCGGCGGAGACGTCGAAGGCGCAGTCGGTCACGGGTCGGTCCGGGATTCCGCCGGGGGACTGCCGGCACTCCTCGCGGATGGCGGGGTAGTTGCTCTTGATCTCGGCGACTCTCTGCGCGGGCAGTGGGGCGTTGCGGGCGGGGAAGACGTAGTTGGGGGTTCGCTGGAACACGGTGACGTGGTCGGCCACTTCGGCGATGAGGGGTATGCACTGCACGCCTGACGATCCCGTGCCGATGACGGCGACCCGCTTGCCGGCGAGGTCGTCGAGCGAGATCGTCCAGCGGCTCGTCGACACCGTCAGCCCGGTGAAGTTCTTAAGGCCGGGTACGTCGAAGTCCTTCGGCGTCGACAGTCCGCCCGAGCCGGCCAGCAGGTAGCGGCCACGGCGGGTATCGCCGGAGTCGAGGGTCAGCTCCCACAGGTGCTCGTCCGGGAGCCAGTTCGCAGCGATCACTTTGGTGTTGAACCGGAAGTGCCGACGAAGGCCGAAGCGGTCGGCGACGTGGTTGATATAGCTCAGGATCTCCGCCTGCGGGGCGAAGCGCTCGCTCCAGGTCCACTCCTGCTGGAGTTCCTCGCTGAACGAGTACGAGTAGTAGATGCTCTCGACGTCACAACGGGCGCCGGGATACGTGTTCCAGAGCCAGGTGCCGCCGACATCGGGGGCGGTCTCGAACCCGGCGAACGTCCAGCCCTGCTCGGCCGCCTTGTAGGCGGCGTACAGGCCGGAGAACCCGGCGCCGACGCACAGGACATCGACGATCGGGGGCGTGGAGGAGGTGGCGGTCATGTTCTCTGCCTTCTCGTGTCCAAGGGGCTGACAGACAGCATTGAGCTAGTCATTTGACTATGTCGAATGACTAAGAATGTAACTACGGGCTATGACCTCGTCAATGCCCGGCTGTCATCGAGAAGTCGAGGCTGAGGCGGCGACGCCTCGCAGGTGCCGGGCCACGTCGTCGATCGCCGCGTCGGTCCGGGCGAAGACGCCGACCTCGGTGAAGAAGCCGTGGAACACGCCCGAGTGGCGAACGGCGGTGGTGGGTACGCCGTCGCGTCGCAGCCGTTCGGCGTACGCCTCGGCGTCGTCACGCAGAGGGTCGACCTCGGCGGTGAGGACCAGGGCCGACGGCAACCCGCTTAGGGACGCCGTCTTCATGGGGGCTGCGTACTGATCGACGCCGCCCTGGCGGTCCGGGCCGATGTACTGCTCCCAGAACCAGCGGGCATCGGCTGCAGTCAGCAGGGGTGCGTCGGCGAACCGGGTCCAGGACGGCGTGCAGAACCGGTCGTCGACCGCGGGATAGACGAGGACCTGCGACGCCGGGAGCGGGAGTCCGCGGTCCCGGAGGTGGAGGCAGAGCGCAGCGGCGAGGTTGCCGCCTGCGGAGTCGCCGCCGACGGCGATCATGTCCGGATCGATGCCCGCGTCGAGGGCCGATCTGCGAAGCCAGGCCAGCGTGTCGAGCGAGTCCTCAAGGGCCGCCGGGTAGGGGTGCTCCGGGGCAAGCCGGTACTCCAGGGAGAGCGCGAGCCACCCGGACCGAGCGGCGATGGCGCGGCAGACCTCGTCCACTCCGTCGAGGGTTCCGAGGACGAACCCGCCTCCGTGGAGATATAGCAGGGCCGGCCGCAGGTCCTTGGCCGGCGAGCCGGGTGGGTGGTAGAGGCGCGCGCGCAGTGGTCCGGAACGGGTCGGGACGGTCACCGCCTCGACCCGGTCGAGGGGCGTCAGTGGACGGTCGGGCGGCGTGCTCGCGAGCAGCTCGCGCGCCGCCTGGGCTCCGAGCTCGCGGACAGGTGTGGTCAGCGTCTCGGCGATCGCCTGGGCGACGAGCAGCGCGTCGGCGTCGAGGCGCTCCCAGCTCGGTGGGACTGGCTTGGTCATGCGCGGGGGCCTTTCCGGCGAGGTGGCAGGGAGGTGTTGACACGTTGTGATCCGTGCCCCACCATCCTAGTCACGCGTTTGAGTCAGATGACTAAGAAGCGCGGATCGCCAGAGCCCCTGCGGCGTCCACACCCGTCGTCGCGTGGCTCTTGAAGTCGAAAGGACCGAAGCATGACCGGAACCATGACGGCCCCCGCGTCGACCTCTGCGGGTGCCGCAGAGGTCGACGTCAGGATCGAGGACGACGCGAGTCCCCTCGTCCGACTGATCGGCCGTACGCTGCGTGACTCCGCCCGGGCCGGGCATGCCATCGACACCCTGACCAGGTCGGCCGGCACCGTTGCCGTTCACTCCCACGACACGCCCCAGGCCGCCACGGTCAGCTTCGGCGACAACGGAATCGACGTGTCCAGCGGCGTACTGGTAGAGCCGGACGCCGCCGTCACGGTCGACCTCAACGCGCGTTTCGCGCCGACGGCGGACCCCTCCGGTGACGCCGACCTGGCCGGCGGCGTCCTGCAGGCGCTCACGCCGCCGCTGCCCGGGTGGCGTGATGCCGCTCAGCGGTTCTGGGACGCGACACGTTCACTGCCGGGCATTCCCGACGTGCTGATCGCCGTCACCGAAGGGCCGGAGGGCCTGGAGCAGGCCGTGCTCGGCGACGGCCCCACGCAGTACCTGATCGCCGGAGCTCCCGAGACGCTCGCCGGTGTGTTCTGCGGAGCGGACGACCTCTTCGCTGTCCTGTCCTCGGGCGCCCTGGGCATCCAGGGCACCCTCTCGCAGCTGTCCGTGATGACCGGCGCGTCCTGGAAGGTTCGTTACGATGTCTGAGCTCAGCACCACCGCCACCCGCGCGCCGCTCCGCGACTCCGCCACGCGAGCCGTCCGGCTCGAGGCGACGAACCACGAGGGATGCTTCCTCGGCAAGAACGTCTCGCCCAAGAAGTACGCGGCGGGCAAGGACGCAGGGTTCGCCTTCGCGGACCTCCTGTTCGGCCTTGACCTCGGCAACCTTCCCGCCTTCGGTGCCGCCTTCCCCGCCTGGCGTGGCCACCTCGACGACGTCTACCTCCGCCCCGACGCGTCGACCCTGGTCGAGTGGAAGCCGGGCCTGGACGCGGTCATCGGTGACTACTGGCTCAAGGACGGCACACCGGTCCCGATATGTCCGCGCAACCTCGCGCGGAAGATGGTCGAGCGTCTGGCAGGGCTCGGATTCACCGCGACCGTCGCGGTCGAGATCGAGGCGACCGTCTTCGAGGAGTCGATCCACGAGGCGCGTGCCCGCGGGTACCGCGACCTGACCCCCTTGGGCGGCAGCGCGGGTACGGCGTACCACCTCGCCAAGTCGAAGGACTGGCGCGACTACATGAACGCCGTGGCCGACCGCCTCGACGAGGTCGGCATCGAGTGGGAGGCCTGGAGCGACGAGGACGCCGCCGGCCAGGTCGAGCTCAACATCGCACCTGGCGATCCGATCAAGGTCGGCGACGCCTGGGCGCGAACCCGCCAGATCATGCGCGAGGTCGCCTTCGAGCGCGGGCACAGCGTGACCTTCATGGCCAAGCCCACCGCCGGATACGGCCAGGCATCCCACATCAACCTCTCCCTGCAGCAGGGCGGCGCCAACGCGTTCTACGCCGAGAACGGACCGTCGGACACGATGCTGCACGCCATCGGTGGGCTGCTGGCGACCATGGAGGGCAACACCTCGATCGTGCTGCCGCAGATCACGTCGTACCGGCGGCTGGTCGACCTCAGTGGACCTCCGGTCACGATCAGCTGGGGCATCAGCAACAAGACCGCCGCGGTGCGCGCCGTCTGCGGACACCCCAAGTACTCCCGCCTCGAGTACCGCCTCCCGGGCGCGGACGCGAACCTCTACCTCGCGCTCGCGGGCGTGCTGGCCGGCGTCATCGCCGGCGTCGAGCGGAAGATCGACCCGCCCGAGCAGGTCACCGACATGGCGTGGTGCCTGCCGCCGGGCCTGGGCATCGAGCGGATCCCGGACACCATCACGAAGGCCGCGGCGGCCCTGGACGCCGACCCGATCCTGCGCGAACTCCTCGGCGACGAGTTCGTCGACTGCTGGATCGCGTCGCGCAAGTGGGAGTGGATGCAGTTCCACACCGCCGGCGGCGACCCGTTCGCGGAGCTCTCGCCGTGGGAGTCGACTCGCTACTTCGAACTGCCGTGAGCGCGCGCGAGGAGGCCGCGACCGTGCGCCCGCTGATCGGCATCACCGGGCGCCGGTACCGGCTGGACCTGATCAAGGGAGCCGACAAGCGGTACGGCGACCGTTGCGCCGACAGCTACATGTCGGACTTCGCGAGCCGGATCGCGCAGGCCGGCGGACTTCCGGTGCACCTGTCGTACGACACCGACGCGACGGACATCTGCCAGTGGCTGTCCGGTGTGGTGATCACCGGCGGACAGGACGTCCATCCGGCGTGCTGGGGTGGCGACACGTCAGTGGTCCGCGACATCGATCCACGGACGGATCCGACGGCCCACGACGTGGCTCGGGACGAGTACGAGATCGAGCTCGTCCGAGCCGCGCTGGAGCGGGGGATTCCCGTGCTGGGTGTGTGCCGCGGCCTGCAGGTGCTCAACGTCGCCCTCGGCGGCACGCTCGTCGCCGATCTTCCGCCCGGCTCCGTGAGTCACCTGTCCACGAAGGCCGCGCCGACCGACGGCACCGCTGATCACCTGGTGACCTTCGAGAAGGGCTCCATCGCCGCCGACCTGTTCGGCGAGCACGCGCTGACCAACTCCTGGCACCACCAGGCCGTCGACCGCTGTGGCGCCGGCCTGGTCGTGACGGGACGCACGAGCGACGGCGTGATCGAGTCGGTGGAGCTCCCCGGTGCTCCGGTGCTCGCAGTCCAGTGGCACCCGGAGTGGATGAAGAGCGCAGACCCGGCGATGACATGGATCGTCCAGGCCGCGGCGGAGCTGCTCGCGGCCCACCGCGGTGAACAGACGCACAGGAGCGTGCGATGACGGAGAACGTGGCAGCCGAGCGAGGCGGTCGCACCCAGGCGCGTCCCGCGCCGGTGGTGAAGCCCGAACAACTCGGTGAGGACCCCACCATCCCGACCCTGACCGAGCTGCTGTCACGGCGCGCACAGGATTCACCGCAACGGGAGTTCCTGCGCTTCGGCGAACGGTCATGGAGCTTCGCCGCCATCGACGCATGGAGTTCCAGGCTGGCGCACCGGCTGATCGAGCTCGACGGCATACAGCCGGGCGACCGTGTCGCGATCATGCTCCCGAACGTCGTGCACTGGCCGGTCATTTGGCTCGCTGCACTCAAGGCCGGAGCGGTCGCAGTGCCGATCAACTCCTCCTACCAGCGGGGCGACCTCGCCTTCGTCCTCCGGGACTCGGGTGCACGCGTCGCCTTCACCGACACCGAACGGTCCGGGCTGATCGCCGACGTCCTGGCAACGGAGGACCGGCTCGCCGACCTCCGCGTCGTCGACGTCGCCGACGACGGGAGCGAGCCGTTCCCGCAGACGGCGCCGGCGGTGCCGGTCGACGCCGGGACACTGGCGAACCTGCAGTACACCTCCGGCACGACAGGCTTCCCCAAGGCGTGCATGCTCACCCACGACTACTGGGTCCGGCTGGCCTGGACCTGTGCGGCGGCGACCGCCCTCGGAACCGAGGACGTACTCCTGACGGCCCAGCCGTTCTCCTACATGGATCCGCAGTGGAACACGGCGCTCGCACTCACGATCGGGGCCCCGTTGGTCGTGCTGCCCCGGTTCTCCGCGTCCACCTTCATGGCGGACGTCCGCCGGCACCACGCGACCTTCATCTACGTCCTCGGGTCGATGCCCACGCTGTTGTTCAAGCAGCCGCCCGCGCCCGAGGACCGCGACAACGAAGTACGCCACGTGCTCTGTTCGGGCATTCCCGTCGGTCTCCACCCACAGCTGGAGGAGCGATGGGGCGCACCGTGGCGGGAGATCTACGGGATGACCGAGTCCGGTGTCGACCTGTTCAGTCCGTTCGCCGACGCCGGCGCCGTCGGGAGCGGCAGCCTGGGGCGGCCGGTGCCGACCAAGCAGGTCCGCGTCGTCGACCCCGACGGCATCGAGGTGCCGGCCGGCGATCCCGGTGAGCTGGTCGTCTCGGGCAAGCCCATGATGAGCGGTTACTGGAACCGCCCACAGGACACGGCAAGGGTCTTGCGTGACGGCTGGCTCCACACCGGTGACGTCGTCGTGCGACAGCGCGACCACGGCATCCAACTGGTCGGAAGGATCAAGGACATGGTGCGCCGCGGCGGCGAGAACGTCGCGAGCGTCGAGGTCGAGGCCGCCCTCGAGCGCGATGACGTGGTCGTCGCGGCCGCGGTCGTCGCCGAACCCGACGAAACCCTCGGTGAAGAGGTCAAGGCCTTCGTCCAGCTGGCTGCCGGCGTGCCGGCCGATCGTGCGACAGCCGAGGAGATCGTCGAGCGGGCCCGCAAGGAACTCGCTCGCTTCAAGGTGCCGCGCTACATCGAGTTCGTCGCCGACTTCCCGCGGACGCCGTCCGAACGCATCTCCAAGCCGGCCCTCAAGGCACGCGCCGCGGACGATCCCGGCGTGACGCACGACCTCGGTGCACGACGGAACAAGACGGCGGCACGTACCGCTTCCGACGGAGGATTCCTCGACGTCGACGTCATGCGGGGCGTTGCGGTGCTGACGCTCAGGCGTCCCGAGAAGCTCAACGCCATGGACGTCGCCACCCGGCTGCGGCTGGCCACGGTCATCCGCGAGTTCGGGACCGGCGACAGCGTGCGCGGGATCGTGCTCACCGGCGAGGGGCGAGCCTTCTCCGCGGGGGAGGACCTCCAGAGCGCGCCGTCCACGGACGCCGAACTCCGCGAGGCGTTCGCAAGCTTCCACGACATCACCCGGGCCATCCTGCAGACGCAGGTACCCGTGGTCGCGGCGGTCAACGGACTCGCGGTCGGGGGAGCCTCGGAGATCACTCTGTGTTGCGACGCTCGCATCGGAACCCGGGCGACGGAGTACTACCAGCCGGAGAACGGTCGGGGCATCACGATCTCGAACGCGTCCAGCGTGCTGCTCAGGCGCCTCATCGGGAGCCATGCGATGCGCATGGTGCTCGGATCGCCTCGGGTCCTGGCCGACGAGGCGCTGCGCATCGGGCTCCTGGACGAGATCGTCGAGCCCGACGCCCTGATCGGCCGGGCCATCGACACCGTCATCGAGTGGACGCCCGAGGGGAACACGACCGCCCTCCACCTGGCTCTCCTGCGCCCTCAGACAGAGGAGGTCGAAGCGGCCTTCGCCCGTGAGGACCTCGCTGCGTGGAAGGCGTGGGAGAGCGGAGTCCTCAGTGCGGGGATCGGGGGCTTCCTGTCCGGCAGGGGCACCGGCGCGTAAGCCGCGCCCTGAGCTCGCCATCACCTTCGACAGACCAATCCCACAGGAACCGACAGAGGGGACGTCGACATGATCGACACCCAGGCCGCGGTACTCACCGCGGTCAACAAGCCGCTCGAGCTGACCGACATCCGGGTGGACGACCCGGAGCCGCACGAGGTGCGGGTCGCGGTCACGAACGTGGGGCTGTGCCACAGCGACCTGCACTACATGACGGGGACGGTTCCGACCGGCCTGCCGGTCGTGGTCGGGCACGAGGTGGCGGGCGTAATCGAGGCGGTCGGGTCACAGGTGTCCGGCCTGCGTCCCGGGGACCGCGTGGTCGGCGCGCTGACACCCTCCTGTGGCCGCTGCACCAACTGTGAGGCAGGACGGTCGACCCAGTGCCGTCGTGTCGAGGAGGTACGCCGCCGTCCGCGGCCCGCGTTCCAGACCACGGACGGCAGGCCGATCGAGCGGCTCGGCGACGTCGGGGCTTTCTCCCGGCACGTCCTCATGCGGGAGAACGCTCTGGTGCGGCTCCCTGACGAGGTACCGCTGCACGTCGGGTGCCTCTTGGCCTGCTGCGTCATCACCGGAATCGGCGCCGTCTTCCGCGGCGCCCAGGTGAGGCCGGGCAGCACAGTGGCGGTCATCGGCTGTGGCGGCGTCGGCTCGGCCATCATCCAGGGGGCCAGGCTCGCCGGAGCATCGGCGATCGTTGCCATCGACCTGGACGACGCACGGCTCAAGGCCGCGCGCGGCTACGGCGCGACCCACGTCATCAACGGCGCAGACGGCGACGTCGTCGCGGAACTCCACCGCCAGTTGGGCGACGGAGCGGACTACTCCTTCGAGGCGGTCGGCTCGGCCCGTACCGCGGCGACGGCCTTGGCCCTCCTGCGCCCGACAGGAACCGCGTGCTTGGTCGGCATCGCGCCCGCAAGTACCGAACTCAGCATCCCGGCATCGGACTTCTTCTTCGAGGAGAAGCGACTCATCGGCTCCTACATGGGCTCAGGTCAAGCGCGGCAGGACATCCTCCAGCTCGCGCTCCTGTACCAGCAGGGACGCCTGCTGCTCGACGAGATGGTGACGCGGGTCATCCCCTTCGGCGAGATCAACGAGGGCTTCGAGGCGATGAAGTCCGGTGACGTGACCCGCATCGTCGTCGATCTCCAGTCCTGACCGACGAGTGAAAGCAGAGGTGAGCCCCATGGTGAGCAACGAGATCACGATCCCGCAGCCGGTGAACTACATCGCCGACGAGTGGAGCGAGTGCCCGACGGTCGATGACGCCTGGAACGTCGACCCCAACACGCGCGAGCCCGTCCATCGCCTCGTCACGACGGCACCCGACGATCTCGACCGGGCGCTGCAGCACGCGGAGCGCATGTACGACATCGGCCGCTGGGACGAGGACGCCCGGCGGGAGCGCGCGGGCATGCTCGAGCGCGTCGCCGAGATCCTCGAGACGCGAGCCGAGGACATCGCACGGACGGACTCGCTGACCAGCGGGACACCCATCGGCGTCACGCGCAAGGTCGCGGCCTTCCTGCCCGCGAGGATCCGGGCGTCGGCGGCGGACCTGGTGAACATTCCGCGCGTCACCGCGCTGGCGGCCGGTGGCCGCGATGTCCGCCTCCACAAGGTGCCGTGGGGGCCGGCTGCGATCCTCACGCCCTGGAACGGTCCGAGCTTCATTCCCGCGGCCAAGATCGCCAGCGCGATCGCGGCGGGCTGCCCCGTCATCCTCAAGCCCTCGGAGCACGCACCCAGCAGTGCGCAGATCATCGTCGAGTGCTTCGTCGAGGCGGGCCTGCCCAGCGGCGCGCTGCAGCTGGTGCACGGCGGCGGCGAGGTCGGCGCCAGGCTGACTTCCGATTCACGCATCAAGGTCGTCTCGTTCACTGGCGGGCCGGGTGCCGGCCGCGCCATCGCGCGGGCCGGCGCGGAGGACTTCAAGGTCTTGCAGCTGGAGCTCGGCGGGAACAATCCGGTGCTCGTGCTGGACGACGCCGATCTCCACGTCGCTGCCGACGGCATCCTCGACGGCCTGACCAAGCTCAACGGTCAGTGGTGTGAGGGGCCGGGCAAGATCCTCGCTCACCGCAGCCTGGTCGACCCCCTTCTCGAGGCGTTGACCGAGCGGATCTCCAAGCTCGTCGTCGGGCACTCTCTCGACGAGGACGTCGAGATCGGCCCGATCTCCAACGCGCCGCACTTCCACACCCTCAAGAGCAGGATCGAGGGGCTGCGTGACCTCGGGGCGAGCATCCGCCGGCCCGCCCAACTGCCCGAGCTCGACGGCTTCTTCATGTCGCCGACGATCGCCGCCGGCGCCGACCCTGCTCAGGCCACCGCCGAGCTGTTCGGGCCCGTCGTCTCTCTGCACGCCGTGGACTGCGACGAACAGGCGTTGCGCATCGCCAACGCCAACCCCTCAGGCCTCGATGCCTACGTGTTCGGCGCCGACACCGACCGCGCGATCGACGTCGGCTCCCGCGTCATGGCCGGCGAGGTGCGCGTCAACGGCGCCAAGCTCGCCGACCTCGGTGAGGAGTCGGCCCAGAGCTTCTGGGGCCCGGCCGGCATCGGGGGCCACGGACCGGCAGAGTCGGTGCGCGTCTTCTGCGGCGACCGGGTCGTCGGCGTCGACTCGCCCGACCTGTTGTTGTGACAACACCACACATGATCTGTGGGAGGCCCGACCCCGGGCCTCCCGCCGTGCACACCCAGGACGAGCGGCTGCACCACGGACACCTGCAGCCCAAGGGGTCGTCGGCGTCCGTCACTTGATTTCGCCGGGCCGCGCCGGCTCTGCCGTACAACAGCTCGAGCGCAGCGGCGTCATGCGGCAATCACAGTGCTGCAGGCGTAGTTCCGAGCCGAACCGCGAGCCAACTCTCGAGAACCGAGGCGGCGATTTCCATCTGCTCCGTTGCGGCGGACCGATCCCCGTAGGTCAACCAGTTCAGGGCGAAACCGTCGGCCAAGGCGGTCATGACATAGACGATCTGATCGATGGTTTCTGGTTCGACCGGGGGGTCTGAGGGGGCGCTGCGAAGCACAGCACGCGCCGTCTCAAGGGCTTGCTCGTACACCGCGATGCCGCGGCCTTCGTGCTGACGCCGTGCCCAGCTGATGAGCTCCAATGTCGCCGCGGTGAAGCTGGCCGACTCCAGGTAGCACTCCATGACACCGCGCAGCAGTTGGCGAGCTGTGTCCACCAGGTTGGAGTGCGGATCACTGTTTTTGATCACCTCGCGGAACCTGCCGGCCACGAAATCGTAGACATCCGCGAAGAGGTCCTCCTTGGAGTCATAGCAGTAGTGCAGCATCGCCAGGTTCGCCTGCGCCTGCTCGGCGATCCGTCGGGTGGTTGCGCCGTCGATGCCGTGGGTCGCGATGACTTCCACTGCGGCGTTGATCAAGTCGCTACGCCGTTGGGCGACGGAGATCCGTGGCACGAAACCCTCCCGGTGCAAGGCGTCCACATAGTTGGACGCTTGATTAAGTCAAAGCTCAGCCTAGCAGTCGGGTCTGCTGCTGGCCGTGAATTTGTTAGTCATACGTCTTGAACGGATGACTAACTTGCCCTTAGCGTACGAGGCCATCGCAAGGCCGGCTCGGCCCCCCGATCGCGACCCAGCCCCTTCTCAAGAGCGGACCAGTCATGACGAAAAACGAGCTCGCCCGTCTCACTCCCGACGCCACCGCGGACGCCGCGGTCGAGGTGATCATGCGAGACGGCGGCGTGATCATCGAAGGACTCTTCGACGACGCCGTCATCGAAGGCATCAAGAAGGACCTGGACCCCGTCCTGGACAGGGTCGACACGGGCAACGACGAGGTGTTCGCCGGCAACAGGACCAAGCGTGCAAGCGCCCTGTTCGCGCGGACCGAGCACATGGCGACGATCGCGCTGAACCCGTTGTTCCGAGGCGTCGCCCAGCGCATCCTCGACAAGCCGATCAACGTCTTCTTCGGCGAACAGCCCGTGCCCCACCCCGCAGGCATGCACATCGGCGCGACGATGGCCATCAAGATCGGCCCAGGACAGGGCTCGCAACCGCTCCACCGCGACGACTCGGTCTGGCTGTGGCGACACCCCACCTACCAGCGCGAAGCGCGGGTGCAGATCATGGTGGCCGTCAGCGACTTCACCGCCGAGAACGGCGGCACCCTCGTGATTCCGGGCTCCCACCTGTGGGACGACGAGCGCGCACCGCGACTCGAGGAAGCGGTCCCGACCCAGATGAAGGCCGGCTCCGCGCTCATCTGGATCGGCTCCACCTACCACGGCGGTGGCCGGAACACGACCTCGGACGAGCACCGCTTCGGCCTGTCGACGGGCTACGACCTCGCTTTCCTGCGCCCCGAGGAGAACCCCTTCCTCACCTACACGCTCGAGCAGATCCGGTCGTTCCCCAAGGAGATCCAGCGAGCACTCGACTGGTCCTCGGAGCACTACCTCGGCTGGGTCGAGGTCGGTGGGCAGATGTCCGACCCCATGGACCTGCTCAGCCGTGACGACTACACCGCCATCGGCGCCGGGCTCCCGGCTCACCCCTGAGAAAGCCGGCCAAGAACATGGACATCCAAAGAACACTCGGCCGGACCGAAGCGAAGACTCCGACCCGTGTCGCGACCGACAAGAGGGCATTGATCGCTGTCGCCGCCCTGCTGGCCACCGTGACGAACGCGGTGGCATTCATGGTGCCGCCGCTCCTGCCCCTGATCACCTCCAGCTACGCGCACAACTCGGCGAGTGCCGCGACCTGGATCTTCAGCGCACTCACGCTGGGTGGCGGCGCAGGCTTCGTGCTCATCCCACGGTTGACCGACATGCTGAGTGAGCGCGCGATGGCGTTGCTCGCCGGCGGCTTCCTCGTGGGAGGTGCACTGATCGCAGCGATCGCCGACAACTACGTCGCCCTGGTGATCGGATCGGCGCTCCTGGGCTTCGGTAGCGCCGCCCAGTTGCTGCCGCTGAGCTTCCTGCGCCGGCACCTGCCCGGCAACGGCGTGTCGACGGCGGTCATGGTCCTCATCATGGCCACCGGGAGCGGCGTGGTGCTGGGCATGGTGGGCGGCGGAATCTCCGTACGGATCTGGCCACTGCCTACCCACCTCAACGCGGACGGCTCGCTGCCGAGCCTGTCGATTGCGCCCTTCTACTACATCCTGGCCGCGCTCTTCGCCATCACCACCGTCGCCCTGCTGCTGGTCGTACCGAACTCTCCGCCACAGTCCACAGGCCGACTGGGCGTCGTGAACACGATGTGGCTGATCGGCTGGGTGGCCCTCATCCTGTTGCCCCTGAGCGCGCCGCCGGACAGCACCATCGGCAAGAACAGCGCGATGATCCTCCTCGTCGGCGTGGTCGCGGCGGCCGCATGGGTCTTCGCGGAACGCCGGTCCACCAAGCCGGTCTTCGACATCTCGGTGCTGCGCACGCCGTACGTCACCACGGCGTGTCTGTCGGCCGGGCTCTTCGGCTGTATCGATGCCGCATTCCTGGTGCTGGCCAACTACTACGTCCAGACCCCGAACGGCCTGCCCGTCTCGACCGACGGTGGGCTGACGGGCTGGTCGACGAAGTTCGCGGAGTACGGCCTGACCTACGACCCGCTGAAGACGAGCCTGATCATGCTGCCGTTCGCGCTGACGATGTTCATCAGCGGCAAGTATTCCGAGAAGCTCATCGCTCGCGGTCGCCCCGGCGCCATCCTGATAGGCGGCGCCGCGGTCTGCGCGGTCGGCCTGCTGTTCCTGGCCGTTGCTCATGACCGGCCATGGGAGTACGTCGTCGCGTCGGGCGTCATCGGCCTGGGGAGCCGGGCCGGCTACAGCGCCGCCTTCGCCATACCGCAGTTCGTCGTCGCGGAGGAGAAGGCCGGTATGGCGGCCGGAATGCCCGGCACCGTCATGGCCATCGGCATCGCGATCGGTGCCGCAGTCGTCACGATCCTGCTGAACGCATCGGGATTCGTGTACCACTCGATCGACGTCGCCGGCATGACGGCCGGCACGTTGAACCCCTCGATGGTGAACCCCAAGGCTTCGGACTACCTCCTCGAAGGCGCCCACATGCCGAGCGCTCACGCATACACCACGGCCTACTGGGTCTCGCTCGTCTTCCCGGCGCTGGTCATCCTCGCGACGGTGCTGTCGCGACTGCGGCACAAGGGCGGCTTCAGCGCCGTGCTTGAGCAGCACACGCTCGGCTGAGGCAGATACGCGTGCGAGGCGGCGCGTCCTGGACCAGCCCCTCGCTGCGACGGCATCCACGGGTGAAGCAACCCAGCGACCACCGCACAGATTGGATTCCAGCTCAGCAAATCCGGCCCCAACTCAAAGGAACAAGAACCATGAAGGAACTGCTCTTCACGCTGGCCGATCTCTGGATGATCTTCGCCGGCTTCTCCTACGGATGGAAGTTCATTCGACGGTACGGCAACTACCTGCTCGGCCTGGAATGGATGATCGTCGCCACGTCAGGCTCGAACTTCCTCGTGTGGTCCCTGCTCGGAGGCGACCCGGACAGCGTCCTGTACGACATCGCGTACTTCTTCGACGCCTTCTCGAGATCGGTGGGCATCACCCTGATCCTCGTCATGGGTCTGATGCGCGTCACTCGCCGGTACAAGCCGACGCTGACGGTCGACATCGGCGTGTTCGCGCTGGCCATCGTCGCCGGGCTGTATCTCCAGCAGTTCCGCGGCCATGAGCTTCACGTCGGCCCGGCAACGTTCTACGTCGTCGTCAACGCGTTCACGACCCTCTTCCTCGCCTACTTCTCGTGGCGGCTGTGGAAGATCCGTGCCAAGGGCCTGGCCATCGGCGCTGCGCTTGCAACCGCCGCGGGGACCGCCATCGCACTCATATACGACTTCTTCCCGATTCCGGGCGACGACGCGTACCGCACCACCCACTACATCCTCGCCCTCACCACCTGGGGCTTCCAGCTCTTCGTGTACTTCATCTCGTACCGCGCTCTGCACAACCACAACGTGGCGACGGGTGCGGAGCCGGCTGCGAACGAACCGAGCGTTGCTCGGGCTTGAGAGCGCTCGAAAGGAACAACCCATGAAAACCGACAACGTGGAGTACGCCACCTTCAGCGGCTGGGTCGATCCCCCCGCAGACATCCAGCCGGCCCTGACCGGCGACCTCACCTGTGAGGTCGCGGTTGTCGGCGGCGGCCTCGGAGGCATGTCGACGGCGCTACGACTGGCCGAACGAGGTCAGGACGTGATGCTGCTGGAGGCCGAATTCTGCGGACACGGCGCCAGCTCCCGAAACGCCGGGCAACTGGCGGGTGCTCCAGGCGGCGACCTCCAACTCCTCAATCTGCTCTACCGCAAGAAGATGCCCGGCATGATCCGACTCGCCGAGCACGCCGCGCACCACGTGGAAGACCTCATCAAGACGCACGGCATCGACTGCGACTACGAGCCGACGGGCAACTGCTTCGCAGCGGTGTCGCGTGGACAGATGGGCCGAGTACGCCGTGTGGCCAAGATTCTTCAACGCGCCGGCTGCCACGTGGAACTCGGCACGAGCGAAGAACTCGGAATCCCGCGCGGATTCCTCGGCGGGATGCGCGAGGTGGTCGGGGGAATGATGAATCCCGGCAGATTCACCCTGGGTGTGCGCCGCGCACTGCTCGGCTCGTCCGCGCAAGTCTTCGAGCAGACGAAGGTCACCGACGTCACGCGCGACCGCGGTCAGGTAGTCCTCACCACTGCCCAGGGTCAGGTGCGGGCGAACAAAGTGGTTCTGGCGACGAACGCGTACGCGGGAGAGTGGGACATCACTCCTCCACGGCTCTCCGTGCCCATCTACGTCATCGAGGTGGAGACCGAACCCATCGACCCTGGCCGTTTGGCGGCACTGGGGTGGACCAGCCGGTCGGGACTGGTCACCCAGCACAACATCATGGAGAACTACCGCCTGACGCCGCGCAACACCATCGTGTTCGGCGTCCGACGGCTCGAGCGTGGCACGACATATCCACTCTCGCAGAAGAAGCCGGCCCCGGCGCTCGTCGAAGAACTCGCAGAAGCCTTCGCGACACGGTTTCCGGCTCTGTCCGACGTCGCGGTCGAGCGTGCGTGGGGAGGATGGATCGCCATCACCTCGTCATGGCTTCCGCTGGCCGGGCAGATCGAGAAAGACGTCTTCTACTCGATCGCCTGCAACGGCCACGGGCTGGCCCAGGCGCCCTACGTCGGGACCCTCATCGCCGATCTCATCGTCGACGGCGAACAACACGAAGACTTGCAGGGACTGTGGATGAAGGAGCCGAAGTTCCCTCGTCCGATGATGATGAGTCCGCTGGGACTGCGCACCATCTGGGCCGTCGACCGTTTCAACGATCTGGTCAACGGAAGCCGGCGCAATGCCCGGCGAGGCGCGGTGCCTGTGGCCTGACCGCTGGCGCCGGACGGCAGGGTGAAGGACACGCTGTGGCCGAGAGGCCGACAGCGTGTCCGTGCCACGGATCCAACGATGATCCGACAGCCCATGACAGTCCGGACGCCCCCGACGCCGTCAAACCTTGCCCGGGTCGCCGAGACCACGTCCTGAACCCCGCACCCTGACGCACAAGAGAGTTCCGTGCACTCCTACTTCGCTCCGAAACCGCCCGATGAGCCAGTAACGGATGTCCCGCCGCAACACGCCGAAATGCTCCGCCGCGCTGTGCACCGAGCCCAGCGGGTGTTCCTTGCCGTCAACGCGGTGCCCCTCGCCGCCGGCATCGTGCTGTCCTGCACCGCCGGGCTCGCCACGGTGCCCGTGCGCGGGCGGTTAACGCTGGGGATCACGTGGGGAATCCTGCAGCTCGGCGTCTTTCTCGGCAGTACCTGGTGGTACGAGAACCGGTCGACACGTGTCTGCGATCCCCTCGAACAATCCCTGGCCTCCGGCATGCCCCCGACCAGGGCCCCGGGCGCTTCTCCGGCCGACGACTCCTGGAGGTGACGCGATGGTCCTGCACCTGAGTTCGGGCGTACACGACCCGATCGGTCCGGCGGCGAGCGGCCCGGTGCTGGTCGCATTCCTCGTCTTCATCGGATTGGCTCTGCTGTGGGTGTTCACCCTGGCGACCCACGACGACCACGCAGAAGGTCTGTACGTCGCGGACCGGTCCCTGTCACCGGTGTTCAACGGCTTCGCCATGGCCGGCGAACAGATCTCGGTCGTCACGCTGTTCGCGACGTCCGGGGCCATCGCCCTGTTCGGCTATGACGGGTTCGCCTCCGCCGTCGACAGCGTCCTCGCCCTCGGTCTGCTGCTGCTCCTGGCTCAGCGGATCCGCGACAGCGGCCGCTACACGCTCGGCGACGTCTTCTCGCTACGGGCCTTCGGGCCGGCGCCACGCATTGCCGCTGCCGTGGTGACGCTCGCGATCACGCTTCCCATGCTGGTGCTCCAGCTTCGGGCCGGCGGCATCATCGCGGCCATGCTGATCGGCTTGTCGACCGATGCCGCACAGGTGCTGTGCACGGTGTTGATGGGCGGACTGGTCGTCTGCTTCGCCGTGGTGGCGGATCTGAAGGGCACCAGCCGCATGCACATGGTCAAGGTCGTCATCACGCTGGTGACGTTCGGGGTGCTCGTGGTGGCGTCCCTGAGAAAGTTCTCGTGGGACGCCGGAACCCTGCTCTCGGCCGCCGTGGACAAGAGCGTGGCGCCCGATGACTATCTGAGCCCAGGGCTGTGGGCGCACATCTCGAGCCTCGTGCCGCTCAACATGATCAGCGATCACATCGTCATGATCTTCGGCACGGCCGCGATGCCCCACCTGATCCTGCGCGTCGCCGCGTCCCGCACCGGGCGCTCGGCACGGCGGTCCATGAGCATCGCCGTGGGACTGACCGGTGCCTACTTCCTCCTCCTGATCGCCACCGGCTTCGCGGCCGCGGCCGTGGTGGGTGGCAGGGACATCGGCCTCGTCGACGGCAACGGGCAAGCGTCCCCCATCCTGCTGGCCTCCGGTGCCCTCGCGAACGGCTCGGTGATGCGCGTCGCTCTGATCACCGCCGTGGCGTCTGCGGCCTTCCTCGTGATCCTGACGACCGTGACGAGCGTGATGTTCGCGGCCGCCGTCTGTCTCGCGCACGACCTGTTCGCCCGCACCGACGGCCGACGCGCCGGCAGCCGTCACGTGCGGGTGCTGCGCCTGGCCCTCGTCGCCCTCGGTGCGGTAGGCCTGACGCTGTCCGCGGCCGCTCACCGGTATTCGGTGGAGTTCCTGGCCATCTTCTCGATGAGCGTCGCGGCGACATGCGTGGCCCCGGTGCTCGTCTACTCCTACTTCTGGCCCGGGTTCAACCGCAGAGGACTGCTGTGGTCCGTCTACGGAGGACTGCTGCTGTGCACCGTCCTCACACTGTTCTCTCCCACCGTGTCCGGATCGGCGTACGCGCTGATGCCGGGGGCGGAATTCAACTGGTACCCGTTCCGCACCCCAGGCCTGGTCTCCGTACCGACGGCGTTCCTCCTGGGGTGGCTCGGCAGCAGGAACCCGGGGCGCAGTCCCGTTCGCGCCGAGAACTTGGCGCAGCAGGGCGTCATCTGAGAATGCCGTCCGCCTCGCCAGGCAGGACCTGTTCCGCCCAGATGACCTTGCCCTCGCGGCTGTGCCGTGTGCCCCAGCGCTCGGCGAGCTGCGCGACCAGCAGCAATCCGCGCCCGCCCTCGTCGAAGGTGCGGGCGTGGCGCAGGTGCGGCGAGGTGCTGTTCGTGTCGAAGACTTCGCAGGTCAGCGTGGACTGAAGGATCAACCGCAGCTGGATCGGGCCCTTGCCGTAGCGGATCGCGTTGGTGACCAACTCGCTGACGATCAGCTCCGTGGCGAAGGACAGCTCCTCCAGCCCCCAAGCGGCGAGCGTCTCGCAGGTGTGGGCGCGGGCGCCGGCGACGGCCGCCGGGTCCGAAGGGAGGTCGAGCGAGGTGACATGGCCGGGGTCGAGGGCCCGCGTCCGCGCCACCAGGAGGGCGACGTCGTCGGAGCGGTTGCTGGGCAGTACGGCGGCCAGCAGCCGGTCACAGATCTCTTCCGGCGTGTCCGGCCCGTCGGTGAGGGCGTCGCACAGCGCGGCGCGCGCGGAGTCGACGTCGCGGCCACGGCTCTGGATGAGGCCGTCGGTGTACAGGGTCAGCAGGCTGCCCTCCGCCAGCTCGAACTGCGTCGTCTCGAAGGGGAGTCCGCCCAGACCCAGGGGCGGGCCGATCGGCATCTCCGGGAAGTCGACCGACCATGTGGCACCAACTCCTGCGGAGCGAGAGGGAGTTGCCACGGCCGGCGCGACATGGCCGGCGCTGGCCAGCGTGCACAGGCGGGACACCGGGTCGTAGACCGCGTACAGGCAGGTGGCGCTCAGCTCGCCGTAGTCCCTCGCTTCCTCACGCTGCAGACGGATGACCACGTCGTCAAGATGCGTGAGAAGTTCGTCGGGCATCAGATCGATGTCCGCGAAGGCCCGGACGGCCGTGCGCAGGCGGCCCATCGTGGCGGCGGCGTGCAGGCCGCGGCCCACGACGTCGCCGACGACGAGGGCGACCCGGGCTCCGGACAACGGGATCACGTCGTACCAGTCACCGCCCACACCCGCCCGGGAACCGCTCGGCAGATAGCGCGACGCCGTGTCGACGGCGGACTGCTCCACCGCGCGCTGCGGCAGCAGACTGCGCTGGAGGGTGAGCGCGGTGCTGCGTTCCTGGCTGTACCGGCGGGCGTTGTCGATGGACACCGCAGCCAGCGCCGCGATCTCCTGCGCCAGCACAAGGTCGTCGTCGTCGAAGGGGGCCGCGGTCCGGCGGCGGAGGAACTGCGCGAGGCCGAGAGTGTTGCCGCGGGCCCGCAGGGGGAGCAGGAGGGCCGAGTGGTGCTCGGACGTGGGCGCCGTGGTGCCGTGCAGGCGCGGCTGTCCCGAGGCCAGGGCGCGCGCTGGTTCCGACTCCGCCGGGAAGGTGTGTGTCCGGCCGACGGCGACCGGCAGGTCCGCGTCGTCGTCCAGCGCTGAACGCTGAGCGATACGACGCAGCACCGGCGTACGCGCCGGAGGGGCCGGCGGATGGGTGTCGCCGTCGTGGAGCAGGGAGTCGAGGAGGTCGACGGTGACGAGGTCGGCGAAGTCCTCGGTGCCGAACACTGCCAGCTCCTCGGCGGTACGGGCGGTGTCGAGAGCCGTCCCGATCCGCCGGCTCGCCTCGTTGGCCAGCAGCAGCCGTCGCTGCAGCCGCCGGTCGCGCTCCTCCTGGTAGGCCGCGACGACCTGCTCCGACCCGCGGTCGATGTACGCGAAGGCCGCCTCGACCAGCCGCATGGCGGCGGCGTTCATCAGTTGCCAGTCGTCGGTGAGCCGGGCGGCCTCGCCCTGGATCAGCTGGATGAGGATCATGTGGGCGAGGCGGTACGAGCGCAGTAGCTGGCTGATTGGCACCCCACGCCGGGCGGCCAGGCGGGCGAGCTCCAGTGCCTCGGGTGGCGCCTCGACCTCCGTCGCGTCGATGCGCTGTTCGAGTAGGTCCATGAACGTGGTGATGTGCGCGGCCGTCTCCTCCAGCGCCAGCGCGGCGAACTCCTCGTGTGCCCACAGCTCGGGCATGTCGACGCGCAGGCGTCGCAGCAGCAGGTCGGCCGACGCCTCCGCCCGCGGTCTGAGCTCCTGAGCCAGACGACGGAGGAAAGCGTCGACATCGATGCCCATAGCGCAAAACGTACCGAAGATCCCGAATTCCCGCCCCTCCAGCGAGGGGGAAGGACGGATCACACGCACAGCGGGGCGGGGACCGCGGACCCGGGAGTGATACAGCGTGCCGACGCCGACGCCTCCGCATGGACTCCGACGACCACCGCAAGCTGACCAGCACCGGATCCAGCAATGTGGAGCGAACGCTGGCGTGCGAAGCAACGGGCGTTCATCGACGCCGGGCGCTGGGACAAGGCCATGAAGATGGACATCGACGAGATCCGCAAACCCTACGGTGACAGGTACGACCCCCACATCAAGGACACGGTCGACAGCCTGGAGAACAACAGGAAGCTCCAGGCCATGCTGAAGCAGAAGGGGTGGAAGGTAGGCTCCGACCTGCTCAAATGACCGATGAGGACGCACCGTGCCCCCTCGACGTCACGGCACAGGTGCGGCTCTGCCCGAGCATGAGGTGACAAGCGAACGATGGACCTGGTATTCGACCCGCCGCACGGCGTGGCCCCGTTGCGGCTCGGCATGACGCTTCAGGAGGCGGTCGCCGCGGCGCCGCGGGAGTGGGGCCAGGCCAGCGTCCTGCGCCGTTCCGAGGACGACGCGATGGCCGAGTGGACGCTGGACCACGTCGGCGTCCAGGCCATGGCCGAGGAGGACGGTGTCGTCGTGACCGCGATCGAGCTGTGGTGGCCCGGTGAGGGCCGTGTCTTCAGCACACGCGTACTGCTCGACGGGGACGAGGTGTTCACCACCCCCGCCCAGGAGGTCTTCGCGCGCGCCGTCAGCCGCGGCTGGCGGGTCGGCACGTCGCAGCCCGAGTACCCCGTGATCCCCGGCGTGTCCCTGGGTTTCACCCGACAGACCTCCCAGGAGGTCGAGCGGGACGCGGACAGGCTGCCACGCTGTGTCACCTCGGTCCTCGTCGGCGCCAAGGATTACTACGACTACCGCTACGAGTGATCGGGGACAGGGGGGTGCGACCCGGGTGAGGCAGAGCGGCCTTGCCCGCCAGCACCACCGCGGACCTGGGCTGCTGCCGCGCGGAGCGGACGAGCTATCGAGCCAGTCCCTCACCGCCCCCGTCGAGCAACTGGTGACTCTGCCCGAGGGCAAGCTCTGGCTTGCTCCTGCAACGCCCTTTAGTTGGCCAGGGTGAGTGCTCTAGCTGGCCCGCAGGGCAGCGGCCAGGACGGGTTCCCGGCCAAGGTGGTGCCTGGGCCCATTACTAAGCTCCATCGCCATGACCAGTGATCTCGGATTCACCTGCCGGCGCTGCGGGGCTCGCCATCCTGAGCTGCCGATGAACTACACGGCTGACGCCCCGGCCGTATGGGATCCGGCCTTCGCCGAATCCGACGACTGCCTGCTCTCAATAGACCAGTGTGTGGTCCGCGGGCAGTACTACTTCGTCAAGGGCCTGCTTGAGATACCGGTCATCGGCAGCGACGAGGTGTTCTCCTGGGGTGTGTGGGTGTCACTCAGCCGCGAGAACTTCTCTCGGCTGGCAGACCTGTGGGACAGGCGCGGCCGTGAGACAGAGAAGCCGCACTTCGGCTGGCTCACCACCGACCTGCCTGCTTATTCGACCACGACCCTCAACCTCAAGACCAACGTCCACATCCGTCCGGTCGGTGAGCGCCCCTACGTCGAGCTCGAGCCCACCGACCATCCCCTCGCCGTCGAACAGCGAACGGGAATCACCATGGACCGCGTGCAGGAGATCGCGGCGGACCTGTTCCACTCCAGCAGGAGCGAGCAGCCATGACGGCTGGCAACTTCGTACAGCTGAGAGCCCAGACGCACCTGCCGGCCTGAGCCGCAGGGCCCAAAGGTTCGTTGAGGCCGAAGCCATCCGCGTTCGCCCGCCCGGCGGACGCGGACAACGTACTGGTCATCTCCCTCGGCTCCGCCTACACGCGCCAACCGGAGTTCTACCGGCAGTGCCTCGCTGCCCTCGGTGACCTGCCCGGCTGGCACGTCGTCCTCCAGATCGGCACGTACACCGGCCCCCGAAGAACTCGGCACCATGAACGCCGACAAGCTCGTGGAACTCGGCGTCGCCCGCCCTGTGCACACAGCTGAAGCCACTGCCGAGGGCTGGCCCGAAAGATACGAATCGACCCTGTCGCAACTTCACGAACTTGGGACCGTGTTGGTCGATGCTCTACGGGATGACCTTGCCAGGGAGTGTCCGGCGGATCATGGACGGAGCCAAGCTTGACGTTTTCGCCCGGACCAAGGAGCTGGGCCTGCTCGCGAGGGTGCCCCGCTCATGGATGTGCGACGATCGCCTTCGTGACGAGCGTGAACGGTGACTTCGACCTGACCATGGACGAATTGCGAGTCGTAGCGCGCTACGTCGCCGAGACAGCGCAGGAAGTTCTCCCGGTGTTCGAGGATGCCAACCTCGGTGACGTCCGACCACGGGCGGCCATCGATGCGGCATGGGAGTTCATCAACGGGGCGCCCAGGACCAAGCTTCAGCGCATCACGTCGATGGACGCTCACCGAGCGGCGAAGGAGACTGCCACTGAAACTGCACGTCTTGCTGCGCAAGCCGCCGGCGATGCCGCATCCGCGGCATACCTGCACCCGATCGCGAAGGCTCACCAAGTGGGCCACATCCTGCGCGCCGCTGCGAATGCGGCACGCATCGCCGAAATCGACGCAGGCGAGGATCCCATGGCCGGGAACAGGGCGATCGAAGAGGCCCGCGAACGAGCCACACCAGCCCTGATCGATATCCTCCAGCGGTACCCTCTCGCGCCGAGCGGCAAGAGCCGCGCTGCGCAGCTCATGAATACTCTGGACACCTCCCTCCGTGGGTCCCCGCAAGCAGGGACTGACTGAACGCACGGATGGCTAGGTTCTGGCCGTGGCAGATCTTGTGACTACCGGGGGCTCTCGCCGTTGGCATGTTCATGGGGCGGTGAGATCTCACGAACGCGGAACGGGCCCGACCGAAGCCGCATCTATCGAAGTCCGTTAGCTGTGGCGGCCGTTGGGCAGGCCACCGCAGGGTCATCAACGGGATCCTGTACCGCAACCGCACGGGGGTGCCATGGCGGGATCTTCCTGCACGCTTCGGAAAGCGGAAGACCGTGTACGAGCGGCACAGGCGCTGGTCGGCGGACGGCGCCTGGGACCGGCTCTTCGCGGCCGTCCTGGCCGATGCCGGCACCGAGGGCCCTATCGACTGGCCGATGGTGAGCGTGGACTCCACCTCCTGCCGGGCCCACCAGCACGCCGCCAGGGCCCACAAAAAACCACCTCGGGTACCGGGAAAAGAGCCAGGCCCCGGCAGCACCGCCCTGATGAGGGACTCGGACGCTCCCGGGGCGGCCTGACGAGCAAGATCCACGTTGTGGAGAGGGCGGGCGCCGCCCACTGGCCTTGCTGAGCACGCCGGTCAGTGGGGCGATGCCCCGCAGCTCATGCCCGTCATGAACGCATCCGAGTCCACCGCCTCGGCGGCGGTCACCCCCGTACCTGGCCGTTGAGCGGACGATTGACAGCCTCAAGAACTCTCGCGCCGTGGCCACCAGGTTCGGCAAACGCGCCTACATCTTCCACGGCACCGTCGCCGTCACCTCCATCCGACTCTGGCTTTGTCCGTGATCCGCCGGACAGGCCCTAAAGATGGAGAGCCTGCTACGCGATCGGGAAGGACGCTGCGGGATCGAGTGCCGCGGCTCCGGTCTCCGCGAGGGTCGCGGAGACCGGAGCCGTAACCGCGGTGTGTCCGCGCTTTCCGCGGTCAGGCCGCCACGAGGTGTTCCGGCACGGGAGCGAGTCGTCCGGTGCGTGCGAGCGCGGCGACCGATGCCGCGCACACCAGGCCGGTGGCGGACAGAATGCCCCAGGTCAGCCAGCGTGCATCGTGCTGCCCGGCAAAGTCCCACAGGGCGCCGGTGGCCAGGTTTCCGAGCGTGATGCCCAGCCCTGACACGGTGTTGTAGAAGCCGTAGTGGGTGGCGACCAGGCGGTTGCCGGACAGCGCGACCACGGTGTCCATTTCGAAGGGGTAGACCATGGCGCTGCCCGCGGCCAGGAGTACCACGGATGTGACGAGGGAGAGCAGTACCGCCGCTGTCATGCCGGGCGGGGTGAGGGCCAGCGGCAGGAAGGCCAGCCCCAGAGCGCCGAGGCCGCGTACCAGGGCCTGCTCTGTGCTCCAGCGGCGCTTGGCCCAGGCGGTGAGGCGCAGTTGTCCGATGACGGCGACGGCGGCGGAGACGACGAAGAGCCCGCTGGTGACCATCGTTGCCTGTGAGCCCAGCGCGTCGGCTGCGGCCAGTGGCAGGGCCAGATACACCTGGAAGGTCAGCACATACGAGCCGATCATGGCGGCGGAGAAGAGGAGGAAGGGCCGGTTGGCCACGACCGTGCGCCACTGGGCGAGGATGCTGCCGCCGGAGTCCGGCCCCGGGTCTCCCCGGCGTGTGGGAAGCGCCCGTCCCTGAAGAATGGTGAGCGCGGCGAAGATGGCGGCGGCAACCGTGCAGACGAGGCGGAAGTCGGCGGCGAGCAGGGCGAGTCCGACGAGAGGGCCGAGCAGCATGCCGGCCTGGTAGTAGACATTGAAGGTGGCGAAGGCGTCGACGCGCCGCTCACCCGACTCGGCGGCCAGGTACGCACGGACGGCCGGGTTGAACAGAGCACCCGCGAAGCCGGTCGCCGCGGACGCGATGACGAGCGCGGGCAGGTTGTCGACCCAGCCGAGCAGAGCGAAGCCGACCGTACGCAGGAGGCAGCCGGCCATGATGGGGATTTTGTAGCCGTAGCGGTCGGCGATGGTGCCGCCGATGAGGAACATGCCCTGTTGGGAGAAGTTGCGTACGCCCAGGACGAGTCCGACGGCCCAGGCGGCGAGCCCGAGTGGGCCGGCGAGGTGGGAGGCGAGGTAGGGCATGAGCATGTAGAAGGCGAGGTTGATGGCGAACTGGTTGGCCATCAGCAGCTGTACGGCGGGTGGGAAGGAGCGTGTTTGTTGCCAGAGTTGCTTCATCGGTCGGCTCCCGCGAGTCCGGGCGCGGAGGTGTCGCTGGGGGTGGATGGGTCGGTGATCCGGGTGCAGCGTGTCCAGCGTGTGACTGCTCGCTCTTGTGGGTGCTGGATGAGGTCGGGGTCGTCGGCGGGGAGGTGGTTCAGGAGGTCGTGTTCGCGGCAGTAGGCGTCGTCGAAGACGGTGCCGACGTAGCGTTGTGGGCCGTCGGGGAAGACGGTGACGATGCGGTTTTCGGCGGGCAGGGTGCGGGCCAGCCAGCGGGCGACGAGGGCCACGGCTCCGACGCTCCAGCCGCCGGTGGCGTAGTGGTGGCGGGCGAGGGTGCGGGCGGCCCAGACGGCTTCGGGTGCCGCGACCCAGTGGACTTCGTCGAAGAGTCCGTAGGCGACGTTGCGGGGGTAGATGCTGCTGCCCAGTCCGCGCATGAGCCGGGATGCTGCGGGTTGTCCGAAGATGGTCGAGCCGGTGGTGTCGACGCCGACGACGCGCAGGTGTGGGAAGTACTGGCGCAGGACGGAGGCGATACCGGCGGAGTGTCCGCCGGTGCCGACGGAGACGACCAGGGTGTCGATGCGGCCGAGTTGGGCGACGAGTTCGCGGGCCAGTGATGCGTACGCGGCTACGTTGTCGGGGTTGTTGTACTGGTCGGGGCACCAGGCATCGGGGTGTACGGCGAGGAGTTCTTCGACGCGGTGGCGGCGGGCTTGCTGCCAGCCGCCGGTGGGGTGCGGGGTGTCGACGAGTTCGATGTCGGCTCCGTAGGCGGTGAGCAGTCCCGTCATGAGGGGTTCCATGCCGGGGTCGGTGACGACGGTGACGGGGTGGCCGAAGGCGGCTCCGGCGAGGGCCAGGCCGAGGCCGAGGGTGCCGGAGGTGGATTCGACGATCCGTGCGCCGGGGAGCAGCTGGCCTCGGGCGTGTGCTGCCTGGACCATGTGCAGGGCGGTGCGGTCCTTGATGCCACCGGGGTTGTGGCCTTCGAGTTTGGTCCAGAATCCGCGTCCTTGTGCGGTGAAGGGTGCGCCGATCCATAGGACGGGTGTGTCGCCGACCAGGCCGGCGGGGCTGTGGGCCGGTCGTTTGGTGTCGGTCAGGAGCTGGGCGGGCGAGTCGGGGACAAAGGTGTGGGTGGGGTGCATGACGTGCGTCTCCTATGCCCAGGGGCGTGAGTGTGGGGCCCTGGGCGCGGGTCGAGGGAGAGGGGACGTGAGCTGGGATCCCGCGGTGTTGGTCTGAAGGCGCGGGTCAGCGCAGGATCACGTCCGCCAGACGCCGAGGCGGGCGCGTGCAGAAGCACTTGAAGAGGCGCCGGAGCTGGGTGGTCCGTCGGCGGGAGAGTACGCGCGAGCCGGCGGCGCGAGGCTCGTTGCGAGGGGCAGCGTCTCCGGGTCCGGGTCGGGATGCTGGTGGGCGGAGAGGTCTCGTGCTGCTTGGGCCGGCTCGTCCAGTGCCCAGCAGTGGCTTTCGCTTCCGGGGGTCGGGACGGACGGTCCGTCAGACGCTCGATGGGTGTTGCCCGGTTGCTGCAGGCACGCAGCTTGGACGGATGCGAACGTGTCCGGTTGGCCGGCGGGTGCTGGTGTGGCCCCGTGCGCGCAGGCCAGGACATGAACCAGGGTGGCGATGAGCAGGAGGAGGACCGCCCCGGTGCTCAATCCGGGACGGTGACTCCGAGGTACCGGACACAACGCCATAAGTGCAAAGAGTAGTCACCTGATCACTTAAAGTTCCTGTTAGGAGTGGATGGGCAGCCTGTTCAGGGGTGACAGGAAAGGGCCTCGTCTGCTTGCGCACACGGGCTGGAGCAGAGACGAGCGCGGAGGCGACTCTCGTCGCTGTTCACCGCATCGGATGAATACGCGCACTGGTTGGCCTCAGGCGGATACCGGAGCCTGCCGCATTCCGGTTGTCCTTGCGGGCAAGAAGGCAGTACACCGACCTCCAGGCCCAATGCCGGCAACTGGAGGAACGGCCGAAGATCTAT
Source organism: Streptomyces sp. NPDC055955 (assembly GCF_042270245.1). NCBI lineage: Bacteria > Bacillati > Actinomycetota > Actinomycetes > Kitasatosporales > Streptomycetaceae > Streptomyces > Streptomyces sp. NPDC055955. The sequence continues at coordinate 54,142 of NZ_JBHJYS010000035.1, forward strand.
CCGACCGCTGCCAACCTGTGGCTCTGGAGAACGCCGCCCTGACCGGACATGACGCCGACGCAGCCGAGATCCGTGTCCTGCCCCGCCACCACCGCCCGGTCTCCGGAGGTGAGACGGAGCGAGCTGGGGGTCGTCAATCCGGCACCCTGGTCAAGGGGGTTTCTGGACCGCGAAGCATGACAACTGTCGTCAGATTCGCATCGTTCCCGACGTCTGCCGCGCTTGTTGCAAGCAAAGGCGGGCAAGGTCAGGACTGCGCAGTCCGGAACGCGCGATACCGGATGAAGGTTTCGTGGCTGTCGGGAGTGAAGCGCCACTCCAGCAGGGCCGACCGCAGCTCCGGCTCCGTCAGCCAGTCATGCCAGGCGACCTCATCGGGATCAGGGACCACGGCATCCGGCACCACGGCTTCGTGCAGGCCGAGCCAGTGAGGGCTCAATCCGCTGCGGTTGATGAACGTGAACAGCAAGCGCGGCAGCACACGAATGCCCAGCTCTTCGGCCAACTCCCGTGCGGCGGCCTGTTCATAGGACTCACCGACACTCACCGCTCCACCGACCACGACCTCGTAGAGCCCGGGGAAGCGTGACAGCTGCTCCGACCGCCGGTGAACGAGGATCCGCCCGCGCTCATCACGACACGCCGTGACGGCGACCCGGTGCAGCCACCCCTCCCGGATGGCCTGCCGACGGCTGACCACCCCCAGGACACGATCTCGATTGTCGACACGCTCCACCAGTTCGTCCACGACGCGCACCCTGGCAGAGCCCACTGACAACGCCGCTTCCCGGCAATTCGCGGAACCGGACCAAGACCACCTGCACCAGGAGGCGTCAGCAGTTGATGGCTTCAACAACCCACTTGCTGCACGAGACGTACTCGCCTGCGCGGATGAGCCGGGGTTTCGTCGCGCAGTGCAGGGACTGTGAACTCTCCCGCGTCACGAAATCGCCTGCACTACGGTCGAGTTGGACGTAGTCGTGTGCGCGTTACGGAGGGAGCCGGGTGGCGAAGGGGCCGGTGACCGAGCGGGGGGTGCTGACCGCTCCGGCCGTTGTATGGGATGCCGCAGTACGGCAGGCCGAGGTGATCGGGCCTCTTGCCGAGGTGGCCAGGGTGGGGCTGGTGGAAACCGCGCGCGAGCGGCACTCGACGGCATCGGCCCGCAGCCGGGGACGCGCCGGGCATGGAAGGCTGATCCGAATCAAGGCGGCTGTCTTGGCGAACGCCCCTGCCGTTTGGCAGGTTTCTGGATAACGGCCATGGCGCCCTCGCGGCCACGTCATGATCACATCGCGCCGATTCGCCAGCAGCAGGTACAGCAAAGTTCGAAAAGGGGGAAGCATGACGGTGCGAGACCAACTCCTCGGCGGCCGTTACCGGTTGGTGCGGCAGCTCGGCGAAGGCGGAATGGGCCAAGTATGGGAGGCACTGGACGAAACGCTGGGTCGGCCCGTCGCGGTCAAGGTGATCTCCCTGCTCTCCGGTGGCGGAAGCCACGGCGACGAGGCACGCGCCAGGTTCCTGCGCGAGGCACGAATCACCGCCCAACTGCAGCACCCCAACATCGTCACCATCCACGACCTCGGCGAGACCGGCGTGGGAAGCGAACGGGTCCCGTTCCTGGTCATGGAGCTGGTCCGAGGCGAGGGTCTGGACACGATGCTGCGCCGAGGCGCCGTAACCCTGCCGGACGCGGCCCGATGGGGCGCGCAGATAGGTGACGCCCTTGCTGACGCGCACAACGCCGGAATCATGCACCGGGACATCAAGCCGTCCAACATCCTCATCACGCCGTCCAGAACCGTGAAGGTCCTCGACTTCGGCATCGCGAGGGCGGCCGACCCCTACGCGACCGCGGACCGACTCACCCAGACCGGCTTCATCGTCGGCACACCGCCCTACATGGCCCCCGAACAAGCACGCGGCTTCCCGGAACCACGCAGCGACCTGTACGCCCTCGGCTGCCTCCTCTTCGAGCTGATCACAGGCCGACTGCCGTTCCAGGCCCCCGACACCGTGGGCTACCTCACGGCGCACCTCACCCAGGAACCCCCCACTCCCAGCTCGGTGTCCCCGGACATCTCACCCGCCTGGGACGACCTCGTGCTCACCCTGCTGCGCAAGGAGCCCGACAAGCGGTACCCGAACGCCGCCGCCCTCGCCCAGGCGCTACATCAACTCGACCTCACCCACGCCGCCGGACCAAGCCGCGTCTCCCCACCAACCGAGTCCCGTGCCGCGCTCCTCGCCCGGCTCGCCACCGCCATGCAGGCAGCCCACGATGTCACCGCGACCCGCATCGCTCTGCCGCTCAGAGCAACACGGCTTCGACAGACCGACGACGAAGCCCCGCCCTTGATCGCCGACGTGGCCGAGACCTTGACTGGCATCCCGCCGACTCGCCCTGCCAGCCGCGAGCGGAGCACGCCCCGCGCGCCCCACGCGAAGACCAAGAGGAAGGTTGCACCGTCGACTACGACAGGGAACACCACCGCCACCTCCCGACCGCAGGACGTCCCTTTTTTGAGGACAACCTCTGGATGCATTTTCGGGACGCTGGTAGGCATCTTCATCTTCGTTGGGGTGATAGCTCTTATCGAGATTTTGTTGGGCAACGGCTCCCGATAATCGGCGGACCGCGACCGCGGTCGCCACATGCTCACCGGCCATCCCCTCCAGCGTCGGCCACCGCCCGGAGAGCGGTCCCCGTCGCGGCTCAACGATCGATTGTGCGCTGGCAACGGCAGGCGGAAGCAGCGTCGGCGACCAAGTCAACAGTTCCCGGAACGGGCCGTCCGATCAGCAACGGGCCATGTGCGGGGGACTACAGACGTTCGTGCCGGCGACTTCGGATATTGACACCAGGATCTGATCTCGGTCGTGGCGGAACTGCGTAAGCGCGGGATCGGCTTCCAGCCGCTGCACGAACCCCTCCACACGACCACGCCCGGCGAGCGCCGGCCTTCCACGTGTTCGCCGCCCTGGCGAAGTTCATCCGCGAACTGATCACGCAGGACACCCACGAGGTCTGGCGGCGGCGTGTGCTCTCTCGGGAACGGATCGGCCGCCCGCAGGCCATGACGGAAAATCAGGTCAGTCATGCCCGCGGCCTGCTGACGGATGCGGAGAACGCGATCGTCTCGATTGCCGATGTTCCGTCTCAGCCGATCTGATCCCTGTCCCAAAAGATCTGGCCCGATTCGCTCGTCGTCTCAGATGATCTGTCCCGCTGGTGCTGCGGGCGGTGGGGGCGGCAAGCGATCGTCTCCATCACGGCCTACGATCGGGGCTACATCACCCCATCGATTCCAGAATGCGGCCGAGTGTCCGGCGCCCCATTCCGCTCATCGTCGGATTGCTCTCGACGTAGTACCAGACCACACCCATCGCCTGTTGGAACGCCCATGCCTTGCCGCGCTCCCACTCCAGATCGTCACAGACCAGTGTCCGCCGGAGCAATTCCCGCGGGCCCGGCTGCAACAGGTGCCAGGCACTGACCAGATCCAGCGCGGGGTCGGCCGGGCCGAAGCCGCCGGTGTCGAGCACGCCGCAGAGCCGGCCTCCCGCGACCAGTACATTGCCAGGAATCAAGTCACCATGGCTCATCACGTCGGCACCCGTGCGCGGCAACTCCCGAAAATGGCTCCACACCTGGCGCAGCCGGGGCACGTCGAGCAGCCCCTTGCTCTCCTCGAAGCACTTCGTCATCCAATCGTCGTGATGAGCGAGAACGCCGCCACGACCCCCGCCGCTGAAACGCCGCCCCCGTGTCTTGGTCTCCCGGAGGGCTGCGATGAAGGCCGCAAGGTCCTCGGCAAAAGCGTCCGACCCACTCGGGTCGGCATCGAAGGCGACCGTTCCCGGCAGCCATGTCTGGACCGACCACGGCATGGGGTAACCCGCTCCAGGCTTTCCCAAAGCGACGGGTTCCGGGGCAGGGAACCGAGACACCTGTGCCAGCTCCGCGCTCGCCTGGGCTTCCTGCTCCAGAATCGCCAGCGTCTCGGCAGCATCGGCCAGACACAGCGGGAAACGTGCAGACAGGTCGTTCCCGATGCGGAAGATGGCATTGACCGTCCCGGTCGACGAGACGAGTTGGATCTCCTTGTCGCTCCACTGAGGGAACTGTTCTTGGATCAAGGTCGCCACGATTTCGGTGGTCACGTCCACTTGGTCATCGTGCATCGTCACATCGTCAATCTCGCAAGCTCTTCCACTAGTCCAATAATCCAACCGAAACGCCGGAAGCAGACCAGATCAACTGAGACGACAGCCAGTATCCATACGCCAGAGTCCAGAGCAACGGAAATTTTCGACCACCCAGGCGTCTCAACCGTTCTGGTCGCCCCAGGTCACAGCCGCAACTTCGGACCAGATCACTTGAGAGGGGACAGCCGCTGCTCCCCAACTGCCGCCGGGCCACGGTGGAGTCGCCGAGGCACAACGGCGTTGCCTCATACCGTGATTGACCACTAGGGTCGGTTTCGTGACTGCCGGGTCGGCCATGGGCCATTCACGCGTGAGGTTCCCGGCCTCGGCGTGAGCGAGAGGCGGGCGAGAGGCCCGCCCCCTTCTCCGCGTCTTTGCATCGGTGCCCGCATGCGGCGCCCCATCCCAGCGAATCCAAAGACCCGGAGACACACCACTGATGTCATACGACCAGCAGCACCCGAACGAATCCGAGCTGTCGGCGACCGCCGTCCAGCTGAACCACACCGCCATCTACGCCAGGGACCGGCACCTGTCGGCCGAGTTCATCGCCACGATCCTGGGGCTGAAGGTCGGCGCTCCGTTCGGGCCCTTCCTGCCCGTCGACCTCGGTAACGGCGTGACTCTCGACTACTACGAGAAGCGGGACGAGCCGATCCAGTCGCAGCACTACGCATTCCTCGTGCCCGACGCGCAGTTCGACGCCATGATCGCCCGCCTGGAGGCGGTTGGGGTCACTTACTACGCCGACCCCAGCTACACCGAATCCGGCCAGATCAATCGTCTTTTCGGCGGTCGCGGCGCGTACTTCGAGGACCCGGACGGCCACAATATGGAGATCATGACCCGGCCCTACATCCGTCCCTAGCAGACCGCCTGGCGGCGGGTCCGCCGACCCCTCCTCGCCGACTGGTCTTCACCTTGGAAGCCCGGGGCAAACGCCTGGGCCTGCGGGGTGGTGAGCCACTTGGCGAGGACCTCTTGACCTGAACGCCGCCGGGAACGGTGATGTACTCCTCGCCCTTGAAGTGGCCTTTCGGAATGAGGTACATCCGGAGGCCACTTCCACGCGGCAGCGCGGGGCAGCGTCAACGCCGCGCCGGAGCCGGTGAGGAAAGGCAAGGCGATCAAGGTGAACGGCAACCTCACTCGCGCGGACTGGGTGAAGCACACGTACACGGGTTGCGGCAGCCAGTACGTCAAGCTCTAGTCCCGCAAGGCAGGCAGTACGGCCTACACCACCGTCAAGACGGTGGTGTAGGCGAGCGCCACCGGTGCCCTCACCATCACCATTACGGCGTCCATGGACGGCATCTGGCGCTGGGCGTTCGGCGGCACGTCCACCACCGGCACTCGCGTGTCCGGCGGCGACTACGTCGACGGGCGCCGCTGACCAGTGCCCGTGCCGGCGGCCCCGCCCGCGCCGCCGGCACGGGCTCGATGGCAGCGAAGGGCCCGGCGGCCGGCACGACTGGCTCCCCTCCCGGCCGTGTTCATTCGTGCCCACGGACATCCACCCACCACTATGGAAGGAAGCATCCGATTCGCCTGGAGGCCTTGCATGCACCGTGATGGTTTTCCTGCCCCAGATTCCGGGCTCCTCCTCACTCACTTTCTGACGGTGGCCGACGTAGCCCGATCTCGCGCCTTCTACACCGACGTTCTCGGCGGTGAGGTGGTGCTCGAGGAGAACCCCTGCACCATCAAGCTCGGCAACGGATGGATCATCATGAACCCTGGCGGCGGCCCCACCCCGGACAAGCCAGACGTCACCCTGCGCCCGCCTACCGACCCGAGCACGGTCAGCAGCTTCCTCAACCTCCGCGTCGCCGACATCGAGGCATGTCACCGAGAGTGGAGTGCGAAGGGCGCCGAATTCCTTACGCCACCCATCGATCGCAAGGCCGAGCTGCGGTGCTACCTGCGGGACCCGGACGGCTATCTCATCGAAGTCGGGCAGGCCACCGGCATGCTGAACGGCGTCTACGCCGACCCGCCCGCCGGTACCAGCTAAATCCTTGGCCGGGGAATCGACCTGCTGCTCGTCGGCCAGCAGACTGCGTCCAAGACCTGATCCTGGCGGTGGTTGTGGGACGTCGACCGAGTGTGTTCGTCCGGCCGGTGAGCAGGGAGGCGGGCCGCAGGCTGCAGTGGATCAGCCGGCACGCGAAGGGCCCGGTGAAACTCCGCCAGGCGATCGTGGTGCTGATGTCCGCTCAGGGTCAGACGGTGAAGGACATCACCAGGCGGTGCAGGTTGGGGATGACCTCGTCCGCGAGGTCATCCGTGCCTTGAACGCGCGGGGTTCGACGCGTTGGACCGATTACCCGGCCAAGCCAGCGTGAGAAGCCGCTAGATGCGCAGTGGATGCGACGCGTTGCTCCGGTCGGGCCCCCAGTCGAGTGCCACATGGGGCCAGCGGCGTTCGTGGGCTGAGCCCGGCGGGCGATTGACGGAGTAGGACGAGAGCCGCGGGGCGCGTCGTTTTGGGCAAGAGTACGCATGGTGTCGGCGGACACATGAAGATGGCCGGTCTGGTACACGCGAACATGCACCGCTCGGCATGCCGGAGCACAGCCTGTCCGTGGCCCGATGCCCTGGTTCCAAGGTCGCTGTCGAGATGGGTCCATCGGCCGATGCCCGCCCCGACCACCGAGGTGATCATGAGGGTTGTCCGCTGCGAGCCGAGGAGGAGCCATGCGGGTGGAGCAGGTGAACTGGGTCGAGGTCCCGGCCGGGTTGCTGCGTCGGGGTACGCCGGTCCACGAGGTGGCGGCAGTGGCCCGCCACTATGCGGACACCGGGGTGCCGGTGGAGTGGTACATGAAGGAAGCCCCGCGCACGGAGATTCACGTCCAGGCGTTCCGGATCGCCCGTACACCGGTCACGGTCGGCCAGTGGACAAGCTTCGCGGCGGCCACCGGCCGACCGGTCCCGCAGGCGCCGGCGGACCACCCGGTCATCGGGGTCGCCTGGGAGGCGGCGACGGCTTACTGCCGGTGGCTCGGGGAACGGCTCGGTGGCCACGAGGTGCGGCTGCCCACGGAGGACGAGTGGGAACGCGCCGCGCGGGGCGACGACGGCCGCGAGTTCCCATGGGGTGAGGAGTACCGCACCGGCCTGGCCAATCTGGTGGACCTCGGTATCGGCACCACGACGCCAGTCGGTTCGTTCCCCCAGGGCGCCAGCCCTTTCGGGGTACTGGACATGGCGGGTAACGCCGACGAGTGGACCTCTACGCTCTACGCCCCCTACCCTGGCGCGCCCGCCGAGGTGCCGAGCACCGAGGACTGGGCCTTCGACCGGCACATCACCCGAGGCGGCGCGTTCCGCCACGGCCGGGACCTGGCCCGGTGCGCCCGCCGGCACGGCGCCTACGAGCCGGATCTTGAAGCGATCGGCGTGGGCTTCCGCCTGGCGGCACCAGCCGCGTAGAACCGGACGCCGTGCCGGCATCACATGACGGACAGCATCTCCTCAAGACTGTGCATCTTTGGCTGCACTGATCTATGCACATTCCGGTGTACGCCGACAAATAGCACCCTGGCACCAGCTTGAGTCACGGCGCCGTCGGCGAACGGCATGGCCTCCACCAGCCCCCGCTGCTGACCCTCAACAGCTACCGCGTTCTCGCCACCCGGGGAACCAGGGGTACCCGCCTCTATGCCACCGACCGCGGCAGCCAAGCCCGTTCGTTTCCGAACGCCGGACCGCTTCGTGTCATCGCATGGGGGGCCGCTGCGGGGAGCGGAGTACGAGCAGGGTGATCTCGCTGGGGGCGAAGATGCGGAACGGTGGGCCCCAGAAACCGGTGCCGCGGCTGGTGTAGAGGAGGGTGCGGTCGCCGTGGCGGCTGAGGCCGGCGAGGGCGGGCTGGTCGATGCGGACGAGGTGGTGGAAGGGCCAGATCTGGCCGCCGTGGGTGTGGCCGGAGAGTTGGAGATCGACTCCGCCTGCAGCGGCCTGGTCGATGAACTTGGGCTGGTGGGCCAAGAGCAGGACGGGCAGCTCGGGGTCTGCACCGTTCAGGGCTCCGGAGAGGTGAGCGCGGTGGCCGGCCAGGCCGGAGGACTCGGCGGTGACGTCATCCACGCCGGCGACGACGAGGGTGTCGCCGCCGCGTTCGAGCAGCAGATGACGGTTGCGCAGCGGCTCCCAGCCCAGCTCGTCCATCAGGTCGACCCATCCCTGGGCCTCGCTGTAGTACTCGTGGTTCCCGGTGACGTAGACCCGGGCCCGGGTGGCCTGCACGGTGGCGAGCGGAGCGGCTTGGGCACGGCGGCGTTCGGCCGTGCCGTCCGCGATGTCCCCGGTGTGGCAGACCAGATCGGCCTCCAGGGTGTTCACCGTCGCACAGACCCGCGCCGACCAGCGGGCGCGGTCGAGCGGGCCATAGTGGGTGTCGGTGATGAGGGCGACGCGAGTGCCGTCCAATCCGGCTCCCAGGCGCGGGAGTTGCACGTCGAGCCGACGCACCCGCGGCACCCGGCGGGCCTCGACATACCCCCAGGCGAGCAGCACGGCGGCTACGCCCAGGACCGCCCAAGTGACGATCCGGGCCCGGCTCTGACCATCGCCTGCGCCGGCCACGGTCAGGGCGAGGCGCAGCAGGACGCCGAGCAGGACGGACCAGGTGAACAGGACCCAGCTGGCCCCAAGGAGGCTGTCTCCGATGATCGCCGCCCAGTCCTGCTGCCGCCGGCCGTGGCCGCGCATCATCGCGAGCGGCATACCGATCAGACCGAGGACGAACAGGGCGGTGCCGCCCAGCGCCACGGGGAGCGGCCAGTGCTGGCCGGCGTGCAGCAGCACCCAGCAGGGCACGGCCCACAGCAGGATGGGGGCGATCAAAGGGATGTAGCGCATCAGGCGGCGCAGTCGGCTCTGCTGGGGCGCTTGCGCCACACCGTCCGCGGATCGGGCCTCGCTGGTGTCGGTCACGCTTCCCCTCCTCAAGTAACCAGACTGTCGAAACGCGCACTGTATCCGGTCGTCCTGGGGGACGTCTTGCCGAGCAATGATGCCCCTTCCGTCGGCAGCAGGTGGGGCTGCCTTTGTCAGCACAGGGCGTGATGGCGTGGCGGCGGTGGGCGCAGCGGACGAACGCGGAGAACGCGGGCAGGTCGGGTCGAGACCTCTTGCAGCACCGGTTCGAGCAGACCCGGCAGGCGTGGAGGAACCGGCTTCATGCCCACCGCGGACCGTGAACTGAGCTGCGATCCCAACGGCGCCCGCGACGCATCCCGATGTGGGGGGACGGCACTCCACTGCGTCCCCGCCGCCGTGAGCACGCCCACGATCCCCATCGCCGCCCAGCACGCGCATTCGCCAGCAACAAGAAGGCACTGCCGCTCATCGAGGACGTCCTCCTCGACCACGACGCGCTCATCCGAGGCCCGGAACAAGGAGACGACGGCATCGGCCTCACCGTCGCCGACTACGTCAAACCCGATCCTGGCGGGGAATGCGTCATCACCGGCGCCGACGAGCCCGCTGACAACCAATGCAGTATCGCCGCCGTCGACAGGAACTGGAGCAGCGAGGATTTCTCGTTCGACATCATCGACGATGACCGCCTCAGTGCCCGCATCAGCCTTCCGGACACGGGCCTGTAGACCAGGTGGACGACGAGTAGCTATATGAGGTGCGCTCCGCCCGTCGTCGACCGAACGGACGGGGCGCCGACGTCCGCACTCACCCAGCCAGCGGCGATGCTGAAGCCGTTGGAGGGCTGCACGACCGGTCGTGCGACGTGGGTGCGCCCGCTGAGTAAGGGCAGCCGCCTCGCGGCGACGGGTCAGTCGTTCCCGGTGGCCTGCTCCCAGGCCTGCCGCACCTCCGCTGGGATGCGCCCACGCAGGGGGACGTTGAAGCCGTGCGCACGGCCCCACTCGCGGATTCTCTCCGGGTCGGAGGGCGCCTGTACCGACGGCATCGGTGGATACCACTGGTCGAGGTCTGACGGTTCGAAGCCGATGCCTCCTTCCAGAAGATCCTTCGGGAACTGCGGAACCGCCGTTTCTCCGCTCAACACCGAAACCAGGAACTGCGTCAGGTTTCCAGCAAAGGTGAACCAGCGGGGCCCACGTGCTTCGTTGACAGCAATCGTCCAGGCATCCGGTTGGCCCTGAGGGTCGGTCACCCAGAACAGTCGCTCACCGTTGTCTGTGCCACCGCAGGGAAGCAGGAGCGCGGGATCCACGGGAGCCGGGTAGATGCCCTGAGCGTGATCGGACCGCATCTGCTCCCGCAGCTGGTTGCTCGCGGGACCGACCAGGTTGACGTGGACCGAGGTATGCCGGGGGTCGTAGACCCAGAGGTAGCCGGCAAAGCAGCCAGGGTCATACATGGCCGTGAGTCTTTTGTAGTCGTCGGGGAGAGGGGTGCACAAAGCGGACTCGACGTGCGCCCAGTCCACCGGCTGCTGGTGAGGATCGGGAGGAGGACAGAGCTCCATGAGGCGCTCGAGGGGACTCATTCGATTCCGCTCCTGCGTCGGACCTGCTACGCGGCATGGTCAGGGTTCTCGAAGTCGGATCTGAGCTGGAAGCCACCGCCATCGTCGGCTTCCATAGTGATCCACTTGAGCACAGAGGTCTTCTTGTCGTCGGTGTATTCAAGAGAGACGATGTACTGGACGATCTTCGGCCAGGTTCGTTGCCCGGGCCGCGGAGGTGATCATGTAGGAACGGCGGTCAGCGCTGAGATTGATCACGACCGCGGCCAGTCGTTCGCACTCCTAGAATTGCGAGGGTGACGGCAAGAATCAGTGACATTGAGAAGGCGGCCGGTGTGCTGCGCAGCGGCGGCCTAGTAGCCCTCCCGACCGAAACGGTCTATGGTCTGGGCGCCAACGCCGAGGATCCCGCCGCTGTCGCGCGCATCTTCCAGGTCAAGGGGCGTCCGCCCTCCCACCCGCTGATTGTGCATATCGGTGGCGCGGAGCAGCTGGACGACTGGGTCGAGGACGTGTCCGAGACGGCGCGCCTGCTGGCCGAACGCTTCTGGCCGGGACCACTCACGCTGGTCCTGCGGCGCGGTTCCCGCGTGCCCCTCGAAGCGACCGGCGGCCTGGACACGGTGGCGGTGCGCGTGCCCGACCACCCCGTCGCGCTCGCGCTCCTTTCGACATTCGGCGGCGGTGTCACAGCCCCGTCAGCGAACCGCTTCGGCTCGGTCAGTCCCACGACGGCGGACCACGTCCGTGCCGAGCTCGGCGATGCAGTCGACTTCGTGCTGGACGGCGGTGCCTGCGAGGTCGGCGTCGAGTCGACCATCGTCGACGTCACGGGCGATGCCCCGAGCATCCTTCGGCCGGGAGGGGTGACGCGGGAGGACCTCGAAGCGGTGCTGGGGTGCCCGCTTGCGGTGCCCTCGACGAGCCGTGTTCGGGTGCCGGGCCAGCATCCGTCGCACTACGCGCCGCGTGCGAAGGTCATTCTCGTCGAGCCGGAGAAGGTCGTCTCCGAAGCGGAGCTGGCGCAGGAGCTGGGGCACCGGGTGGGCGTCTTTCTGCCTGAAAGCTTCGCCGACGCGCCCCTGAAGGTCCACGCCGTGGTGACGGTCCCCGCTTCGCTGGCTGCGTATGCGCGTGATCTGTACGGATTCCTGCGTGAGCTGGATCAGCAGGGGTGCGACCTGATCGTCGCGTCCGTGCCCGTGGAGGAGGGGCTCGGACTGGCGATCGCCAACCGGCTCGGCCGCGCGGCGGGGCCCAGGCCCGCTGTGTGACCGGCACCGGCGCTGTGCCCTTTACTGTTCCCACGCCGTTGTTCTTCACCCGGAGCGGTTGAATCCCGGCGAACGCTCACAGGCGCCCCGTCACCCCTGGCAGACTCGTGCGCATCCCGGCGTGACGGCGTGCGCGGTCTGCACTGTGCACGGACAGCCGGACTGTGGCTCGGTCTTTTCCCATGAAGAGATCGGGCCACATGCCCGTCCAGAGCTGCCGTCCGCAGCCGTATCTCAACCGATCATGATTGCTTGATTTCTGCTGTTCTGGCATGCTCTTGGGGTCGGGGGAGGGTTGGTCTCGGCGTTCGGTCTCCTAACGTTGAGACGAGACCGCCAAGTGGCCGTCAATACACCTCTCCCGCGGACGTGACCCACCCCACCAGCATCCGCGGCTGGCCAACGACTGCGCTCCATGGCCTTCCACGCCGGCCCCTGGTCGTCATCGCCGTCGATCCCGCATACACCTCCGCGTGGGGCGCGGCCAGCACTGGCAGGCCCCGATCCAGCAGCAGACCACCACCACCGCCACCCGACACCACCGTGGCCATTGGCAGGCGTGGCCTGGGACATCGAATTCGACGTCGGCCAGGTGTGACCGGCCGCGACCAGAGGATCGCGGCGCGGAGAGCTACCGGCCAGACCGTATTCGTCCCCAGGGCACGCGGGACCACAAGCCCACCCAGGACAGCGAGCGCTCCCACCCAGGGCGGCAAGACTCGACTGGACCAAGGCGATCAGCTTGTGCTGTTCCCAGACCTCGAAGACCGTTCGCGAGGTCACCGGACTACCTGTCCGGAATCAGCTAGTTCGGCCAACTCTGGCCAACTCGCTTAGGAACCTGTTGACATCCAGCACCGGCCGTTTGCGCCCGATCTACATCAATTCCACTTCGGCCCCTCATCGTTGGCGCGTCCAACCGGCGCTCCGCCTCGGTCAGGTCGGCCTGTTTCAGGACCCCTCTTGGTCGGCGGGCTTCTCGGTCTCGGTGGTCACCCGCGCACCTCGGAAGAGCACCGGGAGCCATAGGAGACATGCCAGCAGTGGGACCGCGGCGTAGGTGGCCATGCCGACACTGGAGCCCAGGCCGTCCATGAGCGTGCCGAGGACGAGATAACCGGTGCCGATGAGCAGCGACTCCACGAACGAGATCATCGACAGCAGGCTCGCCCGGTGGCGCGACGGCACCGCCTCGTTGAGCACGTTGTCCACGAGCACCGCGGTGATCTCGGGAATTCCGACCAGGACCAGGAACGCGGCGATGGTGACCCAGACAAGGCCGAAGCCGCTCAGGCCGAGTGCCGCGGCGAGCATCACGAGCGACACCGGGAGGACGATCTGATACCCGAAGCGCCGGTTCGCGCGGTCCGACAGCAGGGGAACGAGTCCGCCGACGAAGAATCCCGCGGAGATGACCACGCTGACCAATGCGGTGCCCGCTCCCTGATCGGAGAGGGTCTTCTGCGTGAAGATGATGTACGGCGTCAAGGTCGCGTGCATCAGCCCGGACACCACGGCAAGCGTCACGAGCGCGGGCGTGGCGACCCGAAGCAGTGCTCGCCACGCTGTGGCGTCACTGTGCCCCTTCTCCGCTCCGTCCCGCTGCTCGTCCACCGCGTCCACGCCACGGATCTCGGGCACCCGTGACATCAGCACCACCACGGCCAGGACGAGGCACGACGCCGAACCGAGGTAGACGATTCCCCAGGAGAACCGCTGCAGTTGGCCGCCGAGGACGATGGCGACTCCCGACGTGACCGTTCCGAGCATGGTGAACCGGGACTTGATCTTGACGTATCCGGCCGTTGCACCACGACGCACCAGCAGGTCGTACAGCAGGGCCGTGTCCGAACCGGAGACACAGGCCATGCCCACGCCCTGGGCCATGAACAGCGTCAGGAACACCCAGTAGTTGGAGGACGACACCTGACCGAGCAGGCATCCAGCTATCAGCACCTGGCCGATCACGATGCTGGCACGCCGGCCGATCCGGTCAGCGATGATTCCCGTCGGCAGCTCCGCAAGTCCGCTGACCAGGTAGATCAGAGTCTGAAGGAGGGCCACTTGCCCGGCTGAGAAGCCTCGCTGCTGAAGAAAGAGGACGAATACGCCACGCTGGAAAAGCGAGTTGGCGAGCACGGCGTATACGTAGAACGGCCGCACGAGGCTTCGTGCCGCATCGTCGACTGCAGCCGACCCGTCAAGGGCCTCCGTGGTGGTCATACTGCGAGATCCCCCTGGTGACTCCGGTGATCGTTGGTGTCGGGCCTCCGCCGTCGACCAGAACTTACAGTCCTGACTTCGTGCAGGACATCGGACCGACTCTCCGTGAACCGTTGCCGGCGCCGAGGCCATCCTCGGTGGAGGTGCCAAGAGCTGGAACCGGTAGCGCGCATCTCCTGGAAGCCCTCTACCGTCGGGAGGCTGGCCCCGGCTCCGCCCGGCCGTGCCCGATCTGCAACGAATCGACTCCCGCTCCTGTCACCGGCACAACCTCATTCATTCACCAGCTCGCGGGCAGCTTCTTGACGCTGTACCGGAGCCCGTCGTCCATGAACGGGAGGTCGGCGGCCAGGGCCAGTGTCGGAATGCGACGGACCAAGGCGGCGAACACGACCTGGAGCTTCAGGCGGGCCAGCGGTTGGCCGGTGCACTTGTGCACACCGATCCCGAAGGCGAGCTGCTGGCTGGCATCGCGGCGCAGGTCCAGCTCCCCGGCATCGGGGAACACGCTTTCGTCGCGGTTGCCGATCTCCTCCGGGAGGATCAGACCCTCGCCGGCGCGGATCACCTGCCCGCCGATACTCGTCCGCATGGAGGAACCAGGTCGAGCACTTCGCCGCCCTGGATCTGGATGCCGGCGCGGCACAGGATCGGCTGCGCGCGGCGCACGTGACCGTTCTCGGCGTCGGCGGCGTCGGCGGCGCGGTGCTGGCTGAGATCGTGGGCGCGGGCGGGCTCACGCTCATGGACGGCGACCGGGTCTCTTGCCTCGATCTTTCATGATGGTCCGCCAGCTTTGCGGCGGACCTTTCGGTTTGCTCGGGTGGGGTTCTTGGTGTGTGCGGGTTGAGGGCCCGGCTGTCGCGTCAGATGGGTGCCCGGTTCCACAGTCCCGGGCTGGGTCATCTCGTCGTAGGGGCAGGTGAACCTGCTGATCAGCCGGGGTTCGATAGGAGTGCGAGTTGTTCCAAGGCGCTGGTGATCTCGCGGGTCTAGGGCACGTGTTCGGCGAGGCGGAGGATGCGGCGTCGGCCGGCCGTGGTGAGTAGGCGTAGTCGCGGGCGGCAGGGTTCCCGGAGGCGGGCCTTGCCCCTCAGGCTGCTTCGGCCATCATTTCTCTTGCGGTTTGCCTATGCCCGCACGGTAGGTACCCGGGGTGATGCCTACCGTCTGGGCGAAGGTTTGGACGAAGGCGCTGGTGGTCGCCCATCCGCAGGCGTGGGCAGTGTGGGTGACGGTGGCACCCTCGGCAAGCATGATCATCGCGCTGAAGATCCGGGCGCGGGTGCGCCACTGAGGGAAGGTCAGGCCGAACTCGTCGCGGTAGAGGCGGGAGAGGGTGCGCTCGCTGGTGAGCACGCGGTCGGCGAGCTGGGCGAGGGTGCAGGGCTGGTGCAGGTCCTCTTCGACGAGATGGCAGGCGTCGGCCAATCGTTGGTCGCGTGCGGCCGGCAGGGCAACGGGTTGGGCCGTCACGCGGCGTAGTCGGTCGCGCAGCACTGCTTCAATGTGCCGGGTCTCGGTCTGCGTGAGGTTGGCGCTGGTGAGCGCGATGAGCAGTTCGCGCACCAGAGCGTCAACGGCGATGACTGTGGGGCGTTCGGCGTCGAGCAGGGGCGTTGTGCCCTGGGCGGGGAAGCCGATGGTGTGGAAGCGACTCTGGCCATAGAAGCGATGTTCGTGCCAGGTATGCGCCGGAACCCACACAGCTCGGTCGTTGGAGGCGATCCAGGAGCCGTGTTCCGTGGTGATCGCGAGTACCCCCGAGCTGACGTAGATCAGCTGGTGGTCGTCGTGGCGGTGCCGGTCGATGGTCTCGCCGCCGCCGAGGAGTTGCGTGCTGGTTGGCGCGACGGGCTCATGGCGGATCTGCGACATAAGCAGGCAGAATACGGGAAGCACGCCTGGGGTGCTCCGGTCCATCGTGAGTGTGTGACAACGATCCAGGAAACAAGCACTCCCCGTGAGGCGGGTGATCCGCCCGGGCACTGGCGTCGGATGCGGATCTGGGCCAGTGCCCACGCCGTCGACGACTTCTACCAGGGCCTTGTACCCGCCGCCGTCCCCTACTTCGTGCTGCAGCGGGACTTCACTTACGTGCAGGCTTCGGGGCTGGCACTCGCCGCGACGCTCGGCAGTGCACTGCCGCAGGTGCCGATCGGACTGCTCGCCGACCGGTTCCGGCTGCGGTGGATGTCGCCGCTGGGGGTCAGCCTGGCGGGCATCGGGGCCGGCCTGTCCGGACTTGTGCCCTCCTACCCGCTGGTGTTCGCACTGCTGCTGATGGCGGGTATCGGTATCGCGATGTTCCATCCGCCCGCGGGGCGCGATGCGCGCCGCGCGGCCGGGGGCAGCGCCACCGCGATGAGCTACTTCGCCGCAGGCGGCAGCGTCGGATTCTTCATCGCCCCAGCACTGGTCACACCGGCCCTGGACAACCTCGGGATGGGCGCGACCACCCTCTTCGTCCCGCCCGCCGTCCTCATGGGCTTCGTCCTGCTGCGCCACCACAACCGCACGTCCCATGCGGCGGTCACGAGGGCGCAGCGCCAGGGCAAGGACCAGCCAGGCCGGTTCGCGGCCCTGACCGCCGTCGAGATCGTGCGGTCCACCATCTCGACCGGACTGAACACCTTCATCTCGCTGTACTGGATCCACCACCTGGAGGCGAGCAGCGCCCTCGGTGGTCTCGCCCTGACGCTGCTACTGGGTGGCGGTGTGGCCGGCACGCTGCTCGGCGGGTGGTTGGCAGACCGCATCGGCATGGTGCGCACCGTGCAGATCGGCAACGCGGCCATGTTGCCCGCCCTGTGGCTCATGCTGATCTGCGACGACAAATACGCAGCGCTGCCACTCGCGTTGCTGGTCGGCCTGATCTCGAACATCCCGTTCGCCGTCCTCATCAAGCTCGGCCAGGACTACCTGCCCAGCCGGCCCGGGACCGCTGCCGGCGTCACTCTCGGCCTCGCGATGAGCGCCGGCGGACTGTTCATGCCGCTGCTGGGTATCGTCGCAACCCACCACGGTCCCCGAGGCGCACTCGCGGTACTCGCCTCCGTGCCGGTGCTCGCGACGCTGCTCTCCGTATTCTTGCGCGAACCGGTCCAGGACGAATCGGTGCCCGCCGAAGACTCATCACTTACCGCACCCTGACGCTCAATCAGACGCCTTCTGTTGCGCTGGGGCACGGTGCGCGGGCAGCCGCGTACCCGGCGAGTTGCGCAGCGCCGACTACGCCACGGTGAACGAGGGGCTGGCCACGTCCTCCACCGGCTGGCCACAGACTTCGCATCGCATCAGGGCAATGCCGACTGGTGCCGAAGCCTTCAAGTGAACCATCTGGACCAGCCCGCGTTATGGCCCGGTCCCGGATTGCAGGGCATTCGGCTAACTCAATGAGTGGGGTTGGCGGTGAGTGATGAGGCAGCAGGCCAGTTTGTCCGTCAAAGCGGAGCAAGCTCAGTACTGCGTCAACTCCCCGAGATGCCCTGGCGCGAAGACACCCCTCGCAACGGTGATGGTGCGTACGAAACTGGTCATGGCAGACTGCTCGGACAACGGGACCCCTGCTCAGAGTGAAGACCTTGGACGGCTTCACCGCTGTAGCAGAGGTCCCGTTTCCCATATGCATCCCGCCCGCAACGACGGCGCTGATCAAGTTGACGGCCGTGCCCGGTCCTTAACTACGCGGCATTGCCTTCAGGGCCGGGTCAAGTTGACCGCAGTTTGGCAAGCTCGCGTGCCACAACCGTCGCGATCTCGGAAAGTGGTTCACCGTCGAGCATGGACTGATGGTCGCAGTCGATCCGGTGGACCTGGATTTCACCGCCCGTGTACTTGTTCCACTCATCGACGCGACCAGGACGCTCCACAGCATCGCGGGAGGCCTCGAAGAACAGGACGTTCAGGTTGCGTGCAGTGAGGGGGGCTTCCCGGAGAGTCTCCGCGGCACTTCTGACGTACGCGCCCATCCGGCCGAGCTGATCCCGGTCGATCCTGCCCAGGGGATGGTCAGTATCCCGCAGAAGGGCGTGCACACGGTCCAGTTGTGCAGGCACCCCGCGCTCGAGCGCGACGCCGGCGTGCCCGATCTCCTCCAGAAGCGCGCTGAGCGCTTCCTCGCCCGTCGGCAACCGCGTCGGATCGTTCGGAGGGTAAGCGTCCAGCAGGGCTAGCAGATCCACCCGCTCGCCCTGCTCTTCGAGGAGCGCCGCGACGGCATGGGCAAGGTTTCCGCCGAAGGACCAGCCGAGCAGCCGGTAGGGGCCCTGGGGCTGAACCGACCGGATCTGTTCGACATAACGACCGGCTGTCTCGGCGAGGCCGACCGGCCCTTCCTCTTTCCCGGCAAGCACGTCCGCCTGGATGCCGTAGACCGACTGGAGGGGGTCGAGATACCTGAGCAGCCGGGCGTATACCCAGGCCAGTCCGGTCATCGTGTGGAGGCAGAAAAGCGGCCGCTGCCCCGTTCCCTCTCGCAGCAGGAGCGGGCTTCCGAACTCGGACTCCGCGTCGTCCCGCAACAGGCGAGGCGCGAGCGCCGCTACGGTGGGCGACTCGAAGAGTGCACGGATCGACAGGTCCCGGCCGAGGGCCGCCCGGACCCGGCCGATAAGCCGGGTGGCGAGCAGAGAGTGGCCGCCGAGGTCGAAGAAGTTGTCGTCGATGCTCACCCGATCCAGGCCGAGCACCTCGGCGAACAGCCCGCACAGCACTTCCTCCTGCGGAGTGCGCGGGTGGCGGCCGGACGAGGTGAAACGGGGCGCGGGCAGGGCGTTGCGGTCCAACTTTCCGTTGGGGTTGAGCGGCAGCGCGTCGATGACCGTGATCGCTGCCGGCACCATGTAGTCAGGCAGGGTCCGGCGCAGGTCTTGACGCAGCGGCTGGACCTCAAGGGTGTGTCCGGGGGCGGGCACGACGTAGCCGAACAGCTGCCGGTCGCCGGGACGGTCCTCACGCACGGTCACCACGGCCTGCGCGACATCGGGGCGCGAGGTCAGGGTGGACTCGATCTCGCCGAGTTCTATGCGGAAACCACGTACCTTGACCTGATCGTCCGCGCGTCCCAGGTATTCGAGCTCACCGTCGGCACGCCAACGGACGAGGTCGCCCGTGCGGTACATGCGTTCGCCGGGAGCGCCGAACGGGCAGGCCACGAAACGCTGGGCGGTGAGACCGGGACGGTTGAGGTAGCCGCGGGCCAGACCGGTGCCCGCGAGGTACAGCTCGCCTTGGACACCGGGCGGCACCGGACTCAGGTTCCGGTCCAGGACGTAGGCCCGGGTGTTCCAGACGGGACTGCCGATGGAGGGGGCCCCGCCGGCGCCGTCGTCGACCCAGGCGGTGGCGTAGACCGTCGCTTCGGTGGGCCCGTACACGTTCCAGATGGTGCTGCTGGGCATCTGTTCCGAGATCTGAGCCATGAGACCGGGCGAGAGGGCCTCACCGGCCAGCACGACCGTACCGGCCTGGATGTCGGCACCCGCGCGCAGCAGGGTGTTGGACAGAGCCGAGGGCACCGCACTGATCAGGGATCCCTGCCAGTGACCAGTCTCGGCGACGTCGAGCAGATTGCGAACGACCTCTATGCGGCCGCCGACCGTCAGCGGCGTCATGTACTCGAAGACAGACACATCGAAATTGAGCGACGTCGAGGCCAGGACCTGCGATAGTGCGCGGTCGCCGAATGCCGCGGCCGCCCAGGTGACGAGGTCCACTGCACTCGCGTGAGTGATGACGACGCCTTTGGGTTGTCCGGTGGATCCGGAGGTGTAGATGGCGTAGGCGGGGTGCTGGGGGTGGAGGGGGGTGGGGCGGTGTTCGTCGGTGGGGTTGCCGGCGGTATGGGCGGCCAGCTGGTTCTGGACATCGGGCTCGTCCAGGAGGAGGTAGCGACCACTGGCAGGCAGGTCCTGGGCGGCCTTGGTGGTGGTGAGGGTGAGGGTGGGGTGGGCGTCGGTGAGCATGTAGGTGATGCGCTCGGCCGGGTATTCCAGATCGATTGGGACGTATGCGGCGCCGGTTTTGATGACGGCGATGATCGCGGTGATCAGTTCGTGGGAGCGGGGCAGGGCGAGTGCGACGAACTGTTCTGGGCCCGCGCCCTGGGCCAGCAGCAGGTGGGCGAGGTGGTTGGCTCGTTCGTTGAGCTCGCGGTAGGTGAGAGTGGTGCCCTCGAAGACGACCGCGGGCGCGTCCGGCGTCCGCGCCACCTGCGCCTCGAACAGGTCGCCCAACAGCACCTGGGGCGAACGGCGTTCGGTGTCGTTGAACTCCGTTAGCACGGCGTGCCGTTCGCGCTCCGTGAGGAGTTCGATGTTGTCGAGGGGGCGTGCGGGGTCTTCCGCCACTGCCTCAAGAACACGAACGACCCAGCTGAGGATCTGCTCTGCGCGCCGCTCGTCGAACAGGTCACGTTGGTAGTCGAGCCGAAGGTGCAGGCGAGGGCCGGGACTGGCGACTAGGGCCAGCGCGTAGTGGGTGGCATCGTAGCCTTCCACGTCCGTCAGCCGCACGCCAGCGATGTCCTGGCTCATGGCTGTGCTGTCTAGCGGATAGTTCTCGAACACTGTTGTGGTGTCGAAGAGTTCGCCCTGCCCGTGGTCGACCGTCTGCTGGATTTCAGCGAGTCCCAGGTGTTGGTGGGGGAGCAGGCCGACCTGTTCATGCTGCACCAGTGACAGGAAGTCGATGATCGAGGTCCGGGCGGGAATCCTGATTCGGGCTGGCACCGTGTTGATGAACAGCCCCACCATCCGGTCCATGCCGTCGACCTCGGGCGGGCGCCCGGACACGGTAGAGCCGAACACGACGTCGTCCTTGCCGGTCAGTAGCTGGAGGACGAGAGCCCAGGCCCCCTGGACCAGCGTGTTCGTGGTCAGCGAGTGCCGACGGCTCAGTGTGCTCAGTGCGGCGCCGGCCGACTCCGACAGGAGCGTGGTGATGCGGCCTGGGAGCGCGGCGCCGCCGGAGCGCCGTTCGGGTGCGACGAGCACTGGTGAGGTCAGACCGGAGAGCGCGTCACGCCACGCCTCGCGAGCGGCCGCGACGTCACGGTTCTTGGCCCACTGTAGATAGTCGGCGTAGGGCGCGGGAGCGGGCAGAGCGGTGCCCTGCCCGTCCGCGTACAGCGAGAACAGCTCGCTGACCAGCAGCGGCATGGACCAGCCGTCCAGCACTATGTGATGGTTGGTGATCACGAAGCGCCACTCGTCCGCGGTCATGCGGATTAGGGCGAAGCGAATGAGGGGGGGACGAGACAGATCAAAGCGCCGCGTTCGTTCCTCGGTCTTCCACTCTTCGAGCTGTGAGGCACGCTCGCTGCCAGCCAGACCGGACAAGTCGAGCCGGCGCCAGGAGGGTTCAGCTTCCCGTACGACGAAGCGGAACGGCTCTCCCGTACGTCGCGCGCGGAAACCGGATCGTAGGACGGGGTGTCGAGCGACCAGCTTCTCGCACGCTGTCCGAAGCCTCTGGGGCTCGACGTGCCCAGCCAGGTGGAACGTGATCTGCGCACAGTAGACGTCCGTGGCCTGCTGATCGTAACCCGCGTGGAAGAAGAGTCCTTCCTGCAACGAGGTCAGCGGCAGTACGTCTTCGAGGTTCGAGCGCCTCATTCTGAATCTCCCCAATCGAAACCGAGTTCGGATTCCAGTTCGTCGAGCTCGATCTGACTCAGGCCGTCAAGAGAGAGATCGGACGGTGTGTGAACGGTGACGTCCCTCCCCTGCGTGTGCAGGACAAAGCCGTGGAGGGCAGAAGTCCAGTACTCCGCGAGCTTGTGGACGCTCTCGGCCGCGAGCCATCCCTCGGGCCAGGTCCACGTGGCCGACAGCACAGGCCCGCCCGGTGTGTCCCGCGTCAGAGCGTTGAGCTCGATTCCGTGGGCCAGAGCCATCCCGGGGTCGCGGCCCTCAGGTAGCGCGTCCGCCTCAGCCGCTATGCCCCACAGGTCCGAAGAACTGTCGCTCACCACGC
The DNA here is from genome assembly GCF_042270245.1 of Streptomyces sp. NPDC055955. Taxonomy (NCBI): domain Bacteria; kingdom Bacillati; phylum Actinomycetota; class Actinomycetes; order Kitasatosporales; family Streptomycetaceae; genus Streptomyces; species Streptomyces sp. NPDC055955. Next base: position 76,285 of record NZ_JBHJYS010000035.1, read on the forward strand.
GCCCCAAATAGTTGAAGGCGATCTGGGGCTGGGGCAGAGCGGCCAGCTCCGAGGACGTGCGCGCGTTGAGGTAACGCAGCATCCCGTAGCCGATGCCGTGGTCCGGGATCAGCCGTAGCTGCTCCTTGCAGTCCTTGAGCAACGACCCGGCGGCCTCGCCGCCTGAGCGGATGTCGTCCCAGGCCAGCGTCTGTACGTTCAGCCGCACCGGATGCATGTTGGTGAACCAGCCGACGGTGCGGGACAGATCGAGCGTGGTGTGGAGCTCGGTCCGCCCGTGGCTCTCCAGATTGACCAGGAAGGAGTCCTCCGTGCCGTTCCGGCGCTCGTGCGTCAGCTCGCCCACCGCCGCACTGAGCGCAGCGAGAAGGACGTCGTTGACACCACCGTTGAACGACGCCGGAACCAGGGTAATCAGCTCATGAGTGAGCTCGGGGGGCAGCTGAACCACGTGACTCATCTGGCGAACGGCCGTATCGGTCGCCGGATCGAGCGGACGTTCGCCCAACGGCAGGTCCCCGGGAGACAGGAGGTCGCGCCAGAACGGCAACTCGGCCGTCCGATGAGGCGAGCCTGCCTCGGCCACCATGGTCCTGGCCCAGGTGCGCAGCGACGTGGGTACGGGATCAAGCCCGGGACTCCCTCCGGCGTTGGCATGCGCCCAGGCGGTCGCCAGGTCCGGCAGCAGGATCCGCCATGAGACGCCGTCGACGACCAAATGGTGGAGCATGAGCAGCAGGCGCCCCGGTTCCGTGGTCCCACCGTCGAACCACAGGGCCTTGACGAGATCGCCGCGCTCAGGGGCGAGAGCCCGCGCGCACCGTTCGGCCTCCTCGGCCACCAGAGCACGGACCTCCGCACCGTTCGCTCCGGTGATGTCCCTGCGGGCGAGCACGTCACGCGCAATGACCGAACCCGGCGGACGCGTCTCCAGCTGCCAGTCTCCGTCAGTACGCGACAGACGTAGACGCAGCGCGTCGTGGTGGTCCAGGACCGCCTGAAGGGCAGCCAGCAGGTGCTCCTCCTGAAGCGCTGCAGGAACCTGGAGCAGCACGGACTGGTGGAACCCGTCGACCGCCCCGCCGCTCTCGCGAAGCCAGGTGACGATAGGTGTCATAGGAACTTCACCCACACCCGCGCCGACGGGCTCGTGCGCCGACGACGTCTCGTCGAGCACGGTCGCGAGCGCGGCCAGGCCCTCGGGTGTGGGCTGGGTGAACACGTCCCGCGGCGAGATGACCAGGCCTGCCTTTCTGGCCCGGGCCACAAGCTGAATGGCGATGATGCTGTCGCCGCCCAGATCGAAGAAGCCGTCATCGATGCTGACATCCGCAACACCGAGGACTTCGGAGAACAGCGCGCAGAAGGTCTCTTCTTCCGAACTGCGTGGTGCTCGGCCGTTGGTAGTGGCGAACTCGGGCGCCGGCAGGGCCTTGCGGTCCAGTTTGCCGTTCGGGGTCAGCGGCAGCGCGTCGATGACGACGACTGCGGCGGGCACCATGTAGTCGGGCAGTGTTTGGGCCATTCCTCGACGCAGCTCCTGCGCCTCCAGCTCCTGTCCGGGTACGGGAACGGTGTAGCCGACCAGTCGTTGGTCGCCGGGTCGGTCTTCGCGTACTACGACGGCGGCTTGGCGTACTGCGGGCTGGGTGGCCAACGCAGCCTCGATCTCGCCCAGTTCGATGCGGAAGCCGCGGATCTTTACTTGGTGGTCCGCGCGTCCCAGGTATTCGAGGTTGCCGTCGGCACGCCAGCGGGCCAGGTCCCCGGTGCGGTACATACGCTCACCGGGAGCGCCGAACGGGCAGGCCACGAAACGCTGCGCGGTCAGACCGGGCCGGTTGAGGTATCCCCGAGTCAAACCGGCTCCAGACACGTACATCTCGCCCCGGACGCCCACGGGTGCCGGGCGTAGGTGCTCGTCAAGCACGTACACGCTCAGCCCGGGAATCCCTTGGCCGATCACGCTGGAGCTGCCGGCCTCCGCATACTCGGCGCCTAGCGCAATGTGGCTCACGTGGACCGTGGTCTCCGTGATGCCGTACATGTTGACCAGCGTGGGCTGCGACGCGTCGTGTCGGTCGTACCAGCTCCGAAGCCGCGACAGATCGAGGGCCTCCCCACCGAAGACCACATACCTGAGCGCGGTCCTGCGACCAACCTCCGGAGCGTCCTCATCGGCACGCATCAGCTGGTAGAAGGCGGAGGGGGTCTGGTTGAGGACGGTCACTCCTTCTTCCACGAGGAGGTCGAGGAAGCGCTCAGGGTCGCGTGACACCGAATGTGAGACGACGACCAGGCGCCCACCGTGCAGCAGCGGACCCCACAACTCCCAGACAGAGAAGTCGAACGCGTAGGAATGGAAGAACGTCCAGACGTCCTGCTCCTTGAAGTCGAACAGTGTGGCTGTGCCCTCAAAGAGGTGCACGACGTTCTGGTGGTGTACGACGACGCCTTTGGGTTGTCCGGTGGATCCGGAGGTGTAGATGACGTAGGCGGGGTGGTGGGCGTGGAGGGGGGTGGGTCGGTGTTCGTCGGTGGG
>NZ_JBHJYS010000036.1:0-64336 GCF_042270245.1 Streptomyces sp. NPDC055955
TCCACCGTCAGGTCCTCAGCGAAATGCCGGTCCCCCGTCGCGTCCGGCACATACTTCACGGTGACAACGATCCTCAAGCTCACGCCGGCTCTCCTACTGCAATCGTCTTTACTGGGCGGCCTTGCTCCCTGCAGGCAGCATAGGCGTCCGAAGCGGACTCTCCCGGTCGGGGCGGCCCGCGCCCCGAACGAAATATTACTCGTCAGTACACCCAGGATATGCCCGCTAAGCAAGCGCTTTGAACTGTGATCCTAGTCGCGCAGACCGTTGAAGCGGCCCTGGTGATAGACGAGCGGCCGACCGGCCCCCGCGGGGTCCCCGACGACGGCCTCGGCGAGCACGATGCGGTGGTCCCCGGCGGGCACACGCGCGATCACCCGGCACACCAACCAGGCCAGGACACCGTCGAGTACGGGCACGCCCTCCGGGCCCTCGTGCCAGCGCGTGGGATCCCCGAAGCGGTCGGCGCCGCTCTTCGCGAACGTGGCGGCCAGATCCTGCTGGTGCTCGCCGAGTATGTGCACGCCGACGTGTTCGGCCTCGGAGACGACGGGCCAGCTGGAGGCGCCCAGGCCGATACCGAACGAGATGACGGGCGGTTCGGCCGACACCGACGTCAGAGAGGTGGCGGTGAAGCCCACGGGGGCGGCGCCCCGGGCGGTGATCACGGCGACTCCGGCCGCGTGCTGCCGGAAGACCGAGCGCAGCAGGTCGGGCGATGCGGTGGTGGCGGTGCGGAGATCGGGCGTGGCCGTCATGGAGTTGTCCTTCTGCCGGAGGGGTGCGAGCGGGATCCGTGGCTGCTCAGGAGCCGGGACAGCGCGCACTCGCGCAGCGGGCGAGGTCCACATGGACACGCTCGAAGAGAAGGAGTTCCGTGGGCATACAGTCAGGCTGACGATACGTGGTGCGTGCAGTCAAGGGCGTCCCGCCATCTGGGAGAAGCGTCACCACGAAGTCACCCCCCGTCAGACCGCCGCCCCGAGCGCGGCGATGACGTCCGCCTTGCGCGGCTGGCCGGAGGCGCGGCGCACGATGTGTCCGGCGGCGTCGAGGACGAGCACGGTGGGGGTCTTGAGGACGCCGAGTTCCCGTACGAGGTCCAGCCGGTCCTCGGCGTCGATCTCCACGTGGGCCACGCCGGGCACCATTTCGGCCACTTCGCCGAGCACGCGCCGGGTGGCCCGGCACGGGGCGCAGAAGGCGCTGGAGAACTGCACGAGCGTCGCCCGCTCCCCCAGCTCCTCGCCCAACTGCGCAGCTCCGAGAGCCGCTTCGCCCTGCCGCACCTTCATCCTCCCGCTCCGCCGCCGTTGCATCAGCCCGAAGACGCTCGCCACGGCGAGCACGGCCACACACACCACAAGTCCGGTCATCGTTCCAGTGCAGCATTCACGAGACCGCAAAGATTCCCCGGGTCCGCGCGGCGCGCCGATGCGGAATGCTGGGTTCATGGACATCGATGTGAGAGGGCCGCGGTTCGGCGCCGCGGTCACGACGGTGGTACTGGCCCTGGTGCTCGTCACGGGGAGCGCCTGGCTCCTGGCGTGGCAGACGCTGTGTTTCGCGCTCGGCGCGGCAGGCGGCGTGGGGCGTTCGCCCTATGCGTGGCTGTTCCGTGCGGCGGTACGGCCGCGCCTCGGGCCGCCCACGGAGTTCGAGGCTCCGCAGCCGCCGCGGTTCGCGCAGTTCGTCGGGCTCGTCTTCGCGTCGGCGGGCCTGGTGGGTCTGGTGTGGGGGCCGGGCTGGCTGGGGCTCGGGGCGACGGCCTGCGCCTTGGCGGCGGCGTTCCTCAACTCGGTGTTCGGCTACTGCCTGGGATGCGAGATGTACCTGCTCCTGCGGCGTGGCGCGGCACGATTTGGCTGATCAACGGGTTGCGGGGACCGGGTCGGAGTGACGAGGATCTCGCGCCCTGCCGGAACCAGGACTGGCTACTCAGCCGTTGATGGGGCACGATCTGCGCAAGCCACAAAACCTACGGCTGCGTAACTTCCCGCCGGGAGCCCCCTCCCCAGGCAGAGATGAAGGGTCCTCCCCCTCCATGGCAGAGCTCGTCTACCGTCCGGTCATCGGCGCGGCCCGCACGATGTTCAAGGCGCTCGATCTGAAGATCGACGTCAAGGGCGCGGAGAACATTCCGCGCTCCGGCGGCGCGGTCCTGGTCAGCAATCACATCAGCTACCTGGACTTCATCTTCGACGGTCTCGCAGCGCTGCCGCAGAAGCGCCTGGTGCGCTTCATGGCGAAGGAGTCGGTCTTCCGGCACAAGATCTCCGGTCCGCTGATGCGCAGCATGAAGCACATCCCCGTGGACCGGAAGCAGGGCGAGGACGCGTATGCGCACGCCCTCGACTCACTGCGCTCCGGCGAGGTCATCGGAGTGTTCCCCGAGGCGACGATCTCGCAGTCGTTCACGCTGAAGAGCTTCAAGTCGGGCGCCGCGCGCCTGGCCCAGGAGGCCGGCGTGCCGCTGATCCCGATGGCGCTGTGGGGTACCCAGCGCCTGTGGACGAAGGGGCACCCCAAGAACTTCAAGCGTCAGCACATCCCGATCACGATCCGGGTCGGCGAGCCGATGGAGGCTCCGCGCGACCAGTTCGCCGGTGCGATCACGCGGCGGCTGCGCGAGCGGGTGCAGGAACTCCTCGAAGCGGCGCAGCGCGCGTACCCCGTACGTCCCAAGGGTCCGGACGACACCTGGTGGATGCCCGCGCACCTCGGCGGCACCGCGCCCACCGCGGCAGAGGTGAAGGCCGCCGAGGCGCGCTGAATCGGTACTGCAGACGTGCCGCGGGCCCACCGCGGTGCGTCTACTCCGGCGCGTGGACGGTGATCCGCGCGCCGGGGCTGAACTTCTCCAGGAGTTCGGCGAGTTCGGTGCCGGCCGCCGCCACGTCGCAGTGCGGCCCCATCGCCTCCAGCAGGAAGAGGGCGTTGGCCGATTCCTCGGTGAGGCGTGTGCGCGTTCCCTGGCGCCAGTTCCAGCGGCGGCAGGTCACGCCGTCGTCGTCGCACCAGACGACCTCGCCCGCGTCGGGGTGTTCCACGACGTCCGCTCCCCCGGCCACGGTGGCGAAGTCCTCTTCGCCGGTGGCCCGTACGAGGCGCATCCCTCCCCTGATGCGGTCCAGGTCCTCGCCGCCGACCGGGATCAGATGGGCCACGCTGACCGCGTTGTAGACGTCGACCAGGGTGTTGATCCGGGGCAGTCCGCCGTCCGCGAGGGCCCTCTTGGCCAGTGCTTCCGCGGAGTTGCGGGTGCGGGAGGGCTTGGCGCCGAAGGCCGTGTAGGCGGCGCGCCAGGCCACCATGTGCGGGTCCTCGTGCGGGGCTCGCCCGTCGAGGCGTGCGGCAAGGCGGCGCCCGGCGTCGTCGAGAAGGGCCGAAGTCCCTTCCCCGCTCGGGCTGTTGACCAGCCCGTACGCCTCGATGGCGACGTGCCGGAACTCGGGTGCGAGGGTCCGTACCTCGTCGGACACGGTGAGGTGGAGGGTCATCGTCCGCCTTGCTGTTCGGGGGTGCGCTTGCTGTTTCAGAGTGCGTCGGGGAGGTGTTCCCACAGGTACGGCCGGTCGGGGGCGTCTCGCAGGGCGCGGAGAACGGCCGGATGCGGTACATCAAAGAGTACCGGATAGTCCACCTCATTGGACTCCACGTCCGCGGCGAAGGCCAGTCGCTCGCCGTCGAGGGAGAACTGGGCGTCGACCCCGGGCTTGTTCCCGCGACAGTCCTGCCGGTGCCAGGCCCCGCGGAAGCGCACGGCGACCATGCCGTGCAGTACGTGCCCGCTTCCGGCGTCGTGCGTCAGGCGCTGGTAGCAGAGCGCGGCAGGGACGTCCTCGGCACGCAGGAGCGCGGCCAGCGCGTGGGACTTGGCGTGACAGATGCCCGTGCCCTGCTCCAGGACGTCCGAGGCGCGCCAGGTGACACGGAGGTCCCCGCTGTCGGCGGAGTGCGGAATGGTGTCACGCACGAACTCGTAGGCAACCCGCGCGTATGAATATGAGTCGGAGGCCCGGGCGGCAAGGCGCTCGGCAGTCTTCCGTACCAGCGGGTGGTGATGGTCGATGACCTCGTCGGCCGCCAAGTAGGCTGACAGGTCAGGGTTCTTCTGGATCAGCTGCATGGACCGGGAGCATAGAAATGCGACCGACCGCGCGTCAATGCATTTACGGTCGATCGCATACCTATGCAGCTATCCGGGTGTCGCAGGCGAGTCCGGAGGGGGCGCCTAGCGCGCCATTTCCTCCTTGAGGGCGGCGACGAAAGCGTCGACGTCCTCCTCACGGGTGTCGAAGGCGCACATCCAGCGGACGTCGCCGGCCGCTTCGTCCCAGAAGTAGAACCGGAAGCGCTTCTGCAGGCGCTCGCTGACGTCGTGCGGGAGCCGCGCGAAGACGGCGTTGGCCTGCACCGGGTAGAGGATCTCGACGCCGTGCACGGCGCGGACCCCCTCGGCGAGGCGCTGGGCCATCTCGTTGGCGTGCCGCGCGTTGCGCAGCCACAGGTCCTTGGCGAGCAGAGCCTCCAACTGCACCGACACGAAGCGCATCTTGGAGGCGAGCTGCATCGACAGCTTGCGCAGGTGCTTCATGTGGCTGACGGCGTCCTGGTTGAGGACGACCACGGCTTCGCCGAACAGCGCGCCGTTCTTCGTTCCGCCCAGCGACAGGATGTCGACGCCGACCGCGTTCGTGAACGTGCGCATCGGCACGTCCAGGGAGGCGGCCGCATTGGCTATGCGGGAGCCGTCGAGGTGCACCTTCATGCCGCGCTCGTGGGCGTGGTCGCAGATCGCGCGGATCTCGTCGGGCGTGTAGAGCGTGCCCAGTTCGGTGTTCTGCGTGATCGAGACGACCTGCGGCATCGCGCGGTGCTCGTCGTCCCAGCCGAAGGCCTGCCGGTCGATGAGCTCGGGCGTGAGCTTGCCGTCCGGGGTCGGCACGGTGAGCAGCTTGAGGCCGCCCATGCGCTCCGGGGCCCCGCCCTCGTCCACGTTGATGTGCGCGGACTCGGCGCAGATCACCGCGCCCCAGCGGTCGGTGACCGCCTGGAGCGCGACGACGTTGGCACCGGTGCCGTTGAAGACCGGGAACGCCTCGGCCGTGGGGCCGAAGTGGGCGCGGATGATCTGCTGGAGGTTCTCCGTGTAGTCGTCCTCGCCGTACGCGATCTGATGACCGCCGTTGGCGAGGGCGAGGGCCGCGAGGATCTCCGGGTGCGCACCCGCGTAGTTGTCGCTGGCGAAGCCGCGGACGTCAGGGTCGTGATGCCTGCGGGCGTCGGTCTTGGGCGGATTCACGGCTTCTCGGTCAGCCACAGACGGGTCCCGTTCAATTCCTTGGCGGGCCGGTCCCAGACGCCGGCGATGGCATCGGCCAGGTCCGTGACGTCCGTGAAGCCCGCGAACTTCGCGTTGGGTCGCTCGGCGCGCATCGCGTCGTGCACCAGCGCCTTCACCACCAGGATCGCAGCCGCCTGCTGCGGGCCCGCGTCACCCCCCGCCTTGCGGAAGGCGTCGCCGAGGGCGAGCGTCCAGGCCTCGGCGGCGGCCTTCGAGGCCGCGTAGGCCGCGTTGCCCGCGGTCGGCTTGCTGGCCCCCGCGGCGCTGATCAGCAGGAAGCGTCCACGGTCGCTGCGCAGCAGGGCGTCGTGGAACGCGAGGGAGGTGTGCTGGACCGTGCGGATCAGGAGCTTTTCGAGCAGCTCCCAGTCGGCGAGGTCGGTCTCGGCGAAGGAGGCACTGCCGCGCCAGCCGCCGACGAGGTGGACCACGCCGTCGACGCGCCCGAAGTCCTTCTCGATGTGGTCCGCCCAGTCGCGGGTCGCCTGCAGGTCGAGCAGGTCGACCGTGTCCCCGATGACGGTGGCGCCGCCGTGCGCGTAGCGCGCGGCGTCCACGGCCTCCGCCAGGCGGGTGGCGTCCGCGTCCGCTCCGACGACCGTCGCACCCGCCTCGGCGAGGCGCAGCAGGGTCGCGCGGCCCGCGGGTCCCCCCGCGCCCGCGACCGCGATGACCGCTCCGTCCAGCGTGCCGTTCCCGTTGCCTTCGGCCATGACCGTCGCCTCCTCGTCGCGAGCGCTCACGCGGCGGCCTGCTCGGCGCCCGCAGCCGTGATCCCCTTGGTGGAGGCGATCACGTTCTTCAGCTTCTTGGACAGTGCCTCATAGAACATGCTCAGCGGAAACTCGTCCGGAAGCACGTCGTCGACGAGCTTGCGGGGCGGCAGGCTCAGGTCGAGGGCGTCGGGGCCCTTGGCCCAGCGCGAGCCGGGGTGCGGGGCCAGGTACTGGGACACCAGGTCGTACGCGGCGAACCAGTGCACCAGCTTCGGGCGGTCGATGCCGTCGCGGTACAGCTTCTCGATCTCGGCGCACAGCTGGTTCGTGACCTGCGGGGCACGCTCCCAGTCGATCTGGAGCTTGTTGTCGGTCCAGCGCACCACGTCGTGCTTGTGCAGGTACGCGAAGAGGAGCTGGCCGCCGAGTCCGTCGTAGTTGCGCACGCGCTCGCCGGTGACGGGGAAGCGGAACATGCGGTCGAAGAGGACGGCGTACTGCACGTCGCGGCCCTGCGGGAAGCCGTCGGCCTCCAGCTTCACGGCCTCCTTGAAGGCGGTGAGGTCGCAGCGCAGCTCTTCGAGGCCGTACATCCAGAACGGCTGGCGCTGCTTGATCATGAACGGGTCGAACGGCAGGTCACCATGGCTGTGGGTGCGGTCGTGCACCATGTCCCACAGCACGAAGGCCTGCTGGCAGCGGTCCTGGTCGGAGACCATCTCGCGGATGTCGTCGGGCAGTTCGAGCCCGAGGATGCCGACGGACGCCTCGGTGACGGCGCGGAAGCGGGCGGCCTCGCGGTCGCAGAAGATGCCACCCCAGGAGAAGCGCTCGGGAGCCTCGCGCACGGCGATGGTCTCCGGGAAGAGCACGGCCGAGTTGGTGTCGTAGCCGGCGGTGAAGTCCTCGAACGTGATCCCGCAGAACAGCGGGTTGTCGTAGCGCGTCGCCTCCAGCTCGGCGAGCCACTCGGGCCACACCATGCGCAGGACGACAGCCTCCAGATTGCGGTCCGGGTTGCCGTTCTGCGTGTACATCGGGAAGACGACCAGATGCTGCAGTCCGTCCTCGCGGTGCGCGGCAGGCTGGAAGGCCAGCAGCGAGTCGAGGAAGTCGGGTACCTGGAAGCCCTCATCCGCCCAGCGGCGCAGGTCGGCCACGAGCGCCGAGTGGTACGCGGCGTCGTGCGGGAGCAGCGGGGAGAGCTGCTCGACGGCGGATATCGCGCGGTCGAGCGTCAGCTCGACGACGGCCTTGGACGGGGCGCCGTCGGCGGCGAAGTCGATGGAGCCGTCCTTCTGCTGCCACGGCCGGATCTCTTCCACGGCGGCCTTGAGCAGGGGCCACGCCGGGTGTTCCACCACCCTGCTTTCGGGGCTTCCCCCGACCTTCTCCGGAGGAACCTTCCCCTCCACGCCCGACTGCACAAGAATTTCCGTCATTACCCATCCTCCACGGGAGAACCTCGCGTACAGACACCGTAAACGGGCGAGGTTCTCCACCACAAGGGGAGCCGGACGGAAGTTATCCTGCGTGACCCCCCGATTCACCGTCGTTTTTCCTGCCCGACACGGTTGAAACGATGGCCTTCGCCACATCCGCCAGGGCGGTACGGGCGTCGTCGAGCAGCTCGGGGAAGCCGAAGAAGCCGTGGAACATCCCCGGGAAGTGGCTCTCGGTGACCACCACGCCCGCCTCGCGCAGGGCAGACGCGTACGCGAGCCCCTCGTCGCACAGCGGGTCGCAGCCCGCGGTCACGACATGGGCGGGCGGCAGCGAGGCGAGGTCGGCGAGGAGCGGCGAGACGTGCGGGTGGGACCGGTCGCCGTCCGGGCCGAGGTACTGCTCGGCGAACCAGCGGCAGTGCGCGGCCGTCAGGAAATAGCGGTCGGCGTTCCGCGCAAACGACTGCGTCGACCGGCGGGCGTCGGTGGCCGGATAGACGAGCGCCTGGAGCGCGACGCGCGGGCCGCCCCGGTCCCGGGCCAGAAGGCAGACGACGGCCGCGAGGTTGCCGCCCGCGCTGTCGCCCGCCACGACGAGGGCGTCCGCGTCACCGCCCAGGGCGGCGTGATGGTCGGCCGCCCAGCACAGCGCCGCGTACGCGTCGTCGACGGCGGCCGGGAAGGGCGACTCGGGGGCCAGCCGGTAGTCGACGGAGACGACCACGGCCCCCGCCTCGCGGCACAGCCCGCGGGCGGTGGAGTCATGGCTGTCCAGGCCGCAGATCGCCCACCCTCCCCCGTGCAGGAAGACGACGGTCGGGCGCGGGCCGGGCGCGTCGTCGGGGTCCGGGCGGTAGATGCGCACGGGGATCCGGGGCGCTCCGGCCGGGCCGGGGATGTCGCGGTCCTCGACCGAGCCGACCACCGGCGGCGGGAGCGGCGACGCGGGCGCGGCGGCCAGTATGCGGCGGGCCTCGGCGGCGTCGGTGACGGCACCGCCGAGGTCGGGGAAGAACGCGGTCATCGCGTCGACCAGGGCGCGGACCTCGGGCGCGAGGCGGTCCTCGGGCGCGGGGATCATGCGGACACCGCCTGCCGCTCCTGGGCGCGGAAGCGCGGGATGACCTTCTCGCCCCACTGCCGCAGCGTCTCCAGACAGGCCTCCTGGGGGACGGTCCCCATCTGGACGAGGCACATGATCTCGTCGGCGCCCGCGTCGCGCAGGCGCTCGACATAGGCGATGGCATCGTCGGCGGTGCCGTAGGCGTGGTCGGCGTTGAAGGTGGCCGTGGCGGTGGGGCGCACCGGGATCCGGTGTTCGTGGAGGCGGGCCACGACCTGTTCGGCGGCCCTGCGCATGTCGGCCGCCTCGTCGGCGCCCTCCACCACCGCCTCGTCTGGGACGCCCGCGCCGCCGTACCAGTGCCCGATGGACTGCGCGAAGAACCGCTGCCCACGGATTCCGATGTTCCGGGCCGTGTCCCGGTCGTCCAGGACGATGGTCGGGCACAGGACGGAGAAGTGGTCGTTGACGACGCCGGACACGAACCGGTCACCGGTGCGGGCGGCGATCGCGTCGTCGTAGGCGCTGCGCATGCCGGCGATCGACTCGGGGCCCGCGAAGCCCATCACCAGGGCACCGATGCCGAGCTCGGCGGCCTGGGTGAGCGTCTCGGTGCGACTGCACGCGAGGAAGAGGGGCGGGTGAGGCGTCTGTTTCGGGCGGGGCAGGACGGGATGCGGGTCGATGTCGAGGAGCTCCCCGTGGTGTTCGAGCTCGTCCTTCTCCCAGGCCTTCCCGATGATCCGCAGCGCCTCCTCGACCTCCTGCGTCGTGCGGTCCTTGTCGACACCGCACAGGGAGGTCTCCTGCTGGGTGCCGCCCCGGCCGGCCCCGAGGTCGAGGCGGCCCCCGGAGAGCAGGTCGAGCATGGCGGCCCGCTCGGCGACCCGCACCGGATGGTTGAAGTTGAAGGGCATGCACACGACGCCGTGCCCGATCCGGATGGTGCTGGTCCGTGCGGCGACCCAGGTCAGGAAGATCTCGGGGGCCGACATGTGCGCGTACCACTTGAGGGAGTGGTGCTCGACGGCCCAGATCCGGTCGAAGCCCATCTCCTCGGCGAGTACCGCCTGTTCCACGCAGTCATGGATGACCTGGTGTTCGTGTTCGACGGTGGGATCGGCGAGCTGCGCCTCGAAGATGACGGAGAACTTCACGTTGCCTCCAGGGAGTTGAGCCCCACGCACTGTTCCGGTTAGGTATATGACTAACCGTCAGGTGCCGAGACGGCAAGACCGGGGACGGGATTCGGCGACAAGGCCGCGCCGGGGGCTTGCGGTGACCGGCTCCCGGTCACTTCAATGCGGCACATGGCTGACGACCTGCCACCGACCGCCTGGGCCGTCCTCGGACTGCTGTCCTTCCCCGGAGAACGGACCGGATACGAGCTGAAGAAGTGGGCCGACGCCTCCCTGCGGTTCTTCTACTGGTCGCCCGCCATCAGCCAGATCTACGCCGAACTGCGCCGCCTCGAGTCACTGGGCTACGTCACGTCGCTGCACTCCGGGGCAGAGGAACCGCGGGCCAAGCGGACATACGCGATCACCGACGAGGGACGCGGAGCGCTCGCGGTGTGGGCAGGGGGCGGGCAGGGGCTCGGCGCGCCCGTCCTCAAGCACCCCGTGCTCCTGCGCGTCTGGCTCGGGCATCTCGCCGCGCCGGAGCACCTGCGGGGCCTCGTGACGGAACACGTGGCCCGCACGAAAGGTGAGCTGAAGGAGGTCAGGGACGCGCTCGGGCGGGCCGACGGAGTCGAGGCGTGGGCCCATCCGCAGATCGCGCTGCGCTGGAGCGAACGGCGGCTCGCGGCCGAGGTCGAACTGGCCGAGGCCATGCTGGACGACCTGGCCGCCACGCCCGGTCAACCTCTGGAGAACTCGCCCACCCAGGGGTGAAGCTTCCCGCGGCAGGCTGCCGAGGGCGGTAGGACGGACCGGTCCCCGTCCCTCCCCTGTCCCCCAGCCCGACTGGAGCCCCGACCGTGAGCATCCGTGCCGTCCTGGTCGCCGCCGTCATCACTGGACTGGTCCTGGGAATCACCGCAACCAGAGCGGACCACTCCACTCCCTCGCGTCGGACCGGTCCCATCGTGGAGACGGGCCGTTAGGCTTCGGCCGTGCCGCGCGGGCGAGCCCGTCCGTGACCTCGCGTGGATGCCGAGCCGCCGTCGACGGAAGCGAGACGATCTTGAACTTCCTCACCATCGGGCATCGCGGAGTCATGGGTGTCGAACCCGAGAACACCCTCCGGTCCTTCGTCGCCGCGCAGGACGCGGGCCTCGATCTCATCGAACTCGATCTGCATCTGAGCAAGGACGGCGCCCTCGTCGTCATGCACGACGCCGACGTCGACCGCACGACGGACGGCCGGGGCCCCATCGCCGACAAGACCCTCGCCGAGCTGCGCGCCCTGGACGCCGGGCGCGGCGAGCGGGTGCCGGTTTTCGAGGAGGTGCTCGACGCCGTCTCCACGCCGCTGCAGGCCGAGATCAAGGACATCGCCGCGGCGCGCGCCCTCGCCGACGTCATGCTGCGCCGGGACCTGGTGAGCCGCGTCGAGGTGATCTCGTTCCAGGACGCGGCCATCGCCGAGATCGCCCGGCTGGTGCCGGGTGTCCGTACGGCGCTGGTGGCCAGCCGCTACGGCACCGACGTGGTGGAGCGCGCCACCGCGGTCGGCGCCACGTCCCTCGTCCTCAACATCCGGCGCCTCACGCAGGAGATCGTCGAGCGGGCCCGCAAGGCGGACCTTCGGATCATCGGCTGGGTCGTCAACACGCAGGACGATCTGCGCCTGGTGCGGGCGCTCGGCCTGGACGCAGCGACGACGGACTACCCGGAGATCAAACGGACCGGCCGCTTCACGGCCTGAGCCGCCCGAGCAGCCCTCATCACCCCGGGGACCCGTGTCAGCCGAGCGGCTTGACCAGCAGCTCGAACTGCAGGTCGTCCCGCTGCGGGATGCCGAAGCGCTCGTCGCCGTACGGGAAGGGGGTCATCTCTCCCGTACGGCGGTAGCCCCGGCGCTCGTACCAGGCGATGAGGTCCTCGCGCACGGAGATCACCGTCATGTGCATCTCGCGCACGCCCCACGCCTCACGGGCGGTGCGCTCCGCCTCCGCGATGATCACCTTGCCGAGGCCCGCGCCCTGCAGGGCCGGGCTCACGGCGAACATGCCGAAGTAGGCGTGCTCCCCGCGGTGCTCCAACTGACAGCAGGCGACGACCGCGCCGTCGCGCTCGACGGTGAGCAGGCGGCTGTCCGGCGACTTGATGACGTCGATGACGCCCTGCGGGTCGGTGCGCTGCCCCTCCAGGATGTCCGCCTCCGTGGTCCAGCCGGTGCGGCTGGAGTCCCCGCGGTACGCCGACTCGATCAGCGCGACGAGCACGTCGACATCGGCGTCGGTGGCGTCCCGGAAGACGAGGTCGCCGGTCGTGCGGCGGGGAGCGAGGGACATGGGACGGTCTCCGATCTCGTGCGCGGCTGTCGGCGCGGGCGGCGTCGAGCCTAACGCCGAGCCTCTACGCTGCGTTGGCATGGTTCACGTACTGAGCAGCAGGACGCTTCTTCGCCCCACCGATCCGGAGCGGTCGCGGGCCTTTTACGGTGAGGCGCTCGGCCTTGCCGTGTACCGGGAGTTCGGGACGGGGCCCGAGCGCGGGACCGTCTACTTCCTCGGGGGCGGCTTCCTGGAGGTGTCCGGCCACTCGGAGGCACCGCCGTCGCCCGGGCTCCAGCTGTGGCTCCAGGTCGCGGACGCGGCGGCCGCGCACGAGGAGCTGGCGGAGCGCGGCGTCGAGGTGCTCCGGCCTCCCGTCAAGGAGCCGTGGGGGCTGATCGAGATGTGGATCTCGGATCCGGACGGCGTGCACATCGTGATCACCGAAGTGCCGGAGGATCATCCGCTGCGCCATCGGCCATGAAGGAGCGGGTTTCGGGGTACGCGGGCGGAAGGACCCGCCCGGCGTGCGCGGCACCAGCGCGCGGAAGAGTATGGGCGGGGCGGCCGGAGACCGGCCCCTTCCTTCGCGTCCGGATGAGCCCGACCCTGGAGAGACATCACATGGCAGCTCCTCGGATCCTGATCGTCGGCGGCGGATTCGCCGGCATGGAGTGCGCGCACAAGCTGGAGAAGATCCTCAAGCCGGGCGAGGCGCAGCTGAGGCTGGTCAGTCCGTTCGACCATCAGCTGTACCTGCCGCTGCTCCCCCAAGTCGCCTCGGGCGTGCTCACTCCGCAGTCGGTCGCGGTGCCGCTGCGCCGCATGCTGCGGCACACCGGCATCGTGCCGGGCGGCGCGGTGGGCGTGGACCCCGCGGCGAAGGCCGTCGTCGTACGGAAGATCAACGGCGAGACGGTGGTGGAGCGCTACGACTACCTGGTCCTCACGCCGGGCAGCGTCACGCGGCAGTTCGACATCCCCGGTGTGGACCAGTACGCGGTCGGGGTGAAGACGCTGGCGGAGGCGGCCTGGATCCGCGACCACGTCATCTCGCAGCTCGACCTGGCCGCGGCCAGCACCGACCCCGCCGAGCGGGAGTCCCGGCTGCAGTTCGTGGTGGTGGGCGGCGGGTACGCCGGTACGGAGACGGCCGCCTATCTGGAGCGTCTGACCACCGCCGCCGCCAAGCGTCTTCGAGGGCTCGACCCGGCGCAGATCAAGTGGCATCTCGTCGACATCGCGCCCAAGCTGATGCCCGAACTCGGCGACCGGCTCGGCGAGAAGGCCCTGTCCATCGTGGAGCGGCGCGGGCTGCACGTGTCGCTCGGGGTGTCCGTGGCGAAGGCGACCGAGGACACGGTGACGCTCACGGACGGCCGGGTACTGCCGTGCCGCACGCTGATCTGGACGGCGGGTGTCGCGCCGAGTCCGCTGATCGCGACGCTCGGCGCGGAGACGAACCGGGGCCGGCTCGTCGTCGACCCCGATCTGACGGTGCCGGGGCTGGACGGCGTGTTCGCGCTCGGTGACGCGGCCGCCGTGCCGGACCTCGAGAAGGGCGCCGACGCGATCTGCCCGCCGACCGCCCAGCACGCCATGCGGCAGGGCTGGGCCGCCGCGAAGAACGTGGCCGCCGCTCTGCACGGCCTGCCGCCGACGCCGTACCGGCACAAGGATCTCGGGCTCGTGGTGGACCTGGGCGGCATTCAGGCCGTGTCCAAGCCGTTGGGTGTGCAGCTGACCGGGCTGCCCGCCCAGTTCGTGGCCCGTGCCTACCACTTGGGTGCGCTGCGGACCGTGACGGCCCGGTTCCGCACGGCGGCGAACTGGGGCCTCAACGCGGTCGCCGGTGACGACTTCGTGCGTACGGGGTTCCAGTCGGATCGGCCCGCGACGCTGAAGGACTTCGAGAAGACGGACGCGTATCTGACGCCGGAGGAGGTGCACGCAATGGTGACGGCGCATGTCGAGGGCCATTCGGCGTCGGCTCCGACTGAGCCCGGGTCCCTTTAGGCCGGCGGTTGCTTGGGGCCCGGCGGGATCGTCAGGCGTGCGCGGCAGGCCAGTTGGAGGGCCAGCCTGGTTTCCGGATCGGTGAGGTCGGCGCCCGTGAGGTCCGTGATGCGGCGGATGCGGGCGCCGACGGCGTTGCGGTGCAGATGGAGTTCCTCGGCGGCGCGGGCCGGTGAGTTGTTGTGGTCGAGGTAGGCCTGAAGGGTGCGCAGCAGCGGGTCGGCGCGTTCCGGGCCCAACTCCGTCACCGGAGCGAGGAGTTCGTCCACGGCTTCGCGGGCGGTGTCCGAGGCGTACCACTCCAGGAGCATGCGGTCGAGGCCCGCGGCGTCGTGCGCGGTCACGGGGGCGGTGTCGGCGGTGGCGGGCTTGAGGAGGGCGGCCCTGGCCTCGCGGGCCGACGTGCGGATGCCCAGGGGGCCGCGGTGCGGGGCGCCGACGCCGCCGCGCAGGTCCGCCTCGGGGTGCAGTCGGCGCAGCCGGTCGACGGCGTGGCGGGCCACGGCGAGCGCGGTGCGGCGGCCCGGGGCGCCGGGGTCGGTGGGCCAGGTGCCGAGCACGACGAGCGCGTCGTCGACGAGGGCGGCGTTCCAGTGGACGCCGTCGGGGACGTGGCCGTCGCTGTGCTGCCGTACGTCGGTCAGTGTCCTGGGCAGAACGGTGTCGAGGAGCCGGTAGCGGTCCGCGGCGGGCAGTGCCGCGGCCTCGATGCGCAGGGCGATGTGGCGGCCGTCGACGGGGAGGCCGATGGTCCGGCCGCGGGCGGCCAGGCGGGCGGTCTGGTCCTGCGGGGCGACGAGGAGTTCGGCGAGGAGGTGGCCGCGCGAGCGCACGGGGACGTCGCCGTGTCCGCCGCCGGCCGCAGTGAGCGCGGCCAGCGCCAGGACGGAGCGGACGGCGGTGCCCGGGTGACCGGGCTGTGCGGCCGCGGCGAGGCGCACCTCGCCGTCGGGTCCGGCGGCCGATGCGCCCTCCTCCCCGGGGCCGGGGGCACGACGCTCGACGGGTGTGCCGAGCAGGCGGGCGGCAATCGCGGCGGCCCGTTCCGGGTCGCCCGCGGCGGAGGGCAGTTCGCGGGCCGCGGCCTCGATCCGGGCGAGGGCGTCGGCCGAGTCCCCCGCGACGGCGCGGTCGACGGCCACGACCAGAGCGGCCAGGTCTCCGTCCGTGGTCAGGACGGCGATCCGGCCGCGCTCCGCGAGGGCGTGTACGGCGATGTCACCCGTCACCTGCTCGCCGCCCGGAAGCACGAGCGCCGCGGCGCCGGCCGCCGCGGCGTCCCGTACGGCCACGTCAAGGAGGTGGTCCGGCACGGGTGCGAGGAGCACCGCGACCGTTCCCGCGGGGACGGCCGCGAGCCCGCCGGCGCGGGGTTCGAGGCGGATGCCGGTGACCTCGGTGGCATCGAGCGGGCCCGCGAGCGGGCGGAGCGTGTCGAGGCCGGGTGCGCTGAGCAGGTCGACGAGGCGCGGCATGCGGCCATTGTGCTGGAGGCACAGCGTGGTGCCAAGGTGTGGGCTCACAGCCCATTGGTGGGCGCGTGCGAGCTCGTAGTCTGAGCCGTATGCAGATGGACGCCGAAGTGCTCGCCGACTTCGCGCGGGGCTGTGCCGTCCTGGGTTCGGGAGGCGGCGGTGGCCCCGCCGCCGTGACGTGCCCCGTGGCCGAGCAGGCCATCGAGGAGTGCGGGCCCGTGCAGGTCGTCACGGCCGGCGAGCTGCCTGAGGACGCGTTGGTCATGCCGGTCGGCCTGATCGGCTCGCCCGCCGTCGCCGAGGAGCGCATCGGCAGCCGGGCCGAGCCCGCGCGGATGCGGGAGCGGGTCGAGGCGCTGCACGGCGTGCCGGTCGCCGCCGTGCTCATCTCGGAGATCGGCGGGCTCAACGGCTGCACGGCCGTCGCCTGGGCGGCCCGGCTGGGGTTGCCGCTGCTCGACGCCGACGCCATGGGCCGGGCCTTCCCGCGCATGGACCAGAACGTCCTCGAACTGGCCGGGCTCCGTCCGGGCCCCACCGTGCTCGCGGACGAGTACGGCCGCACCGTCGTCCTCGACGATGTCGACGGCCCCTGGCTGGAGGAACTGGCGCGGGCCGTGGTCGCGACGTTCGGCGGGCACGCCGCGTCGTCCGAGTACCCGCTGACGGCCGGGCAGGCCGCCCGGCACGCGGTCGCGGGCTCGGTGACGCGTGCCGTCGCCGTCGGGCGCGGCGAGGGGCCCCTGCCGGTCCTGACCGGCAAGGTGTCGTCCGTACGGCGGACCGACGAGGACACGACGCGCGTCCTCCTGGAGGGCACCGGCGCCGACGCGGGACGCCTCGTACGGATCGAGGCCCGCAGCGAGTTCGTCGCGGCGGTCGAGGACGGCAGGGCGCTGGCGCTGGTGCCCGACGTGATCGCTCTCGTCGACGTGCGGACCGGCTGGGCGGTGCCCGTGGAAGAGGTCAGGTACGGGCTGCGGGTGCGCCTCGTCACCCTTCCGTCGGCGCCGATCTGGTACTCGGAGGCCGGCCTGCGCCTCGCCGGACCCGCCGCGTTCGGCGTGCACGGGCTGACGAGGGAGGCCACGCCATGATCATCGGTGTGGATGTGGGCCCCGTCGGCACGGATGCCGTCCTGCTGGACGGCGACGGCACGGGCGGTGTCACCGGCGGCAGCCGGGCGTTGCGGGCCGTGAGGGTGCCGTCTCTGCCCGGCGACGCCGTCGGTTCGCTCGTCGCCGCTGTCGAGGCACTGCCCCGTGAACCGCGGGCGCGCGCCACGCAGCTCGCCGTGGGGCTGCGGGTCGCCGACCGGGCCCTGACGGAGCGCGCGGGCCTCGCCCAGGTGGGGGTGCTGCGCATCGGGGGTGAGGCCACCGACACCGTACGACCGCTGTTCGGATGGCCCGCCGGGCTGCGCGACGCCGTGTGCGCCGGCACCGCGAACGTGGCCGGTGGCGGCGGGCTCGGCCCGCACGACGGGGCGCCGCTCGACCGGGACGCCGTGGCCCGTTTCGGGGCCGAACTCGCGGGCCGGGCCGAGGCGTTCGCGGTGTGCGCCGTGTTCGCACCCGCCGACGGGACACAGGAGCGGGAGGCCGCCGAGATCCTGCGGGCCGAGGCGGGCGCCGACGTGCCGGTGGTCCTGTCGGGCGAGATCGGCTCGCTCGGGCTGCTGCGGCGCGAGAACGCGACAGTCCTCGACGCCGCGCTGTGCCTCCTGGTGGCCCGCGTCGCCGACGAGCTGACGGCCGCGCTCCCCCTGCTCGGGCTCGCACCGGGTGCCGCCGTGCTCGTGACCCGGCACGACGGCACCCTGATGAGCCTGGACCACCTGCGCCGCCAGCCGGGCCTGAGCCTCGGCTCCGGCCCGGCGTGCATGATCCGCGGCGCGGGGCTGCTCGGCGGCGTGCGGGACGCCGTGGTCGCGGACATCGGCGAACGTCAGGCCCGCGTAGGTGCATTGACCGCCGGCTATCCCCAGGAGGCCGGACCCGGAGGGCGCATCGGCGGCGTACCCGTCAGCCTGCGCGTCCCCGAACTGCTCACCGTCGGCGCCGCGGCACACCGCGACCTGGCGGAGGCGGTGGACCGCATGCAGCCGGCCGCCGGCCGGCTCCCCGTCGTCCTGGTCGGCGGCGGCGCGGCCGCGGTGCCCGGCCGCGCGCTTCCCGGGTGCGAGGTCGTCCGGCCCGAACACGGCGGCGTCGCGGGCGCGTTCGGCGCGGCCGCGAGCCCGGTGGGCGGCCACCACGAGCGCATCGTGCGGGCCGGTCCCGGCCGGCGTCTGGACGCCGTACGGGACGAGGTGCGCGACCTCGCCCGGGCCGGGGCCGTGCGCGCCGGGGCGGATCCCCGTCGTGTGAGCACGCTCCTCGAACCGGATCTCACCGTGCCCTACCTGCCGGGCGCGCTGCTCCTGAGGGCCAGGGCCTTCGGGCCGCCGCTACCGCTCTGACCCGATCAACTCCCTTTCCCCCACGGCAGTTCGGGCTTCGCCCTGCCGTGATCCCGCCCATCCCTCTTCGATGCGAGGACCGTCCCCATGCCCAAGCCATCCGACGTGCCGACGCCCGGCCAGAACGACCGGGCCGATGAGGACTACCCCCTGGAGCGGGTGCCGCGCGCTGCCCGCTACTCCTGGTTCAACGTCGCCGTGCAGCGCTTCGGCCAGCTCTCCGACCTCACGCAGTTCCTCCTCGGCGCGACGCTCGGCGCCGGGCTCTCCTTCTGGGGCGCCTTCTGGGCGTTCACACTCGGCTCGGTGATCCTGGAGGTCGTCTGCATCTTCGTCGGCATCGCCGGGATGCGCGAGGGCCTCGCGACCTCGATGCTGGTGCGCTGGACCGGCTTCGGGCGGTACGGCTCGACGCTCATCGGGCTCGTCATCGCGGTCAGCCTGTTCGGCTGGTTCGGCGTGCAGACCGCGGTGTTCGCCGCCGGCCTCCAGTCGATCGTGCCGTCCATACCGCTGTGGGCCTGGTGCCTGATCTGCGGACTCGCTGTCACCGCGCTGGTGCTGCGCGGGTTCCGGGCCATGGGCTGGACGGCGTTCGTGACCGTCCCGGCGTTCCTGGGCCTCGCCGGGTGGGCGATGACCGTGCAGATCGCCCGGCACAGCTTCACCGACCTGGTCGCGTCGCCGCCGTTCGGCGCGCACATCTCCATCGCGACGGGGGCGACGATCGTCGCGGGCTCGTACATCGTCGGCGCCGTCACGACGCCCGACATGACGCGCTTCAACCGCACCACCGGCGACGTCGTCAAGCAGACCCTGGTCGGGATCTCCCTCGGCGAGTACGTCCTCGGCCTCGCCGGGGTGCTCCTCGCCTACGCCGTGAAGTCCTCCGACCTGATCGCGATCATCACGTCCAGCTCCGGCGTGGTCGGGGTGATCGTCCTCGTGTCGGCCACCGTGAAGATCAACAACTGGAACCTGTACTCGTCCGCGCTCGGCCTGATCACCGCCGCGGAGTCGGTGTTCAAGGTGCGCCTCGGCCGGGTGGGGACGACCGTCGTCATCGGTGTCCTCGGCAGTCTCGCCGCGGCGGCCGGGATCCTGGACCACTTCACGGACTTCCTCACGATCCTCGGCGTCCTCACCCCTCCCGTCGCCGGGATCATGGTCGCCGAGTACTTCGTCGTGAAGAAGTGGCGACCCCAGCTCGACGCCTCCCGTGCCATCGGCCGGCTTCCGGAGAGCGAGCCGAGCTGGGTGCCGGCCACGGTCGCCCTGTGGACCGCCGCCTCACTGGTCGGCTGGCTCAGTGACCACTACGCCTGGTGGGGCATCCCGGCGCTCAACTCGTTGATCCTCGCGGGCCTCGGCTACGTGGTCCTCGGCAAGCTCGGCCTCGTGCGCGGCGTCCGTGAGCTGCCCTTCACCCAGCCGGCCCGCCCAGCCGCCCAGATCGAGGCCGAGTCCGGCGTGGCGGACCCCCTGCCCGCCCCCGCCCACTGAACCCCGTACCGACCCACGGACGCACCGTCCACGTACGCACGAAGGAAGCCACCACATGCGCATCGGCATCGACGTCGGAGGAACCAATACCGACGCCGCCCTGCTCGGGGACGACGACCGAGTCCTCGCGGCGGCCAAGTCGCCGACGACGCCGGACATCACGTCCGGGGTCACGGCGGCGGTCCGGGCCCTCGACCCGCCCGTCGAGTCCATCACCGCGGTGATGATCGGCACGACCCACTTCCTCAACGCCCTCATCGAGGGCGCCCGGCTGGCGCCCGTCGCCGCCGTGCGCCTCGGCCTGCCGGCGACGGCGGCCCTGCCGCCGATGACGGACTGGCCCGACCGGCAGCGGGCCGCGGTCGGCGGGCACGGCTATCTGTGCCACGGCGGCCGCGAGTTCGACGGCCGGGTGCTGTCCCCTCTCGACCCGGACGAGCTGAAGCGGACCGCCGCGGACATCGCCGCGCGCGGGATCGGATCCGTGGCCGTCTCCTCGGTGTTCTCACCGGTCGCCGAGGACGACGAGCGGCGCGCCGCGGAGATTCTGCGCGGCGAGCTGGGCGACGGCGTGCACTTCTCGCTCTCGCACGAGCTCGGCCGGATCGGCCTGCTCGCCCGTGAGAACGCCACGATCATCAACGCGGCGCTGCGGGACCTGGCGACGGTCATCGTCGAGTCGTTCGGCAAGGCGCTCGCGGAGGTGTCGATCACGGCGCCGTTCTTCCTGTCGCAGAACGACGGGACGCTGATGGACGTGGACTTCGCGCGTACGTATCCGGTGGCGACGTTCGCGTCGGGCCCCACCAACTCCATGCGCGGCGCGGCCTTCCTGTCCGGACTCGGGGACTGCGCGGTGGTCGACGTGGGCGGCACGACCGCGGACGTGGGCATCCTCGCGGGCGGCTTCCCGCGTGAGGCCGCGGGCGAGAGCGAGGCGGCGGGCATCCGCACCAACTTCCGTATCCCCGACGTCCTTTCGCTCGGCATCGGCGGCGGTTCGCTGGTGTCGCCGGACGGCGAGACCGGGCCCCGGTCGGTCGGCTACCGGCTGACGGAGGAGGCGCTCGTCTTCGGCGGCACGACACTGACGGCGACGGACCTGGCAGTGGCCGCCGGTCGCGCGGACGTCGGGGACGCGGCTCGGGTCGCGCACCTCGACACGGGCTTCGTGACGCACGCCCTGGACCGGATCGCCGACCGGCTCGCGGAGAGCGTCGACCGGATGCGGACCTCGGCCGCCCCGCTGCCCGTGGTGGCCGTCGGAGGCGGTTCGATCCTGGTGCCCGAGTCGCTGCCCGGCTTCGACGACGTACGACGGCCCGGCAACTTCGGCGTCGCGAACGCGGTCGGCGCGGCCATCGCGCAGGTCGGCGGCGAGGTCGACCGGGTCTTCCACATCCCCGAAGGGCGCAGGGACTCGGTGCTCGCCGAGGCGCGCGACGAAGCCGTGGGACGGGCCGAGGACGCGGGCGCGCGGCCCGGCACCGTACACGTCGTGGACATCGAGGAGGTGCCACTCGCGTATCTGCCGGGTGGCGCGACCCGGATACGCGTCAAGGCGGTCGGCGCCCTCGACCTGCACCGCATCGGAACCCAGCAGCACGGAGCGACGGCACATGCGTGAGATCGACCTGGACAACCTCGACGACATCGCCCGCGGCGCCGGCATCCTCGGCACCGGCGGGGGCGGCGACCCGTACATCGGCAAACTCCTGGCACGGGAGGCCATCCGCAAGCACGGCCCGGTGCGGGTCGTCGACATCGACGAGGTGGCGCCGGACGCGACCGTCGTGCCGGTGTCGGGGATGGGGGCGCCGACCGTCCTCCTGGAGCGGGTCCCGAACGGCGGCGAGGAACTGGCCGCCCTGCGGGCGCTGGAGAAGCACATCGGGCGGCCCGCCACGCACATCGCGCCCATCGAGGTCGGCGGCGTCAACTCCATGCTGCCCATCGCGTGCGCCGCGCAGGCGGGCCTCCCGATCGTGGACGGCGACGCGATGGGGCGGGCCTTCCCCGAGGCGCAGATGGTGCTGCCGGGCCTGATCGGCGTGACCAACTCGCCGATGGCGCTCGCGGACGACAAGGGCAACACGATCATCGTGGAGGCCGTCGACAACCACGCGGCCGAACGGATCGCGCGCGCCGTGTGCGTGGAGCTCGGCTGCCAGATCTCGGCCGCGGACACGGTGCTGCGCGGTGACCAGCTCGCCGACGGCCTCGTGCCCGCGACACTGACCCTGGCACAGCGGCTCGGCGCGGCGGTGCGCGAGGCGCGGGCCGCGCACAGCGACCCGGTGGCCGCGGCCCGCGCCATGCTCGCCGGCGTCCATCTGCTGACCGGCAAGGTCGTCGACGTGAGCCGGCGGACCGAGGGCGGCTTCGCGCGGGGCCGGGCCCGCATCGAGGGCATCGCCGACGAGACGGGCCAGGTGCTCGAACTCGACTTCCAGAACGAGCACTTGCTGGCCACGCGTGACGGCGTGACCGTCGCCACGACGCCCGACCTGATCTGTGTCCTGGACAGCGAGTCGGGCGATCCGGTGACCACCGAGGGGCTGCGCTACGGGCTGCGCGTCAGCGTGCTGGCCGCGCGTTGCGACCCCCGGTGGACCTCGCCGGGCGGCCTGGCGCTGGCCGGGCCGCGGTACTTCGGGTACGACGTCGACTATCTGCCGTTCGACTCCTGATCGGTGGCCGGTGCGGGCGGTCGCAGGGTGATCGTCCGCGCCGTGTGCTTCTCCACCTGCTCGCGGCTGTAGAGGAGCGGGAAGGAGCCGTCGGCGGCCCAGGTGGCGAACAGGTCGCTGTAGTGCTCACTGTCCGGATTCCCCGACTGGCCGGGCGAGTTCATGGCCACCGAGTCGTCCCAGGAGCCGACGTCGACGACCAGCCGGAAGGTGGCGCCCGTCGTCTGGCGGAAGTCGGGGCCGTACGGCGCGACGCCCACCGTGTCCGCGCTGCCGCCGCGCGGGGCGGGACCGACGGACGCCCACGGCGGCTGCGGTCCGTCGTGGAGCGCGGTCACCGGGTGGTACACGCGGGCGTGGTGGAGCGCGCCCCAGGTCCATGCGGCGGGGTCGGGGCCGAGCAGTGCGCTGAGTTCGCCGGCCGCGGCCGACAGGGTGGCGAGCAGGCTGCCGGGGTCGAGGCGCGTCTCGGCGCCGGTGAGCAGATCCAGGTCGACGCGAGGGTCGGAGGCCGGGTCGTCGGGCGGCAGGATCCGGGCGAGGGCCGCCGCGCGTTCGGCCTCGGGGGCGACGTCGCGCAGCGCCTCGGCGAAGACGGCCGGGCGCAGATGGCGGCGATACCAGATCTCGAAGAGCGCGGCGGCCGCCGATTCGGCCGTGACGTCGGCGTCCCACTCGCGCAGCAGGCCGATGGCCCGCTCCGACAGCGGGTCGTCGCCGGTCAGTCCGGCGAGCAGCGGCAGGATGCGGCGTGCGGGCAGGCTGACGGTGTCGGTCTGGAGCCGTACGCAGTCTTCGACGGTCCAGTCGGCGCGCGCGTCGAGCTCCTCGGCGATGCGGTGGTGGCGGGTGGGGGCGTACCAGTCGTACGTGACCGTGTCGCGGTCGTTGGGGTAGCCGGGCGGCAGGTTCATCTGGTTGGCGGTGGCGAACCAGCCCTGGTCCGGGTCGCGTTCGGCGGGCAGCGCGTCGGCGTCGAGGAAGCCGTCCCATTCGTAGCGGCCGTCACCGGGCACGGGCAGAGTGCCGTCCCAGTTCGGGCGGACCGGGACGCGGCCCGCGGGGCGCCAGCCGACGGTGCCGTCGGGCGCCGCGTACACCTGGTTCTCGCCGGGCGCACCCCAGCGACGCAGCGCCGCGAGGAACGCGTCGGGGCCTTCGGCGCGCATGTAGCCGGTGCTGCCGAGGTAGGGCGCCATGCCGGGGCCGAGCCAGGCGGCGCGCACGGCGAACGCGGCGTCCCGCGTGGGGTGTTCGTGGATGACGGGGCCGTGCCGGGTGAACCACAGCTCCACCTCGACCGGCTCCCCGTCCTTGACCGGGACGGTCTCGGTCACGCGGGTCATCGCTTCCCAGCGGCCTTCGTAGCGGTAGGCGCGCGGGTGGTCGGGGTCGGTCTCGTAGACGTACAGGTCCTCCTGGTCGATCGGAAAGATCGTGAAGCCGAACGCGATGTTCCCGTTGTGGCCGATGGAGAGGCCGGGCAGGGCGGGCTCGCCCGCGCCGATGACGTCGATGCCGGGTGCGGTCAGGTGCGCGATGTAGCGCAGGGCGGGCAGGGTGACCGCGCGGTGCGGGTCGTTGGCGAGGATGGGGCGGCCGGTGGCGGTCCTGGAGGGCGCGAGCACCCAGTTGTTGGAGCCGTCGATGCCCTGGAGGGCGGCGGCGTCCGGCCAGGGCGGGACCGTCGCGAGGTCGTACACGCGCAGGACGTCGTCCGGGATGACGCTCAGGTCGAGGCCCTCGGGGACGGTGAGGTGGTGCGGGGCGGGTTCGCGGCGCCGGCGCAGATTCTCGACGCCGGCGCCGTGATCGCGCAGGGTGAGGGCGCGGGCTACCTCGTCGTGGAGGTTGTACTGGAGGCCGTGGCTGCGGATCCGGGCGACGTCCGAGGGGTCCCAGTAGGCCGGTTCGTGACCCGGCGTGGCGAATTCCGGCGGGAGTCGGGAGGGGTCGCTGCGGCACAGGGACACGTAGGCGTTGATGCCGTTCACGAACGCCGTGGTGATCCGTTCGGTGTCCTCGCCGTACGCGCTCCACTCCTCGGCCATGTCGCCCCGGTAGAGGAACAGGCGGGCGGCGCGGTCGTGTTCGACGTACCGCGCGCCGAACACCTCGGACAGCAGACCGAGTCCGCGCCGCCGCCACAGGTCGAGCTGGAACAGGCGGTCGCGGGCCGCGTTGAAGCCCTGCGCCAGGAACAGGTCGTCCTGGGAGCCCGCGTAGAGGTGGGGCACGCCCCACCGGTCGACGAGGATCTCGACGGGTTCGGCGAGGCCGGGGATCTCGAAGCCGTTCGCTGCTTGCGCGTTCACCGGTGCGCCTCCCCCGACGCCGCGTACACCTGGTCGCCGCCCACGTATGTCGCCCTGACCGGGATCGACGCGATGCCGTGCGGGTCGGCCGTCAGGGGATTGTCGCCGAGGGCCACGAAGTCCGCCAACCGGCCGGGAGCCAGACGGCCCTTGTACGCCTGTGTGCCCTCCGCCTCCGCCGAGCCGAGCGTGAAGATGCGCAGCGCCTCCTCTGCCGAGACGCGCTGTCCGGGGCCGGCCGCGGCGCCGTCGTCCATTCCCTCGCGGGTGACCATCGACTGGAGGCCGATGAGCGGCTGATAGGGGCCGCAGGGGTAGTCGGACGAGCCGGCGACGGTGACACCCGCGTCGAGGAAGGAGCGGTGCGCGAACATGCGGCCTACGCGTTCGGCGCCGTACCAGTCGTTGAGTGCGCCGCCGTGGTACGCGGCGTATCCGGCGAACGGGACGGCGATGGCGTCGAGTGCCTTCATCCGGGCGAGGATCCCGTCGTCGACGAGGCTGCAGTGCTCGATGCGGTGGCGCAGGCCGGGGCGCGGCAGGTCGCGGGCGGCCTGTTCGAAGGCGTCGAGGACGAGGCGGATCGCGGCGTCGCCGTTGGCGTGCACGCCGACACGGTTGCCGTCGCCGTGGACGGTGCGGACGTGGGCGAAGAGCTCCTCGGTCGAGGTGGTCTGCAGGCCGTGTCCGCCGTGGTCCGCGAACGGCTCGCTGAGCAGGCAGGTGCGGCCGCCCACCGCGCCGTCGAGGAACGCCTTCACACCGACGAGGCGCAGCTGGTCGTCGCCGAAGCCGCTGCCGACGCCGAGTGCGCGTGCCTTCTCGTAGTGGTCGACGGACAGGAGCATTCCGACCCGCAGACTCAACTTGCCTTCGGAGCGGGTGCGTTGGAGGAGCGTGATGTCCTCGGGGGCGACGAGCGCGTCGCAGACCGAGGTGAGCCCGGCGGCGTGCCACAGCTCCTGGGCGCGCACGAGTCCGCGCAGCTTGTCGTCCTGCGAGCTCGCTTCCACGGTGGTGGCGCCTCGGGCGGTGGCCGGGTAGACGACGTTCATCAGGGCCCGTTCGACGAGCCGTCCGTCGAGGCGGCCGTCGGGTCCGCGGCCGTATGCGCCGCCGTCCGGGTCGGGTGTGTCCTCGTCGATGCCGAGGGCGCGCAGGGCCGCGGAGTTGACGACGCCCCAGTGCCCGGCGACGTGCACGACGAGTGCCGGGTGGCCGGGGGCGGCCCGGTCGAGTTCCGTGCGGGTGAGGCGGCCCGTCTTGACGTCGTCGTAGCGGCTGCCGCGCACCCAGGCGCCGGGGGGTGTGCGGGCGGCTTCGGCGGTGACGGTCGCGAGAAGGTCGTCGACGTCGTGCACGGCCGCGGCGGACAGGTCGAGGTGGAGGAGGTCCTCGGCCGTCATCATCAGGTGGATGTGGGCGTCGTTCAGGCCGGGGACGAGGGTGGCGTCGCCGTGGTCGGTCTCGGGCGCGCCGGGGAAGCGGTCGCGCAGCTCGGCCACGGTGCCGGTGGCGCGGATCCTGCCGTCGGCGACGGCGATCATCTCGGGCTCGGGGCCCGCGCCGCTCTGGCTGACGATGCGGGCGGCGCGGTGGAGGACGGGCGCGGTCTCGTCGATCATCAGGACTCCTTCGCCGGTGCCGCCGAGGCGGCCGGGGCGGTGGGCCGTTGCGGGGCATGGGCGCTCGGGGCCGGTGTGGCGCGCGTGACCGCGAACGTCACCACGAGGTTCGCGGCCAGCGCGAGGATGCCGCCGTTGATCCCGTGCCACGGGTCGTTGTCGGTGGCCCACAGGGCCGTCATCACGGCGAGCCCGGTGAGCATGCCGCAGATCCCGGCGCGTGCCGTCATCCGCCGCCAGAACAAGGAGAGCAGCACGACAGGGACGAGCTGGGCCAGGCCCTCGTACGACAGGACGGACAGCTGGACGAGCGTGTTGGGGTAGAAGAGGCTGCCGCCGAGCGCGATCAGGCCGGCGAGGACGCAGACCGCCTGGGAGAGGCGCTTGGTGCGCAGGTCGTGGTCGTGGGTGACGTCCGGCCGGGGGTGGCACGGGTCGGAACCGTTGCCGCCGCCGAGGACGGTCTTGCCCCACAAGGTGCCGATGGACAGCATGAAGACGCTCATCGGCACGATCGCCGACAGGGCGCCCGCGACGCCGATGACGGCCACGACGGGCGACGGCAGCGAGTCGGTGACCAGGCTGAACAGGGCGAGGTCGGGATTGCCGAGGGTCGGCAGCACGAACAGGGCCGTGGCGCCGACCATCATCGGCACGAACAGGAGCAGCTGGTACCAGGGCAGCAGGAGGGCGTTGCGCCGCAGCGCGTTGGGGCTCTTCGCGCTGAGGTAACCGGCCACGGTGGTCGGGAAGATGGTGATGGTGACGGCGTTCAGGACGACGGTGCTGAGGAACCACGCGGCGTTGCGCCCGCCGGAGGCGTGCCCGGGGAACGTGAGCCACTCGGGCTTCTCGGTGACCATGCGCTGCATGAAGTCGGAGAATCCGCCGAGGTAGTGCAGGGGGATGTAGACCGCGAGGAAGACGACCGCGAGGATCACCAGGACGTCCTTGAGCGCGCTCACCCAGGCGGAGCCGCGCAGCCCCGACACGAGGATGAACACCTCGGCGACGACGAACGAGATCACGGCGGCGACGTGCAGGTCGACGCTCCCGTACGTCATCGCGTTGACGACGACACCCATGCCCTGGATCTGCACCTGGATGTACGGAACGAGGAACACGGTCCCGACGACCGCGACGAGGATCCCCAACGGCCTGGAGCGGAAACGGAATTCGGCGATGTCGGCGATCGAGATGAGGCGGTGCCGCGAGGCGTACGTCCACAGCGCGGGGCCGACGACGTAGGCGACGGCGAAGCCGACGGTGAGGTAGGCGACGAGGTAGAGGATCGGGGCGCCGAAGGAGTACGACCAGCCGGCGGTCCCCAGGAACGAGAAGCTGGTGTACGTCTCGCCGGCCATCAGGAGCCAGATGAACATGACGCCGAGGCCCCGGCTGGACACGGACCACTCGGTGAGGCCCTTGGACCGGCCGCGCGCGCTGAGCACGCCGATCAGGATGGTGGCGACCATGGCCAGGCCGAACACGGTCGTCGCGACGGCTGCGGAGCCGCTCATCGGGC
Source organism: Streptomyces sp. NPDC055955 (assembly GCF_042270245.1). Classification (NCBI taxonomy): domain Bacteria; kingdom Bacillati; phylum Actinomycetota; class Actinomycetes; order Kitasatosporales; family Streptomycetaceae; genus Streptomyces; species Streptomyces sp. NPDC055955. The sequence goes on from NZ_JBHJYS010000036.1 coordinate 27,624, forward strand.
GCCTCCCTCGTCGGCTGGCACGGGTTCGACGGCTGCGGTGCGGTACGCCGGGTCGAAGCGGGCGACGAGCCATATGGCGACGGGGCTGATGACCGTGGCCGCGATGACCCAGGCCAGCAGGAACGGGACGCCCAGGATGCGGGGTTCGATGCGGTTGGCGACGAAGGGCGCGGCGCCGTAGAGGACGACGGGCACGAGCAGCATCCAGAGGGAGCGGCGGGCCCGGCCGCCGAGGGTGGGGAGTCCTTCGAGGGGATCGGCCTGGCTCGGGTCCGGCTCCGGGGAGCGGCCGACGGCTTCGCCTGTGGGGGACATGGAATTCCTTGGGGAGGGGGGAAGGCGGCGGGTTGTTCAGAGCGCGAGGTCGTAGCGGCAGGCGACCGTGGTCCAGTCGCCGCCGGCGGTCAGGGCGGTGGGGCCGTCCCCGCCGCCGCTCCCGACCACCGCCACGGCGCCGGGCCGCCCGGGGACGGCTTCCAGCACCTCGTACGTGCGGCCGAAGTCCGTGATGAGCCGGACGAGTTCGACTGCGGGACGCTCCACGTCGGTCGCTCCCGCGGTGTTGTCGGTACGCGGCCGGACGGGTTCCTGGGTGAGGGCGACCGCCGCCTCGGTGTCGGCCCCGGGAACGGACAGGGCTGTCGAGCGGCAACACATGGAACCTCCAAGTCGGTCGGCCACGATGCCCGTCGACTGGTCAGACCAGTTGATCCCGCACTCTGCCCCCACGCTCACGCCCGGGTCAATGGTCGGATCATGGATTTACTCCGGCACAACCGCCCGACGCGGAGCAGAACATGGCGCCACGACGGCGACATCTGTTGCAGATCTCTTCCAGATCTCTTCCAGCCGGTGAGGCCGGTCCGCGCCTACCGGCGGTCGGCCCAGCAGATCGAGGAACGCATCCTCGGCGACGACCGGACGGGGCCCTCAGCAGGGATTCCACCGGGCCGGGCGCACGGCTGGGCCGATCCGGGCCGCGCCACATCGAGCCCCGGGATCAGGCGCGCGGACCGCCCGGGCGCCCCTCGAGCTGACCGAGCAACTCACCGAGCAGGACACTGAGTTGCCTCTGTCCGGCGTCACCGAGGCCGGACAGCACCGTCTTCTCGTACGCGAGCTGGTCGGGCAGAGTCGCGTCGACCAGGTCACGGCCGGCGTCGGTCAGGCTGAGGTGGGAGACGCGCCGGTCGCGGGTGTCGCCACGCCGGTCGACCAGACCGCGCTCCTGGAGCTGCTTGAGCCGCTTGGTGACGGCGGCGCCCGAGGAGAACGTCTCCCGCGCGAGGTCACCCGGGGTGAGTTCGTGGCCGGTACGGCGCAGCGCGCCGAGCAGGTCGAACTCGGCGCGGGTCAGCCCGGCGCGGCGCAGCGGCGCGTCCTCGGCCTGCTGGAGGAGGGCGGCGCAGCGGTTGATCCGCCCGATGACCTCCATGGGCCCGGTGTCGATGTCGGGGCGGACCGTCTGCCACTGCCGCACCACCGCGGCGACGGTGTCGTCCGCCGCAGCCCTGCCGTTGCGTGTCGTCATGCTCGCGTGTTCTCCCGGGCGTCCGTGCCGCCCCTGTGCTCGTCGGTCTCCTGGACGGTCCGCCGCGTCCGGCGTCGGACCGTCGCCGCGAGCGTACGGTGTCCGGCCTGCTCGGCGGCGACCACACGCTCCTCGGGCAGGGCGCGCTGCCACCATTCGCCCGCCGCGGTGTCGTCGGCGGCACGCAGTTCGACGAGGGCGGCGGCGAGCCTGCGGTGCGCGGTCTCCAGGTCGCCGGGCTCGGGACGCGGGGCGGCGAGGGTGCGCTCCGCGGCCTCGCGGGCGCGGTCGGTCGCTTCGAGGGCGAGCTCGATGTGGTCGGCGGCGCGCCGGTTGGTGACGATCACGGCGGCGACGATGCCGAGCAGTGCCCCGACAAGGGTGTCCACGACCCGGTCCGTGATGAGCTCGCCGGCCTCCTGCGTCCTGGCGAATTCGGTGATCAGCAGTGCCATGGGGGTCACGCAGACGCTGCCGAGCCAGTAGTTGCGGGAGATGAACGCCTCGGCGCCGAAGCTGAAGAGCAGACAGAACAGGACGACGAAGATCTGTCCCGCGTGGGCGAGGGGCACGACCGCGGCGAAGACGAGCACTCCGGCGAGGTTGCCGGCCACGCGCTGCACGGTGCGGTTCCAGGTGAGGGTGACGTTGGCCTGGTAGAGCGAGGCGGCGGTGACCAGGGCCCAGTACGGGCGGCCGACGCCGAGGGCGAGGGACCCGTATCCGGCGAGGGCGCAGCCGACGGCGGTGCGCAGGGCGACCGGCAGGAGGGGCGAGCCGGGGGCGAGCCTGCGCCACACCGACGGCTTGCCGAAGGCGAGTTCGGCCTCGATGCCGAGGACTTCGTCGTCGACTTCGTCTTCATCGGTGTGGGCGTGGCCGACGCGGGGGACGGGGCCTGTGCCGCTCAGGCCGGCGGCCCAGGCGCGCAGGAGCGCCGGGTCGGTGTCGGCGGGGGCGGCGAGGGCGACCTCGGCGCGCACGACGAGGCGCTCCAGGGCCCGACGGGTGTCGCCGCGGCCGCCGGCGGCGAGGAGGGACTGCCAGGCGGCGTGGACGGCGGCGGCAGCGCCGGCCCTGGCCCGCTCGCGCGCGCCGCCCTCGGAGCTCACGTACGCGGCGGCCGCGTTCAGTGCGCGGGCGGTGGCGCGCCGTTCCGGGCCGTGCGGGCGTACGAGGGCGGGGGCCATGCCGACGAGCCAGGCCACGGCGCCCGCACCGGCGGTCAGGGCGAGGTGGCCGGGTATCTGTCCCAGGGTCTGCGGGGCGAAGAGGCTCGCGGAACTGATGAAGGTGAGGATCAGGTGGCCGGGCGGTCCGATGCGGGTCGCGTCGCACAGGGTCTTCTGGGCCGCGGCGAGGAGCGCGCCGACCGCCACGAGCACGGCAGCCGACGAGGTGAGCGAGGCCGTGAGCAGGGCCACGGCGAGGCTCGCGAGCATGCCGAGGACGACCCAGGCGAGGGCACGGGCGCGCGCCGCGTACGGCAGGTTGTGGGCGTAGAGGGCGCACAGTGACCCGGCCATCGTGTACATCGCGAGGTCGAGGCGGCCGAGGGCGAGCAGCGTCAGGTTCGGCACCGCCGCGGACACGACGACGCTCGTCGCGGGCTTGAACCAGATGTCGGACGGCTTGTTGAGGCGCAGCACCCCCGCGAGCGGGAGCCGCCGCACCGGCCGCGGCCTGGAGGGGGTCGGTGTGGGGGCCGCTGTGGGGGTCTGCGCGCTGCTCATAGAGAGAAGTTTAGCAAGTGTTTTACTCGAAAACTATTTCCCCTCGCCACACACGCCCTGCCTGGCCGCCAGGCCCCCACCGCGCACCACCCGCGCACGGGCGCACCGCCGCACACACTCAGTGCTTCCCTGCGCTCGATTGCACCCCGCCCCGCACGGGCATCTCGTCCCCGACGCGGTACGGCGTCCGACTGGGGGAGGTTCGCGTGCACGGACCGGGCTCGGCCGCCTGGCTGCTCGTCGCGCTGTGCGCGGCGACGGGGGCGTACTGCCTGCTGCGGATGCGCAGCGGAGTCGAGGAGCAGCGCCGGACAGCGGGCGGCGAGGCCCTCATGGGGTTCGGCATGGCGCTCATGGCGACACCCGCCGCGGTGATCACGCCGCCGCGCGCCGCCTGGGTCCTGTACGCGGTCGTGTTCGGGGCGGCGGCGCTGCGGGCGCTGTGGGCGTCCCGTTCGAGCGCGCACCACCTGCACCACCTGGTCGGCACCTTCGCCATGGCGTACATGGCGGTGGGGATGGCCGCGGCGCCGAGCGGGCACGCCGGCCACGGAGGGGCGGGCGCGCCGCCGGTGACCGGAGTGCTCCTGCTCTATTTCGCGGGGTACGTGCTGTGGTCGGGGGCGCGGCTGGTGCCGGTGGCGACGGCCGGGGGCGGACCGCCGGCGTCCGGGTGGGGGGACCGCCCGGAGCTGGCGCGGGCCTGCCGCCTCTCGATGGGCATCGGGATGGTCGCGATGCTCCTGACCATGTAGGGGCGGCGGCAGGCCGTGAAGGCGCCCGCGCGAGCCCGCACGGACAGAGGGCCGGGGAAACTGCTCCATTGCGGACAACTGCCCGCTCAAAACCGTGGCGTACGTCACTTGACGCGACAGCCCGTACCCTCCGGTAGTCCCGGCTCATAGGCTGAGGCCATGACGGTCCCCGTAGCACTGCTGCTGCTCGGCACCCTCGCCGCTGTCGTCGCCCCGCGCCTGCTGGCGCGGGCCGAATGGCCGGAGCGCGAGCCGGTGGTCGCCCTGTGGGTGTGGCAGTGCGTGGTGGCCGGAGTCCTTCTGTGCTGCGCGCTGTCGATGACGCTGAGTGCGGCCGCCGCCTGGCAGGCCGTCCGCGGCCATGTGTTCGCGTCCGCCCCGCACGCCGTCGTCGACGCGTACGCGCTGCGGGCGGCCGGCGGATGGGCGGCGACGCTGGCCGTGACGCTCGCGCTCGGCGGACTGTGGACCGCGGCGATGCTGGCCCGGGAGATCTTCCGGTCGCGGGCCAGGCGCAGGCGGCGGCACGCCGAACTCCTGGTGCGTTCCCCGCTGTTGCCGGGCGAGGAGCCGGGCAGTGACCGACTCGTCGTCCTCGAAGGCGAACGCCCCGACGCCTGGTGGCTGCCGGGCGCCGCACCCCAACTGGTCATCACGACGGCCGCCCTGCGCCGCCTCAAGGGCCGACAGCTGGACGCGGTCCTCGCGCACGAGATGGGCCACGCGCAGTGGCGGCACGACTGGCTGCTGCACTGCTCAGGGGCGCTGGCCACGGGCTTCCCGCAGGTTCCGGTCTTCGCCGCGTTCCGCGACGAGATGCACCGGCTCGTCGAACTGGCCGCCGACGACATGGCGTCGCGCCGCTTCGGGCGGCTGACCATCGCCCTCGCCCTGGTCGAACTCAACGAGGACCGCGGGGTGTTCGGCCCCTGCCCGACACCGCAGGCCCATGTGCCGCAGCGCGTGCACCGGTTGCTGACCCCGCCGCGGCGGCTCACCCCGGCCCGGCGTCTGCGCCTGACCGCGGCGGCCGCCCTCGTACCGGTGGTGCCGCTCCTGGTGACCTTCGTGCCGGGCCTGCGCGCGCTGGGCTGACCGGCGGCCCGGGCCGGACGCGTCCGCTCCGCCTGATGGCCACCGGCGCGGTCCATGGGTGAGGATCTCCCCCATGCACCCGGCACCGGTCGACTCCCCGCCCCGCCCCCGGCATCCGCGGCTCACGCGCGCGACGGCGGTACTGGCCGCTCTCAGCGCGCTGCTGCTGATCGCGGTGGCAACGCGCTGGGAACCACTGATGACACTGGACGGCGAGCTGGCGCGCACGGCGCACCGCTGGGCCCTCGACGATCCCGCACTGACGCAGGTGAACCGGGTCCTGACGGACTGGTTCTGGGATCCCTGGACGATGCGCGCCCTGTGCGTCGTGGTCGTCGTCTGGCTCGTATGGAGACACGACGCCTGGTGGCTCGCGGTATGGGTGGCCACCACGTGTGCGGTGGGCACATTGATCCAGCAGGGCCTGAAGGCAGCCGTCGGCCGTGACCGCCCGGTGTGGACGGACCCCGTGGACTCCGCCCATTACGCCGCCTACCCCTCCGGGCACGCGATGACGGCGACGGTGGTGTGGGGCCTGATCCTGTGGCTGCTGCGCCGCTACGGCGCAGGCCGCGTCCTGTGGCGCACGGCGTGCACGCTCGCGGTGGTGTCGGTCGTCGGCGTCGGTCTCACGCGCGTGTGGCTCGGCGTCCACTGGCCCTCGGACGTACTCGGCGGCTGGCTGCTCGGGGCGCTGACGGTGACGGTGTCCGTGACGGCCTACGAGCGGCTCACCGCGAGCAGGTGACCCGTCAGGGGAAGATCGGCAGGGCGAGACAGGCGGGATGTGCCGTCACGGCTGGACGTCACGACCGGACGACACAACCGGACGTACCGACCTGGCGCCACGGCCAGGCCGTCCACATCGGGCCGTCACCGCCGGGCCGTCACGACTGATAGCCCTCGACCTGAGACTCGGGCCTGACCGTCGCCTCGTCGGGGTTCTCGCCGAACTCCGTCTTCGCCCGGCGCTGGCGCAGCAGGTCCCAGCACTGGTCGAGTTCGCGTTCCACGGCCGCGAGGCGCTCGTGCTCGGTCGCCCCGTCGATCTCGCCGGAGGCGAGCGACGCGCGGAGCCGCTTCTCGTCGTCGACCATCGCCGTGATCCGGGCCAGGATCTGCTCTTGGTCCATGTCGGTACGCCTCCTAGCCTGCCTGCCGGTCACCCCTTGCCCACTTTAGGGAGGGTTCACCCGGTGTGCGATCCGGCTCCGGTGGGCACCCAGTACCTCAGCACCCCGTCGTGTTCGCCCGCTTCGTCCCGTACACCGCCGCATGCCTCGATGACGCGCCGGGAGGCGGCGTTGTCCGTGTCGCAGGTGATCAGCGCCGGATCGACGCCCAGGCGCGCGGCGAGCGGGAGAGCGGCACGGAGCATCGCGGTGGCGTGTCCGCGGCGGCGGGCGCTGGGCCGTACGTCGTAGCCGATGTGACCGTCGCGCAGCCACGCCTCGGTGAGTCGGTGGCGGATCGCGAGGCGCCCCAGGTAGGCGTCCCCGTCGACGTACCAGAGGGTCGTGCACTCGACGTCGTACTGCAGGATGCTGCGCGGTCCGTGGGTGAGCCGCATGCGGGCGACGTACTGCGCGAAGACCGCCGGATCCTGCCAGGTGTCCTCGTACGCGCGCAGGCTGAGCCCCGCGGTGGAGTCGTCGTCGGGTCCGCCGTGGCCCTCGGCGCGGGCCTCGTCCATGGCGGCGAGGAAGGAGGCGTGGACGCGGACGTCGGGAGCGATCAGTTGCGGCATCGGGCCAGTGTGCCGCTGAAGGAGTCCGCCGCGGCGGGAATTTCCGGCGCCGGCAGCCGGACCGGAATCCCCTGTCGGGCGGGTGTCCGGACGACACCGACGCCGCCCGGCCACCCGCCCGTCAGGACCGGACGTATCCGACGATCCCCCGCGTCGCCGGATACGCCCAGGAGCCCTGCGCAGAGGTTCGGCAAAGACCCCTCTGTCAGGGACGCGCTGAGTATACTGGCTATGAGCCAGTCAACGCAGGAGTTACAGGATGTCCCCGCGCAGCGCATCGGTCAACGAGGAGTTGCGACGGCGATCCCGCGAGCGGCTTCTGCAGGCGACGGTCGAGCTCGTCGGGGAGCGCGGGTACGACGCGACGACGCTCGGCGACATCGCGGACCGCGCCGGTTCGGCGCGGGGCCTGGTCTCGTACTACTTCCCCGGCAAGCGACAGCTGCTCCAGTCCGCGGTGCACCGCCTGATGCACCGAACGCTGGAAGCGGCGCTGGAGCGCGAGCCGCACACCGAGGACGGGCCGGAGCGGCTGGCACGGGCCGTCGACGCGATCCTCGGCCTCGCCGTCGACCACCCTGTCCTCATGCGGACGCACATGGCGGGGATCCTCCAGGCCGAGGGCTTCGTGGAGTGCCCCGAGCAGCAGCGGCTCGCCGAGCTGTTGCGCGACACCGTCCTGCGGAACGGCTCGCTCAGCGTCGAACGCGACTATCCGCTGCTGCGCTCCCAGCTGATGGGGGCGGTGTTCGCGGCGCTGGTCCCGGGGGCGCCGATGCCGTTGCCGACCCTTCGGGCGGAGCTGTTCGCCCGGTACGGGCTCGCGTGGGAGCTCGGAACCCCGCCGGACGAGGCGGCGCCCGGCGGGAGAAGCCCGGGGGGTGCCCCGGACTTCTCCCAGTACTTCGAGCCCGGGGGTCCCGGGTCCCGGTCGGACGGATCTCAGTCGAAGTAGTCCGGCTGCGTCTGGACGTTCAGCTCGCCCGTGCGGACTCGCTCGGCCGGGTCGGTGCGCCGGTCGCTGAGCTTCAGGACGTCGAAGCCCTTGGCGATGTCGTTCGAGTAGATGTAGCCGTTGTAGTAGTACGCGGACCAGGAACCGCCCACCTGGAGGGTGTCCGTGGTGAGCGGACCGCGCTCGAAGTAGGCGATCTCCTTGGGCTTCGAGGAGTCGGTGAAGTCCCAGACCGAGACGCCGCCCTGGTACCAGGCCTGGACCATGATGTCCTTGCCCTTGACGGGGATCAGCGAGCCGTTGTGGGCCACGCAGTTCTCGGTGTCCGCCTGGTGACGGGGGATCTTGAAGTAGTTCTTGAAGACCAGCTTGCGGTGGTCGCCCTTGCCGACGATGGCGTAGATGCCGTCGGCGCCCCGGTCCGGCCCGACGGCCTCGTTGCAGGTGGCCGCCCCGCCGCCGCCCAGCTCGTCCGTGAAGACGACCTTGTCGGCCTTCTGGTTGAAGGTCGCCGAGTGCCAGAACGAGAAGTTGGTGTTGTCCTCGACCTGGTCGATGACCTTGGGGTTCTCGGGGTCCTTGATGGAGAACAGGATGCCGTCGCCCATGCAGGCGCCGGCGGCCAGGTCCTTCGAGGGCAGGACCGTGATGTCGTGGCAGCCGGTGGTCTTGGAGACGCCCGGGTTGGTGGGCCCGCCCGGATTGCCGCCGCCGTCGGGTCCCTCACCGGGGAACAGGACGGGGAAGTTGACCAGCGCCGCCTTCTCCGGCGCCTTGCGCGGCACCTTGATGACCGAGATCCCGTCGTGCGGCGGCTGGCAGTCCGGGAACGTCGCGCTCGGCGAGTACGACGAGACGTACACGTAGACGTTCTTCTTCTCCGGGACCAGCGTGTGCGTGTGCGAGCCGCAGGCGGTCTCGACGGCTGCGACGTACTTCGGGTTCTTCTTGTCGCTGATGTCGAAGACCTTCATGCCCTCCCAGGAGGACTTCTCCGTGGCGGGCTGCGTGGTGCTGGCACAGGAGTTGTCGCTGCGCGACGAGTCGGTCGACAGGAACAGCAGGTCACCGGAGACGGAGATGTCGTTCTGCGATCCGGGGCACAGGACCTGCGCGACCGTCTTGGGGGCCTTCGGGTTGCTGATGTCGAAGATGCGGAAGCCGTCGTAGTTCCCCGCGAAGGCGTACTTGCCCTGGAACGCGAGGTCCGAGTTGATGCCGGGCAGCACGTCCTTGGGGATGTTGGCGAGATGTTCGATGTTGTCGGAGTGGACGACCTCGTCCTGGGCGGGTATGTCGCCGTTCGCGATCGCCGCCCGGGTGTCGGCCGCCGCGCTCTTCGAGAGCCGCTCGGCCTTGGCCGGGGCGTCGCCCGGGTCGGGGGTCGCCGCCGCCGGACCGGCCATGAGCAGCGCGGCCAGCAGCCCGGCCGCGGTCGCGGCAACTCCCAGCCGTCTGCGGCGCGTTCGGGGCTCGTTCAACAGGGTCACTGCTGCCTCCCTCGTCGATGACTTTCCCGCTTCCCCCGCTCGCGCGGGAGCGGAGCACGGATCCCACGAGTATCGTCTTCATCATGCACAGATCAACAGATGGCAACGTACTCGTCATGAAAGTTGTTCTGCCGTTGACGATCGCGGTCGCCGCACTCGCGCTCGGCGGCTGTGACGCGGCGCCGCACGGAGCAGGCACGGACGCCAACTCCCGCGTCCGGCCCGGGCCTTCGGTGATCGCGCCGGGCAAGCCGGGCGAGGGCGCTGAGACGCTGTCGGCGAAGGACGCGCAGAAGCGCAAGTCGGACGACAGTCCCAACTCGGCCGACTTCAGCTACGCGCAGCTGATGATCGCGCATCACACACAGGCCCTCCGGATGACCGAACTCGCCCCGAAGCGGGCCGAGTCGGGCCAGGTCAAGCGCCTCGCGGAGCGCATCGCCGCGGCGCAGGGCCCGGAGGTCGGAGCCATGGAGGGCTGGCTCAACTCGCACGGCAGAGAACGTGAGAGCGGCGGGCACCACGAGCACGAGGCGATGCCGGGGATGGCGACCGAGGCACAGCTGAAGACGTTGCGCGCGGCGCACGGCGCGGCCTTCGACGAGCTCTTCCTGAAGCTGATGATCACGCACCACACCGGGGCGGTCACCATGGCGACGGACGTGCTGTCCGAGGGGAACAACGTCCAGATCGAGGAGATGGCGAACGACGTCATCGCGCAGCAGACGGCCGAGATAGGGCGCATGCGGAAGATGTCGTGACGCCCGACGGGTGAGCTCCGCGCGCGTCACACCCTCCCGGCCCGGCCCCCTCGGTGTCATGCTGGAAGTCCGTCGGCCTGCGGAAGGAGTCCGCCGTGCTGCGCGTCGCCGTTGTGGGGTCGGGGCCGAGCGGGGTGTACACCGCGCAGAGCCTGGTCCAGCAGGAGCGGGTGCCGGACGTCCACGTGGACGTCCTGGACCGGCTCCCCTGTCCGTACGGCCTGGTGCGCTACGGCGTGGCACCGGACCACGAGAAGATCAAGTCGCTGCAGAACAATCTGCGCGCGGTCCTGGAGCACGAGCGCGTCCGCTTCGTCGGCGGCGTCGAGATCGGCCCCGGCCTGCCGCCCGGCCGACTCCTGCAGATGTATCACGCGGTCGTGTACTGCGTGGGCGCCGCCACCGACCGCCATCTGGGCGTACCGGGCGAGGATCTGCCGGGCAGCTGGTCCGCGACCGACTTCGTCTCCTGGTACAGCGCGCACCCGGACGCGGTGGCCGAGGGGTTCGTCGCGGGAGTGGACTCGGCCGTCGTCATCGGCGTGGGCAACGTCGCCGTGGACGTCACCCGGATCCTGGCCCGCGGCGCGGCCGAGCTGGCGCCCACCGACATGCCGCAGGCGGCGCTCGGCGCGCTGGCCGACAGCCGGGTGCGGGACGTGTACATGGTGGGGCGGCGCGGCCCTTCGCAGGCACGCTTCACGACCAAGGAGCTCCGTGAGCTCGGCACCCTTCCCGGCGTCGAAGTGGTCTTGGATCAGAGCGAGTTGGCGCTCGATCCCGCCTATCTCGACCCGTCGGGGCTGCCGGCGGCGAACCGGCGGAACGTCGAGGTGCTGCGCGGCTGGGCCGAGCGCCCCTCGCCGGGTCTCCCCCGCCGTATCCATCTGCGCTTCTTCCAGCGGCCGGTGGCGCTCCTCGCCGGGGCGGCGGGCCGGGTGTCGGGCGTGCGCTTCGAGCACACCGAGCCGGACGGCTCGGGCGGCGTGCGCGGCACCGGCCGGTTCGACGACATCGACGCGCAGCTCGTCCTGCGGTCGGTGGGTTACCGCGGCGTTCCCCTGCACGGGCTGCCGTTCGACGAGGCCACCGGAACCGTGCCGCATCTCGCGGGGCGCATTGTGCGGGCGGGTGAGGTCTCGCCCGGCGAGTACGTCGCCGGCTGGATCAAGCGCGGCCCGACGGGCGTGATCGGCACCAACCGCCCGTGCGCCAAGGAGACCGCGCAGTCACTGCTCGACGACGCCCCCGCGCTGACCGCCCGGGACGTTCCCGGTGACGCGCTCCGCGGGCTTCGCGCTGCGGGCTGCGCGGCCGTCGAGTGGCCCGGGTGGCTCGCGATCGAGCGGGCCGAGGCGGAACTGGGCCGCTCCCTGGGGCGCGGCCCGGTGAAGATCCCGGACTGGGCGGGCCTGCTGGCGGCGGCCCGCGACGGGACGACGTAGCGCCCGGGCAGCGCCATGCGCTGACGCAGGGCACCCGAGAGGCGCGACACCTCCCGGCAACAGAGGCGAAATCAACAAATCGTTTAAGCCCCTTACGGTCTCGTGCTGTCCACCCCGCCCCCGCACCCACGTTCGCGTTCCGACATCCCCTTGGAGTGCCCATGGCAGCCCCGGCCGCCCCACCGCCCGTCCACCCCGTCGACGAGGTGCCGCCCGTGCGGCAGCTGGCCGTGTTCGGTCTTCAGCACGTGCTCGCCATGTACGCGGGCGCGGTGGCCGTGCCGCTGATCGTGGGCGGCGCGATGAAGCTGTCGCCCGCCGACCTCGCGTATCTCATCACCGCGGATCTGCTGGTGTGCGGCATCGCGACGCTGATCCAGTGCATCGGGGTGTGGCGGTTCGGCGTCCGGCTGCCGATCGTCCAGGGCTGTACGTTCGCCGCCGTCTCGCCGATGGTGATCATCGGCACGACCGGCGGCGGGCTCCCCGCGATCTACGGGGCGGTCATCGTCGCCGGGCTCGCGATGATGCTGCTCGCGCCGGTCTTCGGCAGGCTGCTGCGCTTCTTCCCGCCACTGGTCACCGGCACGGTCATCCTGATCATCGGCGTCTCGCTGCTGCCGGTGGCGGGCAACTGGGTTGCGGGCGGGGCGGGTTCGAAGGACTTCGGCGCCCCGAAGAACATCGCGCTGGCGGCGTTCGTTCTCGTGGTGGTCCTCGCGGTGCAGCGCTTCGCGCCGCCGTACCTGAGCCGCGTCGCCGTCCTCGCCGGCATCGTCGTCGGCACGGCCGTGGCCGTGCCCACCGGTTTCACGGACTTCGGCGGTGTCGGTGACGCGCGCTGGGTGGGGATCAGCACACCGTTCCACTTCGGTACACCGACGTTCCACGGCGCGGCGATCGTGTCGATGCTGATCGTGGCCCTGGTGACGATGACCGAGACCACCGGCGACTTCATCGCGGTGGGCGAGATGACGGGGCGGCCCGTCCAGCCGCGCTCACTGGCGGACGGCCTGCGCGCGGACGGCTTCTCCACGGTCCTCGGCGGCGTGTTCAACACGTTTCCGTACACCGCGTTCGCACAGAACGTCGGGCTCGTGGGCATGACCCGGGTGCGCAGCCGCTGGGTCGTCGCCACGGCGGGCGGGATCCTGGTGCTGCTCGGCCTGCTGCCCAAGCTGGGCGCGGTCGTCGCCGCGATCCCGGCCCCGGTCCTCGGCGGCGCGGGCCTGGTCATGTTCGGCACGGTCGCGGCGAGCGGCGTGCGGACGCTGGCCCGGGTCGACTTCGCCGGCAACCACAACCTGACGGTCGTCGCCGTGTCGGTGGCGATCGGGGTGCTTCCCGTGGGCGTGCCCGGGATCTACGCCAAGTTCCCCGACTGGTTCCAGACGGTCATGGACAGCGGGATCAGCGCGGGCTGCATCACGGCGATCACACTCAATCTGCTGTTCAACCACCTTCCGGGAAGCGGGAGTTCAGCCCCCGAGGCCGTCGGCACCGTCGGATCCCCCGCCGCCTAGCCGGTCGTCCTGCCGGGCCGCCGCCGCGAGCACGCTGTCGAGAAGGCCGGGGAAGAGCACGTCCAGGTCGGCGCGGCGCAGCACGCTCATCTTGGCGGTGCCCCGGTAGATCTGCCGGATCACGCCGCTCTCGCGCAGGACGCGGAAGTGGTGCGTGGTGGTCGACTTCGTGACCGGGAGGACGAAGTGCGAACAGGAGAGCTCGCTGCCCTCACCCTCGTCCGCCAGCTCCCGCACCACGCGCAGGCGCATCGGGTCGGCGAGTGCGTGCAGCACCGATTCCAGGCGGATCTCGTCACGCGTGGGGTGAGCAAGCGCCCTGCTGCTCGGTGCGGCGGTCGTCACGGCGGCTCCACTTCGTTCGGCCCGGTGTGCGGACGGGGTGGCGGGTGCGTTGCGGTTGCGTCGGGCCCATTGTACGAGACCCATCGTAGTTTGACAGGTGCCGTACTACGATGCCTATCGTACGAGGACCCGCCACGCCCGTCGTGAACGTATAGGAGTCTGCCGTGAGCGCGCTGTTCGAGCCCTACACCCTCCGGTCGCTGACCATCCCCAACCGGGTCTGGATGCCGCCGATGTGCCAGTACAGCGCCGCTCCCGAGGGCCCGGACACCGGCGCCCCGAACGACTGGCACTTCGCGCACTACGCGGCCCGCGCCGCCGGCGGCACGGGCCTCATCATCGTCGAGGCCACCGGCGTCAGCCCCGAGGGCCGCATCAGCCCGTACGACCTCGGGATCTGGAACGACACGCAGGTCGAGGCGTTCCGCCGGATCACCGCCTTCCTCAAGGCGCAGGGCACCGTCCCGGGCATCCAGCTCGGGCACGCGGGCCGCAAGGCGTCGACCGACCGCCCCTGGAAGGGCGGCGGCCCCGTCTCAGCCGACGCGTACGGCTGGGACTCGGTCGCGCCGAGCCCGCTCGCCTTCGACGACAAGCACCCCGCCCCGGCCGAGCTCACCGTGGACCGGATCCGCGAGATCGTCACCCAGTTCGCCGACGGCGCCCGCCGCGCCCTGGACGCCGGCTTCGAGGTCGCCGAGATCCACGGCGCGCACGGCTACCTGATCGGCCAGTTCCTCTCGCCGCACTCCAACGTCCGCGCGGACGAGTACGGCGGCTCCTTCGACAACCGGGTGCGCTTCGCCCTCGAGGTCGTCGACGCGGTCCGCGAGGTGTGGCCCGACGACAAGCCGCTGTTCTTCCGTGTCTCCGCCACCGACTGGCTGGAGGAGAACGGCTGGACGCCCGAGGAGACCGTGCGCCTGGCCACCCTCCTCAAGGAGCACGGCGTCGATCTGCTCGACGTCTCGACCGGCGGCAACGCGTCCGGCGTGCGCATCCCGGTCGGCCCCGGCTACCAGGTCCCCTTCGCCGCGCGCGTGAAGGCCGAGACGGAGCTGGCCGTGGCCGCCGTCGGTCTCATCACCGACGTGGAGCAGGCGGAGAAGATCCTCGCCAACGGCGAGGCCGACGCCGTCCTGCTCGGCCGTGAGCTCCTGCGCAGCCCGTCGTGGGCGCGCGCGGCGGCGCGCGAGCTCGGCGGGGACGTGCACGTGCCGGACCAGTACCTGCGCTCGGTCTGAGCCCCGGCGGTACGGCGGTCGGTCAGGCGCGGGGGCGCTCAGCCCTTGTCCTGCTCGCCGTACCGCTTCTCGAACTTGGCGACCTGCCCCTCGGCGTCGACCACCCGCGCCTTGCCCGTGTAGAAGGGGTGCGACTCGGAGGAGATCTCCACGTCGACGACGGGGTAGGTCTCGCCGTCGTCCCACTCGATCGTCTCTTCGCTGACGGCCGTCGAGCGGGTCAGAAACGCATAGCCCGCCGACCGGTCGCGGAACACCACGGGGCCGTAGGCGGGCTGTTTGTCCTGCTGCATCGTGAGCTCCTTCAGCGCGCGGTTCGGCGCACCGGCTCGTCGACGGCCGGTGCGGGCCTCTCAAGCCTCACCCGGAAGCGTCCGCTCCGCGACTCCGTCCACCGGCGGTGCGACGAAGCGCGCCGGCGGAAGCCCGCCTACAGGAGCGTGGCCGTGAGGTCGGGGCCCGGCCCGTCCGCGTACGCGTCGTCGTCGAACGGGTACAGCGGCCGCTCGACCCGGTGGTGACCCAGGCGCAGGAGGTCCTGGTCGACGCCGCCCGGGGTGAGGGCGAGCAGCCAGTCGGCGGCCATGTCGTGGAGTTCGGGCTCCAGGTAGCCGATCTTGACGACGACCAGGTCGTACGTGCGCGGGTCGACGCCGAGGCCGCCTTGCGCGGGGCCCATGAAGTCGGCGAGCGTGTGGAACGGCTTGCGGCGCTCCACAAGGACGACGGTGAGTCCGCCGACGCGCACGGCCGCCATGTCGACACCGCGGTCGTACGCGCCGCCCTCGGCCCGGTCCTTCTGCTCGGTGGCGCGCTGCAACGCCGTGACGGTGCCGGTGAGTTCGTACGGTCCGCCGTGACCGGCGTCGACCTTGCCGCCGACGCTGAGGGTGACCTCGGCGCCCACTCCCGCCTCGAAACAGCGGGCCACGGCGACCGGGTCGGTGATGCCGGGGTGCACGGCCGTGACCTCGCCCGTGCGGATGGCGTCGTTGGCGAGCAGTTTGCCCAGCATGTACGCGAGGTCACCGGCGCCGCCCGCCGTCGGGTTGTCGCCGGAGTCGCTGATGAGGAACGGGCGCCGGTCGGAGGCGACCGCCTTCTCGATGCACTCCTCGGCGCTGCCGGTCGGGCCGACGAAGACGAAGTCCCTGCGGACGTCCCAGTAGCGCCGGGCGAGCTTCTCGGCCTCCGCGGCGGCGAGCGGGGCGTCGTCGCCGGTGACGACGATGGCGGCCTTGCAGCGCGGCTCGTCCGCCCAGGCGTAGCCGACCCACATCGCCGCGTCGAGGATGCCGTCCTTCCGCTCGATGTCGGCGAGCGAGGCGTAGAGGGACTTGGCGGGTTCGAGGCGGGTGCTGGTCTTCTCGCCGGGCAGCAGGACGGGGACCTGGACCCAGGCGCGGTGCGGGCGCGTGCCGTCGCGCAGGCAGCGTACGAGGTTGCGGGCGGCGCGCTCGCGGGTGTCCCAGGCGTCCTCGTGCGGGGCGAGGCGGTGGGCCGTGAGCAGGTCGCAGGGGTCGGCGAAGCGGCGCGAGACATTGCCGTGCAGGTCCATCGCGGCGGACAGCAGCGGGCGGGTGCCGTGCGCGTCGAGGGCGGCACGGACCGCGTCCGTCAGGTCGCCCTCGGCGTCGGTGAGGCCGACGACGCTCATGGCGCCGTGGATGTCGTAGACCATGCCGTCGAGGGGGCCCGCCTCACGTATGCGGGTGACGAGCTCGTCCTTGAGGACCAGGTACGACTCCGCCTCGACCGGGCCGCCGGGCAGCGAGGTCGCGTGCAGCAGCGGCACCCATTCGACGGCGTCGGCGAGGTCGGAGTCGGGCCGGGTCCAGGTGTAGCGGTCGAGGAGGTCCTGACCGCGGGTCTGCCGGAAGTCGTCCGTGGTGGAGCGGTGCGGGCAGAACGTGGAGGACTCGATGCCGATGCCGCCGATGCCGATGCGCAGGCGGCGTGCGGGGGCCGTGCTCGTCATGCTGAGGCGCTCTCTTCCTGGGGGACGGGTGCGGTGGGGAGGTTGTGGCGCAGGGCGGTGAGGCCCGCGCCGAGCAGTCCAGCGTCGGGTCCCGTGACCGTCGTGGTGATCTCCAGCTCCGCGGTCGCGAGCGGCAGGCAGCGCTCGTACAGGACTCCGCGGACGGCGGCGACCAGCGGTTCGGCGGCGGCGAGCGCGCCGCCGAGAGCCACGGCCTGCGGGTTGAAGAAGTTCACGACGACGGACAGGACCGTGCCGATGTGCCGGCCGGCGGTGCGGACCAGGGTGGTGGCCTGTGGGTCGCCGTCGGCGACGAGTTGGAGGAGCTCGGTGGTGGAGGCCACCTCGACGCCCTGCCCGGCGAGTTCGCGCATCAGCGCGGCGCCGCTGGCGACCGTCTCGAGGCAGCCGATGTTGCCGCAGCTGCACGGCCGGTCCTGCGCGGCCTCCACGCGTACGTGGCTGATGTCGCCGGCGCAGCCGTTCGCCCCGTCGTGCGGGCGGCCCGCGGAGATGATGCCGCTGCCGATGCCGCGGCCCGCCTTGACGACCACCATGTGGTCGAGGTCGGGACGGGCGGCGCGGTGCTCGCCCACGGCCATCATCGTGGCGTCGTTCTCCACGGTGACGGGCAGGCCGAGGCGTTCGGCCAGGACGTCGCGCAGCGGGTAGCGGTGCCAGCCGGGCATGCGGGACGGGCTCAGGACGCGGCCCTCGCCGGGCTTGACCGGGCCGGGGAATCCGACGCCGAGCGCCCGCACGGTGCGGCCCGCCTCCCGCTGCCGTGCGGCGAGTTCGGTGACCTGGCCGCAGAGCCATTCGACGGCCGACTCCGGTCCCACGGTGATGTCGTGCGGCAGGTCGACGGCGTCGAGGACGGTGCCGTCGAGGCCGACCACTCCGAGCCGTGCGTGATGGCTGCCGAGGTCGGCGGCGAGCGCGACACCGCCCTGGGCCCGCACGCGCAGCAGACGGGGGCGCCGCCCGCCGCGCGAGGCGCCCTCGCCGGACTCGGTGAGCACGCCGGCCGCCACGAGCTCCTGCACACGCAGCGAGACGGTGGAGGGGGCGAGGCCCAGCTCCCGTACGAGGTCGGCCCGGGAGGTGGCGGCGCCCGAGGAGACCAGGTGCAGGATGTGCTGCGCCGACCCCGGTTCGCCCTGCGATGTGTCGGACATACCGCCCTCTTGGTTGCTCGGTTGCTTGGTTGCTTGGTTCAGCGTGTGGGGTTCGATGAGCTCGTTTGCCGCGTTAGTTCGATGTGTTCCTTCGATGAATGATCGAAGCCTAGACCGACTCGAACCAAGATGGCCATACCTGCGAGACGAAGAACTATTTGCCGAATGAAGCTATTGACTTGTTTTCACCGACCGGCCTAGCGTTCGGGCGCCGCCCCGTCGCACTCCGGTACGGGGCCGCCCCCCGTCCCCTTGGAGGCCCTCCGGCATGCGCTCATTCAGGTCAACGGCCGCCGCCGTCCTCGTCCTCGCGGCGGCTCTCACCGGCTGCACGCACGAGGGCGGCAGCATCGCCATGGGGCCGACCGGCGGCACCCCCGTGGAGGGCGGCACGGCCACGATGGCGCTGCCTCCCGCCGCCACGCCGAACTGGATCTTCCCGATCGGCGCACCCGGCTACGGAGCCTCGTACAACTACGGCATCCAGACCCTGCTGTTCATGCCGGTCTACGACGCCGTGCAGCTCGAGGGCGAGCTGACCACGCACGGCCCGAGCACGCTCGGCCTCGAGCCGAAGTACAGCGACGGCAACAAGACGGTGACCGTGCCGCTGCGCCGGGGCGTGAAGTGGTCCGACGGGAAGCCGGTCACCTCCCGCGACCTCGAGTTCTGGTTCAACCTCGTCAAGGCGAACAAGGCCGACTGGGGCAGTTACTCGGTCGGCACGATGCCGGACGACGTGAAGCGGTTCGAGGTCGTCGACGACCACACGGTGCGGCTGCACCTCGACCGGGCGTACAACCCGGACTGGTTCACGGCCAACCAGCTCACGCTGATGCGCGCCCTTCCCCAGCACGCCTGGGACGCCACGACCGACGGCGGCGATGTCGGTGACCACGACCGCACCACCAAGGGCGCCAGGGCCGTCTTCGCCCGGCTCACGCGGCACGCCAAGAGCCTCGGCTCGTACGGCAGCGACCCTCTCTGGAAGACGGTCAACGGGCCCTGGAAACTCGCCGGCTGGCGGGACAGCGGCCAGGTGACCATCGTCCCGAACGAGAAGTTCACCGGCCCCGACTCCGAGCGGCCGCACCTGGACAAGGTCGTCTTCAAACCGTTCACCACCGCCGACTCCGAGTACAACGTGCTGCGCTCCGGCGGCGTCGACTACGGCTACATACCGCCGTCCGTCATGGCGCAGAAGGCGAAGTTCGAGGACAAGGGATACCGCGTCGATCCGTGGGAGGGCTGGGCGGCGACGTACATCGTCTACAACTTCAACTCCACTCACGCCGGGCCCCTGATGAGCCAGCTGTACATCCGCCGGGCGATGCAGCACCTCGTCGACCAGAAGGCGATGAGCGACGTCATCTGGCAGGGCAGCGCCACCCCTACGCTCGGCCCGGTGCCGGTGACCCCGAAGAGCCAGTACCTGTCGCCGGCCATGGCGAAGAACCAGTACCCCTTCTCCGTGCGCGCGGCGCGCGAGCTGCTCGCCGCGCACGGCTGGAAGACCCGCGACGGCGTCGCGCGCTGCGCACGCCCGGGTACCGGCGACGACGAGTGCGGCTCGGGCATCGAGGAGAACGCGCCCCTGGAGATGACCCTGCTCTCCCAGTCGGGTTCCACCGAGACGACGAACATGATGCAGGAGCTGAAGTCGTCGCTCAGCCGGGCGGGCATCGAGCTGACCGTGCGCCAGCAGCCCCTGAACTCGGTGCTCGGCAACTCCGTGCCGTGCACCGCCGAGGACCCCGGCTGCGACTGGGACATGTCCTTCTTCGGTACGGCCGGCAGCTGGTACTACCCGCTCAACCCGAGCGGCGAGCAGCTCTTCTCCACAGGCGCCTCCGCCAACTTCGGCAACTACAGCGACAAGAAGGCCGACCGGATCATCCGGGCCGTGCAGTACTCGCCGGACATGAAGGCCGTCCACCAGTACGGCGAGTACCTCGCCGGGCAGCTGCCGGTGATGTGGATGCCGAACCCCGCGTACCAGGTGTCGGTGATCCGCAACGACCTGCGGGGCATCGAGCAGAACCCGACCGTCACGTTCGCGCCGCAGCACTGGTACTTCGTCAAGGAAGCCGAGCAGCACACGAACGACACGAACAACAAGCACGCCAAGAAGGGAGCCGCGAAGTGACCGGCTTTCTGGTCAAGCGCTTCCTGCAGGCCCTCGTCGTCCTGTTCCTGGTCTCGGTGATCGTCTTCACCCTGCTGCATCTGCTGCCGGGCGGTCCGGCCCGCGCCATCCTCGGCCCGAAGGGCACCCCGCAGCAGATCGAGCACTTCAACCACCAGCAGGGCTACGACCGTTCCCTGCCCATGCAGTACATGATGTATCTGAAGCGGCTGCTCACCGGCGACCTCGGCGACTCGTACAAGCTCAACTCGCCCGTCTTCGAACTGCTCAGGCAGCGCCTGCCGAAGACACTGCTCCTGACTGTCCTGTCCACGGTCCTCGCCGTCGTGATCGCCGTCCCGCTGGGCCTGCTCCAGGCCGTGCGGCGCGGCAAGGCCTCGGACTACGCGCTCACGGGACTCGCCTTCCTGCTGTACGCGACGCCCGTCTTCTTCCTCGGCCTCATCATGATCATCCTGTTCGCGCAGGTCATGCCGATCTTCCCGGCAGAGGCACCGCAGGGCGAGACGATCGGTCAACTCCTCGGCGATTTCACGGGGCTGGTCCTGCCGGTCGTGACGATGGCCTTCGGCATCGTGGCGATGTTCAGCCGCTACATGCGCTCCGCCGTACTCGACAACCTCACCGAGGAGTACGTCCGCACGGCCATGGCGAAGGGCCAGTCCAGCCGGCGGATCATGGTCAGGCACGTCCTGCGCAACGCCCTGATCCCTCTCGCGACCCTGCTCGGGCTCTACCTCCCGACGCTGTTCAGCGGCGCCCTCGTCGTCGAGTCGATGTTCAACTACCCGGGCATGGGGCTGCTGTTCTGGAACGCGGCCCAGGGCTCCGACTTCCCCGTGCTCCTCGGTGTGACCCTCGTGGTCGGCATCGCCACGGTCCTCGGCTCGCTGCTCACCGACATCCTGTACGCCGTCCTCGACCCCCGGATCCGGAGCGTGGCATGAGTACGTCCGCCGTCCTTCCCGTCCAGCCGGGCCAGGAGGAAGCCGCGCAGGCCACCCCCTCCCTCGCCCGCCGCACCCTGCGCGTCTTCACCGGCAACAAGCTGGCCCTGACGGGCGTCGTGGTCCTGGTCCTGCTGCTCGCCTTCTGCTACCTGGGCCCGCTCGTCCACCCGACCGAGCAGATCCACACGGATCTCGCACAGGCGAACCTCTCCCCCGGCACCGCCGGGCATCTCCTCGGCACCACCGACCTCGGGTACGACCTGCTCGGCCGGCTCATGGTCGCCGGGCGGGCCTCCCTCGAGATCGGTCTGGCGGCGGGCCTGCTGGCGACGCTGTTCGGCACCGTGTACGGCGCCGTCGCCGGGTACTTCGGCGGCTGGGTCGACGCCGCGATGATGCGGGTCACCGACGCGGCGCTCGCCATCCCCGCGATGTTCCTGCTCGTCGTGGTCGCCGCGATCGTCACGCCCAGCAAGGGCATCCTGATTCTGATCATCGCCGGGGTCGCCTGGCTCTCCCCCGCCCGTCTGGTGCGCGGCGAGGCGCTGTCACTGCGCAACCGGGAGTACGTCCAGGCCATGCGGATGATGGGCGGGGGCGGCACACGGGCCGTGTTCAAGCACATCGTGCCCAACGCGATCGGCACGGTCATCGTGAACTGCACGTTCCAGATCGCCGACGCCATCCTCTACGTCAGCTATCTCGCGTTCCTCGGGCTCAGCATCCCGCCGCCGTCCGCCGACTGGGGCTCGATGCTGTCCGCCGGCATCACCTACACGCAGAACGGCTACTGGTGGCTGATCTTCCCGCCGGGCATCGCGATCGTCCTGGTCGTCGCCGCGTTCAACTTCATCGGTGACGGGCTGCGTGACGCGTTCGAAGTACGGCTGCGGAAGTAAGGGACCGAGGCATTGAGGAAGACAGACATGACCGAGCCCCTGCTCAGGATCGACGACCTGCGCGTCGACATCGCCACCCGCGACCGTACCGTCCACGCCCTCGACGGGATCTCCCTCGATCTGGCAGCCGGTGAGGCTCTCGGCGTCGTCGGCGAGTCCGGCTGCGGCAAGACGATGACCGCGCTCAGCGTCCTCGGGCTGCTGCCGCCCGGCGGGAAGATCACCGGCGGACGCGTCCTGTTCGACGGAGTGGACCTGGCCGCCGCGCCCGCGCCCGTCCTCCAGGACGTCCGCGGCAACACCGTCGGCATGGTCTTCCAGGACCCGCTGACCTCGCTCAACCCGACCATGACGATCGGCCGGCAGGTCGCCGAGCCGCTCCTGCTGCACCGAGGCGTCTCCCGCAAGGAGGCCTGGGCACGCGCCGAGGAGACCCTCCGGCTCGTCGGCATGCCCCAGCCCGCCGAGCGCATGAAGGCGTATCCGCACCAGCTGTCGGGCGGCATGCGCCAGCGCGTCGCCATCGCCATGGCGCTGGTCTGCGAGCCGAAGCTGCTCATCGCGGACGAGCCGACGACCGCGCTCGACGTGACGACCCAGCACCAGATCCTGGAACTGATCGACGACCTGCGCGAGCGGCTCGGCATGGCGATGATCCTCGTCACGCACGACCTCGGCGTCATCGCGAACCGCGTGGACCGCGTCGCCGTCATGTACGCGGGCAGGGTCGCCGAACAGGCCGACGTACGGGACCTGTTCGCCCGCCCGCGCCACCGCTACACGGAAGCCCTGTTCGCGGCTCTTCCGGAGCGGGCAGGCGACGGCGGGACCGAACTGCACACGATTCCCGGGCTGCCGCCGAACCTCACGGTGCGGCCGGAGGGCTGCCGGTTCGCGCCGCGCTGCGGGTTCGCGACGGACGAGTGCCGCACCCAGGAGCCGCCGCTCACCGACGACGAACTGCGGGTGACGGAACACCGGTTCGCCTGTTTCCACCCGGTGCCGGACGCGTCCGCGCAGGGCGAGGCGGCCGACGTCATCGCACCCGCCGCCGTCCCCGCGCAGTCGGCGCCGGGCGCGCCGCTCCTCGAACTCGACGGTCTCGTCAAGGAGTTCCCGCTCAAGGGCGGACCGTTCTCGCGCAGTCGCGGCACGGTCAGCGCGGTGGGCGGCGTGTCGCTGACCATCCGCAAGGGCGAGACGTTCGGCATGGTCGGCGAGTCGGGCTGCGGCAAGACGACGCTCGGCCGCATCGTCGCGGGCCTGGAGGATCCGACGGCCGGATCGGTGCGCTTCGACGGCGAGGACCTCGCGGGCCTCACGCGGGCCGGGCGACGGGCGCACCGCCGCCGCATCCAGCTCATGTTCCAGGACTCGACCGCGGCCATGGACCCGCGGATGCGGGTCGGCGAGATCCTGCGCGAACCCCTGGTCATCCAGGGCGTCGGCGGCCGCGCCGAGCAGGAGGCGCAGATCGACGGGCTCCTGGACGCCGTGGGACTGCCGAGGGGCGCCGTGCGGCGGTATCCGCACGAGTTCTCCGGCGGCCAGCGCCAACGCCTCGGCCTGGCAAGGGCCCTGACGCTGTCCCCCGATCTGGTGGTCGCGGACGAGCCGGTGTCGGCGCTCGACGTGTCCGTGCAGGCACAGATCCTCAACCTGATGAGGGAGCTCCAGCGTGAGCGCGGCCTGACGTATCTGTTCATCTCGCACGACCTCGCGGTGGTGCGCTACCTCGCCGACACCGTGGGCGTGATGTACCTCGGCAAGCTCGTCGAGACCGGTCCCGCGGAGGAGGTGTACGCGCGTCCGCTGCATCCGTACACGCGGGGTCTGCTCGACACGGTCAACGTGCCCGATCCGTCGGCCACGGCCGGTTCCGGGACTCCGCTGACGGGCGAGACGCCGTCCGCGGCGACGCCGCCGTCGGGGTGCCGCTTCCGCACCCGCTGCCCGCTCGCGCAGGACGTCTGCGCCGAGGTCGAGCCGCCGGTCGCGGCGCCGCGCGGGGCCGGCCACCAGGTGGCCTGCCACTTTCCGCTGCCGGTGCCGGAGGAAGTGGCCGCCCAGCCGGTGTGACCTGCGGCGATGCCGCCCTCGGGGGTGACTGTCAGTGGTGGGGTGCAGACTGGGCCGTACCTGAGACAAAGGCGTCCTCGGAGGTGTCCGGCATGACTGAAGTGCTGCTGACGGTTGGCACGCGCAAGGGGCTTTTCATCGGCCGCAGGCGGGGCGGCGGCGCGTGGGAGTTCGACGAAGGCCCGTACTTCAACTCCCAGGCCGTGTATTCGGTGGCGATCGACACGCGGGGCGATGTCCCGCGGCTCCTCGTGGGCGGTGACAGCGCGCACTTCGGCCCGTCGGTCTTCCACTCCGACGACCTGGGCCGTACGTGGACGGAGCCCGCACGCCCCGCCGTCAAGTTCCCCAAGGACACGGGGGCCTCGCTGGAGCGTGTGTGGCAGTTGCACCCGGCAGCCGCCGAGCGGGACGTGGTGTACGCGGGCACCGAGCCCGCGGCTCTCTACCGCTCGGAGGACCGGGGCGAGACATTCGATCTGGTGCGTCCGCTGTGGGAGCACCCGACGCGGTCGAAGTGGGTCCCCGGCGGTGGCGGCGAGGGCCTGCACACGGTGGTCACCGATCCGCGTGACGCGCGCGCGGTGACGGTCGCGGTGTCCACGGCCGGGGTGTTCCGCACGCGGGACGGTGGACAGAGCTGGGACCCCGCCAACTCCGGGGTCTCGGCGGTCTTCCTGCCGGACCCGAACCCCGAGTTCGGCCAGTGCGTCCACAAGGTCACGCAGGACGCGGCCGACCCGGACCGCCTGTACCTCCAGAACCACTGGGGCGTGTACCGCAGCGACGACGGCGGTACCCGGTGGAACGACATCGGGGCGGGCCTGCCCTCGACGTTCGGCTTCGCCGCCGCCGCGCATCCGCACCGCGGGGACACGGCGTACGTGTTCCCGATCAACGCCGACTCCGACCGCGTGCCCGCGGAGCGGCACTGCCGCGTCTTCCGCACCCAGGACGCGGGCAGGAGCTGGGAGCCGCTGACGGCGGGGCTCCCGCAGGGCGATCACTACGGGACGGTGCTGCGCGACGCGATGTGCACGGACGACTCCGACCCGGCGGGCGTCTACTTCGGCAATCGCAACGGCGAGGTGTACGCGTCGGCCGACGACGGGGACAGCTGGCGGCAGTTGGCCTCGCATCTGCCGGACGTGCTGTGTGTGCGAGCGGCCGTGGTCGGTTGATCGGCCCGTCCGTCACGGCAGTAGGGTGACGCCCGTGGCACCACGACCCTTGCACGAAATCGTAGAAGCCGGCTGGGCCAAGGCCCTCGAGCCCGTCGCGGGACAGATCTCCGCCATGGGCGAGTTCCTGCGCGCGGAGATCGCCGCGGGACGCACCTACCTACCGGCCGGGGCGAACGTGCTGCGGGCGTTCCAGCAGCCGTTCGACGAGGTGCGGGTCCTGATCGTCGGCCAGGATCCCTACCCCACGCCGGGACATGCCGTCGGGCTCTCGTTCTCGGTCGCGCCCGAGGTGCGCCCGCTGCCCGGCAGTCTCATCAACATCTATCGCGAGCTGAACACGGATCTGGGCCTGCCCCAGCCGTCGAACGGTGACCTGACGCCCTGGACGCGACAGGGCGTGCTCCTGCTGAACAGGGCACTCACCACGGCCCCCCGCCGCCCCGCCGCACACCGCGGCAAGGGCTGGGAAGAGGTGACCGAGCAGGCGATCAGGGCACTGGCCGCGCGCGGCCGTCCGCTCGTGTCCGTCCTGTGGGGACGCGACGCCCGTAATCTGCGGCCCCTCCTCGGTGACCTGCCGTCCGTGGAGTCCGCGCACCCCTCCCCCATGTCGGCCGACCGCGGTTTCTTCGGCTCGCGGCCGTTCAGCCGGGCCAACGACCTCCTGGCACGGCAGGGCGGGCAGCCGGTGGACTGGCGGCTGCCGTGACGCGCGAACCGGCCGCTGCCGAGTCCGGTCCGGGCCACGGCGACGATCCCGCGGGCCCCGGGTGGGTCCTCGGCGTCGACTCCGGCGGTTCCGGTCTGCGTGTGGCGCTCGCCCCGGCCGGGGATCTCACCTGTCCCGGGACGGCGGTGTCCCGCGAGCCCGTGCGGACCGGCGCCGCGGGCATCGACGCCGGGCATCTGCTCGAACAGATGCTTCCGATGGCCCGGGAGCTGCTCGCCCGCGTCGGCGACCGCGGCCCTGGCGTGCCGCGGGTGAGCGCGGTCGCCGTCGGCGCGGCCGGAATGGCCACGCTCGGCGACGGACTGCGGGCCGAACTCCCGGGCGCCCTCGCGGCCGAACTGGGCGTACGGCGGCTCGCGTTGGCCGCGGACGGTGTCACCGCATACGCGGGCGCGCTCGGCCAGCGGCCCGGCGCGGTCGTCGCCGCGGGCACGGGCATGATCGCGCTCGGCACGGACCTCACCTCCTGGCACCGGGCCGACGGCTGGGGGCATCTCCTCGGTGACTGCGGTGGCGGTGCGTGGATCGGGCGTGCGGGCCTGGACGCGGCGATGCGGGCGCACGACGGGCGCCGCGGGGGCTCCGCCGCGCTGCTCGCCCTGGCCGAGGAGCGGTTCGGCCCGGCGGCCGGACTGCCGGCCCGGATCTACCCGCGCACGGACCGTCCCGCCGTCCTCGCCTCCTTCGCTCCCGACGTGGCCCGCGCCGCACTCGACGACTCCGTCGCCGCCGGCATCCTGCGCGAGGCGGCCGGACACATCGCCGAGGCGGCGGCCGCGGTGTGCCCAGCGGGTGACGGCAGTGAAGTGGCGCTCACCGGCGGCCTGTTCAAGATGGGCGAGCCGCTGCTCGCCCCGCTCCGCGCCGAGCTCGCGGAGCAACTCCCCTACGCCGACGCGGTGTCGGCGACCGGCGACCCTCTGCACGGTGCGCTGGTGCTCGCCGCCGCACTCGCCCTCGACGGTCTGCGCCTGCCGTGCGACGGCCGCCTCCTCCATGTCCCCGAGGAGGCCGCCGACCGCTGACGGCGGTCCTTGCGCCCCTTCTGACCTGGACAGTTGAGCCATTCGTCACCGAAAGGATAAATACGGACGGATACCGCTCAGCTGCCCCCTCCCCGAACAAGGGAGACCCGTGAGCCAGTAGCATGCGGCGGCATGAGCTCCCCCACTGGGCCTGCATCCGGCCTGCCTGTACGAATGCCGCGACCCCGTCAGCCCGGTCGGCACCGCCGCCCGGAACCCGTGGCCGCTCCCGAGGGCGCACCCGCACTCGTCCTCGCGGTGCCCGGCGCGCCCAGCAACGCCTCGCGCAGCCTCGCCGAAGAGGTCGTCAGCATCGCCCGCTCCGAGCTGCCGGGCCTCGACGCCCGCATCGGATACCTCGACGGTGACGACTCGGAGGCCGCCGAGGCCTCGGCGTTCGCCGAGTTCCCCTCCCTGCGGGCCGTGCTCTCGCGCGCCGCGAAGGAGCGCACCGCCCGATTCGAGCAGGCCCGTGCCGCGGGCGCCGACGTCGCGGAGCCCGACGGACCGGTCGCCGTGGTCGTGCCCCTGCTCGCCGGCCCGGACAGCGCGCTCACGCGCCGCATCCGGCAGGCCGTGATCGACAGCCGTACGGCCGCCGAGCTGACGGATGTCCTCGGCCCGCACCCCCTGCTCGCCGAGGGCCTGCACGTGCGTCTGTCGGAGGCGGGCCTGGCCCGCGCCGACCGCGCCCGGCTGTTCACGGTGGCGACCGCCGCCGACGGCATCATCCTCGCCTCGGTCGGCGGCGACGAGGCCGTCCAGGCGGCCGGGATCACCGGCATGCTCCTGGCCGCGCGCCTCGCGGTGCCGGTCATGGCGGCCGCGCTCGACGAGGAGGGCGCCATCGCGGCGACCGCCGAGCAACTGCGCGGATCCGGCTCGCAGCAGCTGGCGCTCGCCCCGTACCTGATCGGCCCGGAGATAGACGCCAGCCTCCTCGAGGCGGCGGCGAACGAGGCGGGCTGCGCCTCCGCCGAGTCGCTGGGCGCCTACCCGGCGATCGGCAAGCTGGCCCTGTCGAAGTACACGACGGCGCTGGGTATCGCCCCGCAGCAGCCGCAGGGCGCGCCGGCCCTCTAGCGGACCCGGACCGTCCGCAGGCACCCGGCGACGGGCCCGAACCCCGATGGGGTCGGGCCCGTCGCCGTACCCGCTCGGGAACGGTCTCAGCCGGAGATCACGTCAGCCGAAGATCACGCAGGACGCGGCGGGCGCCTCGATGGAGCCGCTGCGGCGCGGGAGGCCGGTCTCGAGGTCGACGGAGAACCACGTCACGTCACCGGACCGCTCGTTCGCCGCGTACAGGAAGCGGCCCGAGGGGTGCAGGGCCAGGTCGCGCGGCCAGTCGCCGCCGCAGGAGACGGTGGCGCGCAGCGTCGGCCGGTCTCCGGCGGCGTCGAGGGCGAGGACGGAGATGACGTTCGCGCCGCGTGTGGCGGTCCACAGGAAGCGCCCGTCGGGCGACACGACCGCCTCGGACGGGAACGCGTCGCCGTGCGGCGCGTCCGGCAGCACGGAGCTCTCACCGAGCGGCTGCAGGGCGCCGCTTTCGGCGTCCCAGTGGCAGACGGTGACGGTCGGCGTGAGCTCGTTCAGGATGTACGCGCGGTCGCCGCGCGGGTGGAACACGAGGTGGCGCGGTCCCGAGCCGGGCCGCAGCGCGACCTCGCGGTGCACCTCCAGGCGCCCGCCCTGCATCGAGCAGATCCGCACGGAGTCGGTGCCCAGGTCCACGCTGACGGCCCAGCGGCCGCTGGGGTCCGGCGTCACCTGGTGGGTGTGCGGGCCCTGCTGGCGCTTGGGGTGCGTGCCCGAACCCTCGTGGCGCAGCACGTCGACGGACTCGCCGTCGAGGGTGCCGTCGGCGCGTAGCCGTACCGAAGTGACGCTGCCGGAGCCGTAGTTGGCGGTGAGTACATGGCCCTCGTACAGGGCGAGGTGGGTGGGGCCCGAGCCGCGGACGGCCACACCGCGCCCGGCGAGTTCGGGCTTGCCGTCCCCGGTACGGAACGCGGCGACGGCCCCCTCGGCGGTCTCGCTCACCGCGTAGAGCATGTCGCGCGCGGGCGAGAGCGCGAGGTACGAGGGGTCCGGCAGGGTGTCGACAGCGCTGAGCACGGTGAGTGAGCCGCTGTCCATGTGGACGGACGCGGTGAGGATCCCGGAGCCTCCCGCGGCGGTGAAGGATCCGATGTACGCCCGTCCGCCCTGCCTGTCGCCCACGCGAATCCCCTTGCGCCGCATGCACGGTGAGCCCGGTGCTCTCCGTTCCTGCGGCCGACGGTAGCAGCGGGTCCAGGGCCTTTCGTTTGGATCAGGCCGGACCAGGGAGCGGGTGCTGGTGCCGGTGCTGTGCACCGCAAGGCGGAGGAACGAGCCCACGCGGAGCGTCGGCGACTGACGACAACGCCGCGAGGCGCGGTCCCGGCACACTCGGGCCCGGCGTGATCCAGACGACAGGCCCTAGACCGGGAAGTCGCCGGACGCCCTGGCGAGCGCCTCGGGGTGCTGCACGTACGCCGGCGTGCGCTCAGTGGTGTCGTACGTGCGGTGGAAGACCGGGGTGGCCGAGCCCGAGATCGGCGGCACGATCCAGGACCAGTCGGCGCCGACGGTGCGGCCCTTGCGCTCCTCGCGGTCGAGATGGGTGAGGAAGCGCCGGGACTCGGTGTGATGGTCGGTGACGGTGACGCCGGCACGGTCGAAGGAGTACAGGACGGCGCGGTTCAGCTCGACGAGGGCGCGGTCCTTCCACAGGGAGCGGTCGCTGGTGGTGTCGAGTCCGAGACGTTCCGCGATACGCGGCAGGAGGTCGTAGCGGTCGGTGTCGGCGAGGTTGCGTGCGCCTATCTCGGTGCCCATGTACCAGCCGTTGAAGGGGGCGGCCTGGTAGCAGATCCCGCCGATCTCCAGGCACATCGTGGACAGGGCGGGCACGGCGTGCCAGCGCAGACGCAGCCCGGCCCACCAGTCGTGGTCCTCGTGCTCGATGGGGACTTCGAGGACCGCGTCGGGCGGCAGGTCGAAGCAGCGCGGCTTGTCGTCGGTGCCCTGGACGATCAGGGGCAGTACGTCGAAGGGGGTGCCGTCGCCGCCGCGCCAGCCGAGGCGCCGGGCGAGCGCGGTGAGGCCCTCGTTGCGCGGGTCGCCGACGACGCGGCCGTCGCGCTGTACGTACCCCGCGTACCGGATGAGCTGTTCGTTCCAGATGCGCGGTCCCGGGCGGTCCGGCGCGTCGGGTGCGAAGACGGTGATCAGGGGCCGGATGCGGCCGCCCTGGGAGGCGCCGCGCAGATGGTCGGCGCAGGCGGCCGCGATGTCCTCGGCGGCGGTGAGGTCGCGGCGGTCGCGGACGTGCAGCGAGTTCCAGTAGAGGCGGCCGATGCAGCGGTTGGCGTTCCGCCAGGCGACACGGGCCCCGAAGGTGAGTTCGCGCTCGGTGTGGCGATACGTTCCCGTCTCCGCGATCTCGTCGTATGCCTCCGCCAGCCGGTGGGCCGGGTCGCCGAGCCGCTCCTCGGCGTGGTGGGCGCGGATGAAGTCGGAGGCGGCTGGCCAGAGTTCCGGGGTGCGGGGAAACGGTTTACGGGAGTGGGGACTGCGGGGGTGACCGATACGGGCGGCAGCGGAGGGGGGACGGCGAGCGGCGCCTTCCGGGCACCGTTCGTGCCGCGCCTGAGCCCCTCCGTCCCGGGCGACGGCACCGTCCTCACTCGCGCCCGCGCCCCAGGCGACAGCACCGTCCCCACTCACGCCTCCGCCCCAGGCGACGGCACCGTCCCCCCAGGCCGCGGCTCCGTTCCGCGTGGCGCTGACGTCCGTTGCCCCAGCTCGATCCCGGGCCGCCGCTTCGCCCCCCGGCTCGCCGGCATCCGTTGCCGCGGCCCGATCCCAACCCTCGGCACCGTCCCAACCCTCGGCACCGTCCAACGCCGCGGCTCCGTTTCGTGCCACGCCGGCGTTTCTCGCCCCGGCCCAATCCCTGGCCGCGGCTCCACCCGGCGCCGCGGCACCGCCCCGCGCCGCGGATCCGTTCCGTGCCACGTCAACATGCCGCGCCGCGGCACCGTTCCGTACGACGTCGACATCCCTCGCCCCGGCTCGATCCCTGACCGCGGCTCCATCCCCCGCCGCACCGACATCTCTCGCCTCGGCTCGATCCCATGCCGCGGCCAGATCCCAGGCCGCACCTCCGTCCCAGGCCGCGCCTCCGTCTCTTGCGTCGGCCCGGTCTCTCGCCTCGGCCCGGTCTCTCGCCTCGGCTCTGTCCAGCCAGCCGGCGGGACCGTCGGTTCGGTCTGGTGTATCGGGCATGGCGCACTCCCAGGGGGTCCCCGGCCGCGGGCCCTCCCGCGGGGCCGCGCACTCCGTGCGTCCACATGATGCCGCTGCGTCACCCCTCCGGGGGCCGATCCGACGTCTACGTGACAGGCGAAATCGCCTCGAGCCGCGCCGGGCCGTCCGCTTGGCGGGGCGTTGCCGCAGGTGGGACGAGTGACGTAGGGCCGCGACCGTACGCGCGATCAGACCCGCCCACCGGGGAGCGCGAAGAGCACCCCAGGGGCGCGAAATATCCAGCGCGCGCCCTTCCGGTGAGCCGGAGCCGCGAGGACTCAGGCGCCGACCGCGACCCGGTTGGATCCGCGCAGCGGGACCGCGAGTTCGAGCAGTGCCTGCTCCAGGGCATGGAGATGGGCCAGCACGGGTTCGCCTTCGACGAGCTGCGGCACCGCGGCGGACGCGTTCTGGCGGCGCGCCCCGCCCGCCGGCGCGTCGGTGAGCGCCTCGACGGCGGTCTCCACGCGCCAGCAGGCCGCGGCCAGCCGGGCGTCGTGCGAGGCCTCCGGGTCGGCGACGACGGAGGCGAGCCCGCGCACCTCGCGCGCGCAGTCGTCGAGCAGCGCGAGGACTTGCCGGGCCCGGCCCATCCGCGCCCGCATCGGGCTGAGCGGATGCACCAGCGGGGCGAGCGAGAGCCGCACCCTGCCGAGGATCGACTCCAGTTCGGCCACGCGCCGGGTCGGGTCGGCCGTCGGTGAGCCCGCGAGCCGGGCCGCGGCCTCGGCGGTGCAGGCGTGCACACAGCGCAGGGCCCGCTCGACCCAGGCGTCGGTGACGGAGTGCGTGGTCACCGGCAGCACGAGCAGTACCGCGAGCACGGCGCCGAGCGCCCCGACGGCGGTCTCGCCGACGCGCAGGGCGAGCAGCGCCGGGTCGAGGACGCCGAGCAGCCCGTACAGCATGCTCGCCATGACGGTGACGGCGAGCATCATCCACGTGTACGAGACCGCGGCGGTGTAGAAGATCCCGAACACGCTGAGCGCGACGATCATCGCGGCGGCGACCGGCTGGTCGTGCAGTGGCACGGCCACGGCGAAGCCGAGCACGATGCCAAGCACCGTGCCGAGGAACCGCCGGAATCCGCGTACGACGGTCTCCCCGCGGGACGTCGTGTTCACGAACACCCACCACGTGGCGCCCACCGCCCAGTACCACCGCTGGTCGGACAGCAGCTGACCGGCGGCGAGCGCGAAGGCGGCGCCCACGGTCGCCTGCACGGCCTGCCGCGTCGTGATGCGGGCGAGCCGGCTCCCGCCGGTCGGCGCCGCCACCGCCGCGGGCGCCGGCAGCCGGCGCTCGTAGCACCACAGGCCGAACCGCACGACGGTCGCGGCGGCCAGCGAGAGGAGCACCGCCGCGTACAGCTCGGGGAGCTGGTCCGGCACGGTGTGCAGGAACTGCGCGGCGAAGAAGGTCATGAACGCGAACACGCCGAGGGAGTGCCCGCGCGGCCCCCACCGCCGCGCGTACACGCCGGCGCCCACGACCGCGAGGAACGCCAGGTCACGCACGACGGGCACCTCGTGCAGCGCGGCCGCGAGCCCGAGCACCGGGAGTCCGACGGCCGGGAGCAGCGCGGTCGTCACGGCCTGTCCGCGCACCGTCGCGTCGGTCACCGTGAACAGCGCGAGCAGCGCGGCCAGGCCACCGGTGATGGCCGCGACGAGCGAGTGTCCGGCGAGCCCGCACAGGGCCACCGCAAGGCTGATGCCGAGGACGCCACGGGCCGCGAAGCGCAGCCGCAGCCGCCCCGGATCCGGAGCCACGAACACCCTCTTCAGCACAGCCGCCCACCCTTTCCGCGTCACCGCGAAACTCCGCATGAAAAAGGCGCCGCGGAGATCCCGCAGCGCCATCGACGAAAACATCACAGCATCTCAAGGGCCTATGGATCAACAGAGGGCGAAAGCCTTGGGCCAATGGCCCAATCGAACGCTCCGCGTGTCGGCCGGGAGCGGACCAACGGACCACACGGAAGGGGACGGCGCCCGGCCGGCCCGCGAACCGGCAGGCGAACACGACCGACGACCCACCCGCCCCGCCCGCCCGCGAACCCGCCCCGGCTGGAACCTGCCGCTTTCCCCGACATGGCACGAGCACCGCCGGGTGTTCGCACCTGACTGCCGGCAACGGGACGCCTCTCACCTCACCGCCGGCCCCCGCGGTGCTGCGCGGACGACGCGCCGTACTTACTGTCGGTTGACGGAGCACCACACCGCGTGCCCGGGAGCAGGGTCGGGTCCGACCGTGCTCGGGAGCTGGATCGAACGCCCGACCCGGAGGAGTCCGCATGCCTGAGCTGTTCATCGGTGGCAGATGGATCGCTGCCGTCGACGGGCGGTTGCGCGAGATCCGCTGCCCGGCCGATGGCACGCTGGTCGCCACGGTCGACGAGGCGGGTCCGCAGGACGCGGCGGCGGCGGTCACCGCGGCCCGTGAAGCCTTCGACCGCGGACCGTGGCCCGCCACACCGGCCGCCGAGCGCGGCGCGCTGCTGCTGCGCGTGGCCGCCCTCATCGAGCGTGACAAGGACGCACTCGCCCGCGCCGAATCCCTGGACACCGGGAAACGGCTCGTGGAGAGCGAGTACGACATGGACGACATCGCCAGCTGCTTCCGCTACTTCGGCAACCTGGTGGCCTCCGGCGGCACCGACCGGATCGTCGACACCGGCAACCCCGGCGTGGACAGCCGAGTGGTGCACGTGCCGGTCGGCGTGTGCGCGCTGATCACTCCCTGGAACTATCCACTGCTGCAGACCGCCTGGAAGGTCGCCCCCGCGCTCGGCGCGGGCAACACCTTCGTCCTCAAGCCCAGCGAGCTCACCCCCCACACCGCGATCATCCTGATGCGGCTGCTGGCCGAGACCGGACTGCCCGACGGGGTCGCCAATCTCGTCCTGGGCACCGGTCCGGACGCGGGGGCACCGCTCACCGAGGACCCCCGGGTCGACATGGTGTCGTTCACCGGTGGTCTTGTCACGGGACGGCGCATCATGGCCGCGGCCTCGGCCACCGTGAAGAAGGTGGCCCTGGAGCTCGGCGGCAAGAACCCCAACATCGTGTTCGACGACGCCGACTACGAGACGGCTGTCGACCACGCGCTGATGGCCGTGTTCCTGCACTCCGGTCAGGTCTGTTCGGCCGGGGCGCGGCTGCTGGTCCAAGGCGAGCTGCACGACAGGTTCGTCGAGGACCTGGTGGCGCGGGCCCGGGCGATCCCGATGGGCGGCCCGTTCGACGTGCGTGCCCGCACGGGTCCGCTGATCTCCGCCGCCCACCGCGACAAGGTCGAGGCGTACGTGGCCGCGGGTGTGGCGGAGGGTGCGGTGCTGCGCTGCGGTGGCGCCCGGCCCGAGGACCCGGCCCTGCGGGACGGTTACTACTATCCGCCGACGGTCCTCGCCGAGTGCACCACGGGCATGTCGGTGGTGCGCGACGAGTCGTTCGGCCCGGTCGTGACCGTCGAGCGGTTCCACGACGAGGCCGAGGCGGTCGCCCTCGCGAACGACACCGTCTACGGCCTGACCGGAGCGGTCTGGACGCAGAACGCCGGGCGAGCCGAGCGGGTCGCGTCCCTGCTGAACGCCGGAACCGTATGGATCAACGACTTCCACCCGTACGTACCGCAGGCCGAGTGGGGCGGTATGAAGCAGTCCGGCGTCGGCCGGGAGCTGGGGCCGACCGGCCTCGCGGAGTACCAGGAGGCCAAGCACATCTGGCGTAACACCGCGCCACGGCCGCAGCGGTGGTTCGAGTGAGCCCTGGGCACGTCACCACCCGTGCGGGAGAGGAGTACGGCGATGCCGGACAGTCCGCCTGACGGACCTGGCCACGCCACGAGTGGTCACGACCAGGACGCCGCGCTCACGGAGCTGGGCTACAAACCCGAACTCAAGCGCACCCTCGGCAATTTCCACACCTTCGCCGCCGGAATCAGTTACATCTCCATCCTGACCGGTACCTTCCAGCTGTTCTACTTCGGCGTCAGCTTCGGCGGGCCGGCCTACTGGTGGTCGTGGCCGATGGTCTTCATCGGGCAGCTGATGGTGGCGCTGAGCTTCTGTGAACTGGCGGGGCGCTTCCCCGTCGCGGGGTCGGTCTACAACTGGGCCAAGCACACGGGCGGTCCGCACATCGGCTGGCTGGCGGGCTGGATGATGACGATCGCGACCATGGTGTCGCTGGCCGCCGTGGCCCTCGCGTACCAGCTGACGCTCCCTCAGATCTCGAGCGTCTTCCAAGTGATCGGCGACGGGACGGGACAGTACGACGCGGCCGCCAACGCCGTGCTCCTGGGCACGATCCTCATCCTCTTCACCACCCTGGTCAACGCCTTCGGCGTCAAACTGATGGCGACCATCAACTCCGCCGGTGTCTTCATCGAGTTGATCGCCGCGGTCGTGCTGGTGGGCCTGCTCGCAGCGCACATCACCCGCGGTCCGAGCGCGATCCTCGACACCGGCGGCCACGGACAGGGCCGGCCGCTCGGCTACCTCGGCGCGTTCCTGACCGCGTCGCTCGCCTCGGCGTACGTGATGTACGGCTTCGACACCGCCTCCTCGCTCGGCGAGGAGTCCATCGATCCGGCCCGCAACGCTCCGCGCGCCATCCTGCGCGCACTCATCGCCTCCTTCGTCCTGGGCGGCCTGATCCTGCTCTTCGCCCTGCTCGCCACCCCTGATCTCCAGGCCGAGGAGCTGTCGGTGGACGGTCTGCAGTACGTGGTGAAGGCCACGCTCGGCGAGACGGTCGGCCTGGCCGTGCTGTGGTGCGTCGTCGTCGCCATCACCGTGTGCGCCCTGTCCGTACAGACCGCCGGTCTGCGCATGGCGTTCGCGATGGCCCGCGACAACAACCTGCCGGCCGGCTCCAGACTGGCCAGGATCAGCCCGCGGTTCAAGACACCGGTGGTCGCCACGTGCCTGATCGGGATCGTGGCGATCGCCATCCTCGTCGTCAACGTCAAGCAACCGCAGATCTTCTCGGTGGTCACCAGCATCGCCATCGTCATGATCTACATCGCGTATCTGCTGGTCACGGGGCCCATGCTGGTACAGCGGCTGCGCGGCGGGTGGACGCCCGCGCCCGGCTGCTTCTCACTGGGCCGCTTCGGCCTGCCGGTCAACATCCTGGCGGTGCTCTGGGGCGCGGCGATGTCGGTCAACCTGCTGTGGCCGCGCGCCGCGGTCTACAACGCCACCGGTCCCCAGCACTGGTATCTGCGATGGGGCGGCGTCCTGTTCGTCGGCGTCGTCGCCGCCGCGGGCTTCACCTACTACTGGTTCGTGCAGCGCAAGAAGACCGGCGTGATCGCCGAACACGCCGTCGGAGAACCGCCGGAGCCCGCGACGGCCCACGGCGGAGCCTGAGTCGGGAAGGAGCGGCAGAGGTGGACGGGTCAGCGGGCTGCGGGTGGCCGACGCGTCAGTGATGCCGTTCCTGCCTGCCGTCAATCCGTGCATCACGACGATGATGATCGGCGAGAAGTGCGCCGACATGATCAAGGCAGGCTGATCCGGGAAGCGTGTCGGCGGTGCGGCCCGCCCGCGCGGCCCTCGCGCGCGGCCCTCGCGC
>NZ_JBHJYS010000036.1:64434-77700 GCF_042270245.1 Streptomyces sp. NPDC055955
GCGCGGCGTTGCGCGCGGCGTTGCGCGCGGCGTTGCGCGCGGCGTTGCGCGCGGCGTTGCGCGCGGCGTTGCGCGCGGCGTTGCGCGCGGCGTTGCGCGCGGCGTTGCGGTGCGGGAATACAAGATCGACCACGAGGGTTGCGGCAGACGTCGGACAGTGATCCACCTGGCAGCGGGAGACTAGTCATGAGCTTCAGCGACAGCGGCACGCAGACATCCGCGATCGGCAGGTACGGCCTGTGGAACACCGGGCTGCGCGACCCGGACCCCGCCCGCGCCGCCGAACTGGCCGAAACCGCCGCGGAGTTGGAGCAGCTCGGCTACGGCGCGCTCTGGCTCGGCGGCAGCAGTGGCATCGAACACGCCGCCCCACTGATCGAGGCCACCTCGAAGATCACCGTCGCGACCGGCATCCTCAGCATCTGGCAGCACGAGGCACGGGAGACCGCCGACGGCTGGGCCGCCCTGGAGGCCGCCCGCCCCGGCCGGTTCCTGCTCGGCCTCGGCGTCAGCCACGCGAAGCTCACCGCGCAGTACAAGCGTCCGTACGGCGCCATGGTCGACTACCTCGACGCACTGGACGCCGCGGGGGTCCCGGCCGACCGCCGCGTGCTGGCCGCGCTCGGCCCGCGCATGCTGGAGCTCTCCCGGGACCGTGCCGCCGGCGCCCACCCGTATCTGGTCACCCCGGAGCACACCGCTCAGGCCCGTGCGACGCTCGGCCAGGGACCGCTGCTCGCGCCGGAGTTCACGGTGGTCCTGGAGGCCGACCCGGACCGCGCCCGGGCGACCGCCCGCGAGACGCTCGCGCTCTATCTGCAGCTGGCCAACTACACCAACAGCTGGCTGCGTCTCGGATTCACCGAGGACGACTTCGCGAACGGCGGCAGCGACCGGCTCGTCGACGCCCTCTTCGGCTGGGGTGACGAGCAGCGGGTGCGCGAGCGGATCGACGCCTTCCTGGACGCGGGCGCGGACCACGTCGCCGTCCAGGTGCTGTCCCCGGGCGAGGACCGGGCCGGCCTGCCCCGGGAGCAGTGGCGGCGGCTGGCGGCGGCACTGGAGCTCTGAGTCCGGTGGGGTGAAATCCTCGCGTGTACTCCAGGACGCTGGAGCACGCCGACCGGAACACGACGATCGTGCCTGACGTCGTCGTGGAGGACGTCCTGGCGCTGGAGAACCAGCCCGGCGGGAACATGGCCCTGGGCGGGGCCGATCTCGCGGCGTCCTTCCTGGAGCACGACCTGGTCGACGAGTTCCGCGTGTACGTCCAACCGGTGCTGCTCGGGGGCCGGAAGCCGCTGTTCCCGGCGCCGGGCCGCAGGGTCCCGCTCCGGCTGGTGGAGAGCCGGAGGTTCGGGAGCGGGGTCGAGCTGCTGCGCTGCCGGCGCTCCTCGGAGGCTGCCGCGCAGTCACCCGCACCCCGGACACGGGACCGCCCCGGTCGGCTGGTGCCGACCGGGGCGGAACGCGTCACACCGGAGTGCTGCCCGAAGTGCTCAGGCGAGCGACGCGATGGCCTGGTTGAACGTGGCGGACGGACGCATGACCGCCGCGGCCTTGACGGCGTCGGGCTGGTAGTAGCCGCCGATGTCGGCCGGGTTGCCCTGGACCGCGATCAGCTCGTCGACGATCGTCTGCTCCTGCTCGCCGAGGGTCTTGGCGAGCGACGCGAACGCCTCGGCGAGCTGGGCGTCGTCGGTCTGCTTGGCCAGCTCCTGCGCCCAGTACAGGGCGAGGTAGAAGTGGCTGCCGCGGTTGTCGATGCCGCCCAGCTTGCGGCTCGGCGACTTGTCCTCGTTGAGGAAGGTGCCGGTCGCGCGGTCGAGGGTCTCGCCCAGGACCTTGGCGCGGGCGTTGCCCGTGGTGGTCGCGAGGTGCTCGAAGGAGACGGCGAGGGCGAGGAACTCACCGAGGCTGTCCCAGCGCAGGTAGTCCTCCTTGACGAGCTGCTGGACGTGCTTCGGGGCGGAGCCGCCGGCGCCCGTCTCGAACAGACCGCCGCCGTTCATCAGCGGGACGACGGAGAGCATCTTCGCGCTCGTGCCCAGCTCGAGGATCGGGAAGAGGTCGGTCAGGTAGTCGCGCAGGACGTTGCCGGTGACGGAGATGGTGTCCTCGCCGCGGCGGATGCGCTCCAGGGAGAACGCGGTGGCCTCGACCGGCGACATGATCTCGATCTGGAGACCGTCCGTGTCGTGGTCGGCCAGGTAGGTCTTGACCTTCTCGATGAGCGTCGCGTCGTGCGCGCGGCCCTCGTCGAGCCAGAACACGGCCGGGTTGCCGGTCGCGCGGGCGCGCGTGACGGCGAGCTTGACCCAGTCCTGGATCGGCAGGTCCTTGGTCTGGCAGGCGCGGAAGATGTCGCCCTCGGCGACCTCCTGCTCCAGGACCACGTTGCCCGCGGCGTCCACGAGGCGGACGGTGCCCGCGGTCCGGATCTCGAAGGTCTTGTCGTGGCTGCCGTACTCCTCGGCCTTCTGCGCCATGAGGCCGACGTTCGGCACCGAGCCCATCGTGGACGGGTCGAAGGCGCCGTTGGCGCGGCAGTCGTCGATGACGACCTGGTAGACGCCGGAGTAGCTGCTGTCGGGCAGCACCGCGAGGGTGTCGGCCTCTTCGCCGTCCGGGCCCCACATGTGGCCGGAGGTACGGATCATCGCCGGCATGGACGCGTCGACGATGACGTCGGACGGCACGTGCAGGTTGGTGATGCCCTTGTCGGAGTCGACCATGGCGAGGGCGGGGCCCTCGGCGATCTCGGCCTCGAAGGACGCCTTGATCTCGGCGCCCAGGTGGGGCACGGAGTCCAGGCCCTTGAGGATGGTGCCGAGGCCGTCGTTCGGGGACAGGCCGGCGGCGACGAGCGCCTCGCCGTACTTCGCGAACGTCTTCGGGAAGAAGGCGCGCACGACGTGGCCGAAGATGATCGGGTCGGAGACCTTCATCATCGTGGCCTTGAGGTGCACGGAGAACAGGACGCCCTCGGCCTTGGCCTTGGCGATCTGCGCCGTGAGGAACTCGCGCAGCGCGGCGACACGCAGGACGGAGGCGTCGACGACCTCGCCGGCGAGGACCGGTACGGACTCGCGCAGGACGGTGGTGGTGCCGTCGGCGGCCGCCAGCTCGATGCGCAGGGTGCCGGGCTCGGCGATGACCGTGGACTTCTCGGTGGAACGGAAGTCGTTGACGCCCATGGTGGCGACGTTGGTCTTCGACTCCGGCGTCCACTTGCCCATGCGGTGGGGGTGCGCCTTGGCGTAGTTCTTGACCGACGCGGGGGCGCGGCGGTCGGAGTTGCCCTCGCGCAGGACCGGGTTGACGGCGCTGCCCTTGACCTTGTCGTAACGGGCGCGGACGTCCTTGTCCTCGTCGCTCTTCGGGTCGTCCGGGTAGTCCGGCAGCGCGTAGCCCTGGCCCTGCAGCTCGGCGATGGCCGCCTTCAGCTGCGGGATGGAGGCCGAGATGTTCGGCAGCTTGATGATGTTCGCGCCGGGCGTCTTGGCCAGCTCGCCGAGCTCGGCGAGCGCGTCGTCGATGCGCTGGCCCTCCTCGAGGCGCTCCGGGAAGCTGGCGATGATCCGCCCGGCCAGCGAGATGTCGCGGCTCTCCACACTGACGCCGGCGGTCGAGGCGTAGGCCTCGACCACGGGCAGGAACGAATACGTCGCGAGGGCCGGGGCCTCGTCGGTGTGCGTATAGATGATGGTCGAGTCAGTCACCGGGTGCTCCGCTCCACGTCTGCAACATTGCTCGACATCAAGATATCTCGTGACCGACCCCCTCTCGACAGGACCCCGCACCGGATCCCGAACCGGATCCCGGGCGCTCCCCCGCCGTGACCCTCCGGAGCATGGCGATTCACGCACTGGCCCGCACAATCCCGGATCCACTGGACCATTGGTACAGTCGTCCGGCGATCACCGCCCCGCGAAGGAGGCCGCAGCCGATGGCCGTGGACGAGTTGGACACCCGCATCCTGCGCCTCCTGCTGGAGCAGCCGCGTACGAGTGTGCGCGAGTACGCCCGCATCCTCGGCGTGGCCCGCGGCACGCTCCAGGCGCGGCTCGACCGGCTGGAGCGCGACGGCGTGATCACCGGCACCGGCCCGGCCCTCTCCCCCACGGCGCTCGGGCACCCGGTCCTCGCGTTCGTCCACATCGAGGTCACGCAGGGCCATCTCGAAGACGTGGGCGACGCGCTCGCCGGCGTGCCGGAGATCATCGAGGCCTTCTCGATCACCGGCGGCGGAGACCTCCTGGCCCGCGTGGCGGCCCGCGACAACGGCCACCTGGAGGACATCATCCAGCAGCTCAACCGGCTGCCCGGCGTCGTCCGCACCCGCACGGAGGTCGCGCTGCGCGAGCGGGTGCCGCACCGGGTCCTGCCGCTGGTCGAGGCGATCGGCCGGGCCGTCGCCGAGCGCCGGTGACCGCGCCCTTGGCATCCTGGAGCACATGAGCACCCTGGGCAGCACAGCCGTCGTCCTCGACCTCGACGGAACCCTCGTGGACAGCGAGCCGAACTATTTCGAGGCGTGCCGGCGCACCCTCGCCGAGCACGGCGTCGCGGACTTCACCTGGCGGGAACACGAGTCGTACGTCGGCATCAGCACCCAGGAGACCGTCGGGATCCTGCGTCACAAGTACGGCATCCAGGCCTCGGGGGAGGCGCTGCTCACGGAGATGAACACCCGCTATCTGGCGCTCGCGCGCGCCGGAACGCCGGTCTATCCGCAGATGCGGAAGTTCGTGGAGCGGCTGCACGACGAGGGGGTCCCGATGGCCGTCGCGTCCGGCTCGTCACCCGAGGCCATCGACGCGATCCTGTCGGGTACGGGCCTGGCCGGGCAGCTCAGGATCTACGTCTCGGCGGACGAGGTGACCCACGGCAAGCCCGCGCCCGACGTGTTCCTGGAGGCGGCGCGCAGGCTCGGCGCGATGCCCGCCCACTGCACGGTGGTGGAGGACGCGATCCCGGGAGCCGCGGCCGCGTACGCCGCGGGGATGCGCTGCATCGCGATCCCGTACGTGGCCGCGCAGGCCGACGATCCCGCGTTCGCCACGGCGGGGCTGCTGTTCCGGGGCGGGCAGCGGGAGTTCACGTCCGAGGCCGCGTACGACTGGCTGGCGAGGACGACGCCTGGGCGCA
Source organism: Streptomyces sp. NPDC055955 (assembly GCF_042270245.1). Taxonomy (NCBI): domain Bacteria; kingdom Bacillati; phylum Actinomycetota; class Actinomycetes; order Kitasatosporales; family Streptomycetaceae; genus Streptomyces; species Streptomyces sp. NPDC055955. Next base: position 69,586 of record NZ_JBHJYS010000036.1, read on the forward strand.
CCTGACCACGCGCACGGGCGCACACTCCGTGCGGCGATCGATCTCCCGCCCTCCCCACGACCATGGATCTCTCTGGACGAACAGTCCAGATCTTTATAAACTGTCAGCATGTCCGAATCCGGTCACACCCATCTCATGGAGCAGCTCCAGCAGGTCGCCAAGGGGCTCGCGGCCACGTTCGCACCGTTCTGCGAGGTCGTCGTGCACGATCTCGACGACCCGGACCACGCGATCGTCGCCATCGAGAACAACCTGTCGGGCCGCCGCGTGGGCGACCCCGCCACCGAACTCGGGCTCGCACGGCTGGCCGACGCCGCGTACCCGCAGGTCGTGGCGAACTATCCGAACCGGTTCGCGGACGGCCGCCGGGTCAAGAGCACGTCGATCGGCATCAAGGACGAGCGGGGCCACTACGCCGGCGCGCTCTGCCTGAACATCGACATGACCGTCTTCGACGGCATCGGCACCGTGCTCGACCACTTCGGCCGCTCCGACGGCTCCGCGGCCCCCGCCGAGTCGCTCGACCCGGCGGGCGGCGACGCCATCCGCGCCCGCATCGACGCGTTCGCCGCCGACCGCGCGACCACGCCCCGCGCCCTGCGGACGCCCCAACGCCGGGAACTCGTAAGGGAGTTGAAGGCCCAGGGCTTCATGGAAGTACGCCGGTCGGCGGGCATCGTCGCCGACCACCTGGGTGTGTCGAGGGCGACGGTGTACGCGGATGCCAAATGAGCGGATGCCGCCTGCCCGGACGCCCCATGAGCAGCCGCCAACTGAGAGGAAGTCCCCCATGGCCGACCTGACACCGACCGACCTGCCCACCTACGAGGACGTCGTGCGCGCGCACGAGCGCGTCGCCCCGCACGCTCACCGCACCCCCGTGCTCACCTCGCGTCTCACCGACGCCGAACTCGGCGCCTCCCTCCACTTCAAGTGCGAGAACTTCCAGCGCATGGGCGCCTTCAAGTTCCGGGGCGCGTTCAACGCGCTGTCCAGGTTCTCCCCGGAGCAGCGCCGGGCCGGCGTCGTCGCCTACTCGTCCGGCAACCACGCGCAGGCCGTGGCCCTGTCCGCCGCCATCCTGGACATGCCGGCGACCATCGTCATGCCGCACGACGCGCCCGCGGCCAAGCTGGCCGCCACCAAGGGATACGGCGCGGAGGTCGTGATGTACGACCGCTACTCGGAGAACGTCGAGGAGATCGGGCACCGGGTCGCCGCCGAGCGGGGCCTGACGTTGATCCCGCCGTACGACCACCCGGATGTGATGGCGGGTCAGGGCACGGCGGCCAAGGAGCTGTTCGAGGAGGTCGGTGAACTCGACGCGCTGTTCGTGCCGTTGGGCGGCGGCGGGCTGCTCTCCGGGTCGATCCTCGCGGCCCGCGCCCTGTCCCCGGGCTGCGCGGTCTACGGCGTCGAGCCCGAGGCGGGCGACGACGGCAGGCAGTCGCTGCGCGAGGGCCGCATCGTCGACATCGACACCCCGCAGACGATCGCGGACGGCGCGCAGACACGGCACCTGGGCAAGCACACCTTCCCCGTCATCAGGGACGGTGTCGACGACATCCTCACCGCGACGGACGACCAACTCGTCGAGTGCATGCGGATCTTCCACACCCGGATGAAGACCGTCGTCGAGCCGACGGGCTGCCTCGGCTTCGCCGCCGCGCGCTCCCTGGCCGGGCAGCTGCGCGGCCGCCGCGTCGGTGTGATCGTCAGCGGCGGCAACGTCGACGTCGAACGCTTCACGCAGTTGCTCCGGCCCTGAGGCGCTTCTCCGCAGCGCTGCGCTCTCGGCAGCGCTGCTCGGCGTCACCGGCGCCCGCTCGGCGTCAGTAGCGCTGCGCCTTGGCGACCTTCGCGGTCAGCTTCATCTCCGGGGGCTTGCGACTGATGGCGAGGGGCTGGGCCCGCTTGCCGGGGTCGAGGTTCTCCGCACCCACGTACCGGGTCTCGACGACCTTGCCGTCGGCGTCCTTGAAGTCGACCTGCACGGCGTAGGACGCCTTCTTGTCGGTGCTGTTGGTGATGTTGACGACGACGGCGAACACGCCGCCCGTCTGGGACCGCGGCTTGCCCGTGAGGGCGACGTCCGCCGTGGCGTTGCCCCGGCCCTCGACCTTCGCGAGTTCGCTGGCGGCCGCGGCGTTGGCCCGTTCCACCTCGGCCGACACGGACGCCTCGAACTCGGAGGCCCTGGCCGAGGCGGAGCTCGCCGCCGCCGAGGCCTCCGCCTTCGCCGAGGCGATGGCCGACTTCGCGGCGGACGCCATCGCGGAGGGCGGGGTGCCGGAGAAGGACGCCGTATTGGGGGGTGTCGCGCGCGGGCTGACGCTCGACGAACTGTTGTTGCCGCTCTCCGTGCTGCACGACACGAGGGCCGCGGCGCTCGTCGCGGCGGCCAGCACCGCGAGGGCGGCCGTCATGGACCGCCGCCGGCGCGGCGCTGGCTTCTTCCCGGGGGAACCGGCACTCATTCAGACGTCTCCTTGAATCTCTCCGAAAGCTCTGGCTCTCTCCGGCACCTCCGACAGGGGCCCCGGCGAGGTCAATAACGCATGATTCCGACGATTCCCGTCCCCTCCGGGAGGGTTCCGTCGGGGACGAAGCGCACCTCGGCGCCCATCTCCAGGGCCCGTTCGACGATCTCGTCGACGATGTCGTCGTGGGCGTCCAGGTCTCCGGGCTCGGCCGGAACCAGGTGGTCACCGTCCTGCCGGACGGTGGTACGGAAGTGCTCCTCGACGACGAGTACGCGGACCCGTCCGGCGGCGACGTGCTCCCACACCTCGTCCACGCCCGCGGCGAACTCCTTCCAGCCACGGGCACGCTCGATGTCCGCCACGGTGGCGGCCACGCTCTGCTCCTCCTGTGCGGTGACGGCGGGCCCCACCGCCTCGCGCACCGCTTCGGCGCCGGCGTTCGCGAGCCCGCCATGGGGCACGGGGACGGCGTGCTCGGTGGCGGTTCCTACCTCGTTGAGCAGGGTGACGGCCGCCTGCTCACCGGCGACGTACAGCCGCGCCGTCGGAGCCAGGGCCTCGCCGAGCGCCGTGTCGACCTGCCGCAGGAACTGGCGGGTCCGCTCGTCGCGGTAGGTGCTCGGGAGATCCCCGATGCGCTCCTTGCGCTCGGCGTCGGGGTCGTCGAGGCTCCTGGTCAGCGGGAATCCCGCGGTGTGCTGCTCCACGAGGCGTCGCGCGTCGCCCCTCCACAGCGCGGCGCGGTCCGCGGAGACCGCGAGGACCCAGTAGGGCTGTTCGGCGGTGTACGCGGCGACGAGATTGCGGGTCAGATACGTGTCCGCGAGGACGACCCGTTCGGGGACGGTGCGCGGCAGCGACCACACGTGGTGCTCGCCCGGCGAGGCGAAGATCGCCAGACCGTCCTCGGCGTGGTCGAGGTCGATCTCCGCGAGCGCCAGATCCAGCTGCCCGAGGACGTCCTGGCGGCGCTCCGGGGTCACCGCGGGGTCGGCCTCCAGCTCCTTGGCCGCGTCGGCGAGCAGATTGCGCAGCCGGATGGGGTCCTGCGCGTTGTCCGGCTTGCGCCGGTGCGTGGGCACGAGGACCGACACTGCCGGATAGTGCCGGGGCCGGCGCAGCGACGCGAGCACGGCAGGTGTCAGTTCGGGCTGCATGGGAGCGCCTTTCCGGAGGCGTGAGGCGTCACAAAGCCTCCTCGATGCACGATATGCCCCACATTCCGGTTCGGCGCGCGGCGCTACTCCCCTTGCGCTCCCGACACCCCCAAGGGGACATACCTGACATTTTGTGAATATGGTCGTGCCCTGTCGGTTCCAACGCCCCACGGCCAGAGGAAGACATGACGCAGGCAGAAGGCTCCCTCGCCGCCGACCAGCCCGAGCAGTCACCCGCGGCCAAACTGACCCTGCTCACCCTGACGACGATGGTCGTCGGATCCATGGTCGGTGCCGGCGTCTTCTCCCTGCCGAGCCGCTTCGCGCAGGAGACCGGCGTGGCCGGCGCCCTGATCGCGTGGGCCATCGCCGGCACCGGCATGCTGATGCTCGCCTTCGTCTTCCAGAAGCTCGCCGTCCGCAGGCCCGACCTGGACGCCGGCGTGTACGCGTACGCCAAGGCCGGGTTCGGCGAATATCTGGGCTTCTTCTCGGCGTTCGGCTACTGGGCCAGCGCCTGCGTCGGCAATGTGACGTACTGGGTGCTGATCATGTCGACCATCGGCGCGATCGCCCCCGCCCTCGGCGACGGCGACACCGCGCCGGCGATCGTCCTTTCCTCCGCAGGACTGTGGGCGTTCTTCTTCCTCATCCGGCGGGGCGTCAAGGAAGCCGCCACGATCAACCGCATCGTCACCGTCGCGAAGGTCGTGCCGATCCTCGTCTTCGTCCTGCTGGCCCTGTTCTGCCTCAAACCGCATGTCTTCGCGGAGAACTTCGGCGGCGCCGACTACGCGGGCTCACTGTTCCATCAGGTCAGAGGGACGATGCTGGCCACGGTCTTCGTGTTCCTCGGCGTCGAGGGCGCGAGCGTCTACTCCCGCCACGCCAAACGCCGCGAGGATGTCGGACGCGCGACCGTGCTGGGTTTCCTGAGCGTCTTCGCCGTCTTCGCCTCCGTCACGATCGTGTCGTACGGCATCCTGCCGATGGGCGAGATCGCCGAGCTGCGCCAGCCGTCCATGGCGGGCGTCCTGGAGGAGGCCGTCGGCACCTGGGGGAAGGTGTTCGTCAGCGTCGGCCTCATCATCTCCGTGCTCGGCGCCTATCTCGCGTGGACGCTGATGGCGGCCGAGGTCCTCCTCGTCGCCGCGAGGGACAGCGACATGCCGCGGTTCCTGGCCCGCACGAGCCACGCCGACGTTCCGGTGCCCGCACTCGTGATGACCACGGCCCTCTCCCAGATCGTCCTGGTCATCACCTCGTTCTCGGACGACGCGTTCAACTTCGCGCTCGATCTGACGAGCGCCCTGTCGCTGATCCCGTTCCTGCTGGCCGCCGCGTTCGCCCTGAAGATCGCGCTGCGGCCGGACGCACTCACGGTCGGGGCCCACGGCTCACACGGCGAAGTCGTCGTGGCGGGCATCGCGACCGTCTACACGGCCTTCCTCCTCTACGCGGCCGGGATGAAGTTCGTCCTGGTGTCCTTCATCATCTACGCGCCCGCCACGATCCTCTTCGTGATGGCCCGCCGCGAACAGGGCCGACGCCTGTTCTCCCCCGCCGAACTCGTCATCCTCGCGGTGTCCGTGGCCGGAGCGGTCCTCGGTGTCATCGCCCTGGCGGCCGGCTGGATCAGCCTCTGACCGGCCCGCCCGTCGCAACGACTCTCTGGAAAGGCACATCGTGACCAGCAACGACACCACGGCCGAGCCGGCGCTCGGCGTCCATTCCGAGGTCGGCACCCTGCGCAAGGTCCTGGTCTGCGCGCCCGGCCTCGCCCACCGCAGGCTCACCCCGACCAACTCCGACGACCTCCTCTTCGACGACGTGATGTGGGTGGAGAACGCCCAGCGCGACCACGCCGACTTCGTCAACAAGCTGCGCGGACGCGGCGTCGACGTCGTCGAACTGCACGAACTCCTCACCGAGACCATGACGATCCCCGAGGCGAATGCCTGGCTCCTGGACCGCAAGATCGTCGCGAACGAGGTCGGCCTCGGCCTCATGGACGACACCCGGGCCTTCCTCGACGAGCTGAGCCCGCACCGTCTCACCGAGTATCTGATCGGCGGCCTGGCCACCACCGACCTGCCGGACGAGTTCCGCTCCGACTATGTCGCCCTGGTCCGCGAGTCGACGGGCGTACGCGAGTACCTGATGCCGCCCCTGCCCAACACCCTCTACACCCGTGACACGACCTGCTGGCTGTACGAAGGAGTCACCCTCAACCCGCTGTACTGGCCCGCACGCCACGACGAGACCCTGCTGATGAAGGCGATCTACACGTTCCACCCCGACTTCGCCGGTTCCACCGTGTGGTGGGGGGACCCCGAACGGGACTGGGGCCAGGCGACGTTCGAGGGCGGCGACATCATGCCCGTGGGCAACGGCGTCGTCCTGATGGGCATGAGCGAACGCACCTCACGCCAGGCGATCACGCAGGTGGCGGGCGCGCTGTTCGAGAACGGCGCGGCGGATCAGGTCATCGTCGCCGGCATGCCGAAGCTGCGCTCCGCCATGCACCTGGACACCGTCTTCACCTTCGCGGACCGTGACATCGTCACGCTCTATCCGGCCATCATGGACGCCGTCCACACCTTCACGCTGCGCCCCGGCGACGATCCGTCCGGCCTCCACATCACCGACGAGGGCACGCGCCCGTTCGTCGACGTCGTGGCGAAGGCGCTCGGCCTCGGCGCGCTGCGCGTGATCGAGACCGGCGGCGACGTCTACGCCTCCGAGCGCCAGCAGTGGGACAGCGGCAACAACGCCGTCGCGGTCGAGCCGGGCGTCGTCATCACGTACGACCGCAACACCCAGACGAACACGCTGCTGCGCAAGGCGGGCGTCGAGGTCATCACCATCGTCGGCGCGGAACTCGGCCGCGGCCGAGGCGGCGGGCACTGCATGACATGCCCGCTGATCCGGGACCCGGTCGACTTCTGACCTGCGCCGGGTGCGCCCGCCTCACCTGTCGTACGCGTACGGCCGCCCGGGGTTGCCGGGCCACCCGTCGTCGCCGTACGGCGGAGTCACTGCCATTCGGTGCGTCCGCCCGTGTCGCACAGCTCGAAGACCACTTCCCCCGCGTCAGGGTCGCTGCCGGCCACCGGGCGCACCCGCGCGCCGATCCACACCAGATTCGGGGCGGCACCGACGACACGGCACCGGAACACGAAGCCTTCGGGGAAACGGACGAGGGACTCGTTGCGCGCCGTCCCCGTGTACCGGTTCACGACGCTCGACTGCACGACGACGCCAAGGCCGTCGCTGTGCTCGGCCTGAAGATCGCTCGACGCGCACACCGGACACAGGAGCCGCCGGAACGAGGCGGTGCCGCACCATCGGCAGCGCTGGATCGTCAGGCCGGTCCCGTCGGTCCCGGTCGACGCGGTACGGGACACCTCGTGCCCGATCGGCGCGGTGTGGGTTGCTGTCTCGGACACGGCTCGGCCCCCTGCGCTCGGCTCTGATGCGCCGCACCTCGTGTCGGCGCCTCCGCACCGTATGGCACTGAGTTCCACGCTGTAAAGGTACTGAGTGCCAAATCAAGCCGGATTCACCTCCGGACCGAGCCCTCAGCCCTGCCCCAGCGCCGATTCGATCCGCTGCACGACCTGCCACATCGGGGCGCCTTTCGGGGCGACCATCACCACGACCTCGTCCTCGGCGGCGGGCAGGGCCGCACCCTGCTCCGCGCCGCTCCACACACCGCGCACCATCGCCAGAGCGTGGTCCACGGCCGCGTACGGGTCCCCCTCACCACCCGAACGGAGCCAGGCGCGAAGCCCGTTGTTATGGGCGGCGACAACGGACGCGGCGATCACCTCGGCCCGCAGCGCGCCGTCCCGCTCCCCCTCGAACCGCTCCCGCAGATAGCCCGCCAGCGTGCGCTCGTAGCGCCGCACCACCGACAGCTCGTACGTCCGCAGCCCCGGCACCTCGCGCGTGAGGCGGTAACGCTGCACGGAGAACTCGGGATTGGCCGCGTACATGCGCAGCACGAGGCGCGCCGCGTCGGAGACGGTTCCCACCGGGTCACCGCCGTCGGCCTCTTCGAGGAACGCCGTCATGTCGGCGAGGCAGCGCTCGTGATCCGGGAAGACCGCGTCCTCCTTGGAGGGGAAATACCGGAAGAACGACCTGCGCCCGACACCCGCACGGGCGACGATGTCGTCGACCGTGGTCTGCTCGAAACCCCGGTCGAGGAAGAGCTGGAACGCCGCCTCGGCGAGCACCTCGCGCATGGGCGCCTTCTTGGCCGGTCTGGTCGCCTCAGTCATGCCGGGAACGTAACACCGAAGCGGCCCCTCTGGCACCACGTACCTTGCCAGAGGGTACTGAGTGCCATAGTGTCGCTTTCAGGAACCAGAGGGCAGGAGAGCCGGCGTGAGCTTGAGGATCGTTGTCACCGTGAAGTATGTGCCGGACGCGACGGGGGACCGGCATTTCGCTGAGGACCTGACGGTGGA